>JAMCYN010000119.1 GCA_023474015.1 Armatimonadota bacterium
GAATCGGGAAGTTCAATAGGGACGGCAGCGCTAATGCCATTCCCGGCCACCACATTCCGATGGCGATACTCGGCACGCTGATTCTGGCGTTCGGTTGGTTTGGTTTCAACCCCGGCAGCACGCTCGGCGCATCGGGCGGCAACAATTTCAGGTTCGCAATGGTTGCCACGAATACTATGCTTGCTTCTGCGTTCGGAATGGCCACGGCGATCATATATATGCTGATCAAGTGCGGCAAGCCCGATCCCACGATGGGAGCAAACGGCATGCTGGCGGGACTAGTCGCCATCACGGCCCCGTGCGCGTTCGTAAACCCGACCGACGCGTGCATAATCGGCGGCATCGCAGGTATACTGGTTTGCGCGAGTGTCGCGTTTATCGACAAAATACATGTTGACGATCCGGTCGGCGCGATATCGGTTCACGGGGCCTGCGGCTTGTTCGGAGTTCTCAGCGTTGGTTTGTTCGCCGACGGCACGTTCAACAAAGTATCAGGACTTTTTCATGGCGGCGGCTTCAGCCAGCTAGCCGCTCAGCTAATCGGCATTCTCACGCTGATTGTTTGGGCGTTTGGCGCCAGCTTCGTATACTTCAAGCTGATGGACAAAGTGATACGTATGCGATCAAGCAAGGAGGAGGAACTCGGCGGACTCGATATGCCCGAGACCGGCATACTTGCTTATCCTGAGTTCGAGGTCAGATAAGATTGGAGGACTATGATGACTAAAATAGAGGCAATAATCAGACCCAATAAGCTCGATGATGTCAAGGCCGCTCTCGACGACCTCGGCTTGATGGGAGTCACGGTTTCCCATGTGATGGGAAGTGGAAAGCAGAGAGGCCGCACCCAGCACTATCGCGGCCAAGAATATGTGGTCAATCTGCTCGACAAGATCAAGGTCGAGACGGTGGTTATGGACGATATGGTCGATGCCGTGCTCAACGCCGTTGCTGACGCGGCGGCCACGGGCGAGATAGGCGACGGCAAGATATTCGTCTACAAGGTCGATAACGCGATGCGCATCCGCACCCGCGAGGTCGGCGAGACCGCCGTTCGATAGTATAATAGGACGTAGGGCATAGGAGAGAGTGGGCTGCTTGAGTCCCTTCCCTTCTATGCTCTATACTGTATGCCCTCTCGTGTAACACTCCGGCAAACAAAGCGTAACTACTCGGAAATCTCCAGGAAACAAGCATTGCGTAAACTGTAAGCAGAGGTTACACACTGTTCTTGACCTCTGACTTCGATTCGGGAGGGTTGCAGCGTGAAAAGGTTCTTGATAAGATTCAGAACATTGGGGATGGCGGCGGGAGCAATGCTGGCCTGTTTGCTTCTCAGCTCTGGCGCGGCGCTGGCGCAAGGCGCGGCAAAGATCGACATGGGTGATACTGCCTGGGTGCTGGCCAGCAGCGCGCTTGTACTTGTTATGACCCCCGGCCTGGGTCTGTTCTATGCGGGCATGGTTCGCAGGAAGAATGTCTTGGGGACCATCCTGCAGAGTTTCATAATGTGCGGCGTTGTCGGAGTGCTGTGGGTTGTCTACGGCTATAGTCTCGCCTTCGGCCACGATCACGGCGGTCTGATCGGCTCGTTGCAGTGGGTCGGACTTAAGGGCGTAGGCGCGAACCCCGCTCCGGCTCCGTATAACTCGCTCTACGGCGCCACGATCCCCCAGGAAGCTCACATGATCTTCCAGGCGATGTTCGCCATCATCACCCCCGCCCTGATCACCGGCGCGTTTGCGGAGAGAATGAAGTTCAAGGCGTTCTTCATCTTCATGATCCTCTGGTCGACGATCGTTTATTGCCCGGTCGCGCACTGGGTGTGGGGGTTAGACGGATGGCTTGGCAAGCTCGGCGCAATTGACTTCGCAGGCGGAACGGTCGTTCACATCTGCTCGGGCGTGGCGGCGTTGTGCTGCGCGATAGTCCTCGGCCGTCGCAAGGGTTACGGCAGGGAAGAGTTCACCCCGCATAATCTTACGATGACCCTCGTCGGCACCGGCCTGCTTTGGTTCGGCTGGTTCGGTTTCAACGGAGGCAGCGCCCTGGCGTCCAATGGCCTTGCCACGAACGCCTTCGTGGTCACAAACACAGCCGCCGCCGCCGCGATGGTGTCGTGGCTTCTTATCGAATGGTTCCATAGAGGCAAGCCGACCGCTTTAGGCGCGGCGTCGGGCGCGGTCGCCGGATTGGTCGCTATCACGCCTGCTTCGGGGTATGTAGGCCCAATGGCGGCTATTGCCATCGGCGGCCTCGTTAGCTTCATATGTTATGGCGCGATTATGCTCAAAGGCAGGCTCGGCTATGACGACTCACTGGACGTTTTCGGAGTCCACGGCGTCGGCGGGACCTGGGGAGCAATCGCTACGGGTCTGTTCGCTTCCAAGGTCATCAACTCAGCGGGCGCGGACGGCCTGTTCCACGGCAACCCCGCGCTGCTCGGCAAGCAGTTGATAGCCATAGTCTCCGTTGCGGCGTATTCGTTCATCGTGACGTTCATTCTCCTGAAGGTCATCAGTCTCTTCACTCCGCTGAGAGTCGACAAGGAAGAGGAAGAGACCGGACTCGACCTTACGCAGCACGGCGAAGTGGGATATAGTTTGTAGTTGACAGTTGACAGGTGTGCGTGTCAACTTTACGGAAAGAGGTTGTTTCGGGATACCCCTATCCCGAAACCCCTGTGTGAAGCGGCAGTATCGGGAAAAGGGTTTCCCGATACAACGGGTGCCATTCTTATCCCTCCAGGTATCTTACCTGGAGGGCACCATCGGAGGACAAAAATGACCAGAATTGAAGCGATTATACGTCCGGGCAAGCTGGACGATGTTAAAGAAGCGCTGGATGAGATCGGTGTGAAAGGCATCACAGTACTCAACGTGATGGGCGCCGGTAAGCAGCGCGGCAGAACGCAGTACTACAGGGGCCAGGAATATGTGGTGAACCTGCTCGACAAGACGAAAATCGAGACCGTGGTCGCCGACGACGAAGCCGAGGCGACAATCGAGGCCATCAAAAAGGCCGCCTTTACCGGCGAGATCGGCGACGGCAAGATATTCATCAGTAAGGTCGATGAAGTCGTTCGCATCCGCACCGGCGAGCGCGGCGAGATCGCGGTGTAGATTCCGGCATCCTGTCGTAACATGTCATCCTGAGCGTAGCGAAGGATCTGCTTTGAACTGAAGGTATCGAGTGATACGAAACGTCAAAAGCAGATTCTTCGCCTTCGGCTCAGAATGACAGAATTGGTGACTACGTTTGGAAACGCTGCTCCGAGCGTGCTGCGCAACTATCGCTTAACAAGTCGGCAACCAGCCCGCAACAACCCGGCAACAACCTGGAAACAAATTCTCCCTAGACTCATATAAGTGCTCATGCACGAAGTTTGAGGAGGGGGTTCTGGGGTGATACGACTTAACGGGTTTTCAAGAAGAGCGGGGGCAGCACTCGGCGGAGTTTTGTTGTGCCTCTTAGTTGCGGCTAAGGCATCATTTGCCGACTCCGCAAGCAAGATCAGCGCGGGAGATACGGCCTGGGTTTTGGCATCCAGCGCCCTGGTCATGCTTATGACCCCGGGTCTGGGCCTGTTTTACGCCGGTATGGTGCGGCGCAAGAACGCGCTGGCGACCATATTACAGAGCTTCATAATGGTGGGGTTGGTGGCCGTTTTATGGGTGCTGTACGGCTACAGCCTCGCTTTCGGCTGGGACCACTGGGGAATCATCGGCTCGCTAGACTGGGTGGGATTCATGAATGTCGGCATGGCGCCGAACGCGGATTATGCCCCTACCATACCGCACACGGCCTTTGCGATGTACCAGGCGATGTTTGCAATCATCACCCCCGCCCTCATCACCGGCGCGTTCGCCGAGAGAATGCGGTTCAAGGCGTTCGTCATTTTCAGCATCCTGTGGGCGACGTTGGTTTACTGTCCCATTGCGCACTGGGTCTGGGCGCCGGGCGGCTGGCTGAAGGAGTTCGGAGTCTTCGACTTCGCGGGCGGAATTGTGGTGCACATATCGTCGGGTATCGCCGCGCTGTGCTGTGCCTTGGTGCTGGGCAGGCGCAAGGGATACGGGCATGATGAATTTACTCCGCACAACCTTACGATGACCCTCGTCGGAACGGGGCTGCTTTGGTTCGGATGGTTTGGTTTCAACGCAGGCAGCGCCCTGGCGGCCAACGGCATAGCGGCGAGCGCGTTTCTGGCGACCAATACCGCCGGCGCGACCGCCGCGTGTGCGTGGCTGTTCCTTGAATGGTGGCATAGGGGCAAGCCGACCGCTTTAGGTGCGGCGTCGGGCGCAATCGCGGGCCTTGCCGCCGTCACTCCCGCATCGGGCTATATCGGTCCGATGGCTGCGATGGCGATAGGGCTGGTTGTCAGCGTGGTCTGCTACATGGCTATCCTTATGAAGGGCAAGCTCGGATATGACGATTCCCTGGATGTCTTCGGTGTGCACGGAGTCGGCGGAATTTGGGGCGTTCTCGCCACCGGACTGTTCGCGAGCACCGCGATCAACGCGGCAATTCCAAACGGACTTCTACACGGCGGGGGTTCCCTGCTTTTCAAGCAATTCGTGGGCGTGCTCGTGGTTGGAGTTTACTCATTTGTGCTGACATTCATTTTGTTGAAAGTGACAGGAGTAATTACGCCTCTGCGAGTCGAAAAAGATGATGAGGAAACCGGCCTTGATTTGAGCCAGCACGGCGAAGTCGGATATACTCTATAGTCGGAAAGTGGAGAGCGGAGAGCGGAAAGCGGGAAGCAGATGTATCCCTCCAGGTATCTTACCTTGAGGGAACCGTGGGAGGACAGAAATGGTCAAAGTTGAAGCAATTATCCGTCCGGGGAAGCTGGACGATGTAAAGGACGCGCTCGACGAGATCGGCGTCAAGGGGATCACCGTTATCAGCGTTATGGGCGCGGGAAAGCAGCGCGGCAGGACCCAGTACTACAGGGGCCAGGAATACGTGGTCAACCTTCTCGACAAGACCAAGATCGAGACCGTTGTAGCTGATTCCGTGGTCGATAAGGTGGTCGAAACGATCAAGAACGCCGCGTTTACCGGTGAGATCGGCGATGGAAAGATATTCCTCAGCAAGGTGGACGACGTTGTTCGCATCAGAACGGGGGAGCGCGGGGAGATAGCAATCTGAAAAGGTTCGATGCGACAGCCACGGGGCCGGACTCTGGGTGCGGCCTGGACAATGTGACCGAGAGCGCCGATTTGTGCCGCGTTCTTCTTGCCCGCAGGGAAGAGCTTGCTGCCACGGCGGCCAGCCTCGGAGGCGTCGGGATGATGAGGGCGTACAGTGACCTTACTGACGTGCTTATCCGGCGTATCTTCCAGGTTGCCGCGACCGAGGCGGAAGTGGACAGTCCCGCTGCGGTTCGCAAGGCCCTTCGTGACTTGGCGATAGTCGCGGTCGGTGGATACGGCCGACGTGAGATGTCTCCATTTTCCGACGTGGATGTCACATTCATTGTCGGCGGCGAGGCGGATCACGAGGTGGACCTCGTTGTCAAGAAGGCGTTCCGCATCCTCATGGACGTGCTCGAAGCAGCGACTCTGAAAGTCGGCTACTCTTACCGGAGGGTGGACGACGTTGAAAACCTCCCTCTCGATACCCAGACCGCTCTGCTGGACGCAAGGTGGATCGCGGGCAGTTCGGCGCTGTTCAGCGCTTTCCATGCCGCGCTTCGAGATGCGATTGCCCCGGCCGCGTTCGTGATTGGCCACATCGATGCCCGGAGTCATCCGGGACTAGCTCTCAGTTCGCCGTACGCGGTCGAGCCCAATATAAAAGAGGGCAGGGGAGGGCTCCGCGATCTTCACGCGGCCAGGTGGATTGCACAGATAGCATACGGGCTAAGTGGCGACGATGTTTGGAATGGCCTGCGCGCCAAGGGCGTGGTGTTGGATTCGGATATCAGCGCTGTCGAGTCCGCAACCGAGTTCATCGCCCGGACTCGCAATGCGCTGCATCTGTTGGCGGGGCGCGGACTTGAGGTGCTGAGCGTCGAGCGGCACGACCAACTCGCCGTCAGGATGGGCTTCGGATCCGATGTGGAACCGGCGACGCGCGAGTTCATCTCCAGCTACTACAGGCACTCGCGGGAGCTGTGGCGCATCTATCACAAGATTTCCGAGGCTTGCCTTGGGCGCGACCTGGAGATCGAGCCGGGAGTCATAGCACGGTCGGGCAGGCTGCATATCCTGGACAAGGGCCTGTTGGTTCGCGATCCCGCCGCGCTTATACGATTGTTCCAGTACACCCAGTGCTACGGGCTTCACATTCACCGCGAGGCCGATGACCTTATCGCATCTTCGGCATTGGATTATAAGCTCACTCCCGAAGCGGCGCGCTCGTTCGTCGATGTCCTTTCGGGCCCCGGCGCCCCCTCCGCCCTTCGCGCGATGGCCGAGCTGGGCGTCCTGCAGGCGATAGTCCCACGGTTCGGCGAGCTGATGTTCCTTGTGCCGGGAGACGCCGCGCACCAGTTTACGGTCGGTGAGCACAGCCTCCGAGCGGTGGAGCAGCTCGACGCGCTTTTCGCCGAGCACAACGACCAGTTCATCGACATCTTCTCGCGAGTTCAGAACCTTGAGGTCCTGTTTCTGGCCACTATGCTGCACGATATCGGCAAGCTTGATTCAAAAAAAGACCACAGCCGCCACGGCGCGGTTGTCGCCGCGAAGTTCGCCGCGCAATTGGGGATGTCGGAGGAGGAGTGCGACAGGGTCGAGTTTTTGGTGCGGCATCACCTGCGAATGAGTGAAACAGCCCGCCTGCGCGACCTGCACCAGCGCAAGACTATACGTGAGTTCGTATCGGTCGTCAAGGACCCTCAGCTTCTCGACATGCTGTTCCTATTAACTGTCGCCGACTACCGCGCGGTGGGATCATCGAATTGGAGCCGGGTGCAGATTCGGTTCCTGCTGGAGTTACACGAACGCGCTCTGGCGGCGATCAAGTCACCTGATGCCCCCGGTCCCGATCTTGACCGTCACAGAAGCCGCGTGCGCCGCGAGCTGTGCCTTGCGAACCTGCCGCCGGACGAGGTCGACGAGCACTGCGCGTCGATGCCGGCGAGCTACCTGCTTAACACGCCTCCCGAGGAGTTGTCGGCGCACATCGGCTATGTTCGCACAGCGCGCGCGGGATCTCCCGCCGTTGAGATCAAGGACGACAGGGCGGGGCAGTTCACCCTGCTGACCGTGGTGGCGATGGACAAAACGGGCCTGCTCAGCGAGATGGCCGGCGCGCTGCACGCAATGAGCATCGACATACACGCGGCCCAGATATTTACCCGCCACTCGCCGACGGACGACATCGCCATCGACATACTTTATATCGATTACGAGGGCCGTCAGTTGGCCGAGATGAAGAAATGGCAGCTTGAGGCCGGGCTGGCGAATGTGCTGAGTGGCAGGCAGAGTGTGGACGAATTGCTGCGCCAATGGGGCAGAAAGAAGTTCGACGGCGCCGGAAGCCGGACGCTGAGAGTGCTGGAGAACCTCTCGGACCACGAGACGGTCGTCGAGATACGCGCCATCGATGCGCCGGGCATCCTTCATTACCTCACCCGTAGAATCTCCCAGCAGGGCCTCAATATCCACAGCGCCCGCGTCGCCACCTGGGGTCACGAGGTCCGCGATGTGTTTTACCTCACTGACGGCGATGGGAACTGGCTCACCGACGAACGGATATCCCGGCTCGATCAAGCTCTTCAGGTGGCGGATTGATGCAAGACTAATCTTCGATGATTGGGATGCGCTTTATGTTGGGATCGGTGAATATATCGGCCTCATCCACGCTTGGCGAAGAGAACTCCGACACGATGGCGCCCTCATCTCCCGCCTGGAACCAGTGCAGCGTCTCCGGCGGAAGCGTATACTGCTCTCCGGGCTTCAGAACGATCTCGTGAAAGACAGTGTAGTACTCACAAGGGGCCGCACCTTTGAGCTGTGCGGGAGGTTCGCCGGGAACGTATAGATAGACCTCCCCCTTTCGACATCGGAACGTCTCCTGCTTGCCAGGGCGTCCATTCACGGGCGGATGCCTATGCTCGGGGCAGGTCTGACGAGGGAACAACATCAATTCCTTTGCACAGTAGCGGGTATTATTCTCGTAGGTTACAATCTCCAGCCCCTCGCTTTCAAGTCTACCAAGGCCGAAATCCGCCACCTCGAGGTTCCGCGCCTCGTCCTGAGTAAGGGCGATACCAGCTTGTTGTAACATCTCCAAAGCTCTTTTTTGAGCCGCGATGATCTCGGAACGCTTCATATTCCAATCCTCCGCAAATAAACTTCGACAGCCCGCCCGCTATATCCTGCCGCATACATGTTCCTGGGGCTAATCCTCGGGACCAGGCGGCGAAACACTCAACTCTATTAGTCTGGCGGAAACACTCGTGAACGCATCAGCGAGTTCGGTCGGCGTGACGGTCTTATCGCCGGAGGTGAGGATAGGGGAGTTCTTCGGCAGGAAACCCTCGGTCTTGAGGTAGTCCATTGACCTCCTCGCCCAATGTGCCCTAGGAGATAACTCGACGTTCTTGGAACTCGTTACCAGCGGCTTTTGGCTGGCTTGGATATATTCGACCATTGCCTGCAACGCAACCGCCAGCTCGTACCGAGTGACAGGCTTGTCGCCCCGGAATGTGCCGTCCGGATAGCCCTTCATAATACCGGCCTCGGACACGACCCGCACCGAGTCCGCCGCCCAGTGGTCCTTGGGAACGTCCTTAAACCCGCTGGAGATTGCCGACGATGAGCCGGCAAGAAGAAGCGCGAGCAATACAAATGCCTTTCCCATAATACCTCCAAAAGCAAAAAATCGGAAAGCTGGAAAGCCAGGCTTCTACAGCGCCCAAGTGCTTACCGCTCTCCGACTTTCGGACTTTCTGACTCAAATGCTTTTCTACTCGAAACCCGTCTCGATAAAATGATCCCGTATCTCATCAATGCGATCCAGCGCGCGGCCGCAGCCCAGAGCAACGCACGACAGCGGGTCCTCGGCCACATGGACCGGAATCCCCGTCTGCGCCGCGAAGAGCTTGTCCAGACCTCTCAGGAGCGCTATTCCGCCGGTGATCATCATTCCGCGCTCGATGATGTCCGAACTAAGCTCGGGCGGCGTATGCTCGAGTACGCTCTTCACGCGGTCGACTATCGCCGCTATAGGTTCCGACAAGGCCTCGCGAACCTCGTCGGACGTGACTTCAATCGTCTTTGGCAAGCCCGCCACCAGGTCCCGTCCGCGCACCTCAAGGGCAAGTTCGGTCTCAAGCGGATACGCGCTGCCGATCTTTATTTTGATCTCCTCAGCGGTGCGGTCACCGATCATCAGGCTGTATTTGGTCTTGATGTGCCGCTGGATAACTTCGTCTATCTTGTTGCCGCCAATGCGGACCGACCTGGAGATAACCCGGCCGTTGAGAGATATAACCGCAATGTCAGTGGTCCCGCCGCCGATGTCCACTACCATGTTTCCACCTGCGCTGGAAATTGGAAGACCGGCCCCAATCGCCGCCGCCAGCGGTTCTTCGATTGTATAGGCCTGCTTTGCTCCGGCGCTCCTGGCCGCCTGCACGACGGCGCGCTTCTCAACGGGAGTAATCTGCGAAGGCACCGCGACTATCACCGTGGGCTTGAGCAAGCGTTTCTTGCCGCAGACCTTTGCAATGAGGTATTCGAGCATCTTCTGTGTCGTGGAGTAGTCCGCAATGACGCCGTCGCACATAGGGCGGATGGCGACTATATTCTCGGGAGTTCGTCCCAGCATCAGACGCGCTTCTTCGCCGACCGCCAACAGCGAGCCGTTGTTGACGTTGACAGCTACAACCGAAGGCTCGCGGAGGACAATCCCCTTGCCTTTCAAATATACCAGGATATTCGCGGTTCCCAGATCGATGCCAAGTTCAGGCACGAGGTTAAACACAGACAGTTTCTTGCTCCTGTTCGTCAGGCACCGCGCACACCTGGGCGCCGATACCCTTCAATTTCTCGACCATATTCTCGTAGCCGCGCCCAATATGCTCAATGTCGCTGATTTCGCTCACGCCATCGGCCACAAGCGCCGCGCACACCAACGCCGCCCCCGCGCGAAGATCAGACGCCACCGTCTGAGCGCCCGTGAGTTTCGGCACACCATTGATGACGGCCGTCCTGCCGTCCTGCTTGATATCGGCGCCCATCCTCACGAGTTCGTTAACATATCGAAATCTGCGTTCATATACGTTCTCGGTAACCACTGAGGTTCCTTCGGCGATAGCGAGCATCGCGGCGAACGGCTGTTGAAGATCGGTGGGGAAGCCCGGATGCGGCATCGTCATGATGTCCGTCGCCATCGGCCTCGCATTCGACCGCACTCTCATTGTGTCGCCCGCGAAGTCCACGATCGCGCCGACTTCGCGGAGCTTCAGCACAAAAGACTCTACGTCCTCGGGGTTCACTCTTTCGATCCGAACATCACCCATCGTCATGGCCGCTGCTACAGCGAACGTACCGGCTTCCATTCGGTCCGAAGGCATCTCGTAGTCCGCCGCATGAAGCTCACTCACGCCTTCGATGCGGACCGTCGTGGTCCCCGCGCCCTCTATCTTGGCGCCCATCGCGGTGAGGAAGCTCGCGAGCTGAACGATCTCCGGCTCGGTGGCGGCGTTGTGGATGGTGGTTATGCCTTCGGCTAGGCAAGCGGTGGTCATAATGTGCTGAGTGGCGCCCGCGCTCGGGAAGTTGAGGTAAACCAGTGCCCCCTTGAGGGTCTCGCACTCGGCTTCCACGAACCCATGGTCCATGTTTACAAACGCTCCGAGCGCCTGAATGCCTTTGACGTGGAAATCAATGGGCCTAGCGCCAATATCGCAGCCTCCCGGCATCGCGACCTTGGCGTAACCCTTTCTAGCAAGTACGGGGCCAAGCACGCAGAAAGAGGCTCGCATCCTCTTAACAAGCTCATAGGGAGCCTCCGCGTCCTCGATATCCGTAGCATCAATGCGGACAGTGTGATGGGATTCTTCTTCGCACTTAACTCCAAGCGCGCGCAGCATATCCATCATGGTTCGGACATCGCCGATCGCTGGAACATTGCGCAAAACCGTTTCGCCTTTTCCCAAGAGCGCTCCGGCCATAATAGCAAGGGTGCCATTTTTGCTTCCGCTGGAAACGACGGTCCCCTGCAGTCGCGCACCACCGGTCAAAACGAGCTTGTCCAAATTGAAGAGACCTCCAGTCGGAATCATTCGCCCTCACTGGCTTACCGACAATCGCCGACCTGCGCTCACGGGCAATATCGAATCAACGCTATCTTGTCACCGGCTCAAGTATATCTAAATTAGTACACCGGTGTCAAGCCGTGCCCGAACGTAAAGTCAGGTCCTGGGGGTCATACGCACTCGCCCAAGTGCGACGCCGGCCAAGCCATCTCCATAGGCCATCAATTATTAACGCGCTGGAAGTGCGAAAGGTATACACCGTACATAGAATAGCCCTGGTTTATGATCTTAGGTTTTACTCACATCTCTTGCCTATCCGGCTTAACCGGTCGGGCCGTTAGCGAGAACCATGGTCGTAAACCAGGGAAGGTATGGTACCTCTCAATTTTACTATTCCCGAACCGCTTAGACACAAAACATTAGGGTAGGTACAGGGAGGAAAACAAAAACGGCTTGCGGAAATACTTCACGCAAGCCCTTTTTGCTTTAGTGGTGGAGCTGGGGGGATTCGAACCCCCGACCTCATCCGTGCGAAAGATGCGCTCTCCCAACTGAGCCACAGCCCCAAGAACGCAATAATTATATCACGTCGGCGGATGCATGGTCAATAGAAATGACGAACAAGTTCGTGTGAGCACAATGGTGGTAAAGACGGGCCTCGACGTGCTCTTGTCGGAGCACATCGACGAACTCAAAGGCTCAAAAACAGGCATCGTAGCGAATCCCGCGTCGGTGACCGGCGATCTGACGCACATCACCACGGCGCTGCAAGCGGCGGGCGTAAAGATCGCGGCGCTGTTCGGGCCCGAGCACGGAGTTAACGGATGCGCTGGCGCGGGGACTCTCGTCGCCGACTCGCAGGACGAGCGGCTGGGTGCGCCGGTCTACAGCCTCTATGGAGCGAACAAGAAACCCGCTCCTGAGAGCCTTCTAGGCATTGATTTGATGATAGTGGACCTGCAGGGCGTCGGTGCGCGGTTCTACACCTATGAATCGACGCTGGCGAATGTGATGACCGCGTGCGGCGAGCGCGGGAGTCCGGTATGGGTGCTGGATCGCCCAAATCCCATTTCGGGCACAAACCCCGAGGGACCGATTCTAGAGCCGGAGTTCGCCTCGTTCATCGGAATGTTCCCCATCCCGATTAGGCATGCTCTGACGATGGGGGAGTTTGCGCAGCTTATGGTCGAGAGATTCGGCGTGAAATGTGAACTTCGAGTGATCGCCATGCAGGGCTGGTCGAGGAAGATGTTCTGGGGCGAAACCAACCTCAAATGGGTGAAGCCGTCTCCTAACATGATAAAGCCGGGGACCGCACTCTACTATCCTGGAACTTGTCTGTTTGAAGGGACTAATGTGTCGGTGGGCAGAGGGACTATGCTCCCATTCAAAATGATCGGCGCTCAGTGGATCAGTATCGCGGAAAGATCAGCCATACACAAGCTTATCGCAAGTTATGATCTACCGGGATTGATCGCAATTCCAGTATCATACACGCAATCCATACCGCAGCAGGGACGTACTTTATGCCATGGGTTGAGTATCGGCACAAAGGAACTGAAGTCCTATCGGCCAGTGGTGACGGGCGCGGCAATCATTAGCGCCGTGCGGCAAGTGTGCGGAGACAAGTTCGAGTTCTCCTCTCCCGGCGAGGACGGCCGCCGCCACTTCGACCTCCTTGCGGGCACGGACAAGCTCAGGCATCGGATCGAGGCTGGGCAATCACCCTGGGACATCGCCGCGTCGTGGGAGGAAGGTGTTGCGGATTACTGGCGCGATGCGCAGGAAATCCTGTTCTATTAGCTGGTCATTTCTGGCTTCAGTGCGGCGTAAATTTGGAGTGCGGGCGCTTGAGACCGCTTTGTCTTTCGATTACAGCCTTTGCCTGGCAGCGGAGAGAAAGTACGTCGCCGGTAGACAAAGCGGCGTCGAGCCCGCCGCACTCCAAATTTACACCGCAAAACATCTTGACAAATCCCAGAGGGATGATGATAGAATTCACTGGGCGCGTTATCTCGTACCAAAGCGCAGGCTTTAGAGATTGTTTGCCTGCCGCCCCGGTTTAGTGCTTAATGGCACGTCTATATGGGCATCTCATTTGAGAAACGCGCCCATTCCCCCGACATCCTACCCCGAATTGGAACTTGACGCCTCATCAGGCCGTATACTGCATGGCTGAACTGGACAGCGTCCGATTCCCTTGACATCCGGCCTGCATTGTGATTAGATTGATGTGCCGGGCAGCGGAAGCAGTGCTGCCCGTTTTTGTGAGCAGGATGTCGAGTCGTTCAGTAAGGCAAATCGGGGTTATGGGGGTATGAGCGTGGCAAGTGCCATTGTAGTCCAGGGACTCACGAAGGTCTACGGAGGTCGCCTGGGTGACAGCGTTGCCGCTGTCGACAATCTCAGTTTAGAGGTGAGCCAGGG
>JAMCYN010000168.1 GCA_023474015.1 Armatimonadota bacterium
TTGAGCGCGGAGAGCACGGCCTTGGGGTTCTCGGTCAGCAGAACCCAATCGCCAGGTTGGACATTTGTTTCCACATAACCCACTTCGACACCACATACAAAAGTACCTGTGTCTAAAATGAGTTATTACATGGATACTTCATGGAGCATTGCCCCTGCCCCAACAGTGGATACCTACAAACGATGCTCCTGCAATTCCCTTCAAGTGTTTGCTTCTTCACAAAGTGTGTGGTATACTCCACATGAGGCTGGGGCGTTCTCACTTGTGAACGCCCCTTTTGCGGCACTGAGTTTGTGCATTGTTTCTCTAAGTCGCGAGCGGCCCTGACGTACGGCCACCGCGCGGATTTGTGGATTGGGCGATGAGCAAGCTTCACCCCGTGTATTCCATCGGAAGGTTGGCTTTGGCCTGCCTTCTGACGATAGTTGTATTAAGTCTTCCCACCATGGGACGGACTCAGCAGCCGACCTTGAGGCATCTCTACACTGTCGACAGGTACAGCGGCAATTCGCGCTTTTTGACCCCAATCGCGATTTTCCTGGATACAAAGCGCCAAGAACTCTACTTATGCGACTCCGCGGCAAGCAAGCTGATCACTTTTGACGCGGGAGGCAATCCGCTGGGGTACTTCTATCACCGACAGAAGGGGCAACTCGGGAACTCGGAGCCGGCGGGGGTGGCCGTGAATGACAAAGGGACCGTGTTTGTCTCCGATGCGACCGTGGGCCGCGTGTATATGTATGATTATAGAGGCGAGCCGATGGGATTTCTCCCCATGCCCGAAGGCTGCATGCCGGGCAAGATGGCGGTCGACGGAGCGGAAAACCTGTACGTGGCGGTCAGGAGCGCGGGGAAGATCGTCGTGTTCGATCCCACTGGGAAGTTGAAAAGAGAGATCACCGGCCCTGAACATGGCGGTATGGGGCCGTGTTGTGATGTCGCGGTAGACGCCAACGGGACGATCTATGCCTTATCGACTAAAGGCACGACAGTCCACATTTTCGACGAGCAGGGGAAGCAAGTTCGCGCGTTCGGCAGCCACGAAGCCGGTAAGACCGGATTCGCGCGGCCATCCGGAATTGATGTTGATGGTAAAGGAAGGGTTTGGGTCACCGACATGGTCAACCAGACGCTGAAGGTCTTTAGCCCTAAGGGGCAATTCCTGGAGATCTTCGGCGGATTCGGCTCGGGGCCGGGAGATTTTTTCTCACCGGCTGACGTATGTGTGGATAGGATCAAGGGGAGGCTGTTCGTCGTCGAGAAGAGCGGGCAGCGGCTCCAGGCCTTTGCAATTGAGGAAAGGTGAGATCGGTCAGCGAAATGGTTTCATTCGCATATATGCGCGGAGTGTTTCGAGATTTCCGTTTCGCATTCGCTCCACTCAAATCCCGAAACACCGGGGTGTTGAGCGTGAGCGTGGTTGCCGCGCTGTTGCTGCTGATGGGCGCGGGGGCCTTTGCGGCGGCGTTGGGTGATGGGACGCAAACGGAATTTACTCATTACTTTACGGTGAAGGGTTATGACGCCGGCAGCTGGTTCGGTGAGCCTTCCGCGCTTGCATTGGATGAGCGTGCCGGGGTCATCTACGTGGCGGATCAGAAGGCCGGGGCTGTGGACGCGTTCAGCCTGCAAGGCGTTGCGAAGTTTCAATATGGGCCGAAAGATGGGCTGAAGGCTCCCGTCGGGCTGGCGGTGGACAGGCGAGGAAATGTCTATGTCTCAGAAAACGAGGGCGGCCCGATCAAGATTATCGATTCCAGGAGCGAGGTCACCACTCTCGATCTCCCCGCCGATAATGACCCGAGCAAGGAGACGCCTAAGCCGGGCCGGATGACAATCGACCGCGACGGCAATCTCTATGTGGTGGACCGCGCAAACTGCCAGATTTTCGTATTTGACAAGGACAGAAAGTTCAGTTACAAGTTTGGGGTCATCGGCGACAAGCGCGGCCAGTTCAAGCTGCTCCAGGATGTCGCCGTGGACAGGCAGGGCAGAATATACGCGGCGGACGCGCTCGGAGCGCCGGTGACGATATTCGACAGGAAGGGCGGCTACATATTCGGTTTCGGAATTCACGGCGAGGGGCGGGGCGATGTGGCATTTTCGGCGGGGGTATTCGTCGACCGTCACGACCAGATATGGGTGGTCGATAAATCGCAGCATTGCCTGAAGGTGTTCGACCGCTCCGGCATGTTTCTGAGGACATTCGGGAATTTCGGCCAGCAGGACGGCGGTCTGTTCTACCCGATAGCGGCGATTGTTGACGGCCTCGGGCGGGTCTATGTGCTGGAGGCCGGAGCACGAAGGCTTCAGGTGTTTACAATAAAACGACCATTCGAGCCTTTTGACCCTCGGGGGTACTGACCCGGCGACTGAAGTCACGGCAACAAGAACACAAAGTCGGCCTGCGCCGACTCAACCAGAGGAAAACCCGGTGACGCGACGGATCAACAATCTTATGAGGGCGGGCCTGGCGATAACGGCGGCGGTCGTGCTGGCCGGGACCGGGATGCAGGCGGGCGAGTATCATGGCGGGCTGCAGAGCACGTGCTCGGACTGTCACGCGTCGCACGCGAGCGTGAAGGGGCAAACGTGGACTCCCACCGAGCACCTGCTGAAAAACTCTGCCGGGCAGGTTGCGCTGTGCATGAGCTGCCACGACGGCACCGATCCCCAGGCCCCCGATGTCGTCGCCGCCGGGACAGCGGCCAGCCCATCGAATGTCGTTACTACTCAGTATACGAGCAAGTACGGGTCTAGCGCGGGCTTCTTTCAGAGCGACTACCTGATCTCAGACAACCCGTGGGGCCACAGCATAGCGGCAACTGTCTCGGCCGCGGCTCCGCTTTCGACCAGTTACACTAAACCCGGCGGGCTTGTCTGCTCGGACTGCCACGACCCGCATGGGAACGGCAACTATCGCAATCTGCTCTCGGACCCCAATCCGAACCATCCGGGGACGATCAATATCGTCATAGGCATGCAGATCAAAGAAGCTACTCCGGTGAATATCCAGACACCAAATCCCGCGGTCGCATACGATACCGAAAATGTGTCGTTCTACGTGCAGAACAACATCGGGGCCTGGTGCGCGGACTGCCACGATCAGCTTGCCCAGAACAGCATCGGCAGTTCCCCCGCGCACTTCAAGGGCCACCCGACCGATGTTCCGATCAGCGGGACCGGCACGCACACGGATATCGGGAACTGGTCTTCATCGAGCGGCCAGGGCAACACCGGCTTCGGTATAGATGTGGGCGATTCGACGGCGGGCATACCCCGGCTCAGATACGGAAGCCCCACCGCCAGCAACACCTCCGGCGGCAGCGGCGATACGGTGACCTGCCTGTCCTGTCACAAGGCCCACGGCAGTAAGTACAAATACGGCATGGTCTGGCCATATCATCAGTCAGGGCCGGATATGCTTTCAGGGTGTCAGCAATGCCACTTCAAATAAGAACGATAAGGGCGCTTTTCAGCCGGTGTATCGGGAACTTCATTCCCAATACGTGCAGTTCGTTTCGGGAACGAGATTCCCGAAACACCGGGGTCTTACGGTTTGTTTGGATACTGGGCCTGCTGACGGCAGCTATCGGCGTGCCGATAATCGTCATCGCCGACGGAGGGTTGTATACTCAGACCACGCACGGCAGCGCAACCACGGGCGTCCAGCGGGACCCCACCCTGCCAGTCGGGAGCTGCATGCAGTGCCACATCGGTCATGGGCAAAATCCGCAGGATTTCGGGCTTTGGACCACCAACGATAACAACCTCTGCTTCACATGTCATTCCAATGGCGTCGGCTCGTATTTCGGCCAGACGACCTATTCCATGAGCGGCCACTCTTCCTCGGCCGCCAGTTTCAACGGCAAGCCGGTGGGGCGATGCGTACAGTGTCATAATCCGCACGGCGCGGGAGATGTGCGCGGTTTATACCCCAGTTTGGCATCGAACATCGAGGAGCAGGTCTGCTTCGGATGCCATGGGACTGGGTTCAAGCCGCAGGGCGCGCCGGACGTGCAGACCCAGGTTAGCAGGCGCTATGCGCACGCCGTTGGAAACTTCCAGCGACTGCATAATGATACGGCGGAGTTCAGCTCGGTCGGAGTGAATCCCAACCCGATGCTAAGCGGATCGTCGAGGCATGTCGAGTGCGCGGACTGCCATAATACGCATTACGCCCGGACAACTCCCAGGCAGGCGCGCACCTCGAATATCGGGGAGACGCTGCTGGGCTCGTGGGGCGTGCGACCGAACTTCTCGGGCACAGCTTGGCTGGCTCCCACTAGCTATGTGGTCGAGCGTTTCCAGAACACGACCACCGAGTATGAGTGTTACCTGTGTTTCAAGTGCCACTCGAACTGGTCCTGGGGAAGCAGCGGGCCGTATACGGCGGATGGGGCGGTCGAGTCGAACACGGCCATGGAGTTCAGCCCGGCCAACCCGGCATATCACAACGTTACGGGACAGGCGTCGTCGATGGTCCCCACGGATGATGTTGTTTATGGGACCGCGAACCCGCCGGCTTATATAAACCAGTGGGGCCCGAACTCGGCGATGGCGTGCACTGACTGCCATGCGGGCGACGCCAGTTCCGGGACCGCGCGCGGCTCTCACGGCTCGAACTTCAGCTTTATGCTCAAGAAGCGGTTCAAGGCGCAGGCCGGCGCCTCGGACAATACTGGAAGGCAGGGGACGCAGTCGGACCTTTGTTTCGACTGCCACGACTGGAACACATACGGAGAGGGAGGGAATGGCTCGGCCACGAACTTCCGCAAGGAAAGCGACAATCTGCACCGGATGTCGGACCACGCGCGGGCGGGCTGCTTCCAGTGTCATTCGGCGGTCCCCCATGGGTTCAAGCGGAAGCACATGATCGTGTATGTCGCCGACGGGGCGCCGTATTACCAGTCGGACCCCATCAACTACAGCCTTAAGAAGGGCGGCATCCAGGCGTACGCTCCGGCGAACGGTGGAGCATATACTGAAAACAACTGCAAGGCTGGTTGCCACGATGGGCATCAGCAAGCGAATCCTCCGGGTCCAGCGCCCTAGTCCAGGAAATGCACCATTTTGACGAGTTACGGTATTAGACAGCTTAAGACGGTCGTACTTGTTCTTTCGGTTTCGGTCGCTGCGGGCCGGATGGGACCGGTTTGGGCCGGGCGGATCGGTGTGCAGGCGCAGATGCAGTATGACCTTTTGCAGGCCAAGCACAACAACAAGGGCGTGACTCACATAACTCAGGACGGTCGGCTATCCACGAACTATAACCTGATAATGCGGCGGCCGTTTCTGCCCACATCGAGCCTTATGAGCGAGCTTGCGATCAATACCACCAATAATAACGATGCCAACATGACCAGTAGCGCCAGGAACTGGATGCTGAACCTGTATTCGAACGCGCCGAAGTACCAGATGATCGGACGCGTGAACCACAGCACGTACGGGACTTCCACGGCCCAGGGTTTTTCAAGCAGCACCACAACCGACTACAACGCGGGCCTCTTCCTCAGGGAACCGAGCTACCCCGTGCTCAACCTCCAATTCCTGCGCAATGTCATAGGGGGGAACAATGTATCCACGACCTGGCTGACGAGCAGCTACTACGATTACGCTCCGTTTCGGTTCTCCTACGATCGGACACACCAGACGTTCGGAGCGTCCGCCAATCAGACACGGAACCAAAGGGCCGCTGTGAAGATGGACCACACCTTGATGCCGGGACTCGTAATGAGTGGTGAGCTGAGCAGGTTCGTCGTGGACAACGCGTATCCCACCGCGATCACCTCAACGAGCACGAATCGCCGCACATTACGGCTCAGCGCGACTCCGACGCGATCCCTGGTGGCTGACCTTAACTGGACCACGCAATCGGAGGGCGGACGTACTACCCTATCGGATGGTGGAAACAACGCCCAGACGCCGAGACACAACAACAATAGATCAGTCTCATTGAACTTGAGGTCGGAGATAATGCCCGGCGTATCCCTGGACTATTCCGACCAGAAACAATCCCAGACGGGAAGCCTGTTCGGGAACAGCGGGGGCAGTGATTCTCGAAACCGCAGTGTTTCCCTTTCCGCCCGTTTGAATGATGCCACCGCATTCAGCGCGACCGCGTTGCGTTTGAACACCAACAGCCTCGACGGGCGAAACGTTACCTCACAGGATGCGATTCAGTCCGCGCTGCAGACCAGCCTCTCGCGGACCACGGACTTAAGCTTAGACTACGGTAGGAACAAGTCCCCTGACGGCCAAGACGGGTCTTTCAACAGTTCTTTCATGGGGGTGTCGATCAGGGACCGGACGTCGCCCAAGATGTCTCTCGGCGCGACCTATCGTCGCACAAACGTGAGCTCGCGGATCGCGGGCGGGGCCTCGCTTGACCAGATCGGCGACATAGTCGATGTGGACATGCTCTGGCAGCCGACGTATGATATGGGTGTCAATTTGCGGCTCAGTTACCAGAATAATAGGGGCAGCAGTCCCACGAGGTCGATCTCGCCCTCGGCAAACCTGAGGTGGCAGCTCGATTCAGATACTAACTTGACCGCCAACTATACGTTTCGCAAGAACCGCCAGTTCGACCCGACCGCTGTGCTGTTGGGGCAGGATACCAGGGGACTCTCGATGCGTTTGGCTCACAATTTCGTAAACGGCTCCTACGTAGACCTGGCATATGATTTCCTGGGAGGCAATGTGGGCGATCTGGAGTGGAGTAAGCAGCTTCGAATGACATTCACGTTCAATCTCTAGTTTGTGCCCCATCGCACAAACATGCCTTAAGATAGTTGACATATCTAGCTGAAGGACGGATAATTAAGGTGTACAGTTCTATGAAAATACGAGCCTTAGCCAAAATCATACTTGCCGCGGTCGTGGTAATATCGCTGGTGTCGGGGTGCAAAGACGGAGGGCCGTCCTCGAGGATATTCGTGAAGAACGGCAACACGAAGCGCCTGAGGGTAGCCGTCCTTCCGTTCGACAATGTAAGCAGAGACCAGGACGCGGGGCGGGTTATCACGAACACCATCATCACATACCTGCTCTCGACGGGCAACTTCGATGTCGTTGAACCGGGCGTGGTATACTCCACGATGGGCTTGGAGGGCATCAGGCTCACCGAGGGTGTGACCCAGGAAGTCTGCCAGAAGCTCCAGACCAAGCTCGGCGCTGATGCGTTCGTCATGGGAATGGTCGAGGAGTACGGCGAGGTGCGCATCGGCTCCGATTCCTACCCATCGATCTCGTTCAGCGCGCGGCTGGTGGATGCCCGTACGGCGGATATTTTGTGGGCCGCCACCATAAGCAAGACCGGCGCCGACAACGTGAAGCTGTTCGACATCGGCAGGGTCTCATCACTGGGCAAGCTCTCCAAGCAGGCGGTCGGGGCGATGGCGGCGTCGTTGTCCAAGTCCAAAGGATACCTCATCTCGGGGATGCAGGCGCCTGGTGGGACGGAGGTGCAGCTCCTAAAGGGTGGGGACGCGAACAAGGCCGCCGCGGGCACAACCACAACTACCACATCTACTTCGACATCACCCGCTCCCAGCGTATTGGCTCAGGCCGCTAAGTATCTCGATGAAGCCGCGACTTACGGCGAGAAGGAAATGACGGGCCTATTGAAGGACGTGGGCGCGGCCAAACTCGGCGAGGTAACCTATAAGAAGCACTACCACGATACGATCGAAGCCAAATACCAGATCGGGGAAAGTGCGAAGTTCGTGGAAGTGAGACTCGCGGACTACCGCAAGCCGGATGTCTCGGAGAAGTTCATCCAAACATACAACTCGGGTGGGCAGTCGACCACATTCGAGAATCTGCCCGCGTTCACCGGCGAGTCGGACTTCGGCTACTACCACCTGGACATGGCCGTGGGCCGGTTTGGCGTATTCTTGCGCGGCCCCAAGGATAACAAGGCCGACATAGAAGCACTCGGCAAGGGCATAATCGCGCTGCTAAGATAGGCTTCGGCCACTACGCAACCGAAGCAACAAAAGCCCGGGATGCGTCGGGAGGCAGTTTGCCCCGACGCTAACCCTTGTGGGCAAGCTTCGGGGTGAAAAGCTTCCCGAAGCATATAAGCATACGTAACAAGAGGTACATATTGAGCAACGAGGAACTGCACGACGACAAAGAACAATTGACGCCCGCGGGCGAGAGAGAGATAGGCGCCCTGGAAGCGTTCTGGAGCTTCTTCAGCTCGATGAAGACCGCCATCGTGCTTCTGCTGCTGCTTGCGGCGGCATCGATAGCCGGCACCATTATTGAAGACAAACGGGGCATTACCATCTACGGGACCACATGGTTCTCGATAATCCTCCTGCTTGTCGGAATCAACCTGGCTGTATGCAGCATCAATCGGTTCGGCATCGCATGGAGGCGGACGTTCCGACCCGATGTCGAAGCGTCGCCGGAGCGCGTGGAGGGCATGACGAGATCGGAAAAGATCGCGTGGTCAGGCTCTCCGGAGGATGCGGCGGGGAAGGTCGTCGCGGCGCTACGGGCGGGATCGTATCGTCTTATAAAGCAATCGACCACTGAGACGCTGTCGGTGTATGCGGCGAAGGGCCGGGCCAGCGTGTGGGGGCCGTACATGACTCACGTGAGCATCCTACTGATATTCGCCGGGGCGATATACGGAAATATGACCGGCTCCGAAGGATACACGACGATCCAGGAAGGCAAGCGAGCCGCGGCTTATTATCCGAAGGGCAGTGAGGAGAAGACCCCACTCGGCTTCGAGGTGGCTCTGCGCAGTTTCAAGATCAAGCATGATAAGAATCACAACCCCATCGGTTACAAGAGTGACTTGCAGGTCTACGATGGCGGTAAGCAGGTCGCGCATAAGGTAGTTGACGTGAACCACCCACTCAGCTATAAGGGGCTTTCATTCTACCAGACCGATTACGGGCTTGTTGGACTTATCGTGAAGGTCGCCGCCGCCGATGGCCATGCGGTGCATGTTCCCTACAATATCCAGACTCAGGACACCAAGAACGGCAGGGCGTATGTGATAACGGACGATCCGTTGAAGCAGTTCGTGCTTCACGGAAAGAAGCTGACTCTGTTTGTTCACAACCTGGTTCCTGACTATATCGGCGGAGAGCGGCTCAACGGCACAATGCTGCCGCTGAACCCGGCCGTCGACGTTATGCTGAGCGATCAGTTCCCCGAGCGCAAGGGAATAGAGGCTTGGAAAAGGATTGGTTGGATGACCGTTTCCAAGTCGGCTCCGTATAAGGAGTTCACGGTGACGCTGGAGAAGGTCGTCAGCTATACGGGTCTTCAAGTGTCCAGAAACCCCGGTCTGCCAATCATATACCTTGGATTCACGCTGATGGTGCTGGGCGTGTTCTTGTCGTTCTATGTGGCGCACAAGATCATCAGAGTAAGCATCGCGCCCGCGAAGAGCGGCGCGACCGTGACGGTGGGGGCGACTACCAGAGCGGAGACGGATATTTTCGACAAGGACTTCAAACGCATACATGACGCGCTTACATAGGCGTTACGCCTGCTTGGGGAGGTGATGCGAAGAGAGGGTAGGAAAGTTTAATCGGGAAGATTTCGCGTTTTAGTATGTGGAGGTCTGAGGGTTGGGATTCTAACCTCTAACTTCTAGTTCAAGGGAGTGACGGATGAAGACAAGAGTTTTGGCGATCTTTATTGGTATGCTCATAGTCGTTATGGCGGCTGGGCTTGCCACTGGAGATCCGCACACAGCGCAATACAAGGGAACAGCAGCTTGTACGATGTGCCACAAGGGCATGCACAAGGCAATAGTTGAGAGCTACCAGAAAGTCGACCACCCGAAGGCCATGCAGAAGGCCGATGCGGCGGGGGCTATCGTCGCTGATTTCGCGGGCAGCCCATTCCCCAAGGACAAGGTCGCGTTCGTGCTCGGCAAGGGCACCAGAGAGCAGGCTTACCTGGACGCCAATTTGCAGGTCCTACCCGGAGCCTGGGACATAAAGTCGAAGGCGTGGAAGGCTACCCCGGCCGCTGACGGCGCGACGCAGTGTGTCGGCTGCCACACGACCGGCTACGACGCCGAGAAGAAGTCCTACACCGAACTTGGCGTGGGATGCGAGGCGTGCCACGGGCCGGGCAGCGAGCACATGGCCAAGCCCAGCAAGGATAACGCGCCTAACCCGGCCAAGCTATCCGGAAAACTGCAGGGGATGGTCTGCGGGTCATGCCACTCGCTGGGCAAGGACACCAGCGGCAAGTACGCGTTCCCGGTCGGATTCAGGCCTGGTGACGACTTGACCAAGTGCTTTGTCGATGCCAAGCCGACCGCGCCGGGCCGCAATCAGCAGTACTCCGAGCTTATGCAAAGCAAGCACGGCCAGATGGGATTCTCGTGCGCAACGTGCCACGATGCTCACGGGACAACCGGCCTTGCGGCACAGTTGAAGAAACCGATAAACGACGGGTGTATGAGCTGCCATGCGGCTAAGATCAAGGATATGAAGACTCACGCGCCGGCGGCTCCCGCCGACGCTACCTGCGCTACCTGCCACATGCCTGGCGGGCAGCACACATTCAAGAAGCCGGGCGCGTAATCGACCGGCATTGATTGTAGGTGAGCAGCGCCGGCTTTGGCAATATGCGGAGCCGGTGCTGTCACTATCGAAAGTCCCCGAAAGCTATCGGGGTTTGGAGGATAAGCACCAATGACAGAGCAACTGGGGCTCAGCCTCTTCAAGGGCGCGTTCTGGATATATCTGATCGCAACGATATTCTACCTGTTTGGCTTGATCAAGAACCAGGTGAATCCGGCGAAGCTTGGCCGGGCTTTCCTGGTGATCGCGCTCGCCACGCACACGGCGGCGCTGGTGGTTATCACCATGGCTATAGGCAGGCCGCCATTCTTGAACTTATACGAGTATATGCTCTCATTCACGTGGGCGGCCGCGGTTGTTTATACGGCAACGGAACTGCTGACGAAGAACCCCGCGCTCGGGGCCTTCTGCGTTCCGTTGATAACGGCGGTTGCGTTTTTCACTGAAAGACTGCCGAACGCCAGAATCGACAGCGCCATCATGCCCGCGCTTCAGAGCGCCTGGCGGGTCCCGCATATTACGAGCGCGATTCTTGCTTACGGCGCGTTCCTGATCGCGTTCATGCTTGCCATAATGTACCTGATAAGAGAAGGAATCGACGCAAACCTGGCTAAGCATGGAGGCAAGGGCACAAACAAATCGTTCTGGGTCAGCAGGCTGCCGGCAGCCAAGGTGCTCGATCAGACGATCTACCGCACGATAGCCTTTGGCTTCCTTATGCAGACCCTGCTTGTACTTGTGGGAGCGGTCTGGGCACAATGCGCGTGGGGGCGGTATTGGGGCTGGGACCCGAAAGAAACCTGGTCTCTGATTACCTGGCTGATCTACGCAACATACCTGCACACCAGGACACTGATGGGCTGGCGTGGCCGGAAGTCGGCGTGGCTGGCAGTGTTCGGTTTCGTCGCCACGGGCTTCACGCTGCTTGGGGTCAGCTTCCTTCTCGGCGGGCTGCATAGCTACGCGGCAAAGTAGGAGTTTGAGGACCAAAGCGGGTGCATTTAGTTGTTATCGGCCTGAACTATAAGACGGCTCCGGTCGAGCTCAGAGAAAAGTTAAGCATATCAGACGGACAGTTACCCGAGGCCCTGCAAGACCTCGGGGCGCGGGAACACATATCTGAGTGCCTCATACTTTCCACGTGCAACCGCACCGAAGTCTACGCCTACACCCCGGCCAAGACGGACGACGCCGTGGTCACAAACTGGATCAGCGAGTTCTTCGGCGTTTCTCCGACTGATTTCACACCGCATCTTTATTCCCAGTCCGGACATAAGGCCATCGAGCATCTCTTCAGGGTGGCCGCGGGCGTCGATTCGATGGTGCTCGGGGAGGCGCAGATACTCGGCCAGGTGAAGAATGCCTACGCCGCCGCAAGCGAAGCCGGCTCGACAGGCGTTATGCTCAACAGCCTCTTCCAACAGGCGATCAGTGTCGGCAAGAAAGCGCGCACCGAGACGGAGATTGGCCGAGGAGCGTTCTCGGTCGGTTCCGTTGCCGTGCAACTCGCAAGGTCCATATTCGACGAGCTAAATGGCCGTACGGTGCTGATAATCGGCGCGGGCGAGATGGGTGAACTGACCGCCACGCACCTGCGGGCGTCGGGAGTCGGAGCGATGCTGGTGGCCAACAGGACCTACGAGAGGGCAGTAGAGCTTGCCCAGCGCGTCGAGGGACGTGCGGTCAAGTTTGAGGAGATGTCGTCCGCGCTGCGCTCGGCGGATATCGTGATCACCTCCACCGGCGCGCAGGACCCCATCATCACCCTGCAAGTGGCTTCCACCACCATGCACGCGCGGCGCGGACGTCCGCTGTTCTTTATCGACATCGCCGTGCCGAGAGATGTGGAACCGGGAGTCGGGAACATAGACGGCGTCTTCGTGTATGATATAGATGACCTGCAATCAGCAGTCGATGCCGACGCGAAGGGACGCCGGGTCGAGATGGCGAAGGTAGAGGAGATAGTCGCCCAGGAAACCGAGGAGTACTTGGTCCGCTTCAGGACGTTCGACGCGGTGCCCGTGCTCACGGCCCTGCGGGAAAAGTTGGAGAATATCCGTCTTCAGGAACTCGCGAAACTCCAGAGCAGGCTTCGTCATCTCTCAGCCGAGGATATGGAGTTGATCAATGTGACCACGCGCTCCATCGTGAATAAAATCTGCCACACACCGATGATACAGATCAAGGATTACGCGAACGGAGATGACGCCTCGGCCAAGCTGGAGTCTATATGCGATCTCTTCGGTATCTGCCCGGTAGATAACGAGGCGAGCGAAAAGGAGCCGGGCACGGAGTAGGATTGTTTTATGGAACATGCCGCCATTATAATTCAGATCACTCTTCTGCTCTATGGCTGCGCCGCCGTGTTCTACCTGTGGAACATCCTGGGCGGGACCAACCTGACCAAGCGCACCGCCACTACGCTGACTTTTCTCGGCCTGCTGTCTCATACGGCGGGCATTATCGACGTCGGCGTGCAGCTCCGCAGGGCGCCGCTGATCAATTTGTTCGAGTCGCTCACATTCTTTGCACTGGCGCTGGTGGCGATCTACCTGATAATGGAGCGCAGGTATAAGATCACCGCGCTTGGCGCGTTCGCCACGCTGCTCGCTGTCTGCCTGCTTGTAGTGGCATCGACGCTGCCCAAGGGCGTCAACGGCGCGCTGCTGCCCGCGCTCCGAAGCCACTGGAGCACGATTCACATAGTTACCTGCCTGATCGGTTATGCCAGCTTCGCCCTCGCCTTCGGCGCGGCCTTATGCTATGTCGTGCAGGAGCGAATGCTGAAGACCAAGCGACTCACCGTATTCCAAAAACATCTCCCATCTCTTGATGTGGCCGACCACCTCGCGTATAAGATGGTATCGCTCGGCTTCCCGATGCTGACGCTGGGGATCGTTACAGGCGCCTTGTGGGCGCAGTCGGCGTGGGATGCATATTGGAGTTGGGACCCCAAGGAGACGTGGTCGCTGATCACCTGGCTCGTCTATGCTGCCTACCTGCACGTGCGCATTGTGAGCCGATGGCGGGGGAGGTGGGCGAACCGCCTGCTGATAGCGGGGTTTGTATGCGTGCTTGTGACCTACTTTGGCGTGAACTTCCTCGGCCGCGGGCTGCATAAATATAACTGGTAGGCGTAGGAGTCTATAGGTTCAAGAGAGCGTCCGGGGCAGGAACGCCCCGGACGAATGTCGAATCTGACTTTCCTACAAACCGATCACGGTTTCAGGGTGCGGAATATCAGATTCACGAAGAGGTTCCTACCCCATCCGGTCATAGTGCTCGGTGAGCCCGCGTATCCCCACATATAGAAGCGATTTGCCTCCCTTGCCACCGGATAGTGGGTAGCATCACCGTACTCCCGGATCATATGAGTCACGGCGCCGTTAGGATCGTAGAGGCTTTGCATGGATACGCCGGGAGTGTAGTAGAGATAGATGTTGTCGCCCGGCAAATAGGGTATCGTGTATGGGCTGGAGTAGATTTCGCCGCCGACCACGATGCCGTGCGTCTCGCTCGCGGCGCTCCAGCAGTTCAGCCAGCCCATGTACAGGTCCGGCGTAGTGACTGCGTCGAGGAAACGCCCTCCCCCGTTGCCCAGGGCCACAATCGGCAGGCCGCTATCCACGACAGCGCTCACGCGCGCTGGGTCCGCCCAACTGCCGGTGGCATCGTTGCCGATGATCACCACATGGTAGCCCGAGAAATTGAACCTGCCTATGTCGCCAACGATCAGGTTGGTGGTCTGTATGCCCTCCGAGTCGAGCGTGTTCTTGAAGGACTCGGCGGTCTTGCCGTCGGTGTCGTAGATGTAGACGGCCTTGAGTCTGTTGATTCGAATGTCGTTCTCGTCGCGCGGCCTTAGAATCCTTATCGGGTTGCCGCTAAGGGTGCTGGCGCCGCTGATGCCGGTGATGCTGACGTTGGCCCCCACGGGCGGATGCCAGCCGGACGGAATCGAATCGACGAGAAGCCATGGATCGGATACCCTGGAGTCCACGACTGAGCTTCCGTCCGCTATGTAGTACCTGGCGCCTACGGAGTATTTCACTTCGCCGGTGGTCCGAACGAGAAGCCCGACATTATACACGCCTTTGCCCGCCGTGGGCACGGCCACGGTGTATGCGTTTGGCGCGCCGCCGCCCATCGTTCCGTTGTTCATACCCAGCGGCCCGGGCGGGTTCGTCTCATCCTGGAAGTGAATCGCGACCCAGTGGGCATTGATAACGCGTTCGGCGTAGTAAGTCCCCATCTGGCCGACCGTGACTACCCTCTTGTTTATCGCGGGCGGATCAGAGTAGGACACACGTATGCCGCCTGTACGGCTGGGATTCTCTTCAATGTAGAAGTAGTTTGAGAAGCTGGCCGTCACCGGCCTGTACTGCAGAATAATCCAAGAACCGTCCGGACGGTTGCGAGCGTCCTGGATGGTCGAGACCGATTCGCCCACAACTATCTCGAACGTCTTCTCGTCCCACGCGCCGCTCGGGTCGGTCGCCCGAATCGTCACCTGCGAGGCGCCGGTCCAGTCAAGAGCGGGGTTGACGTCGATATACTGGTTGGTATCGATACTGACGCCGCATGACGGGCTGGTGTTGCCTGTGATGGTGAACGTCAGGCCGGAATCGATGGTCTCAAGGTCTGAAGTCAGGAGCCACAGATCGAAGACGTTGTCCCGTGGCTGGTTCTGATACACCATCACAAACGGCAGGGTGGACATTACCGGCGGATCATTGACCGGGTTTACGGTCAGCCTGAACGTGACTTCATCCCACGCTGCGCCCGTATCCGTCACCCTTAGAGTAATATCGCTGTAGCCGTTCCAGTTGGCGGCCGGATGGAACGCCATGTAGTGACCGGAGCTAATGCTTGCCCCACAGTTCGTATTGGTATTGCCGGTAATGCTGAACACCAAGTCGGCGTCGGGAGTCTCCACGTCGGAAGCGATCGCCCATAGGTCGAAAACGGGGTCCCAAACCTGGTCTTCGTTCATCATATAGTTCGGCAAGGCCACAAAGACCGGCGGATCGTTGACCGCACTCACGGTGATCCTGAATGTGTCCTGAGTCCACAGGCCACCGGGATCGGTCGAGCGAATAGTAACGTCGCTGAACCCGTTCCAATTTACGCCGGGGTTAATATCGATGTAGCGGTTGGAGTCGATGCTCACCCCGCAGCCCGTGTTTGTGTTGCCGGTTATCGTATAGGTCAGGCCGGAATCGGCCGTCTCGGGGTCGAATGTGTATGCCCAGAGATCTATCGCATTGTTGATGCCGCTACCTTCGGCCAGCATCTTGTCGGGCAGCCCGGCAACGCTCGGAGCGTCCGCGACCGCATTCACCGTGATCCTGAACGTGTCCTCGCGGTATCTGATACCGTCCGAGCACATTACGGTAACGTCGCTGATGCCATTCCAGTTCACCGCCGGATTGATGTCTATGTAGCCGGCGCCGTCGATGCTCACTCCACAGTTAGTGTTGGTGTTGCCTGTTATGGTGTATGCGAGTTCCGAATCACTGCTCTCGGCGTCCGAGGCGTAAATCCACAGATTGATGGTGTTGGGCAGAGGATTGTCCTCGTTCGTGGTCCTGTCGGGCAAGCCCGAAAATGCCGGCCAGGCGTTGTAATCGATGGTGTTCTGGAAGAGGGCCTTGTTGGCATGGTGCTTGGGTTTGCCCATGCTCTTCCAGCGGGACCAGTAGCCGGAGAAGTTATTGTCGCGGTGGGTGCTGCCGTAGACTACATCCCACAGCTCGCTCCAAGCCACCTGGCAGGTTTCGTAGCCGTCTACCACCGAATCGCCCATGTCCCACATCGCGCCGGTTACGCGCCCCTCAACACCATCTCCGTCATCCCAGCCAACGGCGTCCCACGAGGGCGCCTCGTAGCCAACACTGCCGCCCCCCGGCCAGCGATACGCCGGATCGCCGCTTACCACGCATTTGTACCAGCTCGCAAAGCCCTCGACCCATGCGCAGTTCGCCCCGCTCCAGCCCTCCACATAGTGCGGTGAAGGGCAGCCGGTGGGCGGCAGCCACCCGCCGTAGATGTCCCACTGTACGGCGTGGCCGTATTCGTGCATGGGTATGCATTCGACATCGGCCGCCGCGTCCCTAAGATATATATTGCCGCCGTTGTTCGTGTAGTCGCCGTTCGTGCTTCCAACATACCAGACCGCGGTTACCCCGCCGGCCATGGTGCTGTGGTCGGCCTGGAACCAATAGGGCCACCAGAAGCACTTAATGAGGTCCATCATCACCCACCACGCGGGCTCGTTGGCGGAACCGTTCGCTATGTAGGTCGTGCCCATATTGTAGGTTCCGTCCACGCTGGTGCGGGTGGCGGTATATGCAACGTAGTCGTTGCTGCTGTTATCCACGACTCTCAGCGGGTTTCCGTCGCAGGCCCAGGTGCTATTGAAGTAGGCTTTCATCCTCACCTTGAAGCCCGCCCCGCCGGGGTTGGCGACTGCCGGGAATGTATACTGGCCGTCGGCGTCGTATATCCAAGTGTAGGTGAGGACGGCGTTGTCGCTCGCCCGCAGCAGCTCCACATATACCCACGATATGGGCCTGGCTATGTCGCTGCGGTCGTAGTAGTACCACTTTCCCGTGACCGTAAGCAAGCCCGCCGGGACCGGCTCGCCAGGCCCGGCAGCCGCCGGGCTCGAACCGGGGGCGCTGGGGCCTACATCGCACGGCGCGGGAGTAACTGTCGGCTCGGGGCCGGGCTGGTAGTTGGCGAGCTTGGTAGGCTCAATGATTTCGCCGGTCGCCGCCATCACCGTGTCCGTTTCGTTAGGCACGACATCCAGCACGCGGCCTCGCACGCCCTTGCCCTTATCGGAATGGAAGAATAGCTGGGCTACGTCGCTGTATGAAGTCTTTTCGTCGACTCGCGCGAATATGGTGGCGCGAATTTTCTTATTGCCCGGGCGGACGGCCTTGACCTTGATAAAGCCGATAACCTTTGTTTCCGCCGTCAAGTCACCTGTCCAAGTCAAGCTGCCATCGATGAGTTCAACGCCTTTAGGCAAGTCGATGGTCAGAGTCGCGTCTTTCAGCAATGGATGGTGAGAGATCACCGCCCACTCGACAGTCGCCTCTTGTCCCAATACAGGGACCTCGGGCATGGTCAATTCAACATTCAGCCGGCTATCAGGCCCGGCCCAGGCGCCGACTGCCAGACAAGCCAGCAGCAGTACGACAAAAAGCGCGATTTGAAATTTACACAGCGACATAACAAACCTCCTCAAAGTTCCACCCCTCAAGTAGTATGTGTGTAGCTGAGCAGTTTGTCAATGGGGAAATGCGCCATGCGTGCGCGATCTAAGAATCTGTCTGAATGAGCGCTAAGATACTTGACTTGGATAAAAGGGCTTGATATACTGATAACGCCGGACCAAACAGAGTGCGCGGGGGTGGTTCAGTGGTAGAACGCCACCTTGCCAAGGTGGATGTCGCGGGTTCGAGTCCCGTCCCCCGCTCCAAGTTTATCAATATGGGTATAGGATAGCGGACACGGAGTGCGTCAAGCGTCGAGTGCCCAGGTCCTGTATCCTTTTTTTGTGACTGTCGATGCTTCGGCTGCATGCAACCGAAGCAACTGAACTGTAACGTTATCCATTGGAGAAAGCACGTTATGCTGGTTAAACAGGAGCAGTTGAACCCGTCCGAGGTCGAACTGCATATCGAGATCGAGGCCGAACAGGTCAACCAGGCGGTTGACCGTTCCTACGTGGACCTTGGGAAGGTCGTCAACATCCCCGGGTTCCGCAAGGGCAAGGCGCCGAAGGAGATTCTGGAGCGATTCCTCGATGAGGAGAAGGTCAAGGACCGCGCGGCTGACAAGCTGCTCAAGAAGGCCTACTTGGAAGCCCTGGAGGAGTCGAAGCTGGAGCCTTACGCGGCGGCGGATGTCGAGGTTGTAAAGTTCGAGATCGGTGAGCCGTTAGTCTTTACGGCCAAGGTGCCGCTGCCCCCCAAGGTCGAACTGGGGCCTTATACAGGGATAGAGGTCGAGAGGCACGCGCAACAGATCACCGAACAAGATATCGAGCGCGATCTGAACACCCTCTTGGAGCGCCACGCGCAGTATCCTGAGATCACCGACAGGCCCGCGCGGCAGGGCGACGTGGTGCGCATCGAGACAAGGGCGGAGAACGAATCCGAGGAAGAGGCTAAGCGCAACGTCGTGCAAATCGGCGATAACTTGCCTGATTTCGATAGCGGCCTGACAGGAATGTCGCCCGGCGAAGAGAAGGTAATAAGTGTAAGCTATCCCGAGGACTACGCTTCCGAGGAGCTTCGCGGAAAGACGGTCCCGATCAATCTCAAGCTGCACGAAATTCACGAGAAGCAGCTTCCGGAACTGACAGATGAGTGGGTGAAGACCTCATTCGGGGGCAAGCAGGAAGAAGGCGCGGAGCCTTCGCCCGACGCTATCGATACGGTCGAGAAACTTCGCGAGACCATCAAGACCGAGATGGAGAAGGCGGCCCAGTCGGCCGCCGACGGCGAAGCACGCAACGCTATCGTCCACAAAATTATCGAGGGTTCCAAGGTGGATTTCCCACAGGTAATGGTGGATGAGATCGTGAAGGAGCATCTTGAGGAGATGATTGAAAACCTCAAGAAGCGGAAGCTCACGCTGGAGGACTATCTCAAGTATAAAGAGATCAGCTTCGAGGACCTCCGCTCTCAATATGAGGAGGAAGCGAAGCAAGAATTGCGGAGTATGCTTGTCCTACGTGAGATTACTGATAAAGAGGACATCAAGGTTGAGGAAGATGATATAAGGGCCGAGATGGAGACCATGGCCGGGGAGAACGGAGTCCCGGTGGAGACCATCAGGGCTTATGTGGACAAAACCAATGCCATGCCCTCGGTCAGAAACCGCATTCTGACCAAAAAACTTATGGACTTTCTGGTCCATGCTTCCAATATTAAAAACGTGGGGTCGTAACACGCCCCGCGCCTGCAATTGAAAGGAGTTCGTTGCATGGGACTTATCCCGATGGTAGTAGAGCAAAGCGCGCGAGGCGAGCGCGCTTATGATATATATTCCAGGCTGCTCAAGGACAGGATCATCTTCATCGGCACGCCGATAGACGATGATGTGGCTAACCTGGTAATCGCGCAGATGCTGTTCCTGACCAAGGAAGACCCGGACAGGGACATCGATCTGTATATTAACAGCCCCGGAGGGTCGGTCATCGCCGGACTGGCCATCTACGATACGATGCAATACATCAAGCCCGACATCGCCACCACATGCGTCGGCCACGCCATGAGCATGGGCGCCGTACTGATGGCCGGCGGAGCCAAGGGCAAAAGGCTCGCGCTTCCCAACTCGAGGATTATGATCCACCAGGGCAGCGCGGGGTTCCACGGCACGCCTTCGGACATCGACATTATCGCCAAAGAGGTGCTGCGGTATAAGTCGCTTTTGATCGAGATTCTCTCCAAGCATTCCGGGCAGCCGATTGAGAAGGTCACCAAGGACGTCGACCGGGACTACTATATGTCCCCGGAAGAAGCGATGGAATACGGCATCGTGGACAAGGTGCTTAGATCGCAGGGCGAATAGAAGGACATTCCGGTTGAGTCCCCGCAGGGGGACTTCGCGTATTTGTAGCCGTGACTTCAGTCGCCCAGCGGTTGAAACCACGGCCACAAAAACACGAAGTCGGCCTGCGCCGACTCGACCATCGCCTGAAGTATTAGGGGGATAACGATATTGGCCAGGATCGGTTATGATCGCACCGGTGAACGGTGCGCGCTCTGCGGCAAGAGCCGTGAACAAGTCAAGAAGCTGCTTGTGGGCGTATATGGCGGGATATGCGTCGAGTGCGTGGAGCTGTGTAACGACATCATCAGAGGTGAAGTCGGACAGCACGGCGATGACTATGCCGCCATGGGTTCCGTCCCGAAACCGAAGGAAATTTACCGGATACTGAGTCAGTATGTGGTCGGGCAGGAGAAGGCGAAGCGGTCGCTTTCAGTGGCGGTGTACAACCACTTCAAGCGCATCAACGCGTCGATGTCGGAGGTCGAGCTGCAGAAGTCGAATATCCTGCTGGTCGGCCCGACCGGTTCCGGAAAGACTCTCCTTGCGCAGACGCTGGCCAAGATCCTCAATGTACCATTTGCTATCGCCGACGCCACTTCTCTTACAGAGGCAGGCTATGTCGGCGAGGACGTGGAGAACATACTTCTCAAGCTCCTGCAGGCCGCCGATACGGGCGATAACATCCAGAATACCGTCAAGAACGCCCAGCGCGGCATAATCTACATAGACGAAATCGACAAGATCGCGCGCAAGTCGGACAACCCGTCCATCACCAGGGACGTCTCCGGCGAAGGCGTTCAGCAGGCCCTGCTGAAGATCCTCGAAGGCACCGTCGCGGCTGTTCCGCCTCAGGGCGGCAGGAAGCACCCTCAGCAGGAGTATGTCCACATCGACACCACCAATGTGCTATTTATATGCGGGGGCGCGTTCGAAGGGCTGGACGACATCATCCGCCGCAGGATTGCGGAGAACTCGATGGGCTTCCGCGCCGAGGCCAAGAGCAAGAAAGATTTCAACATCGGACAGATTCTGGCGCAGGTGATGCCGGAAGACCTGCTGAAATACGGCCTGATCCCCGAGTTCGTAGGCCGGCTGCCTGTGGTATCCACGCTTGATTCGCTCGATGAGGATGCACTCGTGAAGATCCTCACCCAGCCAAAGAACGCTCTTATCAAGCAGTATAGGAAGTTCTTCGAGTATGATGGCGTCGACCTTGTGGTCACCGACGATGCCTTGAACGCGATAGCTTTCGAGGCCATGAGGCGTGGGATGGGGGCCAGGGCCCTCAGAGCTATCATCGAAGAGGTGATGCTCAACATTATGTATGAGATTCCGTCGTCCAAGGACGTCAAAAAGTGCATCATCACCGAAGACACCATACTATACAAGAAAGAGCCCACGCTGGTAACCCTGAGCGAGGTCAAGCAGGCATCATAATTTATGTATATGGATCAAGAGATTCAGGATGAATTCCCGCTCTCGCACGCCGGCTCGGGCCTACCCAGGAAGCTGCCCAGGACGCTGCCGGTGCTGCCGGTCCGGGATACGGTCTATTTTCCCCACATGTTGTTCCCGCTCTTCCTTGGGCGGGAGAAGTCTATCCGGGCACTCGACTACGCGCTGGAGAAGCACCGATACCTGCTGCTTGTAGCGCAGAAGGAAGTGTCGGTCGAGGACCCGACACCGGACGACATCTACACGGTCGGCACCGTCGCGGAAGTGATGCAGGTGCTGCGCGTGCCGGACGGGACCGTTCGCGTGACCCTCGAAGGCATAGACAGGGCGAAGATCACCAAATACCTGCACACTGATCCGTTCTTCAAGGCAAATATCAAGGTCATCTCCAGCCCGCCGATTGAGGGGCCAAAAGCCGAAGCGCTGATGCGCAGCGTGACCTCACTCTTCGATCAAATCGTTCAAAACCAGGGCGGATACAACGGTCGGCCGATTCCTCCAGAACTGCTGATGAGCGTCGCGAGCATCGATGACCCCGGCAAGCTGGTCAACACCATTATCCCTTACCTGCCGCTCAAGACGGAAATAAAGCAGGAAGTCCTGGAGACGGTCGACGACGGCAAGCGTCTGGAGATGCTCAATTCGCTGCTCCAGAAAGAGATGGAAGTCCTCGAAATCCAGCGCAACATCCGCGGCAGGGTCGAGAAGGAAATGGGCGACATGCAGCGCGAGTACATACTCCGCGAGCAGCTCAAGGCGATCCAGCAGGAGCTCGGCGACCGCGACGGCCGCGCCAGTGAGCTTGAAGACTACAAATCCCGCATAGCCGAAGCGAAGATGCCTGAGGAAGTCAACGAGAAGTCCCTCAAGGAACTTGACCGGCTGGACAAGATGCCCTATGCCTCGCCCGAAGGCACTGTGATACGCAACTACCTCGATTGGCTGATCTCGCTGCCGTGGGACAAGCGCAGCCAGGAGAGCCTGGACATCGACGCTGCCGAGAAAGTGCTCAACGCGGACCACTTCGGCCTGGATAAGGTGAAGGAGCGCGTGATCGAGTTCCTGGCGGTTCGCAAGCTCTCGCGGGAGATCAAGGGGCCGATACTCTGCTTCGTGGGTCCTCCCGGAGTCGGCAAGACCAGCATCGGAAAGTCGATTGCGCGGTCACTGGGGCGGAAGTTCTACAGGCTCTCGCTCGGCGGCGTGCGAGATGAGGCCGAGATCAGAGGGCACAGGCGGACATATGTAGGAGCTATGCCCGGCAGAATTATCCAGGGGATAAAGCAGGCCGGCACGCGAAACCCAGTTTTCATGCTCGACGAAATAGACAAGATCGGCGCCGATTTCCGTGGAGACCCATCCGCGGCGCTCCTTGAAACACTCGATCCCGAGCAGAACCATTCGTTCAGCGACCACTACCTGGAGGTTCCCTTCGATCTGAGGGACGTGATGTTCATCACCACGGCCAATGTTCTCGAAAGCATCCCTCCGGCGCTTCGTGACCGAATGGAGGTCATCAGATTCTCCGGCTATATCGAGGACGAGAAAGTCCAGATAGCCAAGCGCTTCCTCATTCCGAAGCAGGTAAAGGAGAACGGCCTGACGAGCGACCTGCTGAGCCTGCACGATTCCGCCGTTCGCCTGATCATACGCGAATACACGCGGGAGGCCGGAGTAAGGAACCTCGAACGGTGCATCGGCGCCATCTGCCGCAAGGTCGCCCGCGAGGTCGCATCCGGCAAGATCAAGAAGACAACTGTTCGCGAGAAGGACGTCAAGACCTACCTCGGAATGCGCAAGTTCCACTTCGGGCGCGCGGAAGAGAAGGACGAAATCGCCGCCGCGACAGGGCTCGTATATACGGAGTTCGGCGGGGACGTGATCAGCATCGAAGCCGTGCTGATGAGCTCGCCGAAGGGCAGCCTGGCGCTCACAGGGCAGCTTGGCGATGTGATGAAGGAGTCCGGGCAGACCGCCCTTACCTACGTGAGGTCGCGAGCAAAGATGCTCGGGCTCGGCGAGAACTTTTATTCGAGCAGCGACATCCACGTTCACGTGCCTGAGGGCGCGGTTCCCAAGGACGGCCCGTCGGCGGGCGTCACTATTGCCGTGGCGATCGCCTCGGCGCTCACCAAGCGGCCTATTCGCAAGGATATCGCAATGACGGGTGAGATAACGCTTAGAGGCAGGGTACTGCCTATCGGCGGAGTCAAGGAGAAGGTCCTGGCGGCCCACCGGGCAGGTATACGCGCGGTGATACTGCCGAAGGATAACGAGAACGACCTCGAGGACATACCAGCCGACGTGCGCAAGGAAATGACTTTTCACTTGGTCGGCCACGCCGATGAGGTGCTTGGCATCGCATTGATCAGCACCTCGACGGAAGAGGTCCCGCAATCGCCTCCCGTCTGACACGCGGCGCCTGGTCTCTGCACGAAACCATGACAAGCTTACCGCCAATCTTGCCGACTGGTTCCCGCTATGGTATAATCTAATATCAAAGTAGAATTGAGCATCGGCATAGAGTTTTTCGGAAAGGTGAAATAATGAAGGCGGATATCCATCCCAAATACGAGAAATCGACGGTTACCTGCGCCTGCGGAAACACGTTCGAGACCAGATCCACCGTCGGCGACATCCGCACGGAAATCTGCTCCGCGTGCCACCCGTTCTTTACCGGCAAGCAGAAGATCCTCGATACCGAGGGCCGCGTCGAGAAGTTCCTTGCCAAATACGGCATGAAGAATAAGACTGAAGACCAGTAGTAGGGTTAATATTGTCTGATCCCAAGAAGAAGGAATTCCACTACGGTGGGCAGGCGATCATCGAGGGCGTGATGATGCGCGGCCCCAAGGATTTCGGGGTTGCGGTAAGAAGAGTCAACGGCGAGATCGTCACTACCAAGGAAGATGTCGAGTCGATACTTGGCAAGTTCAAGTGGCTCAACAGGCCGTTTCTCCGAGGTACGCTTGCCTTGATCGACTCAATGGTCCTTGGGATCAAAGCTCTGATGTACTCGGCGGATATCGCGATGAAAGATATCTCCGCCGCCGAGGGACAAGCAAAATCGGGCACGAGCGAGGCCGCGTTTGAGGATAATCCAAACGTGGCCGCCCCACCGCTCGATGCACCCTCCGAACCGGAATCCAAGAGCAGTGGCATCAACGATCTCACGATAAGCGTGATGATGGTTGTCGGGTTGGCGCTGGGGCTGGCGCTGTTCTTCTTCGTACCGATTCTCATCGTAAAGCCCCTCAAGACGGCTTATGCTCTTCCCAGGTGGCAACTCACTTCGATAGAAGGCATTATTAAGATCACGATGTTTGTGGTCTATATTCTTGCGATCTCCCTGATGAAGGACGTGCGCCGCGTGTTCCAATATCACGGCGCCGAGCACAAGACTATCAACGCCTACGAGGCCAAGGAAGAACTCACCGTCGACAACGTCTCCCGCTACAGCAAAGTCCACGTTCGCTGTGGGACCAGCTTCATACTGGTTGTGCTGTTCACCAGTATAATCGTTTTCATGGCTGTCCCATGGAACAACATTCTTCAGAGATTCTTGTATAAACTTCTGCTCCTGCCGGTCATCGCAGGGATCGCGTATGAGGTGATCCGGTTCGCCGGGCGTTTCAAGGACTCGATAGCCACCAAGCTGCTGACGTTTCCCGGACTGCTAATGCAGAAGATCACCACGCGTGAACCCGAACCTGATATGATCGAGGTCGCGATCAAGTCGCTCGAATGTGTGCTTGAGCGCGAAGCCCAAAGAGAAGCCACAAGCCCCTCGTAAGCTTGCAAACCGCCCCCCATCATGGTACCATATAATCGAGCGAGCCGGGTGATCGCCCCGAGGTAACTCGTGGAGGAAAGTCCGGGCTCCACAGGGCAAGGTGGTTGCCAGCGGCAACTGTCTCGATTCGTCGGGATAAGGAAAGTGCCACAGAAAAGAAAACCCCCTGGCAGAGTTGGTCCGGGATTTCAAATCCCGGACCAACTCTGCCGGGGGAAAGCTGAAACGGTGGTGTAAGAGACCACCAGCTCCGTCGTGAGGCGGAGGCTTGGTAAACCCCACCTGGAGCAAGGCCGAATAGGGGAGGGTTGAAGCTGCCCGCCAACCTCCCGGGTGTCGCCGCTAAAGCACCGCGGCAACGCGAGCGCGTAGATAGATGATCACCCTCGACAGAACCCGGCTTACAGGCTCGCTCATTTTACATTGCATATTTTATGTTGAGTATTGGTGTGAGCCCTCCCTTCAATACTCAATATAAAATATAAAATATTCAATCCCTTCCGCTTCTTTATGGCCGTACGCCGTCCTCCATTTTCTTGAATGTGTCCGCGTAGGTGGCGGATTGCGCCGCGGGGACGGATTCCACAATCGCGAAGCGCGTCGCCGCGTCGACCCCTATTACCTTGACCGACTTCCCACCCGAACTGATCTTGAACCAGTAGGCGTCCTGGCCCGCTATCGTGGACTTGCCCTGGCCGGTTACGGCCCCGCCAAGCGACTTCACAGCCGACTGCGCGATTTCCTGAGCGTTTTTCGCCTTGTAGTCCGGAGGCCGGATCGCGAAAGACGCCTTGCCATCAGTGAAGGTGGCAGCAGTGTTGCCGCCGCTCGCGTCGATTTTCCACTTCTCCGGATAGCTGACGGTGATCGCGTTGAATACCTTGATACTCTGCATCCTCACTTCCCCAAACGCGGCGCTCGCGGCAGGTCCGGGAGCGGGCGTGGCGGGCTGAGGCGCCGGGGCCGGAGCGGGAGCTGACGGTGCGGCAGCGGGAGGAGTTGGAGCAGCCGGAGTAGGCGCTGGGGCCGCGGGTGCAGGCTGTGGCGGCATGGGCGCGGGCGCTGCCGCGCCAGGTGCTCCAGGCATAGGAGGCATTGGAGGTCCGCCGGGCGCGCCCCCAGGGCCAACAGGCCCGCCTGGTCCGGGCATACCGGGCATAGGCGGCATTGCGCTCTGATCCATAGCAGGCTGGCCGCCACCCATGAAGTTCCTCACCACCAAGAAACCGCCCACCAGGATAACGACTATCAGCGCCCCGATCACGACCGGGTTCTGCCCGCCGCCTCCCTTATTGATGTTCCCCAAACTAAGCTTCATAACTGATCCTGGACCCCCAAACGAGAAGTTGAAAAATGAGAACCGGACTTCCAGCCCCGCTCAACAGTATTCTATCAAGTCGGAAGGAGTATGACAAGTTAAAGCGCGGAGGCTAAAGGGGCATTTCAAAGCGAATATCAAAGCGGTCGCCGGGCGCGAGCTTGGCGCCGCGGGCGTAGTCGGTCGCGGACATGCGCTGACGCGACTCGGGCTGCACCTCACACACCCGCACCGAACCGTTCGCTGCCGCGACAATCAGGGCGTCCCGCGTGATATCGATGACCGTCCCAGGCTCGCCCAACCCACATTCGAGGTTCTCGATGGCCGCGCTCCATACCTTGATCATGACACCATTTATGCGGGTGAACGCGCCGGGCTTGGGAGTGCAGCCGCGAATGCGATTGACAATATCATTGGCGGCGCGGGACCAGTCGATGACGCCCGCGTCCCTCGGCAGAGATCGGGCCTGAGTCGCCAGTTCGTCGTCCTGTGGAATCGGGGCGACCTCGCCCGCTTCCAGATCATCGAGAGTCCTGATCAATAGGTCCGCTCCAAGAAGCGCAAGCCTCGGCGAAAGCTCACCTGCGGTCTCATGGGGGAGAATGTCGAGAGTTTCCTGCAGGAGGATGTCTCCGGTGTCCAGGCCCTCGTTCATAAGCATCGTGGTCACGCCGGTCTGGGTTTCGCCCGCTATGATCGCGTGCTGAATCGGGGCGGCCCCGCGATACTTCGGCAGGATCGAGCCGTGGACGTTGACCACGCCATACCTGGGCCAGGTCAGCAGGTCCGTGGTGATCTTCTGGCCGTATGCGACTACCACCATCGCCCCGACCGGTTCATAGCTCCTGATCTCGGCAATGGCGACGGGGTCGCGAATTTTCTCAGGCTGAAGGACGGGTATCGAATGCGCCAGGGCGATTTCTTTGACCAGCGTCGTGTGCACGCCTCGACCACGACCTTTGGGCTTGTCGGGCTGGGTGATGACGGCCAGGACGTCGTGCGCGGAGGCGATCAGATTCTCAAGCGATGGGACCGCGAACTCACTTGTGCCGGCGAAAACGACATTCACGTCTGCTCCTCAGCCCCCTCATGCTCGATTTCTTCGTTCAACGGCACGGTCTCAAGCGTCTCGGGGTCGGCTCGGTCTATAAACATAGTGCCGTCCAGGTGGTCCATTTCGTGCTGGAATACGCGGGCGAGCAGGCCCTCGGCTTTGATCTTGACTTTCTTGCCCTCTTCGTTGATGCCGGCAACCGTCACCCGCTCCGCTCGCGGGACCTCCCCCTGAAGACCGGGTATGCTCAGGCAGCCCTCGATACCCCACTCTTCGCCGCTCCCGCTGACCATTTCGGGATTGATCAGCGCGTGCCGGCCCTCGCCGACATCGTAGACGAAGATGCGCTTGGGTATCCCGATCTGAGGGCCCGCCAACCCAAGGCCCCGCGCCTCGACCATGATCTCGTACATGCGCGGGATCAGCTCCCTGATCTCATCGTCGAACTCCTTTATGTCCGCCGCACGTGACCTGAGTATGTCCTCGCCATATTTGACAATCGTATCTTGATCCATCATCCTCTGACCCCACCCATTCAGTGCCCCGGCGGTTAAAACCACGGCCACAAATACGCAAAGTCGGCCTTCGCCGACTCAACCCAAATTCCCTTCTAACCTCTTACCTCTAACTTCTAACCTCTAGATTATAGCATTGAGACGGGGTCTACATCCACCGTCAACTGCCTGCGAAGCGCCGGGGCCTGGTCGAGCGCCGAACGCAGGAGGCGGACCAGGGCCTCTCGGTCCCGCGAACGGAGAACCAGGTGCCACCGATACTCCCCGCGCAGCTTCGACAGGACCGCCGGTTCAGGCCCCAGGATGTCTATACCCTTTCGGGCCGCCATTGTCGCCGCTTTCAGATGCGTAACCAGCGTTACGAGCCTGTTCCGGGCCTCTTCGTGGTCCGGGTCGCGGGAGAGTATGTTCACGAGCGAGCCGAACGGCGGGTATTTAAGCTCTTGTCTCTCCGAAAGTTCACGAGCGTAGAATGCCGGGTAGTCGTGCTCGACCGCGCACTTAATGGCGTAGTGATCGGGGTCGAATGTCTGAATCACGACCTCCCCCGGCCGCGTTCCCCTGCCCGACCTGCCCGCGACCTGGGAGACCAACTGGAACGTCCGCTCCGATGCGCGGAAATCGGGCAGATTGAGCGAGGTGTCCGCGCTGATGATGCCGACGAGCGTCACGTTCGGGAAATCCAAACCCTTCGCGATCATTTGCGTGCCGACGAGGATATCCGCCTCACCCGCGCGAAACGCGCCCAATATCGAGCCGTGGGAGCCCTTGCGGGAGGTGGTATCGCGGTCCATTCGCAGGATTCGCGCGTTCGGGAATGTCTTGCGCGCCTCCTCCTCCACGCGCTCGGTGCCGATACCGAAGCCCTTGATGCGCCTGCTCTCGCACTTCGGGCAGAGATCGGGCGCGCGGCGGGTGTAATCGCAATGGTGACAGCTCAGAGCCTTGCGCGCGCTGTGGAACTTGAGCGACACGGCGCAATTCGGGCAGCGAAACACGAACCCACAGTCACGGCAGAGCAAGAATGTGGAGTAGGCGCGGCGGTTCTGCAGGAGCATCACTTGCTCCCCGCGTTCGAGCCGCGCCCGAATGCCGTCCTCGAGAATGCCGCTGAAGATAGTGACCTTGCCCTGGGCGTATTCTTCCCTCAGATCAGCGACGTGGACAGTCGGCATGGGCCGGTTTTCGACTCGGGAGAGCATGTTGTGCAGCGTGAAGCGCCCGGATTGCGCCAAGTGATACGTCTCGATGCTGGGAGTCGCGCTGCCGAGAACCAGCGGCGCGCCGACCTTGTGTGCACGATACGCGGCGACCTCGCGGCCGTTGTAACGCGGCTGGATGTCCTGCTTGTAACTGGTCTCATGCTCCTCATCGACAATCACCAGGCCGAGGTCCTTCAGGGGAGCGAATACAGCCGAGCGCGCCCCAAGCACGATCCGCGCCTCCCCCTCTTCGATGCGGACCCACTCATCGAACCTCTCCCCCGACGACAGCGCGCTGTGCAAAACTGCCACGAGCGACCCGAACCGGCTCTTGAAGATGTTCATCACCTGCGTTGTAAGCGCGATCTCGGGCAGCAGCACCAGGCTCGATTTGCCCCGCGCGAGCGCGTGCTCGATCAGGCGGAGATAGACCTCGGTCTTGCCGCTGGCCGTCACACCGAAGATCAGATGGCCCGAGTAGCCCTCTGAGTCGGTGGCCGCCGTGATGGCGTCGACGACACGCTGCTGGTCGGCGCTGAGCGTAACCCCGCGCTGCTCCACGGCGGCAAAAGAGGGCTGGCGGCGAAACGTCACCTCAACTCGGTTCAATACGCCCCTCTTTTCGAGCGAGGAAATCGAGGAGGATGACGCGCCGAATCGCTGGGTGAGTTCGGTTATGGTGACATCTCGCGCGAGGTCGATGACCATTCGGAGCACCTGCGCCTGCTTCGAGGTTAGAGAGGTAAGAAGCTGATCGTCCGGTCGGATTCCCGCCGCCAATCGAACGCCCTGCAGGATGCGCGGCTTGCCGGTGGCGGTCACGATGCTCCAGACGCGCTTAGCCGCGCCCTTGGACTCCAGACCTCTTAGAGCGCGTTGGATGGCGGCCTTGTCCGCCTGGCCATATAGGCTTTCCAGCGCAGGCGGCTCGCCACGGGAGGCGATGGCCTCTAAGAGTCTGGCTTCCGATGGAGTCAGATTGGAGATGGCTGGGTCGATGATTTCCACGCGCGCCTGTACGTGACAGTGCATCATCCCCGGCATAATCGAAGTCACCACGCGAGGCAGCGGGCACATATATCGCGCGGCTATCCAGCCGGCCATATCGAGCGTTTCCTGGGAAAGACGGATCGGGCTGTCAACCTCGGCGATAATGGGGCGCGTGTTCTCGACCGAGGGCGTTTCCTCGAAGCCTATAACGTAGCCGATGGCCTGCCGGGAAGCCAGCGGCGCCAGCACACACGAGCCGATGCGCACCCTTCCCGCCAGGCCATCAGGTATCTCATACGTCAGTGATTCTATTGGACTGGTCGCGCCGGTGTCGACCACGACCCTGGCATACAAATGCTCATCCCTCGCAGCAAGCAACAAACGAGTGCTTGGCTAATCATAGACCTCCCGTCTGTGCCGGGCACGAGTTATGACGATCAGTCGAGAGACATCGTCGACGTCATACACGATGCGGTAAACACCAACACGGATGCGATAGAGACTACCACCTCCCTTGAGCTTAAGCGAACCCCTTGGATGAGGATCGCTGCTCAATGAGTTGATGGCTTTGATTACACGTTGTTTGACCTCTGAAGGAAGGGCGCGTATTTCCTTGGCCGCAGATTCGCGCACTTCGACCTGGTAATCAGGTCTGCTGGGCATTATCTTGTTCCAAATCAGCCTTTAGAGTTTCCCAGGAGATAGTAGGTTCGTTCTTGCGAGCTTCGGAGATGATCACATCCTGGAAGTCTTCCCAAAGCTTGCCCCAGTCTCCGAGGTCTATCATGACAGCTTTTCTTTTGCCAGTGTCATCAGTCACATAGCTTATGCCGTGCACGTGGAAACCTCCATCGGTTCGGTACTCACACTATCATTATAACCTATCTCGTGGAGCAGTCTGCATACGATGCTTCGGCTGCATGCAGCCGAAGCATCGAACTCCGCATTTATACGCCTGCCTCTTTCCTGAGGGTATCCGCCATATCCGTGTCTTCCCACGGCACGTCGAGGTCGGTGCGGCCGAAGTGGCCGTAGGCTGCGGTCTGCTTGTAGATCGGCCTCCTGAGGTCCAGCTTCTCGATGATGCCCCTGGGTGTGAGGTTGAAGTATTTGAGGATCAGGTCGCCGATCTTGTCCTCCGGAATGGTGTTCGTGCGCCAGGTATCGACCATTATCCCCATCGGCTCGGCCTTGCCTATCGCGTAGGCCACCTGAAGCTCGCATCTCTTCGCGAGGCCCGCCGCGACGACGTTCTTGGCGACGTAGCGCATCATGTAGGCGGCCGAGCGGTCCACCTTGGTCGGGTCCTTACCGGAAAAACAGCCGCCGCCGTGCTTGGCCATCCCGCCGTAGGTATCGACTATGATCTTGCGTCCCGTAAGGCCCGTATCGCCCTGCGGCCCGCCTACGGAGAACGCGCCGGTGGGGTTGATGTAGTATTCCGTCTTGGAATCAACCAGGTCCGGCGGCAGGATCGGCTTGATCACCCGCTCGATCATATCATCGCGGATAGTAGTCTGCGGGATGTTCGGCTGGTGCTGGGTGGAGACAACGACCTTGTCGATGCGGGCCGGCTTGCCGTGCTCATACTGCACCGTGACCTGCGTTTTGCCGTCGGGCCGGAGATAGGAAACCTGGCCGTCCTTGCGGATCGCCGCCAGCCTCCTGGCCAACTTGTGCGCGAGCATGATCGGCATCGGCATAAGCTCCGGGGTCTCGTCGCAGGCGAACCCGAACATCATACCCTGGTCGCCCGCGCCGCCCGTGTCGACGCCCATCGCGATATCGGGCGACTGCGATTGAATGGCGGTCAGAACGCCGCAGGTCTGGAAGTCGAACCCGTACTTCGCCCGGGAATATCCTACGTGCTCGATAGCCCGCCGGACTATATCGGGAATCTCTACATAAGCCCGCGTCGTGATCTCGCCGGCCACTATCACGAGTCCCGTGGTAAGCAAGGCCTCGCAGGCGACTCTGCCCGTCGGGTCCTGCTCGAGTATGGCGTCCAGGACCGCGTCGGATATCTGGTCGGCCATCTTGTCGGGATGCCCCTCCGTGACCGACTCAGAAGTAAACATATGTGCTTGTGAACTCAAGACAACTCCTCCAAGAAATGATTCTTAACATAATCGAGAATTACTCTGGCGACTTCGCGCTTGGACATACGCGGCCAGCATACTTTGTCGCCTGTCCGGGAAATCAGCGTAACCTGGTTGCTGTCGCTGCCGATGACATCGCTTCCGCACGATACATCGTTCGCCACGATCAGGTCCAGATTCTTCTTCACCAGCTTACCCTCGGCATACTCCTCCAGGTTTTCGGTCTCCGCCGCGAAGCCGACGAGCACCGTCTTGCCCTTTTTCCTGCCAACTTCGGCCAGAATATCCCGCGCCTTGTCGAGTTCGAGGATCAGGTGCGCGGACTTCTTGATCTTCTGATCTTGAATATGGGCGGGAGTGAAATCAGCCGGGGCAGCCGCCGATATGAACACGCGGGAACCCTCCGCCAGGCTCGTAACCGCGTCGAACATCTCCTGAACAGTCGTGACATCAACTACCGAGACACCGGCGGGCGGCTCCAGGTCCGTGGGGCCGCTCACGAGCGTGACATCCGCGCCGCGCTTCGCCGCCATCTCGGCAATGGCATAGCCCATCTTGCCCGAGGACCGATTGCTGATGAAACGGACAGGGTCGATCGGCTCGCGAGTAGGCCCCGCCGTGACAAGGAACTTGACCCCGACCAGGTCCCGCGGACCTCCGATCAATGCCTCTTCGGCGGCTCTCAGTATTACGTCCGGATCGGCCAGACGCCCCACCCCTTCGTCCCCACAGGCAAGGCGGCCGCTCTCCGGCTGGATGATGATGGTATCACGCTGGCGGAGGCGGTCCATGTTCGCCACCACCGCCGGGTTGGTATACATATTGACATTCATCGCCGGAGCCAGAATTACCGGGCATCTGACGACCAGCGCCATGGTGGAAAGCATGTCGTCCGCGAGGCCGTTTGCCAGCTTGCCGATGAAATTGGCGGTGGCGGGGGCTACCAGGAACAGATCGGCGCTCTCCGGTAGAGACACATGGGTGATCTCCGGCTTCACCGGCGGGTCGAAGAGACCCGTAATGACGGGGTTGCCCGTGAGCGACCAAAACGTCGCCGGGCCGATGAGCTGGGTGGCGTGCTCGGTCATCACGACGTGAACATCCGCGCCGCGCTGGACCAGCGCGCTCGCCAGATACGCGGACTTATATGCCGCTATGCCTCCCGTGACACCGAGTATTACCTGCTTACCGGCCAGGATGCCCCTGCTCGTATTAGCTTCGCACTCTACAGTGTTCGGCAATGATTACCGCCTTTAGTTCCTCCGCCGCCTGAACCACGTCGTCGTTCTCAACTATGTAGTCGTAGTGAGGGATTTGCTCCAGTTCCCGGCGCGCCCGCACCAGCCGCCCGGCGATGGCTTCCTCCGAATCGGTCAGCCTGTTTCTCAGCCGTCGCTCCAGCTCTTCCATGGATGGTGGAACGAGGAAGATCATCAGAGCCGAGGGCATTTGCCGCTTCACCGCCAGCCCGCCCTGGACATCTATCTTAAGCACGACATCCACGCCTTCTCCGAGCCGGTCTTCCACCCACTGCCTCGGGGTCCCGTAAAGGTTGCCGCAGAACTCGGCATGCTCGAGAAAACCGCCGGATTCGATGCGCTCACGAAACTCCTCTTCGGAGACAAACGTGTAGTCCACGCCCTGCGCCTCGCCGTCGCGCGGTTCGCGGGTGGTGGTAGTCACGCACTTGCGGGCTCTCGGATATATCTTAGCCAACTCAGCCAGCACGGCGTCCTTGCCGACACCGGACGGGCCGGAGACGACAATCAGCAGCCCTTCACATCTCACAAACTTATCCCAGGGCCGCACGCCGGACATCACGCTCACGATTCGTCCACAACCTCCTAGGGGCCATCCCCTCAAATCGTGAAAAGTATATCACGACAGCCCCATAGTGTCAACGAATCGAGTTGCCTGAGACGCGTTTCAAGATTGACTGAGAAACGGTCGATATGGTAATATTTACTCGGCGCGGAGCGATGTCCGAGTTGGTCGAAGGAGCAGCACTGGAAATGCTGTAGCGGGGCAACTCGCTCCTGGGTTCGAATCCCAGTCGCTCCGCCATTGCTTACGCTCGACACATCCCCGGCAGTGCTAAACTGGCCGCAAATTGTCCGCACAAATCGAATCCTAGAGCCTTTCCAAGCGTGGGGCTGTACAAGAACGTCTTAGGAGTCGTCCGGCAGGGGTAGAGGCGGCGTAGTGGCCCAGCCAGCCGCCTGCGTGATGCGAATCCGGCTGGCCCAGCAAAACCAGCGTGATTTGTCTATTTCGCTATTTTATAGTTCGCCCAAACACACTCCGTCCGCCGATGCTTCTCCCCGCGTCCGCCAGCGCCCTGGGTGCCGCCTCTTCGGGTGGCGCCGACCGCACGGCAGTCCACATCCCAGGTCCGCGTTTCCCAGCCGAGCATGTCATACAGGGGGTTGGGATAGCCGGATAGCAACGCCTTTCCCTTGATGCCCTTGAGAATCTCGACGAGCTCCCTATGGTCCTCCGCTGTCAGTTCGCATCGATACCGCCCCGACTTCCGCGTCTCCGGCAGGTATGGAGGGTCGAGATAAAAGAACGTCCGTTCGGTATCATAGCACTCAATCACCTTGCGGAAATCCCGGCACTCGACCTCCACCATCGACATGCGCTCGCTGATCAGCGGGAGGAGGCACAAGACGTTGCGATAGGCCACCGCCTTCTCGGCGCTGCCGGATGTGCTCGCCGTCACGTTAAGACCGAAGCTATTGCCGATCACGCCGCTGAAGCTGAATCTGGCGAGCACAAAGAACCGCCTGGCGCGCTCGATGGGGTCGGGGTCCTCATTGAGGCGTCGCTTGCAGAAGTCGTACTCCGCTCGGCTGTATGGGCTGAGCCAGGCGCGATGATAGAAGTCGGGGAATTGCTGGGGATCCCGGAGCACTCGGAAGAGGTTTACCAAATCCTCGTCGAGATCATTGTAGACCTCGATCGGGCTGGGCTGTTTGGTGAAAAGCAGCGAGCCGCCGCCGCCGAAAGGCTCGCAATAGGTGTGATGCTCGGGGAAGAGGGGAAGGAGCTTACCGGCCATGAGCGCCTTGCCGCCGAACCATTGAATGGGAGAGCGAAGTCGAGCAGACATAATGCCTCCTTGCAACAGAACATTTGTTCGCATGGTAACTCGGGAGGAGGAAACGAGTCAAGCAAAAAAGTTGAAAAAAATTGCCGCAACTACTTGACAGGCTACAAGTAGTCGGGTATAATTATAATGTCGATGGACAAAGAAAGGAGGTGAAAGGGTGGTAGGTAAAATAAAAGACTTCCTGGAGATCGGGGTTGCTGTTCTCACGCTGGTAACGTTGATAAAACAGTTGACCAAGAAAACCAAGAAGTCCTAAAGACCGGGGAGGGGAAACCCTCCCCACACCTACCGCATTATACCATGAAAAACGGGATGATAACAATAATTTTGGCGGTGCTCGTGCTGATGCAGTTCGACGACTTCGAGAATCCGAGCACCCTCGACTGGGTGAAGTTCGGCCTGATCGCCGTGGCGGTGGTCTTGAATCTGGTTGTCGTGTTCAGGGGTAAAGGCAATGAGGATTAACAGCAAAGAGGAGCTCTTCGAGTTCCTGGATAAGAATCTGGTGACGTCCGCCGAGGCTGCGGCCATGTTGGGCTGCTCAACGCAGAACATTGACGACTTGAAGCGTCGTGGGAAACTGCGAGCAGTCTACGCGACAAAATACGTCAGGCTGTTTCTGCGCGAGGATATCGAAGCTCGAATGCAGAAGTGAAAGACGGCCCCGGCGGGCGAAAGGAGTAAGACCCGCCGGGGCCGTTGGTAAATACGGGGCCTAATCATCCGCCGGCAGAAACACATACGCCACGCGCCAGCGCCACCAGAGGCTCATGGTGTATTTCGTGTTGGCGACATGGACGTTGGTGCTCGGCTTGTAGATGGCGATGTGTCCGGCGAACCTCATATACTTGGGCAGGAATGCGCACAATTTGAAGTACACGAGGCAGGGCCGATCCAGCGGCAGCACCTTCGCCGAAGTGCCCAGCAGCTTCCACCCCCACCGACCGGGATTCGCCGCGAGTGTCTTGCCGTTGTCGATGGCGAGCATGCCCTTATAGTCAACGTTGGAGACGGGCAATTTCAAGCCCTCCTCTTTCAGGGCATAGCGCACCGCCTCAAGGCAGCGGTTTTTCGTGTTGCCTGAATTGTTCCTTTGCCAGTCAAGTAGATGTCCGATGGCGTCCCACAACTTTTTCAATCCAGCACCTCCAACGCGCCGTCAACCCACTCCCGCGCCTGTATGACCTGCGTCGAGTTTGGTTCGGCAAGCGACGCTATCTCTACCGCCTGCCGGACGGCGTATAGGTCCCGGCGCAATTGAGTCCTCTGCTTAGAGGATATGACCGCGATCAGCAGGCCGAACACCGTCTGCGCGTCCGTGCGCCCGCCCTTAATCCAGCGCCATGCCTTCCTGAAGACGTTCATGGCTGCGCCGCCGTTGTCGCGTAGGTCAGCAGCGCCTTGATGAGCGCCGCCACAAGGCTGGCCCCGAAGAGCTTCCAAAATAGAGGGTTGTCGTGAGACGGCATTGTGGTGGCCAGATTGGCGGCCGTGGAGTAGATCATGAACTTCAGAAAGGTCATTATAGCCGCGGGTATTCTTGTCTTCATAATAGCGGTCCTTTCTCACGTGCGCTCCTGCACGTGGACACCATCTCCTGCATGCACAAACTCTGCTGCCGGTAAGCTTCCATCATTTCCTTGTGCTCCGCCAAGCGACTTTCGTTGAGTTGTCGAATCGACTCCGAAAACTCTTCGCTCATTCGCATGATCGTGCTTAGATGAATTTCGCGTTCGCTGTCGCGACTCGTACCCATTCGGTTCATGGCGCTGATAAACATCGCGGTGGCCACGATCACGGCCACGGCCGCCGGGATAGATACAAGCGCGGGGTGTGACAGAAGAGATTGCATCACAGGAACCTCCGGTTGAATAGAATAGCCCCGGCAGCCGCCGAGGCCGACTAGATATGTGAGCATGTCACCGCTTTATTGTGACCAAGGCCAGGGCATGGTTCCGGACCTGCATCGCCGCGACGATGGGGTCGTATGAACCGTAGAGCAAATCTCCGCCCGATGTCGCGCAGAGAAGTGAACCGTCCGAGGCAGCGCACAGCAGCGCGCCCTCGTTCACATGAGCGACCTCAAACTCATGCACGTAGTCATCCAGCGGATAGCAGTAGCTGTCGATGTAGGTGTCATAGCCTCCGGTTACCGCGGGCAGCGCGGAGTCCAGCACAAGATGCGTGCCGTCGATAGAAGCGACGGTCTTAAATCGACCATCTGGGCCTCCGATCTCATACAGACCAAACCAGAGCGAGCACCCGACGTAGCTCGCGGCGCTGTAGAGTTTGCTCCCGACGACGACCCATGTGCCGTCCGAGGCGATATCAGTGATTTGCCACGACTCCGAATGTGGTTGGTCCAACGGGCCGGTAACCACAAACCCCTTGGGGTCGGTTTGCAGGGTCTCCTCGGAGAGCATTACACCCCCATCGCGGATGTATTTCCGGTGGATGATGTCCGTGATTCCAGGCGGCCCTCCCGGGTCTATGACGCGAATGATCGAATGCCCCTTGAGCCACTTGGTCAACGAGAATGCATACACCGGATATTCCAGCGGCAGGGATATTGCCCCGAGGTAACCGACTGCGCTGAACGATACAGAGTCATGGCCGTGATACCAGCCGGGCGTCAGATATGTCCCGTATGCGGTCCCCGTCCCTGTGGGATAGCTCTTCTCGACCATCCCGCTCAAGGGTGTCAGGAACCGGTCATCATTGACCGAGAGGATTTCGTGATACCAGACCGTGCTCGGGGAGCCTGGGCTTTCCCAGCGGTGCATTGAGCATAACTCGGCGGCCACCACGCCATCAACCAGCACTATCCCCGATTGCTCGTAGACGTCGATCAGTTCCCTCGGCGGGTCAGGCTCTGCGACCATGGTCGTCAGGTAGTTATCCGACTCCCGATCATCGCCGATGATGCTCCCGACATACGGCCCATGGCCGTAGATATAGACATCGAGCGACCCACCCTCGGCCTCGGTGAGCCGCTTGAGGGTGATCGTGTCGAAATAGTATGTCTTGCCGTTCCGCAAGCCGATCAGCTTCATCGTGCCTGGGTTCCGCACCCCCCAGGCCCAGGGCGCGGTCGGGTTATTCAGCGCGGCGGCCGTGGTGTCGGATACTAGATCGAGGCTGTCGGGCGCGGACAGATCGACACGGTAACTCGTCGGGGAGATATTCCACTGATGCCCACACGCCTCCCATTGTATCCCCTCGGTATCGTCGGCGGTATAGATTATGTCCGCATACCGCGCGCCCGCGAGCGTCGTGGATGTCGCGGAGAAATCCTTTGTGATCGTCGGCGTGCCGCTCGTCACCACGACCTTCAGCTTGCCGCCCTCGATGCTCAGGTCTGCAGTTCCCCCGGAGACCGACCAGCCGGAGGTGTCGAAATCGTGCACGACTTTCGTGTAGGGCGCGGAGATCTGTAGGATGTTGGTCCCTACCCCCGCGAGCGTCACCGGAGAATTGATGTCGATACGCCCATCGTTGTGCCCGGAGAAATTGACCCCCCATGTGGTATCATCGTCCGGCAGGGTTTCGTCCTTCGGAAACCACGGATTGCGTGTCGCCGCAAGATTCGTGATTACATCCGGCCCGTGCACGCTCGGGAGATCGTTTTTACTGTCGCTGCTGTCATCGAGAGAGAGATAGACGCTCCACTGGCCGTCAAACGTCCGAGATGTCGAGAAGTAGCCGCTGGCATTCGTATTCGTGGTTACCGCAGGAGTTGCAGACTCCCCAATCTCAATAGTCATCCCCGACACAGGATCACCGTTGAGGTGATAGACATACCCCGAGTGCGTATATGTAAGCGCCCCGGTCAGCAAGGTCAGGGTGGCGTAGGAGGAAGCAGTAGCCGAGTTGCCGACCGCCCCCGTGGATTTGAATGTTATAACTCCGCCCACCACGGTTAAGGAGTCGTTGATGGTGAACCCGCCAACGCCGAGAGTCCCACTCAGATTCGGGGCAAGCCCAACTACGGAAGGAAAGTTCGTAAATGCCACCGTCCCGACAGCCACGGGGACGCCATCCTCCAACGGATAGGTCCACCAGCTCAATTCAGGCAGGGCGGTCCACTCGGTAATATCTACCTGACCCTCCCCAAGCCCTTGCACGAACTGAGCATCCCACGCGGCGCGCTCGGTTGGGTCCGTGGGCCGCTCGATCACTATCTCGTTGCTGAATGCACCCATAACCTGAGTGATCGTGCAATTGCCTGTAGGCACATAGTAGACCTCGGCACTATGAGAAAGGCCGTATGGCGATTGTCCGGTGTGTCCGCGCCATATTTTTGTTAGAGCCGATGCCTCGGTAGTCTCCGCGAATATCTCGACCGGGATCTCAACCGTAAGTGAGCAACTGATCGAATCGTTTTCGTCGATGCCTGCGTATATCCCGCTGACGAAATCGAACGTTCCGATCTCAATGCGATGGGTATAGCTGGGCGCGGGAATGTCGACATAGTCCAGATACGCCCATAGGTGACATCGCATATTCGGCGTCGTGAGCATTTCGGGGCAGGTCAAAGTTTCTTCGAGCGCCTCGAACTCCGCTTTGATCTCGACATTCATCAATCCCATCGGCTGGATGGACGCCACCCACTGGCCGAGGAAGCCCGTTATTACATAGGCATCCGCGTAGTACACTGGCGGAGCGTCACACCATACCGCGTCCACGGTGGGATACCCGGAAAGCAGCCTGCACTTGACCGTCCCGGAGATCGTTCGGGTGAGCGTTGTTGTCCCCAGGCTAATAACGGCCATCAGGCACGACCCTTCTGCAGCAGCATCGACAACGCCGCCCGCACTTCGGGCAATGCGCCGAATCTCCGGCCCCCATCAATAGCTCTCGCACATCAGGCTCGCGTCCGTGCTCACGAACAAACACCTCGCGCGCCGTGAACCGGCCGTGCGATGCGCAGTAATACGCCAGGCAGACGGACCGCTTGGGTGGAATTGTAGAGCCAATCGAAACGTCAGGCAATCTCAACTCCTTACGTATGCGCGACGGCGGTTGTGATGAGGGTGAGCGGGTCGGACTCCTGGCCGATGGAGACCAGGTTGCCGCCCTTGTCGTATGTGAAGAGCCGCGTGCGGAAAGTGAGCTTGTGATCAGTCTTGTTATATTCGATATCCGTCACAACCTCCACCGTCACCGGGCAGCGGTCGGTGGCCTTGGCCCAATCGTCCGTGTCCCTCGTCGCCTGCACGTGCGCCAGGTCCTGCGGCGTGCCCCCCGAATTGCTCTCCTTGCGAGCCGTGCCGCCCGGAAGCTGCTTCACCGATATCGCAATCCCGCCGGGCGTCGGTTGAACGGTCACCCCCGGCCCGCCGGTTATGTTCTCCAATCGCCGCAGCCGCGCCTCGACAAGGTCGATACGCTTATGAGCCTGAGTATCACCTATACCCATCAGCCGTCACCGATTTTCTTCGGCAGCCCAAGCACCGCCGCGAAGTCGCATGTGCCGTATCGATATGCTCCGCCATTCGTGGGCTTGTCCCAGCCACATGTCCCAGAGACATACGCCTCCTGGCCGGTGACCTGATTCACCCATACGGGCGTGCCGATCTTTGCCGAGTCCGTTGTGTAGTACGGCTCACCTGCGTCGATGTGCTGCCAAACGATGGGGTTCCCGTCGATATCGAGCGCCTGAAGCTTCTTTCGCCAAGCCTGGTTGTGGCTGCGGTCGCGAATGGTGAACTTATAAGTGGTGGCGACGGCTATGATATCGCCATTAATATCATAGCTCTCGGATGTAGACGCGCCGTCGAAGCGCATGTTCTCAACGGCATAGCCTCGGAACACCTTGGAGTTGACCTTGTTCATCGCCTCGAGGATTTTCTCCTCCGGCGGTCCAGGTTCGCGAACCCGAATCGTATAGATGCCGACGGGGCTCGATGTCGGAATCTGATCGGTCACCGGCGTGCCGGCGGTCTCCCATGTCCAGCCCTCGGTATAGTCGCCCGTCTCGAGGCCGTAGTCGAGCGACACCTCGCAAAACTCCTCGGCTAGTTGCCGCTCGGTGGAGTAGTATGCCGTATACTCGCCGACGTTGTAGTCGATCTCATTGGCGCTGATATGCACGCATCGCAAGTATGCGTTGTCCGGCCACGCGTCGCCGCGCTTTGGCAGGCTGGCAATCGGCGCCGGGTCGATGTCGGTCCAGTCGCAGATATACACGATCTTGCCGGTGAGACCCTTCTCGTCGTGATTCAGTTCCCGCCGTGTCCGCTCGCCGTAAATCACGATGACACCGCCGTTCCGTCATTCCGAGCGCAGTCGAGGAATCTGCTTTTCACGACGACACCGCCGGGGCATTGATTTTCTTGAGTTCCTGGATTTGGGTGTCCATGCGTTGCAGCATCTGCTGCATATAGTTCAACTGCTGTGCCTGCGCGCCTGCGGCAGGGGCAACCGGCGTGGAAGTAGCGTTTTCCAATGTTCTCATGGAGCCGCCATACACAGATCCGTTCCCCTTGATCTCCTTAATCCTCTCTCTTACCACCTCAATCCGCTTCGATGTACGTTGAATCTCGGCCCTCTCTTCGTGAGCTGCGGCACGATTCATGGCGCTGCCATAGTTCCACCAGTTTGACTTTGCCTCTACTTTGTTCAGGCGTTCCTTCGCTTCGTTGCGCTGGTCGTAAAGCTGCCGGAGTTGGCTCTCCGATCTATGGAGATCAGCTCCGCGCAGTTGTTCTTTATATTTGCTCAAGCTTGCATTGAGTGCGTCGACAGCATCCTTATCGCGCCATACCTTTTCGGCCATCTGGTCGACTTCCGCGCCGACTCGCTGCACCTGATAAACAAAGAGCGCAACCCCCGCAGCGGCAAGAGTCAGCGCGCCGCCCAAACCGCCAAGAGCCGACTTCGCGCTCTTCATCGCACCTCCCGACTTTTTTAGCCTATCTTGCACGGTTCCCAGCACGTCCACAAACGACTTCCAGCCCTGCGCCATCTGGCCGATTACCATTAGCAAAGGGCCAGCGGCGGCGGCCATTCCCGCGAATGCCAGCACGGCGGTCTGCGCCGGGCCGGGGAGCGCGGCGAAAGCCTGAGCCATCTTTCCGACCATTCCCAGTAAGGGTTGTAGAGCCTGGAGCGCCGCCTGAGCCGCCGGAATAATAGCAGTCCCCAAGTCCGTCATCGCGGCTCTTGCGTTGTCCTTAAAGGTCGACCACTGACCCAGAAGAGTCTTCGACTGCTTCTCCATCATCCCGGCGAACTTTGTGCTCATACCGGACAGCACCGCGTCTATCCCCTGTGCCGCACTGATCTGGCCCTTTTCGGCCATCTTCATGGCCTCGGGGATGGTCACGCCTATCTTGTCCGCCAGCATCTGCCATGCCGGTATTCCAAGTTCGGCGAGCTGCATCATCTCCTCGGCTGACACTTTTCCCTTGGCTTTCATCTGCCCAAGGGCCGTCGTTACTCGTGATATTTCCGCCTCGCCGCCGCCCAGAGCCGAAACCGCGTCGCCGATACTGCGCATCATCGGTATGATCTGCTTGGCCTCGAACCCGAATGCAAGCAGCTTCCGGCTTGAGTCCATAAGGCCAGGGAGTTCAAAGGGGGTTGCCGCAGCGAACTCACGGAGTTCCTTGATGAACGTCTTCGCCTTCTCGGCGCTCCCCAACAGAGTTGTGAATGCCAGTTCACTCTGCTCCATCTCACCGGCGAACTTCAGCATTGCGGCTCCGGCCGCGATGATGGGCGCCGTGACAAACATCGACATCGACCTGCCAAATCCCGACATCCGTTCCCCGGCGCGCTTGAGCGAATCGTCTGCGGTCTTAGCTAACCGCTCAAGCTCTTTTCTTGCCGGCCCGGTGGAATCCTTTATGAGCTTGATCTGCTTGTTCAGCCCGGCGAGCGTGCCCTGGAGTTTCTTGGCGTCCTCGCTGTCGGGAGCGGCCTTCAGCAGCGCCATGCGCGTTTCTTGGGCCCGCGCTTTTAGTGCCTGCATCTGGCTGGAAAGTTGCTTCCATTGCTCGAGGTCAACCTTCACCCGCGCGGACTTTTGCATCTCCACAGCGGCCTTGGCCATCTCGGCCTTGGTCTGCTGGAGTACCTGCTTCGCGCCCTTGTTATCCAGGCTAAACTCGCCGTATATACCGCCTATGTTGATGCCCTTAGCCATGTATCAAGCCTCTTCGTTTCGCCTGCTCGCTCAGCCATGCATGCGTATCCGCACGCTGTTTGTCGGTATATTGGCGCTTCTCCGGCACGCCTTGCTCCCGCAACTGCCACCAGAGTCGCCCGTCGAGGATTTCCCAGAAGTCGGCCCAGGCCATGCCCCAAAGTTCACAGGGAGTTAGTCGGAGGAGTCCGTAGCCGCATCGGCGGATTTTTGTCCATGTGGGCGTCTCTTGCGGCCCTCCGACGGTGAGTTTTTTGCCTGGCCCCCCAAGACGGGTGTCACCGCATTCATAAACGCTACTGTGTTGGCGGCTGTCTCGGCAAAATCACACACTTCCCCGATCAGTTCGTAGGTCAGCGGCTCACCATCAATCTGCTCTATACCGCTGCGCTTCAGTCCGGCATAGAGGATGCCGCGTAGGATGGATGTGGGTTTATCCTCCACAATGGCGTCGATCACGCTTATGCCGGACACATTCTCCGCATCCTCGAGCACGGCCATCGACGTCGGAATCTCATACGCCTCGCCGCCGATGACCGCTGTAAAGGTCCGTCTGTTACTCATGCGTTAAGCCCCCGATGTCGGCGTCAGCGCGCCGGTGCCGTCGAGCTTGCAGGACATGGTGCCTTCTTTGTCCATAGGCCCGTCGATCTCGACGTTCGAGAGGTACGCCGTTCCGCTGAACTGCTCCCCGGAATCCGCCACGATCACGTCCACATTGACGAGCGTGCCGTCGATCAGCGTCTGCGCGATACTCGCCGCGCCGCTGGTCTTCTCCATCAGCAGGCCGTCGCAATCGACCGACCAACTGATGAATCCCGGCTTCGCCGTCTTCCACGGCCAGCTAGTTTTGACCGTGAGGTCTATCATTTCCCTGGGCACGCTCAGCTTCGCGCCGCGCTGGCCCAGGATGGCGGTGGTGGCCCCACTGCCTATCTCAACAATTACATCCACACCGATGACCTCGTTTGCCATCAGGAACCTCCGATTATGAGCTGTAAGTTGATCGAGTATTCGTGACGCTGGTTATCGTCCCGCCCCAGCGAGACCGGTTCCGAATTGCGCGCTGAGCACAGCATCACTCGCGAGCCATCCGGAATAAACGTCATACTGTGAAGCCCGTGCAGGGCTTCCTGAATCCGCGTCGCCAGGCTGCTCGCCGTCCGTGGATCCCGGCTACCCCGCACGATGATCTGCACGGAAGGCCGGGATATGCTCGTTTTGGTGTCCGGCGGCATTCCGGCGGTAGTGTAAAGCCCGATACACGTGTCCGGTGTATCGGGCATCGTCTCGATGAATATGTCGCCTATGACCCCGGCAGGGTCAAAGGTCCCGATCTCCAATGACTGGAGATATTGCGCGATCTCCTCAACTATCACATCCGGCCTCCGACTAGGCGACGGAGCCTGTTCCGATGATGTAGATGTCGAACTCCACGGTGCCGCCGCTGGGGTTGTCGATCTTGAGGATATCGCCCGTGCCCGCCGTGACGGTGTAGCCGTCGACGGGGCTTGTCAGGCAGAACATGCCCCCGGCGTCGATGCGTATCTTATCGCCCGCCGCGCCGAGCCATGTCTCGAATGCGTTCGCCGCAGCGCCGCCGATCAGCAGCCTGTAGCCCGTGGTGACCGTGCGCACGTCGATGATGATCCCTTTGATCTTCGTGAACGTGACAGTCCCGAACGCGTTGACCAATGCGCCCGCGAGGTCAAGCTCCTCCGTGGCCGTGGTGAGCAGCGACCGCCTATCGTGCCACACCACTTGAGCTTGGTTAGCCCCCGCGCCATTGGCGAGCGTATCGCTGAAGCTCATATCGAATGAGTCGACGACGTTCGCCAGGTCAAGTGCATTGGTGTATGTATTCCTTGCCCGCACGGTCAAGGTTGCAGCTAGTGTCTGTCCCATGATTCCTCCTGCCGCGTCTCAGCGGCGAACCCGTCCGCCCATGGCATCGGCCACTTTCCGAAGATAGGCGTGAGCGTTTTGGTTAAGGGGGGCTTCGATAAACTTCGCCTGCTCCCCGTTCTTGTGCTTGTCTTGAACTCTCTCGTGCTGCAGATGGGCGTGGGGCGCTTTGTAGCGCACGCGCATCGTGAGCGTCTCTTCGTCCACCTCGACCTCGGATGTCGAAACCAGACCGCCATTAAATCCCCGATCTTTCGGGCAGAGTTTCTGTGATTTCTCCAGCAGGTCCTTGCCGCACTCGCGTAGCGCCGCGACTGCCGCCGCATTCATATCCCCGATGACCTTGGCCTCGTCGAACTTCACCGAGAAGCTCATTCCGCCACGCTCCCGAAATACGCCTCGACATGATGCGCCTCTCCCCCAAACCTCAGCGGCTGCACGTCGATCGCGCGGTACCGCCGCCCGTTCCAGACAATCTCATCATTCACATTGAGCGCGCTATCCGCGGGCCCGAGTCCGAACAGGCTCGATACGATCTCCTGCCCCTTGGAGTCGGTCACTGTCTTGAACCCCGGTTCGATGTACCAAGTTTCCTCATAACTCGCGCCGAACTTGGGCACGTACGCCCCGACGCCCGTGCGGGGATAGATCGTGATCGTCTCGTGCATCTGGGAGGTCGGGAAGGCCATGGTATTAACTCGAGCTATCCGGCGCGGTCGTATACGATGTCACGGTCCAGTTCGCCGCGTCACTCACGACCGTGATACTGAGGTACAACGGCGTGGTAGACCACACCAGATTAGTCACTGCTCCGGTTTGTCCATCGCACATCACACAGGCTGAAGGGCCGGTCAACGTGAAAGAGGTCGCCCCCTTCATGATGAACGTGTATGTCACGCCGGACGTGAGCGCCGGCAGCACAATCGCCGTCGTTGCGGCGGCGCATGTAATTACCGAACCGCTCGGATAGGCCGCGACGGTCATCGTGGTCGAGCCGTCGCCCTCATCCGCTGACACAACTCGCTTCGCTGTCAATGTGGATGAGAGTGTAGCCGCGCCGGTTACCGCGAGCGTGCTCGATGCAATGACGGCGCTGTCGAATGTTGCCGCCCCCGCCCCGGTGAATGTTATTCCGGACCCGCCAGAGCCACCCCCGATATCCAGGCTGGCCAGGGTCGAATTACCCACGACATTCAGCGTGCTCGATAGCGTCGTGGCTCCGGTGACCCCGAGAGTGCTTGCTAGTGTCGCAGCCCCCGTCAGCGCAAGTGTATTCGCGAGAGTCGCCGCGCCCGTCAGTGTCGTCGCGCCGGTCACCGCGAGAGTGCCGCCTATGGTCTGGTTGCCGGTCGAGCCGACAGCCCGCCACATCAGCGTCCCATTGACGTTGTACAGGCCGATGGACCCGCCCTTGGTGGTGATCCCGCCTGAGCCGACCTTGATCGCCGTGACCATCTGCTGAGCCGCCATAACGGGCACGCAGGCCCAGGCGAGCATCAGAGTGATAAGCAAGAGGACCGCAAGAGCGGCCCCGTTCATTCGCATCCTCATGCTGTCCTCGATTCCATACTCCAAGTAAGCAACGGGGCCGCTCGCGCGACCCCGTTGGCTTCCATTATCGTGCTAGCGTGGATTACGTTAGTCAGCAGCCTCGACCGTCATCGCGCAGCTCGAGGCGTCGGTAATCAGCCATTTCGTCGCGCTGATCCCCGTAACCCTCATCATTGCGCCAATCTTATGGCTGCTCGTTGAAAAGGCCACGTTATCCGTAGTCAGCACGCCATCAGCGATGATCTTGTTGTTATCCGCCGTCGAGCCGCCCACTACTGTGAGGTTTTGATCAACTGTTTGAGCAATAAAAAAGACCGCGCCCGCTGTGCTGGCGCTCGGATCGGGGAGAGTAACGGTCGTCGCGCCGGCATAACTGCAGGCGATCAGCTTGCCGAAATCGGCCGAGGTGACAGTTCGCGCCGCTGTGGTTTCAGCGACGATAGGAACGTATGGCAATGTCGCCACGCCCGCGCTCGTCACGGTCGCCGTCGTTGTGCCTGCGACCGTCTGCATTGTTAATGTGCCGCCCTTGACGGTCAGCCCGCCCCGGCCCACCTTCTGGCCGGTAACCACGTTCTGAGCCGCCCACAGAGGCAGCGCGATGGCGATGATGATCACCAAGACGAGAATAAGAGGGTTGATGTTCAGAATACGCTTCATGATGTTCCTCGCTTTCTGCGATAGAATTACGGCCCGGGTCACCCCGAGCCGTTAAGTATTGGTCGTCCTATAACCCAGCATCCTGAGCCTGTCAAGACGCAGCATCCTGAGCCTGTCGAAGGGGCGGCCGGTTCTCATCAAGCCTCCAGTTGTTTCGGGAAACCCTTTTCCCGAAACAGGAGGAGGCACGACGAAGAATCTGCTTTTATTCCCCGCCGCCTCCCGTGAGATTCGGGTCGATGCCGGGCGGAAGTTTCTCCCCGCCGGCGTCGGCCTTCTTCCGCTCCCTGGTCGCCTTGTCCCGAGCGCGTCTCGCGGCCCTTGCATCCACCGCCGCATCGAGTTCCGATTTTCTCTCGGGTTCCTCGGGCGCTGACTCGACAACATCCGAGGCTCCCTCGATCACCCCGAGAGCGACGAGCCTCTTGACTTCCGCCTTCGGAATGCCGGAAACAACATCCCCCGGGCCGAACCTCTCGCCGTTGAACTTCAATCGAGACTTCACAACATAATCCACGGAATCACCTCCTAGACGACGGTCGCGACCAGCCAGCTATCGGAGTCCGGCACGTAGGGCACAGGGAAGCTGAGCACTTCGTAGAACTCCATGTTCGCCCCGACGTCGACCCAACTCCTCGGGATCCTCGAACCCACGAGTGTCTGCTGCTTGGCGACGTCGTAGTACGCGCCGTAGAATATTGCGGACTCGGGACTTCGCGCGGCACTGGCGAACAGAATCGCGTGCGACGCTGCGATCATAGGCGTTTCCACCCCGGTGTCATCGTCGATATACCACTCAGGGTATGCGAAGATGTCCACACCGACGATGGTCCCGATGTACTCGGCGCCATTGGGCAGGTCCTGAACGTTCACCTGGCCGACCATCATATTGCGGACGTCGAGCAGCGCCTTGACCTGGTCATCGCTTAGGAATGCAGCCGCGGCATCCTCGCCCAGGATCAGCGTATCGGGCGTGACTCCGGAAAGCTGGATGTTGGTCATCTTCCAATTCCGGATATCATTCACCGGGTCGCTGGTCGTTCCGCCC
>JAMCYN010000081.1 GCA_023474015.1 Armatimonadota bacterium
TCCACTCCAGTCTCACCAAATCGATCTTCTCTGCTGCATTCACTTCTCGTCTAAACAATCTAAGCCTCCTCCGCCCTCTACACTAATTATACAGGGGAGGCTGTTTCATACATGTTGGCACAGAGGGGTGTCAGTCTGCCTTTGACCCAAGAACCCCTCTGCCGCCTGCTCCAGGTCTGCCTTATGGTAGAAGCCCAGAGTGAAGCCGCGACCGATGCGGTTTGCCGAAAGGTGTGTGGCGAACTCGTAAGTCACCGACCCCGACCTGAGGAATTCGACATTGAGTCTGCTGTCATCAGTAGTCATGCAGTGTGCCTCCTTGGGATCTCACTTGAGACCCGATTTCAAAATAGCCCATCCACAAAATGGAACAAGACAGGCGTATTTGCCTTGAGAGGCAACTTAGCCCTGCTTTTGAGGGGCATTGGGGGCTGTTATCGTGATGGTAAATGAGGACAAAAAGCGATGATGACAATCCGATCACCCCCTTTGCCGTAACTGACTTTCGGCACCGGGAGGACGTCTTCGGTATCAAGAAAAAAGACCGGCGCAATCACATGTATGTGATCGGGAAGACCGGCACCGGCAAGTCCACGCTTCTCAAGAATATGCTCATAGCCGACATCAGGCGCGGAGAGGGGCTTGCCCTTATCGATCCTCACGGAGATCTTGCCGACGATGTTCTTTCCTATGTGCCGGAAGCACGGATGGAGGATGTAATCTATTTCAATCCGATGGATACTGACTACTCGATTGCATTCAATCCGTTGGAGGAAACGAAGCCAGGGCAGCGGCACCTTATCGTCTCCGATCTTATCTCCATCTTCAAGAAAATCTGGCCGGAGTACTGGGGACCGAGGCTGGAGCACATTATGAGGTATTCGCTGCTTACGCTTCTTGATTATCCGGGGAGCACGCTTTTGGATTTGCCCCGCATTCTCACAGACAAGGCTTTTCAGGCCGAAGTCCTAAAGCATGTAAAGGACAGGCATGTGAATGACTTCTGGCGGCTTCAGTCGGGATCGAAGGGCGTTGAAGCCGCATCTCCAATCATCAACAAAACAGGCCAGCTAATTGCCAGCCCATATATCCGCTACATACTTGGGCAAAGTCACAATACCTTTGATCTCAGGAAAGTAATGGACGAGGGCAAGATCATTGTAGTCAATCTATCCAAAGGCCAGATCGGGGAAGATACCAGTTCTCTGCTTGGGGCAATGCTCGTCAGTAAGATCATGCTTGCAGCCACCAGCCGAGCGGATACGCCAGAATCACAGCGTAAGCCATTCCACCTCTACGTTGACGAGGTGCAGAACTTCCTCACCCAGGCCTTCGCCAATATTCTCTCCGAGTCGCGCAAGTATGGCCTCAGCTTGATATTGGCCCACCAGTATATAGCGCAGCTCGATGAAAAAGTAAGGTCGGCGATCTTCGGCAATGTCGGAACGATCATCTCATTCCGTGCTGGGGCGGAAGATGCGCCTTTCCTGACTCGGGAGTTCCAGCCTGTCTTTGACATGTTCGACCTCATTGCCCTTCCCAACTACTGCATCTATCTAAAACTCATGATAGACGGCGCTACCTCGAAACCATTCAGCGCAAGAACCCTGCCACCGCCCAGTATGACATCTTCATACAAGAGGGAAATAATCGAGTTCTCAAGGGTCAAATACGGCAGGCCAAGGTTTGAGATAGATCAGGAAATGGACTCCACACCCGGCTTATGACTTTAGTCCCCGAATTAGTGTGAGCTCGTCATACAGACCTATTGACTTCCCCGGCAGGGGACGGTAAAATCCCTCAGCAATTCCTTGTGGCTGGGGGACAGATGGATAATATCGAAAAAGTAAAGCAAGTCGGAATCTGGATAAGGGTATCGACGGAAGATCAGGCCAGAGGCGAGTCCCCGGAGATTCATGAGAGGCGCGCGCGTCTCTACGCTGAATCCAAGGGCTGGCAAGTGCGGGAGGTTTATCATCTGGAGGCAGTTAGCGGCAAGGCGGTAATGCATCATCCCGAAGCCAGGCGGATGCTGGAGGATATTAAGAAAGGCAATATTACCGGCCTTATCTTTTCCAAGCTCGCCAGGCTCGCCCGCAACACCAAGGAACTCCTTGAGTTCGCCGATATCTTTAGAGATAATGATGCCGACCTTATCTCCCTATACGAGGCTATAGACACGTCCACTCCGGCGGGACGGTTCTTCTATACAATGATCGCGGCTATGGCCCAGTGGGAGCGGGAAGAGATAACTGACCGCATCAATGCCTCAATCTCCATCCGGGCGAAGATGGGAAAACCTCTCGGTGGGCAGGCTCCCTTCGGCTACTGCTGGGAAGACAAGGCCCTCGTTCCCGATCCTACCGAAGCTCCAGTTCGGAAACTCGTGTATGAACTCTTCACACAGCACCGCCGCCGCAAGACCGTCGCCCGTGTCCTGAATGAAATGGGGCACCGAACACGAACCGGCGCGAAGTTTACCGACACGACAGTCACCAGGCTACTTCGCGACCCCGTTGCCAAAGGCACTAAGCGCAATAACCACACCACAGGCCGTGGTGCAACCGGCAAGGTGTCCGCCAAGCCCGAAGAGGAATGGATCTATACCAAGGTCGAGCCTATAATCTCCGAAGAACTCTGGGATGAGTGCAGCCGCATTCTCGACACCCAGGAAAAGAAACGAACCAAGCCCTCCAGAAAGACGGTCAACCTCTTCTCCGGGGTCACTTACTGCGGCTGCGGTGGCAAGATGTATGTGCCTTCCAATTCACCCAAGTATACCTGCCTCAAGTGCCGCAACAAGATCGCTACCGGCGATTTGGAGGAAGTCTTCCACGAGCAGCTTAAGGCCTTCTACTTCTCACCCAAAGAGATAGCCAACTACCTCAATAAGGCCAATAGCGTCATTAAGGAGAAGGAAGAACTCCTCAATACCCTGACCTCTGAAGAAGATAAGATAAAGCAGGAGATGAGCAAGGTCTACAATCTCTATATCGACAACCTGATGAACGCCAAGAGCTTCGGGGAGTACTACAAACCATTGGAGGAAAGGCTGGCGCAAGTGGCCGACCAGATACCCGAGATACAGGCTGGTATCGACTTTCTAAGAATCCAATACTTCTCATCCGACCAGCTACTGCACGAAGGCAGAGACCTCTATACCCGCTGGCCTAGCCTCTCCGAAAACGAGAAACGTGCCATCATAGAACACATCACTGAACAAATAACCATAACCAATGACGAGGTAACAATCACGCTCGCATATCTTCCCACCTCCTCAGAATTGATGGCAAAAGAGCAACGAACCCCGGCCGTTTTGCCAGACGCATTTTCGGGTTATTTTGATTAAATGTTGTTCACTGATTGTTAACGCGAGGCATACTGAGCGTGGTGAGTGGGTTCGGGGGAGTTGAATCGCGAATTGCGCGAAGAAGACGAATGACGCGAAAAGAGAAAAGATGCTCGCGCCAAGCATTTGCATCTTCGGAGGTGGGTGGGGTTCGTTTCGGGATTTCCGGAGCGTACTGGGGCGTGATCACATCGCCATACATTAGTGCCCGCTCCTCAAATCCCGAAACACCGAAAGCTCTTCGGCTTAGAGGACTGCGGCGTTATTCTACTCCACGCCAGTCACATGTTGTCTACTTAGAGGACGCGTGTTCGAAATACTCAAGATCGAAATCCGGGAATGTCTCAGCAAATATCTGTCTAACAAGCTTGCCGCGGCCTGTACCGGTCTTAATATGCCGCGTCAGCCACATCGCAACCCGTTCAGGATTCTCGCTGAGGCCAATACTGAAAAACAGAACCTCCCGCCACCAGTCGTCGCCCTCATAGTATTTGTTCAATAGCCAGTCCATTTTGGATCCCTGTGGGTCGCCGAGCATTTCCTTAGCCGTCAGAAACTCCTGGAAGGTAAGATGGGTAAAATGATAGCGGTCGGCTGTGCGCGCGATGAGCCCATCCCGTAGCACCTCTGTCAAGAGATCATTCACTTCTGCAGGTGATCTGCGAGATAAAATCCGGTCACCCACATTACAGAATCGGGCGGCGCTAAAATCACGTTGTCTGTCTCGGTGCATCTCGCTGGCGAGAAAGGAAAGCACAAGTGACTTGGCAGTTATGGTGAAGCGGGAAGGGCGAACAACTCCTTTGGCCAAGTCCCATCCCCCGCACAATAGGTTGACGAAGACAGTATACAGGCGAGCGCGGTTCTCAGGGAGACGCTTTGTTCTCTTGTACACCAGGATCGTAACTGTTGCTAGTAGGGGCACTCGAACAAGGCGCTTAATACAAGGCACACCTTTTAACTGGTTCATAAAATCCTGTGTAGCTTCGCAGTCGTGATCCAGCCACTGAGATGCAAGGGCTCGCACTTCATCATCATCTAATCCGCGCAGCGTGATGCGTGGTAGCCACGTCAGAAGGGGGTCATAAAGGTAGTCCCTGGCAGTCAGTATAACCTGACACGTCCTCCCATGTGAAGGGCCTGCTCGGGCAACTTCCAGAATATGAGCGCGTTGAGAAACATCGGCGACCTCGTCAAGTCCGTCCAGATAGACGCGAAGAGCGCTCCTGTTACACCCGTGGCTTTCTTGGGGAAGTAGGGCGGACTGGCCCGCAGTTGACAAAAACATATCTTCAAACGTTGTCGCTTCCGACGCCGGCAACTTGTGAAGCGGTACATATACAGGCAAGCTGGTAGAGGCGTCGTCGGCACAATGTTCAGCGTCCTCCAGTGCGTTACGTGTACAGAAAGAGGTCTTCCCGGTTCCTGGACCGCCAACTATCAGTACCGAACAGGGATGGCGTTGATGTACGCCTTTGCTGAAGCTGAAGACTTTTCTAGAGACGACCGTAAGTATTGTCGACTGTGACGCCCGAAGACAATCATCAATTGCGCAAAACCGTATGAATGCCGCATCTGAAAGCAGATCGTCTGATTCCCTAGGCATAGCGTTCGCCGCGGATTTCATCTGCGCTAGTACTGATCGAACCTCGATAAAGCAGTCCTTGATCTGTTGTTCAGCCTTATCGGCCATGGCAGTCACAGCAGCCTTGTCGGCTGTTGAAAGGTCCCACTCTGCGTCCTTGGGGAACTGCCGTAGTTTCGCGGTCGCTACGCCCGCTCGTTTGCAGAATGCGTTGACAAGGGCCTTCTCAACCCGCGCAAGCAGTTTGCGGTGAGCAGCGGTAACCTCTTGAACATTCGGCTTATCGACGAGCCCTGGGAATGGCCAGGCACACAAGTGACTCACTAAAGCCAAGAGTTGGTTCACATCTCTCTGCAAGTATTCCCAGTCAGATTTCCTCCACGGACTTTCGATCTTCCCTCTAGACAACACCCTTTCTACGTTCTCGGGCAGCGAGTACAGGTTGATATAACGTCTAAAGCAAGGCGGGACGTATACGTGATTTTCTGCTTCCCCCGCGTCGCCAAGATGATGATCGAATGCCACTGAAATCAGTGAGGTTACGGAGCCGCTAGCCTGTTCGAGATCCTGTCTGAACTGTGCGAGGATAGATGATTCGGCGGCGAGAAAGTCTGGCCAATGCTTACAAAACAGATCATACAACTTTGAGCCAGTAACAAAGCAAACCTGCCCGGGGCGTTGTTTCAACTTGCCTTCTACGGCGGCCAGAGCTGCTGGCGTTACCTGGTGCGGATTCATCACATATACCCGGTGGACCATCCGATCCTCAACGCTCTCATCGAGGAACGGGGTGTCAAAGGCTTGCTCAATCTGGTCAATCAATACGCGAAGGCTTCCGGTCGTGCCAAGCTTCCCGCTGAATGGTTTGTTCTTCACAATGCAGGCGCAGGTCAGAATCTCGTTAAGTGGACCCATCGTTCTGAAAACGATGTCTTTGCCTAGCTCCAGCGTTCCCTGTAGAATCTGGACTCCCTCAATATTGGGCATCATCCCAAGTAGGCGAGCGATTGCTTGCTGTAGCAGAAGCTCGTTTGCAAATTCGGGTAAGCCAGGTAAAATTGGATGTTGCATGACGCGCGATGGTTCGCTGCTTAACATTGTCCAGATACACCTCAGCTCATATAGAGATCTCTTCTTGCCCGCAGTAATTCGTGACAACAGTAAAAGGGGCGCACTCTGTCGAACTCATCTTAAGAGGAAATCACTCGAAACAGAGGTTGCTCCTGATGAATAATACGGCTCTTGACCTGGTTCTTCCTTCTGTTTGGGGGCGGGAAGTGATATCCCGCAGGTGGAGGTGACCTCCTCGTGTAAGCTTCGCGTCATCGCTAGCCGCTTACCTTTTTGCCAAACCCCCTCCGTTTGTGCTATCCTGTTCACATATTGAGGAAGCAAAGGGATGGCCTGTTTGAATGATTGCGTGTAGACAATGTATCCTGGACCTGAAGCCATACGTGCCCGGAAAGCCGATTGAGGAGGTCAAGAGGGAGTTGGGGATCGATGATGTGATCAAGCTCGCGTCGAACGAGAACCCCTTCGGCCCCTCGCACGTGGCGATCAAGGCGATGCGGGAGGCGCTCAATGACGCGGCGCTTTACCCTGACGGAAGCTGCTTCGAGCTTAGAAACGCGCTTGCCCCGCATCTGGGCGTTGACGGCGATATGCTCATATTCGGCGCGGGTGGGGATGAGGTCATCTTCTATCTCGGCATGGCCTATCTCGATTGCGGCGATGAGGTGGTTCAGGCGGACCCGAGCTTTATGGAATACAAGGCGGCGGCTACCATTATGGACTGCCCCGTGCGCATGACTCCTCTCAAGGATTGGACGCACGACCTAGACGCCATGCTTGCTCAGGTGAATGAGCGCACTAAAGTCTTCGTGATTACGAACCCGAACAACCCGACGGGCACGATAGTCTCCGCCGATGAGGTCGAACGTGTTCTGGATAGGCTCCCCGAGCGCTGCATTGCCCTGCTGGACGAAGCGTATTACGAATACGTGGACGATCTGAACTACACCCGCTCAATCGAGTGGGCGAAGCAGGGGCGCAACGTGCTTGTATTGCGCACGTTCTCCAAGATTTACGGACTGGCGGGCCTGCGCGTCGGATATGGAATCGGGCCTAAGCATATTGTTCAGTCGCTGGAGAGGGTGCGCGCGCCGTTCAATGTGAACAGCATCGCTCAGGTGGGCGCGATTGCCAGCCTGTCGGACCCGAATCAGGTGAGGCGCAGCGTCGAGCAAAACAGGCGGGCCAAGGAATATTTCTATCGCGAGCTTGACAGGATGGGCCTGCCGTATACTCCTACCCAGGCGAACTTCGTATGGATGGATGTCCAGCGCGACAGCCAGGAGGTCTTCAAGGCTCTCCTATTGCGGGGCGTGATCGTGCGGACCGGCGATATATTCGGCAGCCCGACGCACATCAGGGTCACAACCGGCACCGACGCCCAAAACCAGCGCTTCATAGCCTCGCTCGGGGAGGTGCTTGGAAAATGATTATTATCCTGGCCCCATCCGCGACGGACGGCGATGTTGAGGAACTGGTGACCAACCTCAAGGAGCGCGGCTACGGCGTGCACCTTTCGAAGGGCGTGGAGAAGACGGTTGTAGGCGTAATCGGCGCGCACGATGATGTTAAACCGATGATAGCGGAGCAGTTGTCGTCGCTTGCCTACGTCGAGCGGGTCGTCCCGATCTTGAAGCCGTTTAAGGTCGTGAGCCGCGAGTTTCACCCGGACAAGACCATTATCAAGGTGCGCGGGGTGGATATCGGCGCGCAGAAGATAGTGGTGATCGCCGGTCCGTGCGCGGTGGAGACCGAGGAGCAGACGCTTGAGGTCGCGAAGGCGGTCAAGGCGTCCGGCGCGAGTATTCTACGAGGCGGCGCATTCAAACCGAGCACATCGCCATATAGCTTCCACGGCCTGGGAGAGGATGCGCTGAAAATCCTCGCCACGGCTCGCGAGGCGACAGGGATGCCCATCATTACCGAGGTTATGGACACGCGCGATGTCGAGATGGTCGCGCGATACGCCGACATCCTCCAGGTCGGCACTCGGAATATGACCAATTACGCGCTCCTGCAGGAGGTCGGCTGCATCAAGATGCCGGTGATGCTCAAGCGCGGTATGTCATCGACTATCGAGGAGTGGCTGCAGGCCGCCGAATACATCGCCAACCGCGGCAACTATGAGATAATGCTGTGCGAGCGTGGAATCCGCACGTTCGAGACGTATACGCGCAACACGTTCGATGTAAGCTCGATCCCCGCCATATCGGGCCTGAGCCATCTGCCCGTGATCGCCGATCCGAGTCACGGCACGGGGCGATTCTCCCTGGTGGGACCCGTGTCGCGGGCGTCGGTGGCTGCGGGAGCCGACGGGCTTATGATCGAGGTCCACCCGCACCCGGAAAAAGCCCTCAAGGACGGAGCGCAGTCGTTGACTCCCCAGAACTTCGACAACATGATGAAAGAGCTCGGAGCCGTGGCGCGCGCCGTTGGAAGATACACCTGATGCGAGCCCTCGAAGATATCGATCCCATATTTGACACTATCGCTATCGTCGGCGTCGGCCTGATCGGCGGGTCGCTCGGAATGGCGGCCAAGAAGCGCGGGCTGGCCGGGCGGGTGATCGGAATCGGGCGGACCGAGCAAAAGCTGATGCGCGCCAAGATCCTCGGCGCTATCGACGATTATTCCCTTGACCTTGCCAATGGCGCGGCGGAGGCGGATCTGGTCGTGATCTGCACGCCGGTCAGGGATGTGGTACCCACGCTTGAAGTGCTCGCGCCAAGCCTCAAGCCCGGCGCGATCGTGACCGATGTCGGCAGCACCAAGGGCGAAATAACGAGCGACGCGGCAAAGGTGATGCCGGATGGCGCGCACTTCGTAGGTGGGCACCCGATGGCGGGGTCCGAACAGACCGGAGTCGAGGCGGCGTTTCCCGACCTGTTCTTGGGGGCGACCTACGTGGTGACTCCAACCCGGTCCACCGATCTTGCGGCGATGGGGAAAGTTGTCGCGTTCGCGGAGGCTATCGGGGCGAGGGTCGAGATAATGAGCCCCGAGGAGCACGACATGGCCGCCGCGATTATCAGCCACCTGCCGCACGTTATATCCGGCGCCCTGCTTCAGGCGGCCGAGAAGGCTCAGCGCGAGTCGGGCAAGCTATTCGGCATGGCGGCTGGGAGTTTTCGCGATCTTACGCGAATTTCGAGTAGTTCGCCCGAGCTGTGGCGGGATATATGCTTGACCAACCGAATGCCATTACTTGAGGCCATAGGTGAGTTGCAGGGATTTTTGGCCAAATTCAAGATGGCGCTGATGACGGGAGATGAGGGGGCGGTAAATCGATTCTTCGAACAAGCCTGCCAAATCAGGAAGACGTATATGAAAATTGCAAAAGACTAGGCCGATAATCGCCATCGACGGCCCCGCTGGAGCCGGTAAGAGCACGGTCGCGCGGATGGTCGCCGAGAGGCTTGGATACTTATATATCGACACCGGAGCAATGTATCGCGCGGTCGCGTGGAAGGTGATCCAGGAGAGGATTCCGCTGTCGGATCACGCCAAGATCGCCGCGTTGGCCAGGCAGACCGATCTCCACTTCGCTTTTGTCGACGGCGAGCAGCATATTTTCGCGAACGACGAGGATGTCACTCAGGCCATCCGGACCCCGGAGGCTACGCGGCTGTCATCACCCGTCAGCGCGATTCAGGGTGTGAGAAAGCGCCTGGTGGAGCTTCAGCGCAAGATGGGGGAGCAGGGCGGCGTGGTGATGGAGGGGCGGGATATCGGCACTGTGGTTTTTCCGAAGGCGGAGGTTAAGGTGTTTCTGACGGCCTCCGTCACCGAGAGGGCGCGCCGACGGGCCGAACAGCTCGCGGAAATGGGTATGCCCGCCGACCTTGAGCAGATCGCCGCCGACATTCGGGAGCGAGACCTGCGCGACAGCTCCCGACGCCATGCGCCCCTCAAGCAGGCTTGCGATGCTCGACTCGTGGAGACGGATAATATGAGTGTGGATCAAGTGGTGGATAAGATCATCGCCATCCACAATGAGAAGGTGAACGGGTAGGGAATTTTCATCGCGAAAGCCCGAAAGGGGATAGAAAGTCTGGCAGTTCCTATGCTTGAGGGTGCAGTGCGATCAAAACGGGCAGGAATGCCCGGAAAGACCGGTCCGGGGCAGGAATACCCCGGACCATCAGGGACCATCATCATCAGGACCATCGTTATCACCTACGTCCTTTGTGTTTCCAACTTTCGGTTTTTCGGTAATTTCGTGCTTTCGCGATTAAATAGGGTGCTTATCTGATGCTTTACTGGGTCGGGGCGACACTGTCGGCAATGATTTGCCGCGTATTCGGGCGATGGCGGGTGATCGGGCGCGAGAATGTGCCGAAGACCGGCGGGGCGCTGCTGTGTGGGAATCATGTCAGCTATATCGATCCGCCCGCGCTCGGCGCGCGTTCGGGCAGGTTGGTGCATTTCATGGCCAAGCTGGAGCTGTTTCAGATTCCTGTGCTGGGGTTTCTGATCCGGAAAGTCGGCGCGTTTCCGGTAAAGCGGGGGACAGCCGACCGCGCCGCCCTCAAAAAGGCCATCGAGCTGCTGCAGTCCGGCGAGGTTGTTGGAATGTTTCCCGAGGGCAAGCGGAGTCTCGATGGGGAGCTACAGCCGGCGGAGGCCGGGGTTGGTATGATTGTCCTGCGTGCCAAGGTCCCCGTGATTCCCGTGGCGCTGGTGAACACCGAGAAGCTCCTGCCGCCACATTCGTTCCTACTCAAATTCTCTCGGGTGACAGTGGTCTATGGGACGCCCGTGCCACTCGAGGACCTTTACGATCAGAGTGGCCGCGAGGCCGTGGAAGAGGCGGGTCGAAGGATCATGGCGGCAGTCGGTGAGTTGCTGGGGAAATACAGGGCGTAGAATGCTCGGGCCATTTCCTTTACAATGCTTCCAGGGCGGGGTTATAATATGGCCTGGGAGTGTGAAGCAATGAATGAAAACCAGAGCGGCGGGAACGCCGTTATCGCAATTGGATCTGATCACGCGGGTTATCCTCTCAAAGAGGCGCTTATCGAGGAACTGACGACTTTGGGCTACCAGTTCAAAGACTTCGGCACATTTTCGCTTGAGTCGGTTGATTACCCCGACATTGGCCGCGAGGTCGCCGAAGCTGTGGCGGCGGGGAAGTTCGAGCGGGCCATATTGATCTGCGGAACGGGTATCGGAATATCGATAACCGCGAATAAGGTAAAGGGCATCCGAGCGGCGGTGTGTTCCGAATCGTTTTCGGCGAGGATGTCCAGGGCGCACAACGACGCGAACGTCCTCGCGATGGGCGCGCGAGTAGTCGGGACGGGGCTTGCCGTGGAGATCGCCAAGGCGTTCCTCGAAACGGAGTTTGAAGCCGGTCGCCACAAGCGGAGAGTCGATAAGATCGAAGCGCTTGATAATAGCGAGGAGGGGACCTGTGGGTGTAAGTGAGATTGCGAGCAAGATCGTTAGCGAGATAAACGCGCCGCTGGATCAGGTGGACCCGGAGGTCGCTGAACTTATACAACGGGAAGTCAAGCGCCAGAACGACAAGATCGTCCTGATCGCGTCGGAGAACTATGCCAGCAAGGCCATCATGGAGGCGCAGGGGTCGCCCCTCACGAACAAGTATGCCGAGGGTTACCCAGGCAAGCGCTACTACGGCGGATGCGAGAACGTGGACGCGATTGAGTCCCTCGCCATTCAGCGCGCCAAGGTGCTTTTCGGCGCTGACCATGTGAACGTCCAGCCTCACTCGGGCTCCCAGGCCAACCAGGCCGCTTACTTCGCGTTTATGAAACCGGGGGACAGGTTTCTGTCCATGGAGCTTGCACACGGCGGGCATCTAACGCACGGCAGCCACGTCAATTTCTCGGGAATCCTATACGATCCGTGCTACTATGGGGTCGATCCTGAGACCGAGATGCTCAACTACGACGAGATCGAGCGCCTCGCGAGAGACTGCCAACCGAAGATGATTATGACGGGCGCGACTGTCTATCCCAGGTTTTGGGACTGGGAGCGCCTGCGGAAAATCGCCGATGGAGTGGGGGCCATACTGGTGGCCGACATCGCCCACATCGCCGGGCTGGTCGCGGGGGGCGAGCATCCGTCGCCGGTGCCGTATTGCCAGGTCGTTACTTTCACCACCCATAAGACCCTTCGCGGACCAAGAGCGGGCATTATTCTATGCCAGGAGCCCTATGCCCAGGCGATAGACAAGGCGGTGTTTCCCGGTTTGCAGGGCGGGCCGCTGGAGCATGTGATCGCAGCGAAGGCCGTATGTCTGCACGAGGCATTGCAGCCGTCATTCAAGGATTATCAGCGGCAGATCAGGCTCAACGCCGCCGCGCTTGCCAAGGCTGTCTCACAAAGAGGATTGCGCCTTGTGAGCGGCGGGACCGATAACCATTTGATGCTGGTGGATGTGTCCGCGATGGGTATTACCGGCAAAGCGGCGCAGGAAGTGCTGGACGTGACGGGTATAGTCGCGAACAAGAACATGATCCCGTTCGACAAGCAGAAGCCGATGGTGACCAGCGGCATCAGGCTCGGCACTCCTTGCGTGACCACGCGAGGGATGAATGAACCGGAGATGGAAAAGATCGCGGACTTGATCGTCCGCTGCCTCAAGCACATCTCCGATTCATCGGACGATATCGCCGAGCGGTCCAGGATTGCGAGAGAAGTCAAGGAACTTACGGCGGCGTTTCCGGTATACTTGTAGCGGGAGAGCGGAAAGCGGAGAGTGGAAAGTGGAAAGCTCGGAAGGGATGCGGGACCTGCGGTCCCGGCTTCGGTTGCTCCGCCTGCGGCTCCGCATTCCGAAGCAACCAGGCGCGTGTTATCAATAGTGGCAATCTGGGATGTGTGATCTATTCCCATTTCGTGCTTTCGCCATTTCGGGTTTTCGTGATAAAATTCCCTTCCCAATCTCTTGACTTACTAACTCAGGACTAAGCGAATTGCGAACTTATACAACTGTCCTGGCCGCGCTGATTAGTTTACTGATCGCGCTTATACTCACTCCTCGTATCCGGGTGCTCGCGATTCGGCTTGGCATTGTGGCGCATCCCGGAGGACGGCG
>JAMCYN010000047.1 GCA_023474015.1 Armatimonadota bacterium
ACGGCCTTCGTTGACTACTTTTTTCGTCCGAAACACAGCATCGCGGCAAGCGCCACCTTGGCGGCATCCAGACCCGCGAACGGCGCGGCTCCCACCATCCAGCTTATCCAGCCGGGGAACATTGAATGGCCCCAGATCGCGAGCCACGCGGCCCCGAAAGTGTAGATGACTCCCACGCCGATCATTCCGGCGATGAACGCGCTCGCGAGTGACCGCCGGGTCATTTCGATGAACAACCCGACCACATACGCCGCCGCCACGAACCCGATCAGGTAGCCGAGCGTCGGCCCCGCGATTGCCATCAGGCCGGATTTAAACCCCGCGAATACCGGAGCGCCGAGCATTCCCGCCGCGAGGTACTCAAGCTGAGACACTGCCGCCAGCCTGCTTCCAAGCGCCATTCCGCACAGCACCACAGCGAACACCTGCATCGTAACTGGGACCGGGTTTCCCGGCAGATAAAACGCAATCTGCGCGCAGACCGCCGTGAACGCGGCCCCTATGAGAGTCGCGGCAAGAGCCCCGCGGCCCGTAAGTCCGCGCGGTCTGATCTGAGACAAAACCTGCATATCTAACCCTCCTGGCTGACGAGCTATTGTAACATTAAAACAGGGGATGGGGAAGAGGGGATAGACAAACATTAACTGTCAACTGTCAACTGATAACTCTCTACAAATTGATCAGCGTCACATCAAACGCCAGCCGCTTCAGGCGCTGGTTCCAGCGAACCCACGTTGCCAGGCAGTCGGAGCGCCAGCCGAAGAGGGCCTCCCATTCGTAGAGGCTGCCGACGTCGGAGTTGTAGTTCATCACGATTCCGGTTACATATTTCTTGCTTAAGGGCATTTGTCCCGCGAACTGGAACTCCCGGAAGATTTCCACGCTGTCGAAAATGAACGGGGTTACACCGAACTGGTTGCGCTTGATATATCGCAGGGAAGAATACGCGCCGTTGGGCCAGATGTGGCTGGCGTCGATGGCGTAGGCGGTCGCGTGGTAGTTGTCGCCGGTGCCATAGGCCGAAAACACGTGTGAGATTATGGGTTGGACCGTGGTCGACGGCCCGAGCGGCAGCAGGTTCACGGCTGCGGATAAGTTAACGCTTGTGCGGTTTGTGAATTCGCCGAGGCCGGGAGTCTCTTTGAATCTGCCCCAACTCGTGGTGATCTCGGGGTAGATTTCGAGCCTGGGGTCGAGTTGCGTATGGGTCAGGCTGATCTGCCTGCCGAGGTAGGTGAGCCCGAGCTCGGGCTGTCGGTAGACGACCAGGCCCTCGTTTCTGATGTCATAGGTGCGCTGTCGCAGCGATATCCTGGCGAAGCCTCTGAGCGTGGCTGCGTCGTTGTTGCGCAGGTCCTGCGGAGTACAGCCATCCGCAAGCTCGCGCGGCAGGCTCATCGCCCGCGACCGCAGCGAGTCGTATGACAGATAGCGGCCCGGCAGGTCCCCGAGATCGCCGTTAAAGGCATGGTAGGTCTCTATCCGGCCCTGGATTCCATGGAGGGTGGTGAGGCGAAGGTCGGCGTTGGCGCGCCAGTTGTCCTCGTCGATCACCCTGAGGTCCTGCGACAGGGTGAACCCGTCCCGCTTGTCGAAGCCGGGCCGTGGGAAAACTGCGGCGGACGAGCTTCGGCCTCCGACTCGCAGCTTAATCGCCGGCAGCGTGAGCACTTTCAGTCTGCCCAGGTAGAGCGATGCCTGCCGCGCCCGGAGCTTGTTGTGAGGCAGTAGTGTGACCTCTCGCGCTGTCAAATGATAATCGGGCCGGGCGCTTGGGCAGGTCGTGAATGTGACGTTGCGCATCCTACCGGTGAGCGCATTAACGTCATACTCGCCGTCGGAGAATGTCAGTCGCTCGTTGCCCTTGGTGAAAACCACTCCTCCGGAGGCTCGGATCAGAGAGCCGTAACTCTCGTAGACCGGCGCTTTGATTGAGACCGGGACCAGTTCATCGGTCTTGCAGGAAATCTGCGGGCGCACCGCATCCGGCGCCTCCGTGGGAGCCGCCGGATTGACACCAACCTGGGCCAAAGACGGTAACGCGGTGGTCAGCGCGAGGCAGAAAATCATGATCGGGTGTAATCTCATGTCAGCGACAATCTAGCACGGCGGACGGGCCGTTGTCAATTAGTTTGAGGGTTTGAGGTATCAAACGCATTTCCGCAAAACTGAACTCCCACGAAGTGGTTTACATATTCAGCTACATCCACTATAGTAATACTCGATGAAAGCCCGACTTTTTGCACTCATAGTTCTTTTCCTGCTGGCGCTCCCACTCGTGGCCGCAGGGGCCAGGCAGCAAGAGACTATCGTATTCTGGTACGGAGCCACCCAGGACGAAAGGGTGGCGTACGAGCGGATGGTCGCGCAGTTCGAGCGCGAGAATCCCGACATCAAGGTCAACGCTATGCTCGTGCCGATGAGTTATATCGAGCGGAAGCTGATACTGTCGGTGGCGGGCGGGGTTCCTCCGGATGTCGTGAGATTTTACGCGCATCTCGGCGGTGAATTGATGTCGCGCGGAGGATTGGAGCCGCTCGATGAATTAGTCAAACGGGACAAGTTTGACGTGCAAGACTTCTACAAAGTTGGACTTACACAGAATACCTATCGCGGCAGGCTCTACGGCATCCCATGGATTCTTAGCCCCAATGCGCTGTTCTACAACAAGGCCGCGTTTCGTGAGGCCGGTCTCGATCCGAACAAGCCGCCGCGCACGTGGGCTGAGCTTGAGTCATACGCGATGAAGCTCACCAAACGAAACGCAAACGGCATTCTGACTCGAGTCGGCTATGCGGATTTTACCTACAATCCCAACAACTTTGCGATGTATACCTGGCAGATGGGTGGTAAGCTGCTTACTCCCGACGACCGCGCTCCAGCGTTCGACAGTCCTGAAGGCCGAATTGCTCTGAGATGGATGAAGGGGTTCATCGAGAAGGAAGCCGGCAGTGTGAGAAAGCTACAGGTGTTCACCGGAGGCTTCAAGGGCGCGACCCAAGACCCGTTCGGTTTGGGCGCGGTCGCTATGCGCGTCGACAGTCCCTTCAAGATCCCTGACCTCAAGAAATACTTCCCGGACCTCGACTACGGTGTCGCTCAGATGCCTTATAAGAAGCAACCCGCATCTGAGGTTGTCGGCAACTCCCTAGTGATTCCGAGAGGCAGCAAACACCGCGAGGCCGCCTGGCGGTTCGTGAGGTTTGCATCGAGCTTCGAGCAGATGAGTAATATTTGCAAGGCTGCTGGTAGAATCCCCGCCCGAGTCTCGGCGGCGCGTTCCTCACGATTCTACAGCGACCCGCGCCTGCGAGTGTTCATCGACCAAATTCCGAGCGGACACAGTGTGCCGGTGGCGCCCGGATGGCGGGAAGTGGCGGACAAACTGACGAGGAGCATCGAGTTGGCGCTGAAGGGCCAACAGACAGTCGATGCGGCTTTGAATGACGCCGCCACAGCCTCGACCTCCATCCTGGGCAGGGCTAACGAAGACATGAGCCGGTTTCCGGTGCTGTCGTGGTCGAAAGTCGGGACAGTGGCTGTGGTGGTTCTTATTGCGGCCATAGCCTGGGCCGTGGCATTTGTTCGCAAGCAAACGTCTCACAGCAGCCTCGAGCGCAAAGATGCGAAATTGTTCTACCTCTTCGCCGCGCCGTGGATAATCGGGTTCGTCGTGTTCACATTCGGAGCCGTCGCGGCATCTTTGGTAATTAGTTTCTGCAAGTGGGACACACTCTCGCCCGCGCATTTTGTGGGCCTGCGCAACTACGCCGATCTATTCACAGCCGATGCAAGGTTCTACAAGGCTCTTGGGGTCACGTTGTATTATGCGATTTTCTCCATACCGCTTGCGATAGTCGGAGGACTCGGCGTTTCAGTGCTGCTGAACCAAAAGGTCCGTGGCATCAGGGTCTTCCGCACGGTCTACTATCTGCCGGTGGTCATTTCCGGAGTCGCCACATCGGTGCTCTGGCTGTACATATTCAACCCAAGCAACGGCATTTTGAACCGCTTCCTAACCTTGAATATCCTGCCGTGGTTCACGGACGGCAGGCTTACGTGGAACCCGATATGGGCGAACCCTCCCGCGTGGCTGCTCGACCCTAAGTGGGCGCTGCCCGCGTTCATCATTATGGGATTCTGGGGAGTCGGCGGGGCGATGGTGGTCTATCTGGCGGCGCTGCAGGGAGTGCCGGAGGACCTCTATGAAGCCGCCAAGCTCGATGGCGCGGGGCCATGGAAACAGTTCCGGCACGTGACGCTGCCGCTGCTCACTCCCGCGATATTCTACCAGCTCGTGGTGGGGACGATGTACGCTCTGCAGATGTTTACTCAGGCTTACATCATGAGCACCATGACAGGCACCTCCGGCGGCCCCGAAGACAGTCTGTTGTTCTACGCGCTCTATCTCTTCAAGAACGCGTTCGAGTTCATGAAGATGGGATACGCGTCGGCGATGGCGTGGATTCTGTTTGTCATCGTGCTGATAATCACAACAATCCACCTCAAGAGCGCGAAGAGATGGGTGTATTATGAAGGTGTGAAGGAGCAGTGAGGGGCGGGGAAGTTTGATCGTTTGATAGTCTGATGGTTTGATCGTTACACTCTGTCGTGCGAACGCTACGTTATGTCACGCGAACGCATCAATTTTGTCATTCCGAGCGCCCGACCGCGCGCGATGTGCGGTAGTTTCGTAAAGAAACCTACCCCGCCAATGTGGGGCGTTTCTCCCCAAACCAGGGGAGGTTTCTTAGGAGCGTAGTCGAGGAATCTGCTTTGCACTGAAGTTCTCGACTATCACGAAGCCTTCAGTTCAAAGCAGATGCTTCGACAAGCTCAGCATGACATGTCCGGGGGCTCAGCATTATATGCGCGAGGGTCAGGATGACATTTTCAGATCGTCCGGGGTTTGAACCTCGGACGCGAGTTCCCCGGGCTTAAGCCCTGAGTTGTTCAGGCCGAGTTCATCAATCTGGGATATTCTCTGGCGAGTTCTTGCCTAACAGCAAATGGAGGAGGCAGTAGCATGCATATCTTCAGAAATGTCGTATTAGCTACTCTGTGCCTTTGGGCGATATGGAGCTTGGTGCAACACTCAGACAAGTATTCTCTCACGGTTCGTGTGGCGATGATCCTGGCGTTTACAGCGGTTGGGATCGTACTTCTGGTTGACTTGGTGTGGCCCATTCGTGCTCTGGTGTCCATCGCCGCAGCCGGACTGTGCTTGGCATATGAGACTGTACTTGTGCTATCTCCAACTGCCGATTGGCCTCAGTCGTATGTCTCGACACTAAAGGTTGGCCTTGCGATGGCGTTTCTTGCCCTCTGTGTGTCCGCCGGGTTTCGAATGGGGTTGCTACCGCATGCATTGTTCCTTGCGGGCGGTGTCGTTGGTCTCCTGGGTGTGGTGCTCTTGGTTGTCGCGCTTGTCGTCTTGCGCCCGAGGGGCAGACCGTACAATGGGGTGTGTTAGGCTTTGTCCCTCCAAGTAGGATACCTGGAGGGATCTCTAATAGAGCTTTGTTAGGGCCAGGAATGGCCCCAAAGAGAGGTCGGGGGCAGGAATACCCCCGACCAACGGTAGGTTGGGCTAATGAAAAGTATAAAGACGATTCTCATATACGCCTTGATTCTAGCGGGGGCGGTGGTGTTCGTGATCCCGCTAGTGTGGATGCTGACAGTGTCGGTGAGCGAACCGACACAAGTCGCTCAGCCGGGGCTGCATTTGATCCCGACACAGTTCAAGTGGTCGAACTACTCCACGGCGCTCACGCTGATGCCGTTCGGGAGATACGCGTTCAACACGATCAAGGTAACGTTCCTGGCGCTAATTGGGGGGTTGCTTTCGAGCGCGCTGGTGGCGTTCGCGTTCGCGCGGTTGAGGGCCCCGGGCAAGGACGCGCTGTTCGTGCTGATGCTGAGCACGATCATGCTGCCGGGTCTGGTGACGATGATCCCATTGTTTATCATCTTTAAGACGCTAGGCTGGTATGATACGCTGCTGCCGCTGATCGTGCCCGCGTGGTTCGGCAACGCGTTTTATATCTTTTTGATGCGGCAGTTTTTCATGCAGATACCGGTCGATTTGGAGGAGGCCGCGCGCATCGATGGCTGCGGGACGCTGCGCATCTTCTGGCAGATAATAATGCCGCTTTCGAAGCCGGTGCTGGTGACGGTGGCGGTGTTTTCGTTCGTCGCCCACTGGAACGATTTTATGAACCCCCTGATCTACCTCAACTCCGTCAACAACCGCACCCTCGCCCTGGGCCTGGCGACATTCACCGACGTTTGGGGCGTGGATATCGTGTCGCTGATGGCCGCCTCGACCGCCGTGCTGCTCCCGGTGCTGATTATCTTCTTCTTCGCGCAGAGGTACTTCGTGCAGGGCGTGGTGATGACGGGGATTAAAGGGTGAGGAGTGTACGAAAGTACAACCTAGCATCCTGAGCTTGTCGAAGGAGCGGCCAGATTTCCACTAATGTGACTTCGTAGCCGCGTGCTTCGACAGGCTCAGCATGCTAACGTCGTAATCATCATCTGTGAGATGCGGGCTGTCCAGTGCTTTTGTTAAATCTTAGACAAACCTAATCAAAAGTCGGCGGAGGAGGTGGGTAGTCCAGCTCCTGCTGAGCGTCCGAAGTCATGACGGGCGGAGGAGGGGGATAGTCTAGTCCCTCTGGAGTCGTGCCCTTGATTCCATGGACCACGGTCTCCTGATGTAGAACCGCGCTCCCTCTTTGCACGGTCGCCTGCACTGCTACCGATCTCGTGGAAGTGTCGATATTCCCGCTTCCAGTAATGCTGTATTCGGTCCCGGACGATGTCCAGCGGCCGTTGAGGTCCAGGCTGCCATCGGTCTTGGCGGTACCGATTCTTGTGTAGCTAGCCGAGCGGGTCGTGCTGCTCACGCTCCTCGATCCGGCAGTATCGATCACCACCTGTCCGTCCGTTTGGACCACCATCTGATCGTTCGGCAGCCCCAGGTTTTGGACGGTCCAGGTTCCCGTCATCTCCGAGGGCAGCGGCGCGGACAATGTCGCGGGTGCGCCTGCGCTTATACCACTAGCAACACCGCCACCGCCACCGCCGCAGCCCGCCGCCGTTAATACTACCACTATCGAGACCAGCCCCCACATAGTTACTCTCATAATAACCCTCCAGACGTTGAGTCTCTATAGGTGGTTTTCCACGTCCTGTGAGGATTACGGGGTGTTGGAGGCGAAAACCGGTATTAGTACGGGGGAGGGGGGAATGTAATTATGAATTATGAATTATGAATTATGAATTGGGGAAGGGAGCGCTTCAAACAGCCGACTATCGACTATCTGACTGTTTTTCAAGGGGAAACTTGAGGTCTTTGACGGTGAGCTTGGTGACGGCGCTCTTCCAGTCAGCCGGGGTGTTGCCAATGCGGGCGGCGAGGTCGGGGTCGAGGCCGGCCAGGTTCGCCATAGCCGCTTTTGCCTGCTTAATATCGCCGATATTTACGAATGCTTCCACGAGCGCGACCCAGGCGACCGGAGCGTCGGAGTCGAGCTTCTTGATCGCGTGGTTCGCGCTCTCGATAGCCTTCCGATACCGGCCCATACGGTCGTATGTGACGGCCATGCGCACCCACGGCTCCTTGAACTCGGGCCATGCCTTTGACGCCGTCTCGAACTCGGCGATGGCCTGATCGTAATTGCCCTCGATGTCACACGCCGCCCCTATGCCGCTGTGGCCGCGCGCGAGCCAGGTCTTATCAGGGTGCTCGCTCTTTTCTAGTAGATTGAGGAACCGGCTCTGATACTCGATCGACTTGTCGGGCTTGCCGGCCTCGTAATAGATGTCGGCAATGTCTCCGATGAGCAGGGCCTTGGTCCCCTGGCCCCAGATGAGTAATTTGTTATCGGTGAAGCATGGCGGGACAGTCGCAAGCGCGGATGCCGCCATTTCGTAGCGTTCAGTATTGATAAGCCTTTGGGCGCGGACGAGCGTATTGTAGTAACTGCCCGTGCTCCAGGCGATCAAGTAACCCGCGAGAAGCGCTGCGCCGGCAATAGCCGCAAGGGTAGTCCTGGCCTTGCGCGTTCGATCATCCCATCCGAGCGATTTTCCAAGCACCCAGAGTCCGGCTGCCAGTCCCACCACGCCCGCAGCCAGCCTCGGCAACTGCTCCGCGCCTCTTACCCAGGGGTCCGCGGCGAGCGATGCGAGGTAGATCGGCGGTGAGACCATGGGCGCGAACCTGAGCGCCGCGAGGGCGATTCCCGGGAGCGAATTTAGGAACGGCTGCATGAGCCGCTGGGCATACGTCATATCGAGTGCTATCAACCCGGCAATCAATACGAGTACAAAGCTGATCGCGGCCCGCCCAAACGACACGCGGCCCGCTGTTTGCAACCCCTTCGTCACGGACGTCAGATACATAATTGGCAGCACCAGTCCAATAGCGCTGAAAAACTGAAGCGCGAACCGGTTTGTGACATTGGCGACGAGCAGGAACCCCCAGATCACTCCCAGCACCTGGTGAAGCAACAGGATCGTATGCGACCAGCCGAGCACCATCAGCACATTCTCATATTCCGTCCGGTTTCCGACCCATCTCAGCAGCCCCCACAGCACCAGTGAGTATAGCATCCATAGCCCGATCCAAGTGAGCGGATTATCCCTGCCGAGCACGAAAAGCTGCGTCGGTCCGAGCGCGATGCCGCGCGCAATCGCTCCAAGCATCGCCGCGAACCCCGTCAGGCCGACAATGACGAACGCATCCGCCAGCAGACGCCTTTGGAGTATCTCCTCGAAAGCCGCCTGTGGATTCGTTATTATACAAAGCGCAAGTTTGGGTTTGCTGTGCACGAGATCACCCTTCGGGTTAGTTGGCAGTTGACAGTTATCAGTTGTCAGTTGGGAAGGGACTCCCTTCAACTGACAACTGTCTGTCCACCGCCGCTGCAATCCTAGATAGTCGCCGCATCAATTCGGCGAACTTCTCGGGCCGCAGGGACTGCGGGCCGTCGCTCATCGCATGGGTGGGGTCATTGTGGACTTCTACAAGCAGGCCGTCGGCTCCTGCCGCGATTGCCGCCTTCGAGACGGAATCGACGTATTGCCAGTGGCCGGTCGCGTGGCTGGGGTCGAGCATCACGGGAAGGTGGGTCCAGTTCTTGAGAACGGGGATCGCATTGATATCGGTGGTGTTGCGGGTCGAATCCTCGAAAGTGGTGATGCCGCGCTCGCACAGGATGACCTGGTGGTTTCCTTCGGAGATGATGTATTCGGCGGACATCAGCAAGTCGCGAATCTTGGACCCCTGGCCGCGCTTGAGCACGACCGGGTGGCCGGTGGAGCCGACTTTCTTGAGGAGCGCGTAGTTCTGCATATTTCTCGTGCCGATCTGGAGGACATCGGCGTATTTACAGATCATATCCACGTCGTGTGTGTCCATCACTTCCGTGACCACAGGCAGCCCCGTCTCCTCGCGCGCCTTGGCGAGGATTCGCAGTCCTATCTCTCCGAGACCCTGGAAGCTGTAGGGAGATGTTCGAGGCTTGAATGCGCCTCCGCGCAGGAGTTTCGCCCCGGCGGCTTTGACCTGGTGCGCGATCTCGATTGTTTGAGCCTCGGACTCAACGCTGCACGGTCCCGCCGCCACGATCACTTCCTCGTCGCCGATCTTTACATCGCGAATCTGAACCACGCTCGGCTCGGGGTGGTATGATCTGGAGGCCAGCTTCCAAAGGTCTGATATCAAGTCGACCCTCGCGACGCCTCGCATCGCCTGAAAATGCTCCACGAGGTCCGCCTTACGCACGTCGAGTTCACCGAGCACCGCGATGACCTTGCGCTCCACGCCCGGGTTCATAAACGGCTTGAACCCGATCTGCTTTACCTCTTGCCGAACCGACTCAACCTCATCCACCGTGGCATGAGGGTCCATGATTATTATCACGCCCGCACCTCCGTTGTTACCGGAACAAGTATAGCTTAAGGGTGGGGCATAGGCAATAGGACGTGGAAGGGAAGTGTTGAGTTCTTAGTGTTGAGTGCTGAGTGAAGGGAAAGTTAAGGCTGCGAGGGCGAGGCTTCGTTCGTCCGGGGTATTCCTGCCCCGGACGCATCTTTTAGGCATTCTTGCCCTGAACAACATTTCTTCGGAGTGAGCCACACATCGGGCCAGGAATGGCCGGAAAGAGAGGTCGTGGGCAAGAATACCCCCGACCAACATGGTCTATCCTGCCGTGGCGGCGAGTTTCTCAGTGGTTGTTGATCTGGGGGTTCGTGATCGGGCAGCCGCTGCGGTAGGCTTCGGGACAGGAGCCTTGGCCTCGGCGGTTTTCTTCCTGGCCTTCGTTGCCTTCGCGGCGATCTTTGGCTCGATCTTAGCCGCTTTCTTAGTTGTTTTCGCCCTGGTCGCGGTTTCGGCTTTCGCGAGGACGGCGCTTATCTTCTTGATAGCCGCGGTCTGGGTCATAGTAAGCTTCTCGGATTCGGATTTGGTCTTCTTCGACGCGACTGGGGTTGGTTGAGCCTTTGTCGTCTTCTTTGCCGGTGTGGCGGCGGCTTTTGCCTTTGTTGAGGGTTTCTTCTTGGCCGCGGCCTCCTCCCGTTCCGCTTTGACCTTGCGCGCCACCTCTAACTGCTTGGCTCGCGCGGCGGCGAGCTCCGACCGTCTCTGCCTCTTCTCTTCCATCACCTTGACCTGCGCTTCACGGACCTTCGCAACGAACTCATCCTTTTGCTTCCTGGACTCGGTTAGATACGCTGGGCTTACCGTGCGGGATTCCTTGATAACCATCGGTTTGGCGGGTTTGAGCGCGCTGATCTGAATCGCTGCCTCGGGGTCGATTCTTCCTACGTCCGGGTGCTTGGCGTATTCTTCGATGAGTGCTGAGGTAAGATCGAAGCGCACGATCTTGCCATTTTTATCCTCAATCCTTAGTTCGATTTCCAACTTGTCGCGCTCGGCAATGTCCGCGAATCTGCTGAAGTAACGAACACCTTCTCTCTGGGTCACGCAGATTTTCATCTTAAACAAGTCATCCTTAATATGTACTGCATCCTAATATAGCGTCTTTCTCCTCGGTTGTCGAGCAAAAATTGTAACTGAACTCATTGTCTCAAATCCGCCTCGGTCTCGATCATCCGCAGGTCCTTGATACGGGTCCGCCGACCCGTGTCCCTGAACCCCACCGACTGCCAAAACGAAATCGCCGTCAGGTTGTTGACGTAGACGTTCGCGGCAATGATATTGTGCCTCCCGTGCTTAATGCAGTGGTTCTTGACGCAATCAACCGCGTGCTTGCCGAACTTCCTGCGGCGGTGGATGGGTCGGATGTAGAACTCGTCGATTCGGTAGCAAATGCCGATGTCCTGGAGGAAGCAAAAGCCGATGGGCTCGTGGTCATAGAGGACCAGAAACGGCGTGCAGCGGGCCTCCGACCAATACCAGTCGAAGCAGGGGTAGTGATAGGCTCCGCCCCGACGTTTCTCGCCATCATATTGCGAGAGCTCGTGAGCGTATTCCTGGTAGAGCTTCCACAGTTCTTCTTTCCTGTCCTCCGGCGCTACTACGACTTCGATCATCTGTCGATCAACTCCTTTCGCGCGAATCCGGAGCATGTTAAATTTCAACCAACACCCCCGCGGTTCCTCCTTTGTTGTCTAACGGCTCCCTTCTCTTCCAAGCCCTAACCGGGCAAAGCCGGAACCAAATCTAATCGCGAAAACGCGAAGGGGCGAAAGCGCGAAAAAGAGCTAAATGGAAGATAAAGCCGTGATTGGTAAGACGAGGCTTCCGTTGAATGTCTCTCTCCAACTCCTTCGGGTTTTCGGGTATTTCGGGCTTTCGAATGAAGAATTCCCTTCCCCTTTCGTGTTTTCGCTATTTCGCGCTTTCGCGATGAAAATTCGATGCGTCTTGAACGCAATCTCAGTTGTTAGATACTCAGCCCTATGCCCTCGTTGTTGACCGTCGGCGTGCGTGGATGGTATAATCTGGTGGTAATAGTCAGATGTGGGTCGGTAACTCAGTCGGTAGAGTATCGCCCTTTTAAGGCGAGAGTCACGGGTTCGAGTCCCGTCCGACCTACCAGAAATCGACAATACGGCACAGGTTTTGGGCAGCGTTCGCGCTGCCTGTTGTGCTATTTGTAGCAGCGGCCTAATGGAGTTATAATAGGTTTGTGAATCTCTCTGGAGGCGCGATAGTGAAGGAACTCTACTTTGAAGCACACGAGGACAAGGTCGATGGCGGCTACTTCGCGTCAGCCATCGGTTACGGCATCCACACCCAGGCAGAAACACTCGAGGAGCTAAGGCCTAACATACTCGATGCGGTGGACTGCTACTTCGACAGTCCCGACGAAGCTCCCACAATTATACACCTGCGCGTGGTTAGTGAGGAGACTCTGGTCCGATGAGGCTTCCGCGCGACCTTGAGCCGGGGAGGCTAGTGCGGGCGCTCGGCGTTCTCGGCTATCGGCAGACTAGGCAGTCCGGATCACATATCCGCATCACGACGCAGGCAAACGGTGAGCACCACGAAGTAATACCGAACCACAAACCCATCAAGATTGGCACTTTGCAAAGCATACTCTCAAGCATTGCCAAGCATCACGATGTGTCTGTGGAAGAGTTGCTGCACAGACTGGATATGTGACTTAAGAGCATTGAGAATTGTTGAGTTTATTGCCCTCATAGGTTTTTGTCACCTGTAAATTGCCCCAGCCTCGCCGCCAAGTCCGGGGACAGCTCTACCTCCACGCGCACGCCATCCGGCAGATACTCTTGTGAGATCACGCGGCCACGGTCGTGGCACAGGGCGAGGAGGTCGCCGCGATCGTAGGGCAGCATGACCTCGATCCTGTGCAT
>JAMCYN010000017.1:0-7957 GCA_023474015.1 Armatimonadota bacterium
CCCATCCAAGCTCATAGAAATCGTCGCAAAACATTCCGCAACTTGGGGTGACAACCTAGACCTGATGCTTCAAAAGCTCAAAGCCATCGAAGAACCACCTTAGGCGCCCCTACAAACGATGCTCCTGAACGGAGCCTAGGCCTGTTGCATATTCGCCGCAGTTTGTATTAGGATGTCAGGGTAAGATACTGTAGCAACGCGAGGTGTAAGAATGGCTCATCAAATCAAGAACCTGCTCGAAATGATCAACATGCCCAAGGACGGCATCCTCAGCATCGCGGTGGAGGATAACGAGCACTACAAAGTAGTGCTTTTTATGATGCCTGAGGGGCAATACCTCTCCCCGCATACCTCAACCATGCCGGCGACGGTCCAGATCCTCCAGGGCAAGGCGGATTTCACGCTGGGCGAGGAAACATACGAGGTCAAGCCCGGCGATCACTTCTACATGCCGCCGAACTTCAACCATGCGATTCGCGCCAAGGAGGACTTCGTGTTCCTGCTGAATCTGAACAGATAGAAGACGGTTCATCCGCGGCAAAGGAGGCGCTGCCTTATGGAAACGCCCCCACGCCCTTGCACTCCGAGCCTGCCGCCAGCCTGTAATCTCCGCTCGTCGGCGAGAGGAACATCGGGTCGGCGGTGAAGTTTCCAGCGTAGGCGGGCTGCGGCCTGATCCTGCCCGCCCAGTCGCCCCCGGAGTTGGCGTAGAAAGCGCAACGGCTGAAGGTGGTCGCGGAGGTCAATCCATCGCCATAGAGCCCTCCTCCGGCTTTGGCGGAATTGAACGCCAATATGCAGCTTTTCAACGTGACCGGCCCGCCCTCATAGGCGTACACGGCCCCGCCGGTCGCGATGGCCATGTTGAAGGCGAGTGTGCAGTACTCCAGATATGCGCCGGAATGAAACGGGCAGTACAGCGCGCCGCCCTCGACGGCTCCGTTCCAGGCGAACACGTTGCGCTTCAGGATCGGATAGGAGTGATATTCCACAACCGCGCCCCCTCCGCGCGGTGCAAGATTGCGGAAGAAGAAGCAGCCGGTCACCTCGCCCTGCGCGTAGGTCCCGAGATAGAGCCCGCCACCATACTCAGTCGCCCGGCAGTTCTCGATACGGCAGTTGCGGACCTTTACGATGGAGTTGGTCTGGCATCTTATTCCGCCCCCGCGGTCGCCGGTCCCGTTGATGATCACCAGGGCGTCTATCACGCTCCGGGCGCCCCTTGCAACGTCAATCGCCCGGCCCACGCGTTGCGCGTCGATCACAGTCGGGGGGTTTCCAAGTGCCCTCTGACTCAGGTATTGTTCTTTCCCCGTAAACCCACCGTAGAGGTTATGATATTTCTTCAGCGTGACGCGTTCGCAATAGACGCCGCCGCGAATCCACACATCGCCGCCCGTCGGCATCGAGTTGAGGGCGGCATTAATGGTCAAATAAGCCGTGCTCCACGACCTGCCGTTATGAACCGCGCCGGTCGCATTTCCATCTACGAATACGGCCGCAACCGCCCCGACGCAGCAAACCAGCAGGGCCGCGACAAGTAAGACCACCCGCATCTCCAACCTCCACCCGCCCCAAACATAATGCCCCCAAGCCGACGCCTCCAAACGCCCCAATTCCATTAGAGAGGTATTCCCTATGTTGGCGTACAAGAAGTATGCCGGGCAAGTTGGGGGACAGCAATGAATCTGACTCTTACAGACCTTGTTAAGGGGTTTCGGGAAGCCGGGATAGAGCAGGGGGACCACATCCTGGTGCATTCCTCGCTTTCATCCCTGGGGTGGGTCGAGGGGGGAGCCGACACTGTCATAGAGGCGCTGATCGGGTCCGTGAACGAGGCCGGAACCGTCATCTTCCCCACGCTAACCGGCTGCCCCGACGACAGCCTCGATCATCCACCCATCTTTGACGCTCGCCACACCCGCTGCTGGACCGGGACCATTCCCGACACAGCCCGCCGAAGACCGGACGCCGTCCGCAGCCTCCATCCCACACATTCCGTAGTGGCCATTGGGCGGTTGGCCGAGTGGCTCACGGCGGGGCATGAGTTGGTCCGGACGCCGTGCGGTTGCGGCTCACCATACGACAAACTGGCCGACATTGGCGGCAAGATCGCGCTGATCGGGGTGACCCAGTGCGTCAACACCAGCTTTCACCATGCCGAGGAGCTTGCCGGGGTCCCCTATGTTTGCCTGGACAAGCCGATGGATATCACCATGATTGATCCCGAGGGGCGCGAGGTCCGAATGCGAAACACCTATCTGCACCGCTGGGGGGTGGCCAGGGACTTCGACTACCACGAGCGCGCAATGATCGATCTGGGCATCTGCCACGTGAGGCAGGTCGGCGAGGGAGGCGTGAGGGTGATCGACGCGAACTTCCAGCGCATGTTCCTGGTTCGGAAGCTGCTGGACGATCCGCTGGCAACGCTCGCGCTGAGCGAACGGGCAAACTGGATGTAGCGCCGTTGCGCACGGTATTACCAAAGATCGACTCGAAATTACCAGTGCTCGTGCCGGATGTCTGATGACATATTCGAGCCGAGGCTGTAGAATGTAATGCAGGTTAACTCACGGTTACACTTCTTCGATGGAGGTAGATAGTTTTGCTTATAATTGCCGAGAGGATCAATACCAGCCGTAAGGTGAAGGGCGAACCGGTGATCGAACAGGCCGTCGTCAGCCGCAACGCTGATTTCATCAAGGACTTGGCGGTCAAGCAGTTCGAGGCGGGGGCCACTTATATCGACATCAACTGCGGCACGCTGACCTCAGGGGAACCCGAGGCCCTGGAGTGGCTGACACAGGTGGTGATGGACGCGGTCGACGCGCCGATCTCATTCGATACCCCCAACCCCACCGCCTTGGAAAAGGCGCTGAAGGCCTATGACCCCGCCAAGGGCCAGCCGATGATCAACTCGATCACGGCCGAGTCCGAGCGTTACGCCAAGATACTGCCATTTGTCTTGGATCATAAGGCGAAGGTCATTGCCCTTGCGATGGACGATACCGGCATTCAGCAAGAAGCCGCGAAGCGGCATGCCGTAGCGCAGAAGCTGATAGCCGACCTGACCTCAGCGGGAGTGGCCATCGAGGATATTTACATCGACCCGCTCACATTCCCCATCGGCACCGGCAGTGATGTCGCGGTGGCCATGCTCGACATCATCGAGAAGATCAGAACGGAGTTTCCGGGCGTGCACATCATCGCGGGATTGAGCAACATCTCTCACGGCATGCCGGTGCGCAAGATATTGAACCAGGCGATGACGATACTGAGCATGGGCAAGGGCTTAGACGCGGGCATCGTGGACCCGAACGACCGCTACCTGATGGCCCTGATCGCCGCGACCGAAGCCCTGCTGGGCCGCGACGAGTATTGCATGAACTACATCAGCCTGTCCCGTGAGGGCAAGTTCGAGGGGATTTAGAGGTTAGAAGTAAGAGGTAAGAGGTTAGATAAGGGGGCAAGGCTGTCGCCGACGGCGATGAAGTGTTTCGGCATTGACAATGCCGAAACACCCGCGGAAGGCCATGCTACACTCGCCGCACCTTGCAGAACCCCGCCTTTTCTATTGCGTCAAAATCATGGTCGTTGGTGACGACGGGGATTTTCATCTTATGGGCAAGTGCGGCGGAGAAGCAGCAGGCTGTTGAGACGCCGAGTTCCATTACTCGGCCCGCCGTCTCGATGAGGTCGCGGTCGGAGTCGCAGACTATCCTGATGCCTTTGCTCGAAGTTATCATTTCGAGGATGTGTTCGGCGCGGGCGGGACTGGCGTATTTGCGGAGCATGAAATAGGCCTGGGCGACATTCGAAGGGCTCATGTAGCACAGCTCGTCTTCCATTATCCGTTCGACCACCGAGCCGCCGCGTTCCTCGAAGCTGAGGGCCACCAGCGCGCCCGCGTCAAGGACTACCGCCATTATCTATTGCGCTCCGGTTTCTTGGCCAGTTGTTTGGTATCCCTTCGCCGCAGCTCCAGGAATTCCTCCATCGACGCACCGGTGCCCGCCAGGCAGCCGCGAATGGCCTTGATAAGCTTTTTCTTTCCCAACTTGGGGTCGCTGTCGGGCTTGGAAGACGAAGTCAACGCCCTTACCTCTTGCTCCGGGATCGCGTAACACCTGCCTACCTTGCCGGCCCGGAGCTTGCCGTCATGAATCCACGCCCTCACAGTCCGTGGGTTCACGCAGAGGTAGTTAGCAACTTCTATTACAGACAGTGTTCGGTCGGCCATTGTTCCATCGCCTCCACCTCTATTATAACCGATGTGGAGGCGGTTTGGTTAATCGTTGTGAGTTGCAGGAGTCGGGAGGGAGCGTGACGAATATGGGAGTTGAAGGAGATAATGCCAATGTCATGGTTCCACAGGGCGCTGCTCGCTGCTACAATCGCAATTGTTCCCGCATCGCCGGTCGTCGCGGATTCGTTCGGCAATCGCCAGGGGGTCGTACAAGGTGCGAAGGCACTGGCGGCCACCTGCACCACGGTGCAGGTTCTCAAGCACACCATACACGAACAGCGCCCCGACTCCAGCGGCGACGACAGCTTCCCCAGCGGCCATACCGCCCTGGCATTCGCCGGCGCGACGATGATCTCCGACTATCATCCGAAGTGGGAAATCCCCGCCTATGGAGCCGCCGCGCTGGTGGGATGGTCACGAGTGGAGGAAGGCGAACATCGATGGAGGGAAGTGATAGCGGGCGCGCTGCTCGGCCACTTAATCGCCAGGCAGTTCACGAGGAGCCACTTCGCCATCACGCCGGGTGGCGTTGAGTTTCGCACCAGTTGGTAGGAATCAAGAATGAGGGGAGCGCTGACAATGCGCGGAACGAAGATCGTTTGCACAATCGGCCCGGCGAGCGAGTCGCCGGAGATGATCGAGAGGCTGATCAAGGCGGGGATGAATGTCGCCCGGCTCAATTTTTCGCACGGCAATCACGAAGAGCACGCCGCCCGGATCGACCGTATCAGGAGCATCTCGGAAAAACTCGGGAGGACGGTCGGTATCCTCCAGGACCTCTCCGGCCCGAAGATCCGCATCGGCAAGATCGCGAATCCGCCCGCCAGACTTACCCCCGGCCAGACGTTCGTGTTCACCACGCGCGAAGTCGAGGGCAACGCCGAGCAGGTCACTCTGCCTTACCCGAACCTAATAAAGCAGCTCAAGCGCGGCCAGATGATCTATGTGGACGACGCGAAGCTGGAGTTCAAGATCGTGTCGGTCAACGGCCCGGATGTGGTGACGAAAGTGATCATCGGCGGGGATTTGGGGTCCAATAAGGGCTTCACCATCCCCGGCGCGAGCTTCGACATATTGGGCGTCACCGACAAGGACAAGCAGGACCTCCGGTTCGGCCTGGAGCACGGGGTGGACTGGGCCGCCAGCTCCTTCGTGCGGAGCGAGGATGACATTAAGCCGCTTCGCAAGATCATGCGGGAGGTCGGCAGGCGCGTGCCCGTGGTCGCCAAGATCGAGCGCCCGGAGGCCGTCAAGAACATTCACAGCATAATCGAGGCGTATGACGGCATCATGGTCGCGCGTGGCGACCTGGGTATAGAGCTGCCGATAGACGAGGTCCCGATCATTCAAAAGAACATCATCAAGCACTGCAATCGGGCGGGCAAGCCGGTAATCACCGCCACGCAGATGCTCGATTCGATGATCTCCAACCCTCGCCCCACCCGCGCCGAGGTGACCGATGTCGCCAACGCCATCCTCGACGGCACCGACGCGATCATGCTCTCCGGCGAAACCGCCATGGGTGCGTTTCCGGTGGAATCGGTGGAGATGATGGACAAGGTCGCCCGGCGGACCGAGAAATCGCCGGATTTCAAGTGTATCCTGGACCGCCGTATGGAGTATCCGACCCACGACATCACCGAGGCCATCGGCGAGGCGGCCGCGAAGCTCGCTCGGGATATAAACGTCTCCGCCATCATCACCTGCACCTTCGGCGGCGCCACCGCGCGCCTGGTGAGCAAATATCGCCCCCACGCACAGATAATCGGCGCGGCGTCGAACATCGAGACCGCCCGCAGGCTCACACTTTCATGGGGGGTGAACCCGATCTACGTCGAAATGGCGAAAGATACCGACGGCCTGATCCGGAACGCCGTCGAAGCCGCCGCGGACTGCAAGCTGGTGAAGAAAGGCGATACCGTGCTGATGATCGCCGGGGTGCCGGTCGGCGTGCCGGGGAGCACGAGCCTGATAAGGGTGCTGAAGGTCGAATAATTGCAGATTGATGATTGCAGAATGCAGAATGAAGGGACCCTGCAACGCCAGGTCAATCTGCATTCAGCAACTTTCAATAACTGCTGACACAGCTCATCCGCGTGATACAATTGACGCAATCGTATTGCACATTCGGAGGTCAACTTTGAGAAGTCCATTGTTTGCAGCATCTCTGGCATTATCCCTGCTTGCGCCGGCGATAGGAACGCGCGCCGCCGATACCGCCGCAGCGCACGCTGAGCCGGCAATTCAGGTCGGCATCGACCTCGCCGCCGACGGCCCGCTCTTCACATACATAACCGGTAAGCCCTACAAGATTACCATCAAGATCGAGAATAAGGGCAAGGACGAGGTCAAGATCGACAAGATTGATGTGACCTGCAAGGCGGCCAAGGATGCGGCTATCGACGTTAAGTCCGAGGTGGGCGCGCCCGCGACGGTTGCGACCGGGGCGTCAGCAAGCGCGACTTATAATGTCGTGTTCCCCGATCAAGCGGCTGGACAGCAGGTAAGCCTTACCGCGAACGTCCAGTGCGGCGATACGTCGAAGAAGGCGGAGGCCGTGGTAGCCGTATCGCCTCCGTTCGAGATCACTCTGCTGCCGTCGAGGTTGATACTTGACTCCGCGGGAGGGCCGAAGAACGTGGGAATGAGCATAATCAACCACACCGAGGCCCCGTTCGAGGGCAAGGTCAAGTTCACGTGCTACCCCGGCATCGAGGTGAATCCCACGGAGGTCGATGCGAAGATAGACCCGCTCGGCCTGGAAGCCTTTGTGCTCAGCGTCTGGCCGGTCGCCAGCCCCGCGCCGGGGCACTACGCGGTGTTCGTGGATGTCGGAGGGAAGGCGAAGGACTGGGTGGCCGTGGATGTGCCGGTCATTCTCAAGAAAGGACCGGGACCGAAATTCATCGACAGGTCAAGCAAGGAAGCAAAGCCCAGTGATGAGATGGTTCCATCAGTTGACCTGACGAGAATTGAGAAGACTGGCGACGGCAACACGAAATACGTCTCCATTGGCAAGTGCTGGATATCCTATAGCGACTGGGAGTTCGTTGCCTCGCTCGTACTCAATGATGGCACACACGTGCCTGCGAAGAATGACGTAGCTATTCTCGATGCGGACAGCGTTCAGATCGCCTTCGACCCGCTCCTGGACGGAGCCAAATCCCCGAGCGGCGGCTACAGAGACGACGATGTCGAGATCGCATTGTCCGAGGCGCGTTTGGTTCGGACCAAGCGAAGCTCCTCGGCCCCACGTGATGGTGGTGAGTCTGACGTTCGATTCCTAAGAGAGAACAACAAGAGCTATTATGAAGTGCACATCCCTTGGGCTGAGCTGCTACCCTTTAAGCCCGAGAAAGGCAAAATGTTTGCCATCTCCATACTCGTGAACGACTCCGACGGCTCGAAGATTACTCAGTATGAGTTCGGCGGGGGTATCGCGGGGAATGGGGACCCACGGAGGTTCGTGCCGGTGGTTCTGGATTGACCAGCTCCGACTTTTCGTGGTACGATGAGCTATCAGCGTAGCACGGAGGGGGTTTCTATGCCCACACTTGAACGGTTCGGCGTGTCGATGGAGGATGAGCTCCTGACCAGGTTCGATTCCCTGATCGAGGAGCGGGGGTATCGGTCGCGCTCGGAGGCGATCCGGGACCTGGTGAGGCAGGAGCTTGTGAAGGAGCAGTGGTCCGACCCCGATGCCGAGGTGGT
>JAMCYN010000017.1:8473-46679 GCA_023474015.1 Armatimonadota bacterium
GCTCAGTTCCATAAGATCGTCAACGCGGAGTTCAGCCAGGTAGTCCATGATCTCCGCCGGTATGCCGCATTCGTCGATGTCGGGCAGGCGTTCCTGCTCGGCGCGCATCTTTCGGGTGAGCTGCGCATCGGTGTAGATACCGCTCGACTTGCCCAGGAAACCCGCGGCCTCAAGCACCGCGTCCGCGGCTGCTTCCAGATCGGAAATCCCTTCGTAGGCTGATGCGACCAGGTCGGCCGGGGCGCCGATTTCGTCACTGAGCCGGCATGTGTCCTCGGTGGCTTGCTGATTCAGGGTTGAAACGATCATAGTGATGCCTCCCTCCAGGTTCTCGCCATCCGCGCACAGAACATATGTTCGCTGCGCGCGCTCCACACGGTTGCCTGCTACCAGAGGGATTATACCGTGTTCACCAGCAGTTGTCAACTACTATTTACGGATTTTTTCGAGGAGATTGCCGTCGGGCTCAGAGGGGGCCTGTATAAGCAAAAGGACTCGGAAAACCGAGCCCTCTGCAGCCGATATTTACTTTTTCAATTTTCAATTGGACGGGACCGCTTTCGGCGTCGCGCCCAATGAAGAATGATAAGACTAGCTTTATTCCTCGCGCGTCGCGTCCCACGATCCGTATATTACAGTTGCATTTTACCCCGGCGGCGGCCAAACGTCCATTAGCCACAAGCGCTAATTTTGGTACTACCAAAGTATTACGCAGATGGTGTATGGATGCCACCCACACATGGATGCGTCGGGAGGCTGTTTACCCCGACGCTTCCCCCTGCATTCCCTGAACTCCTCTCTTTCTTTGCGCACCCGCCCCCTATTGTGTTAAACTTGGCATGGCAAGGTATGGTTCACGCAAACGTCCTTTTGAGTTGGGCGCGATTGGTCGCGCGCTAGCTGAGTATATACATGTATCCAGGCAATAGACGATTCCCGAGGCCCGTTGTGATGCTCGCTGCATGCGCGGCTTTTCTTTTTGTCGCGGCAGGCTGTGGGCGGCACGAGGCGAACAAGGAGCCGGGCGAGCTGAAAACCCACAAAGGGGGTCCGGGATTACAAATCCCGGACCAACGTACTAAGGGACCATCGGGCCAGACCATCAAGCCATCAAACCCGCCCAAGCCAGCTCAGCCGGAGAGGCCGAAGTTGGAACTGATCCAGCGGGGCGTCACGCTGAAGTGGATAGAGAAGGACGGGGTCCGGATGCAGGCGACGGTTCGTGAGGTGCAGGGACAGGAGCTGACGAAGACCGCGCGGTTCAGTAACTTCACTGGACAGATGTATGAAAACGGCAAGATTACGACCACTATGAGCGCGCCCAAGGTCGTGCTCGATGCCGTGAACAGGACCGTGACGGCCACGGGCGGCGTCTTGCTTAAGTCGATGGTGCGAAATACGACCGTCAAGGCGAAATGGGTCAAGTGGTATGCCCGGCGGCAGAAAGTGGTAGGCGACGGCGGAGTCGACATCACATCTGAGATGGGAACCATCCAGGGCGCGGCGTTCGTAGCCGATACTGCATTGAAGAATTGGACGATCTTGAGCTCGGCGAAAGGACTCGAGTACTAAATGAAGATGAAAGCGGCTGTATTCTCGGTGACGTTGCTGATTGCCTCCGCCGTGTTGCTCAGTGCCCAGGCCCCGGTGAAGTATGAGTTCCGAAATATAAAGGCCAGCGCATCGAGTATTGGGGGATCGCCGGAAACATTAAAACTCATCCTTTCGGGGTCGGCGCACATCGAGACCGTGGACAAGGCGACCAAGACCACATTTGAGGCTGATGCTTCCAAGATAACGATGACTTTTTTCTCCGCGAAAAACAAGGCTCAAGGGCTTGGGGCGGTGAAGAATGCCATGATGCAAGGCCCGGTGAAGCTGGTATATATCAGCTTGGACACAAGCGGCAATAAAGTCAAGACGACCGCCACCGCCGACAACGCGACTTACGACGGCGCGGACAGGCTGGCCCATATCACCGGCAACGTCAAGATCGTAAGCGAGAACCCTGCCGTATTCGCCGAGCCTGCCGTGATGACCGGTGACAGGGCGGTAGTCAATCTGAAGCCCAACCTCGGCCCCGACGAGATGCGGTTCAGAGTTGAAAGCTCACCCGGCCAAAGCACTATAGAAGTGACGCCTGTGGCGAAACCGAAAAAAGCAGGGAACAGGGAATAGGGAATAGGGAACAGAAGGGAGGGGCGCATCAGGCAACTGCCGAACCACCGAACTCCCGAACTTCCAAACCGAACATGAAACTCGAAGCGCGCAATCTGGTTAAGATATATAAAGGCCGCAGGGTCGTGGACAACGTCAGCGTCTCGATGGAGACCGGCGAAACCGTCGGCCTGCTCGGCCCCAACGGCGCGGGCAAGACGACATCATTCTATATGATGGTAGGCTTGGTCCGGCCCGACGACGGCGGCGTACTGCTGGACGGGCAGGATATCACGCACAAGCCGATGTATCTGCGCGCGCGGCTCGGCCTGGGGTATCTCGCGCAGGAACCGTCGATCTTCCGCAAGCTCACCGTGGCGGAGAACATCCTGCTGGTCCTGGAGATGCACGGAATCAGCAAGAAAGAGCGATTTGCGCGCACCGAACAGCTTCTGGGCGAGTTCGGCCTCACGCACGTTCGCAACAACAAGGGGCAGGTGCTCTCGGGCGGGGAGAGGCGAAGGGTCGAGATCGCAAGGTCTCTCGCGACCGATCCCCAGTTCATTCTTCTCGATGAGCCGTTCACGGGGGTCGACCCCATCGCAATTGGCGACATCCAGGACATCGTCACGCACTTGAAGGACAAGGGCATCGGTATCCTGATCACCGACCACAACGTTCGAGAAACCCTTGCGATCACCGATCGCGCGTATATAATGTCCGAGGGTGAGATCAAGACCGCCGGAGCTTCCGCCGTTCTCCCGGATGATCCGATTGCGAAGCAGTTCTATCTGGGCGAGCGGTTCAGGATGTGAGGCGGCGATGAAGCTGGTTTACAGACAGGTCGCCGCCGAGTTGGTCGGCCCATTCGTATTTGGAGCCACCGCGTTCACGTCGGTCTTCTTCGCGGGGAGCTACCTGCTGAAGCTGACCGGCTGGCTGATGAGCGGCAGCATAGGACTTGCGATGGCAGCCCAGATCGTGCTTCTTCTGCTGCCGCAGATATTGGTCTTCACGCTGCCGATGTCCACACTGCTCGCGGTGCTGCTGGGGGTCGGCAGGCTCTCCGGTGACAGCGAGATCGTCGCGCTGTTCGCGAGTGGGGTAAGTCTTTACAGACTGGCCGTGCCGGTGATCGCCCTGGGCGCCCTGGTAAGCATCGGTTCGATAGTGGTCAATGAGTTCGTCGTGCCGCTCGCCTTCGAGCGGTATCAGTCTATAGAAGCCGCCATAGTCAGGGCGGAATCACCGTCAGGACGCCCGTTTACGGTTTCGGATGAAGCAACCAACTCCGATGTGATAGTCAAGGGCGGGATGGATGTCGATAGGGGCGTGCTGCGGAACGTCACGATCATTCAGTTCTCGAAGACGGACGGCGCCGTCGGCGAGATTAGGATCAACAAGGACCAGCCCTTGCTCATAGTCTATGCGTCCAGAGCAGTGTGGGGGGGAGTCAAGGACGACTCGAAACGCTATAAGTGGAAGCTCTACGACGGCTACTCCCAGCAGGTAGGGACCAATACGCCGGCGATGTCCGCATTCCGCGCGCTTCAAACAAGGGATATAGAGATCGGCAAGACGCCGGCCCAGTTCTCACTCTACCAGAAAAGTAAGCTGAGAAATGCCGACCAGCTCAGTTTCAGGGAGCTGACGCAGATCGTGAAGTATCTATACGCCAACCCGGACAGGCCGCAGGAGGAGATTCGCAGGCTTGACGTCAGCCGATGGAACAAGCTCGCGTTTCCGTTCTCGGCCCTGATCTTCGCGCTCATAGCCGCCCCACTGGGCATCAGGCCGCAGAGAACGGCCTCATCGGTCGGCTTCGGGCTGAGCATATTGCTTATTCTGATATACTGGATTATCTGGCATTATACGTCTCAACTCGCGATCCAGGGAAACATGGCCCCGTTCGTCGGCGCGTTTACGGCCGATGTGCTGGGCATAGTGGCGGCCGTGGTGCTGTTGAGGCGCGCGTCGACGTAACATTCCGTTCGTCCGGATTTGCAATCCGGGACGAAAAGGGGCAATCTGGGGATTTGCAATCCCCTTGAACCGGCCGTTACGCTAGCGGGATTCCAAATCCCGGGATTGCCGGGGAGGTCCCGGATTGCAAATCCGGACCAACGTAGACCCGGGCCCAGATTGCAAATCTGGCCCAACAAACAAAATATGCGCTATTCAATACTCTTCATAATCGTCGTGATATTGGTCTCGGGCTTCATTGCCTATTTCGGCGACATACTGGGCCGTCGGATGGGGAAGAAGCGCCTGACGCTGTTCAACATGCGCCCGAAGTATACGGCAATCGTGGTGACCACCATCACGGGTATGATCATCGCCGCGTCGGTCCTCGCGCTGCTGCTGTCGATAGACCCCAGTTTCCGAAGAATATTCGCCGAAGGACAGCAGATCCTCGAACGCAACAAGTTCCTCACCTCCAATAGCGAGCGCCTGGAAAAAAGGATAATCGACCTCACAACGCGCAGCCGCGACCTCGAAAAGGAAGTCGGCGAACGCCGGAGAGAAGTTTTCGCCGCCAAGACGGAAGCCGCGAAAGCCCTTAAAGCCAGGAACGACGCGCTCAAGACGGTCCGCGTGCTGGAGAAGGATATCGCGGAGCGCAAGAAACAGTTGGTGGAGATCAAGAAGCGAAGTGACGCGGCTGTCAGGGAAGCAAAGGCGGCGGATGAACGGTTTGTAGACTCAATGTCCCGGCTCGTGGACGCACGGGCTAAGCTTGCCAAGACCCAGAGAGATCTCAGGACCATGATTGGAGATCTCACCATAAAGAAGAAACAGCTTCGCGATACTCAGGTCAACCTGGTTAGCGCGCAGAAGCAACTCAAGGAGCAGGAAGCCGCCTTGAGAACGCAGGAAGGTCAGCTCCGCGACCAGCAGCAGGCTCTTGTCCAGACCGGCAACGTAGCGATGGACTTCTACCGCCAGACCTCGCAGCTCCGCAGCAGCGAGCTCATACTTCGACAGGGCGAAGAGATAGCCCGCGCGACCGTATCCTGCAAGCAATCGGACTTTGGGATCAGAGGCGATCTTCTTTCTCTCCTTGAAAGCGCCAGTGACAAGGCAAAGCAGCTTGGAGCAAAGGTGGAACCGAACAATGATCGCGCGGTTTTTGCCATATTCCCCCTGGATCCGGAACATGCTCTGGATGAGTCGTATTGCGTGCGCATGGCGAGGGATGCTATCGTAGGCAGCTACCAGGACGCGCTCGTGCAGGTCGTGTGCGCGCGTAACACTATTGCCGGGGAGCAGGTGCCGGTGGAGTTCCGACTTTACTTGAACAACCTGATCTACCCGAAAGGCAAGTTCATCGCCAACACAAAGGTCGATGGCCGCATGTCGGAGGCCAGAATAATACTCTCGGTGATTGACTTCCTCCAAAAAGAAGTGAGTCAGGCGGCGTTGAGGGCGGGAATCATTCCCGTGGCCAACCCTGACCCCCGCTCCACCCTCGGCAGGGACCCCGGCAGCCAGTTCGAGCAACTGATGGAGGTTGTCAATCGCATCAAGGCGGTGAACGCGCGGGTGAAGCTCGAAGCGTTCTCCTGCGATGACATCCACGCCGCCGGTCCGCTCAATATGGATAATATGCGGTTCAGTGTTACAAAGATCGAGTGAAGGAAAATGAAGAATGCAGAATGAAGAATGCAGAATGGGGAAGGGACCTGCCTTCATTCTGCATTCATCATTCTGCATTCACGACTTAGATGCCCGAACAGGTGAATGTAGTATTAGCGATTGATCCCGGTCGGTCGAAGTGCGGGCTGGCGGTGGTGAGGCGGATGGCGGGCGGTCCGTTCGAGGTCCTGCATCGTGGAGTCATCGAAACCTCCGAGCTAGCCGCCACGTTGGCCGATCTGTCCGCACGCTTCGGCCCCGACGTCATCGTAGTCGGCGACGGCACCAATTCCCCAAGTGTCGCGCACGTCGCCGAGGAGCTTGAAGCGGCGCCGGTGCTGATGGTGGACGAGAAGTTCACTACCATCCTTGCGCGCAAGAGATACTTCAAAGAGAATCCCCCAAAAGGCCTGCGAAGGCTGATTCCCACCTCGCTCCAAACCCCACCACGGCCCTGCGACGACTACGTGGCCGTAATTCTCGCGGAGAATTACCTTTCTTTCTAAGACACGGCATCAAACAATCCTTGCCATGGGTAATACGGTTCTAACGGCGTGCCCGGCGGCACGGCAAGAAAGGAGGCGCCGGACCAATGTCAGCGTCTATGCCGCGGGTGCCTGGACTGCGGGGGTGAGCTTCGGCGAGTGGGTCGGGCTTGGCGAGGAAACTTGGATACTTGAACGGTTCGACCGCCACCTCCGAAGGCAACCTCCAGTGACATCGGGTGTCCGACCATGGACTCCGGACTGCCGGACCTCGGACATCGGACATCGAGTTGCAAGGAGGAACATGGTGAAAAAGACAGTATACCTACTGGCAGTCGTGGCGTTACTGTGCGGGGCTGCGGCCTTGGCGCAGGGACCGTTCAACGATGTGCCCACCGATCACTGGGCATACGATGCCATCAACCAACTTCAGAAAGACGGCGTCCTGATCGGTTATCCGGACGGGACGTTCGCAGGCAAGCGGGCGATCACCCGCTATGAGTTCGCGGCGGCTATCGCCAGAATCATCAGGATGATTCCCGGACCCGCCGCTCCTGTCACGCAACAGGACCTGAGCGCGTATGTGAAGAAGAGCGAGCTTCCGGACTTCTCGAAGTTCGCCACGAAGGCCGACCTCGAAGCGCTCAAGAAGCTCATGGATGAGTTTCGGGGTGAACTCGCGGCGCTGGGTGTAGATGTCGATGCTCTGAAGCGCGATGTCGCCGCCCTCGACGCAAGAGTCTGCATGCTGGAAGCGGAGCAACGACGGGTGAAAATCACCGGCGACGTGAACGCCTTCGCGGTCGCCACAGACCACCGTTCGGGTGTCGTTCCCGCTTATGACAGGGATGAGCGCCCGATCCCGACCAATGCGACACTGGGCCGGACGATCGGCGTCGTCAAGGACTTCGACCTGAACATAGTGGGCCGCGTCAGCACGGCGACCACCGCTAACGCAACGGTCAACTATGGCAACTATCTTAACTATCTCGCGTTCGTCGATGACTACGCCGGCGGCGTGTTCGGGCCCCCAACGCCTCCCGGGGCGGCGGTCGGGCCGGTGGCCGGCACGGCAAACGGAGTGCGGCCCACCACGCGCGGCGGCAACTCGACTGTTAGGAACTCGCTCTCGGACGTATTCTTCCCGTATTACCTGTACATCAGTGCGGGGGCAGGGAAGGGTGCCCTAACCGTGGGCCGGTTCCCGATGCAGTTCACTCCCTACACGTTGAAGAAGATCGACGTGGACAGCTACACCAGCATCCTCAAGACGGATGACGGCGACTACCCGGTCGACGGCGCCAGGCTCGGCTACAACTTCGGTGGGGTTGACCTCACCCTGTTCGCGGCCAAGCACGACACCAACGACTTCCTTCGCAACGGCCTGACCGGCCAGCCGGCGTCAGGCATCTACGACGCGTTCATCGCGGGAGCCAAGCCGATGCACACGCTCGGCGGCAATGGAGTCGGCGGACTGATTACCGCCGTCAGCCCGGTCACCCAGTCCGCCGGCGCGCGGGCCGTGATCGGCATACCATGGAGCGGCAATCTGGGCCTGACATTCTACCAGGTCTGGTCCGGGGAGCAGTTTAACGTAGGGGCGGACTATGACCAGGCCCAGGTCCTTGGAGCCGATGTGAACATCCCGTTTTCTCGCACGCTTGGCATTGCGGGAAGCTGGACACAGAGCAACACCCTGGCCCGGAACGGAGCGTCGGTTGACGACATCGACTTTGACAACCAGCAATGGGACGCCAGAGTCATAGCCGCTTTAGGAAGACTTGGCATGGGCGTCGGCTATAAGAGCATCGGCCACAACTTCGCCGCCGCCGGCGCGTGGGACAAGATCGGCCGGTGGACCAACCCAACCAACATCAAAGGCCCCTACGCCGACATCAGCTATCCCGTCGTCAGCAACGTGAAGCTGGTACTCAACGGCGAGTGGCTGAAGATCAAGGATCCGACCGTCAATACGGGTAACTCTCGGTTGACCCAGGATGACGTAATAGCCAAGGCCGAAGGCGGAATCAGGTGGGGAATCTCTCGCATCAACGCCCTCGATCTCGGCTACGAATGGGTCAGGTATCACCCCGATGCGCCTGGAGTCATCGCGGCGACTGAGACATACCTAACCGTCGGACTCGCTCACCAGTTCGGCAACGCCGGTCTCAAGCTGGGGTATCAGTTTATCAACTATCTCCCCAGCAACAGCCCCGGCTTTGCCTATGGGTCTGAAGTCTACAGAGGCGGGCTGGGCGTTGTCCAGTTCGGTGTGAGCTTCTAGAGGCAGGGAATAGGTGATAGGGAACAGGGAACAGGGAACAGAAGGGACCCGGTTCCTGTGGCATGTTCGAAACAAGAGCCCCCGGAGGAATCCGGGGGCTTTTCCACGTGCGTTTGTAAGCAGAACACCCCAATCTCAGCATTTTTCAGCCGAGAAGGCATAAAAAGTCAACAAACTGGGCAATAATATCCCATATACGGCGTCTCAGGCTATTGACACGGTATTACTGCTGTGCTAATATTCCGTGGCGAAGCTGGCTATCACACAATTTGCAGCGCAGGCAAGAAAGGAGGTGCCTTGAAGCCGCCTGTGAGTGCTGCGAGTGATAGATAGGCAGAGATGGATGAAGCTCGAATGGACGAGTCGGTCATGGTGAGGGAACTTGGATACTCAACATTGATCGGTGAGTACGTAAGAGAAGAGTCCTCCTGCCGGAATGGCAATTGCTTCGGTATGCAACCGAAGCATCAAATTCAAGGAGGAATATCATGAAGAAACTAGCTTATCTGTTGGCAGTTGCGGTTCTTCTGTGCGCGACCGCGGTCTACGCGCAGGGACCGTTCAACGACGTGCCCACCGATCATTGGGCATATGATGCCATCAATCAACTGCAGAAGGACGGCGTTCTGATCGGCTATCCGGATGGAACTTTCGCTGGAAAGCGCACGATCACTCGCTACGAGTTCGCCACGGCTCTCGCGAGAATCCTCGCTATGCTCCCTGGCACTCCCGGGGAACGCCCGCCGGTCGACCTCAGCGGCTATGCCAAGAAGTCCGACATTCCGGACGTTTCGAAGTTCGCGACCAAGGCTGACCTTGACGCGCTCAAGAAACTGATGGATGAGTTCAGAGATGAACTGGCTGCTCTCGGCGTTGATGTGGACGCGCTCAAGAGAGACGTTGCCGCCCTTGACGCCAGACTCTGCGCTGTGGAAGCGGAGCAGAAGCGCGTGAAGATCACCGGTGATGTCAACGTGTTCGCCATCGCGACCAATCACCGCGGCGGCGCCGTGCCGGCTGTCGATAGAGACAACAGGACCATTGGAGCCGCGAACGCGGCTGGAAACACAAACACCAACACGCTCGGCCGCAACATCAGCGTCGTGCGTGACTTCGATCTGAACATCGTTGGCCGCGTCAGCGACAAGACGACGGCGGTTGCCACGATCAACTATGGCAACTACCTGAACTATGTCGCGACCGTGGACGACTATGTGGATGGCGAAAGGCCGACGACCAGCGGTGGAAACTCGACCGTGAAGAACTCCCTTTCGGACAACTTCTTCCCTTACTATCTGTACATCGACACTGCTCTTGGCAAGGGTGCCGTGACCCTGGGTCGGTTCCCGATCCAGTTCACTCCCTACACCTTGAAGAAGATCGATGTTGACAGCTACACCAGCATCCTGAAGACGGATGACGGGAACTATCCTGTTGACGGCGCTAAGGTCGGCTACAACTTCGGTGGGGTTGACCTCACCCTGTTCGCCGCTAAGCACGACAGCAACGACTACCTGGCCAACGGTCTCACCGGCCAGCCGATGACCGGCTTCGGAGGCTTCGCTTTGAATCCTCTGGGCAACGGTGTTCTGCATCAGATTGCCAACGGCAATGCGGTTGGCGGTCTCAACGGTATGATCACCCAGTCCGCCGGCGTGCGCGCCGTGGTCGGGATTCCGTGGAGCGGAACCCTGGGCGCGACATTCTATCAGGCGTGGTCCGCCTCGCAGTGGGTGTCGTCGGCCAGCTTCGATCAGGCCCGAGTATACGGCGCTGACGTGGCCATTCCGTTCCTGAACAACTACACGTTCAGCGGTAGCTGGACTCAGAGCGACACCCTTGCCAGAGATGGCGCTGTGGGCGTTGGCGATGTTGACTACCTGAACGCCGCTTGGGATGCCAAGATCGGCGCGGGATTCGGCAGACTCGGCGTGGCCGCCGGTTACAAGAGCATCGGTCGCAACTTCGCGGCCGCCGGCGCTTGGGACAAGATCGGCCGCTGGACGAACCCTGTCAACGTGAAGGGTCCGTATGTCGACCTCTCCTACCCGATATCGAGCAGCCTCAAGATCGTCGCGAACGGCGAGTTCCTGGAGTGGAAAGACACCGCTCAGGTGGGCGCCGCTCCGTGGTCATTCGGTGTTAAGGACGACGAGATCACCAAGGCCGAAGCCGGCCTGAAGTGGGGTATCTCCAAGGCCAATAGCCTTGCCCTCGGTTACGAGTGGGTCAAGTTCGATGCCAAGACCGCCGGTTCGGACGAGGCAGTCGAGTCCTACCTGACCATCGGTTGGGCGCACGAATGCAGCGCCAACTCCGGCGTGAAGGTCGGCTATCAGTTCATCAACTACGACAACGGCAACTCCGGTCCCTACGGTGCTGACTACCGCGGCGGACTCGGCGTTGTGCAGTTCGGTGTGAGCTTCTAAGCTCCAATAGCATGACACTCAAGCCCTCGGAGAAATCCGGGGGCTTTTTTATTCGTGACTTCCGGCCCAGTGCGGCGTTATAATAGGGAAAGTGATTCGGCGGTGCGGAGGAAAGCAAGTGTGCGGAATAGTCGGTTATATCGGTGAACAGGATGCTTGTCCGATCCTTGTGGACGGGCTGAAGAGGCTGGAATATCGTGGGTATGACTCCTCGGGCGTGGCTGTGATGAATGGGGACGGCATCGATATTCGAAAGAGCGTTGGCAAGCTCAAGGCGCTGGAGACGGTGCTGGAAAACTGCGCGCCCGCGGGATCCCTGGGAGTCGGCCATACGCGATGGGCCACGCACGGGCGGCCTTCGGATGAGAACGCCCACCCGCACAGCGACTGCACCGGCAAAATCACCGTCGTGCACAACGGAATTATCGAGAACTACATGGAGTTGAAGGCGCGCCTCGTCGAGGAGGGGCACAGATTCAGCTCCGAAACCGACACCGAAGTCGCCGCTCACTTGATCGAGAGTCACTACGCTGGTGACCTAGCCGAGGCGGTCCGCAAGGCCGCGAAGCAGTTGGAGGGCTCATTTGCCCTTGTGGTCATTGCTCAGGATGAGCCCGACAGGATTGTTGCCGCCCGCAGGCACAGCCCGCTGGCGATCGGGCTTGGCGATGGGGAGAACTTCCTCGCGTCGGATGTCGCGGCGTTCTTGAAGCACACGCGCCGGGTCATATTCGCCGATGACGACAACGTAGCCGTCATCATGCGTGAGGGCGTTACACTTACGGATTTGGATGGAAACCCCGTAAACAAGGGCGAGCAGAAGATCGACTGGGACGCCGCCATGGCCGAGCGAGGCGGCTACGACCATTTCATGCTCAAAGAAATCCACGAGCAGCCCCGAGCGCTGCGCGAGACGATGCGCGGCAGGCTCTCGCCGGATCGAGACACCATCGAACTCCCAGGAATCAATCTCACCGAGGATGAGATCAAAAACATCGACCGGATCATTATGATCGCCTGCGGCACGGCCTACCACGCGTCGATGGCGGGCAAGTATGCCATCGAGCAGCTCTGTCGGATTCCCGTTGAGATCGATTTCGCCTCGGAGCTTCGATATCGGGAGCCGATAATCGACGAGCGTACCCTGGGAATCGTTATCAGCCAGTCGGGCGAGACGTTGGATACGGTAGTCGGGCTGCGAGAGGCCAAGAAAAATGGCGCGAAGGTCGTCGCGATCACCAACGTGGTCGGGAGCATGGCTGCGCGGGAGTCCGATGGCGTGCTGTATACTTACGCGGGTCCGGAGATCGCCGTGGCGAGCACCAAGGCGTATACGACGCAGTTGATGGTGCTGTATCTGATCGCACTTTACCTGGCACAGGTGCGCGGGACGCTCGAGCCTGAGTGGGCAGCCGAGCTTCGAGACGCGCTCTGGGAACTGCCCCAGCAGGCCGAGATCATTCTCAACGATGATCGCGAAGTGGTCAGCGCCGCCGAGAGGTACTATTGCTACAACGGCTTTCTTTATATGGCAAGGGGCATCAATCTCGCGAGCGCGTTGGAAGGCGCACTGAAGATCAAAGAGATATCCTACATGCACGCTGAGGGCTATGCCGCGGGTGAGATGAAACACGGGCCGATAGCAATGATCGACCCCACATTCGCGACCATAGCCGTGACAGTGCGGTCCAAAACTTATGACAAGATGCTCGGCAACATCCGCGAGGTCAAGGCGCGCTTGGGAGACGTGATAGCAATCGCCAACACCCACGATACGACCATCGACGAATACGTCGACCGCGTTATTCGGATCCCCGCCACGGAGGAGGTGTTCTCCCCGGTGCTGGTGGCGCTTCCGCTTCAGTTGATGGCGTATTGGGTGGCCCACAGCCGCGGTCCGGCCATCGACCAGCCACGGAACCTGGCGAAGACGGTGACTGTCGAGTAAGTGCAAAATCAGTCTGTTAGAAAGGCAACCTAATGAAATTACTTGTCTTGTTGATTGCGTTAATCGTGGCCCTCAGGAGCACTTCCTGTGCGGCCGACCAGACGAAGCCGGAGACCGGCCGTTTGATCGAGCTCGACACCAACAAGGGTGTCATCAAGTTCGCCCTGTACGAGAAGGACGCCCCGATCACCACGAAGAACTTCGTCGAATTAGTGGATCGCAAGTTCTACGACGGGCTGAAGTTCCACCGCGTGGTGCCGGGGTTCGTAATACAAGGTGGCGACCCCAAGGGCGACGGCACGGGCGGGTCGGGGAAGACCATTGATCTGGAAGTCTCTTCCAAGCTAAAGCACGCCGCCGCCGGAGTAGTCGCCATGGCCCGCAGCCAGCACCCAAACAGCGCGTCCTGCCAGTTCTACATCACCCTTGCCGCTATTCCGTATCTAGATATGAACTATGCTGTCTTCGGCCGGGTTACCGATGGGCTGGATGTGGTCAAGAAGATCGAGGTTGGGGACATAATGAAGACCGTGCGGATCATTTCCGCTTCCGGCGCCGAAAAATCCGCCCCCAAGCCGGCAGGCGGCTCGTGCTGTGAGAAGTCCGATCCCAAGCCTAGCGAGTAGCTGCAGTGGTACCTCAAGTTATACCTTGTCTGGGTTGAGTACACCGTAAGCCCTGAGTAGGCCCCAAGGCCGTATTTACCCTGAGCCTGTCGAAGGGTCGAAGGGCGGCTGCGAAGGTACGGCTTTGTATAGAACTGACCGGCCCTTCGATACGCCCACCAACCTTCTCAAGAATAGATAACTCCTATTGGGCTACTCAGGGCCTACGGAGTACTGTATAGCAGGCAAAGTGTAACATGAGGGACCACTACAATAAGTAGCTAAGGCTTCATCTGGACCTTGGTCTGCACGAGTCTGAACACTGACTCGCGCCCGACGGTGCCCCTCAGATGGTCGTCCTCGACAACCATCAGCCGGCACACCGATTGGTCCGCTAGCTTGGTGAGCGCGTCCCAGGCATCGTCCTCAGCGCCGATCTTGTAGGCGTTGTCGATCTGATGCTTGATATCGCCGACCCTGACGAAGTCCCAGCGGTCGGAGGGGACGGTCCGGACCTCTTCCGCGCCGACCACTCCGACCACCTCGTCACCCTGCGTCACAGGGTAGCAGGAGTACTCGTGCCGGAGGAGTTGGTCGTCCACGAACTGCCTTATGCTCAGGTCCGAGGGGACGGCGGGCACGTCGCATGTCATCACCTGCTCGACCCGGACCCCCGACAGCGCCTGCCTGACGATCAACTGCTGATAGCTCTGCCGGGCCGCGCCGGCAAGGAACCAGCCGATGAATATGAGCCATAGGCCTCCGACCAGGCTCCTGCCGAGTATGTCCAGGAACCCGAGAGTCATCAGTAGGTAGCCGAACCCCTGTCCGGAATACGAAGCGTAACGGGTCGCCTTTTCCAGATCGTCAGTCCAGCCCCAGATCGCCGACCGCAGCACCCGGCCGCCGTCAAGAGGGAATCCTGGGAGCAAGTTGAACGCCCCCAGCAGGACGTTGATCATGGCCAGATAACCCAGCACCGCCACCAGCGGGCCGGGCCATCCCATATCCACTCCCAGCCCACCGATGAGGTAGAATATCACAGCCAGCAAGAAGCTGGTGAGCGGGCCTGCCAGCGCCATCCAGAACTCCTCACGCGCCGACTTGGGCTCATCCGCCGCCTGCGACATGCCTCCGAACAAGAAGAGTGTAATCCCTCTTATCTCGGTTCCGTAACTGCGCGCTATCACGCTGTGGCTAAGTTCGTGTATCAACACCGACACGAACAGCAGCACAGCGGCCAGCACTCCCATAAGCCAGTTTGTTGCCATGGTGAAGCTGGGATAGAAAGTGGGAAAGTAGCCGTTCGCGAGCGTATATACGACCAGAAAGAAGATCAGCAGCCAGGACCAGTCCATGCTTATTTCGAAGCCCAGAATCTTACCGAGTTTCACGCCGCCCATTTTCGCACCTCGACCAAAACCGAAAAGCAACTAACATCTATAGCTTTACCCTGTCCTGGTCTAGATGATTCAGAATCGTTGGGCCAAAGCGGTTTGTGGTCGGATGCATCAGGGGAGGGAAAAGGTTCGGGCGATGGCAGATGAAGTGTAAGACAGGGCATGACCAGCTCGACAAGTCAGCATGTCAGAAAATATATCCGTTGGAGTATTGACTTATCGTGTTTCTGTGGTAATAATTAGATGGCGGGTGGTCCAGCGGACCTGCGTCATGCGGCGCTGTCGGTGCCACACCGAGCCCGTCATCAACATCTCTTTATGGAAACCTCTTAAGCCCCCAGCCCATGAAATTCCCGTCTGCTGATTTATACAACTTCGGCTCTATTCGCTCAAAATAGCTGTACCGATTGACGAACCCATCAGGGCTATCGCATTCTTTGCCGTGCGCCCTGAATTGCCTATGGACGTTGTAGGCGCAAAGGTCAGCTAACTGGAGCAGGTTGTTCTCGTGCGATGGGATAAAGAGGAGGCCTTCCGCTATCCTGCTAATCGCGAGGAATTCCGTACCCTTCTCTAAGTACCGCAAGTGCTGCCGGGCCAGAAGATTCTCGTAGCCTTTCTTCTTCATTTCCAGCTCAGTAATCTTGTCGAAGATGAGAATGCCGTGAGTATCCACTTGGTTCTTCAGGAAAAGCTCTACTCTCTCAAAGATAAGCCTATACGCCACGGAACTCGGCGACTGCGGCTTCGCATACTTCTGTTGCATCTTCAACTTGTCGACTACGCTGGCTATCACGACTATGTTATAGGACATTAGCATATCGTAGATCTTATCCGTGAATTCCTTCAACTCGGCTTCTGTTATAGAGTAGGGTACAACATATCGCTTTTCTCTTTCCTTGGGATTGCGCAGCCAGTTGGACTTTACCTCTACCTCAACATTCTTAAAATAGGTCTGCTTGAGGACAAGCATATCGTTGTTGATTGCCTTCCACTCTTCTATTGGAACACCCAAGGCGCATATCGTAAAGTACTGCGAACGGCTCTTGTACTCCCGTTCCCCGCTCTCGTCGAGGTAAAAAAGATACATGTAATACTACTCCTATGGATTAGATACAGCATTACTTCGTAAGTCAGTGATTGTATGCCAATAGGTCATTTCTCCTTATCCCACCTTCACCGTCCCGCTCCCCAGCAGATTCTGAATCTTGATGACGAAGTCGGTGGTGGCGTCGACCTTGAACGGCGTCGCGACTTTCTGGCGGGTGCCGGCGTGGACCATCCAGAAGTAGACGGGGCTGTCGCCGGGGTAGGCTTCGAGGAGGCTCTTGAGGGTTTCGAGCCTCGCGGCGGGGGTGCCGTTGAGCTTGATGTGGACAGGCCGCGAGCCGTTGGCGTTGGGTTTGGCGTGACCGTTGCCGTTCCTGACGGGCGTGACCGACTCGCCGCGAATCTCGACCTCCACTACCGCGTCCTCTTCGCTTCCGGCTGCCATGCGCTCGCGATGGGTCGCCCGGCCCTTGATGAGCACTATCCTGTCCTTGGCAAGCTGCTGCGAGCAGTTCTTGAGCGCGTCGGGGAAGAACGTCACGGGGATCGTGCCGTGCAGGTCCTCGACCTTGACAAACGCCATGCGGTTGTTCTGACGGGTGATGCGTTCGCGGATTTCGGTGATGATCCCGCCGACCACGCACTCCTGGTCGTTATCGAGATCGCGGAAGTTCTGGGCGTTCGCGCTGCAATTCTTTTCAAGAGCGCCGCGCAGGCTGTCGAGCGGGTGACCGGAGAGATACAGGCCCACAAGGTCCTTCTCCATCGCGTAGATATCCTCGGGCTTGAAGTCGCCCACATGTTCATACCTGCGCGTGTCCAGGCTGCGGGCTTCCAGGCCGCTGTCCTCGCCGAAGAGGCCCACCTGCCCGGACTTCTGGTCTCTGAGCCTCGCCGCCGCGGAGCTTACGGCGTCCGGGAGCATTTCCAGCAACTGCGCGCGGTTTGAGTTGATCGAGGCGAACGCCCCGACCTTGATGAGGCATTCCACAGTGCTCTTGTTCATCGCCACTGAGTCCTGCCCGCGCTCGCAGAAGTCGAAAAGATCGCCGAACGCGCCGCTGGACTCTCGCGCGGCGACCATCGACTCTATCACCGCCCGGCCCACACCCTTAATCGCCCCTAGCCCGAACCGCAGAGCGCCGCCTTCGACCTCGAATTCAACCCCGCTTGCGTTGACATCGGGCGGCAGGATCGCGATGCCGAAGCGCTTGCAGTCCTCGATATACATCGAGAGCTTGTCCTTATCGTCCATGTTCGCCGACAGCAGCGCCGCGTAGTATTCGGCGGGGTAGTTGGCCTTCATATAGCCGGTGCGATACGCCAGGAACGCGTAGCAGACCGCGTGCGCCTTGTTGAAAGCGTAGCCCGCGAACGGCTCCACCTGCTCGTAGATCTTTAGCGCGATCTTCTCGGAGATGCCGTTGGCCTTCGCGCCCTCCAGGAACTTCTCCTTTTGCTTGTCCATGCTCTCTTTGTTCTTGTTGGACATCGCTTTGCGGAGGACGTCGGCCTGGCCCATGGTGAACCCGCCGATCTCGCACGCGATGCGCAAGACCTGCTCCTGGTAGCATATGACGCCGTAGGTCTCTTCGAGGATCGGCTCCAGCCTGGGGTGCAGATAGGTGATCGGCTCCTGGCCGAACTTGGACTTGACGAACTTCGGGATAAATGCCATCGGCCCCGGTCGGTAAAGCGCGACGATAGCCGCAAGCTCTCGCACGGAGTTCGGCTTGAGTTCGATCACGTTTCGCCGCATTCCCGCGCCCTCGAGCTGAAAGACACCGTTGGTGTCGCCGCGTCCGAGCATCTCGAATGTCTTGACGTCGTCGAGCGGGATCTTCATGATGTCGATATCGATCCCGTGGCCCTTCTTCACGTTCCTGATTGCGTTCGCGAGAATGGTGAGGTTCGCGAGGCCCAGAAAGTCCATCTTCAGCAGGCCGACTTTGCCGATGTCCTTCTTCGCCATCTGCGCGACGAACTCGCCCTTGCCGCCGGATTGCACGGGCACGTGCTCGGTAAGCGGGTCGTCGGATATGAGAACGCCCGCCGCGTGCACGCCGACGTTGCGGTTGATCCCTTCGAGGGTCTTGGCGGTGTCTATGAGACGCTTGACCTCGCGGCTGCTCTCGTAGACGCGCTTGAGATCGGGGTTGGCCTCCATCGCCTCGTCGATCTTGATGCCGACGGGGATGGTCGGAATCATCTTGCACACTCGGTCGACCTCCGAAAGGTCGATCCCCAGCACCCTGCCGCAGTCCCGAACAGCCGCACGGGCCTTGAGACTGCCGAACGTGGCGATCTGGCCGACGTGATCCCGGCCGTATTTCTCGCATACGTATTGGATGAGCTCGTCTCGGCGGTCGTCCTGGATATCGAGGTCGACGTCGGGCAGTTCCACGCGCTCGGGGTTGAGAAATCGCTCGAAGGCGAGACCATACTCAATGGGATCAACATCGGTAATGCCAAGCCCATAACCCACAAGGCTGCTGGCCGCCGAGCCTCTCGCGCCGATATACATTCCCTGGCCGCGCGCGAAGTCGGTGAAGTCGCGGACGATCAGCATATACAGAGGGAAGCCGCAGTCGCTGATGATCTTGCACTCGTAGTCGAACTGCTTCCTGTAGTCCTCCGAAGGCTCGCACCCCATGCGCTCCGCCAGGCCGTTCCATGCCTGCTCGTACATGTGGTCCGACGGCGACACCCCCTCCGGTACCCCGGGGTCGGGAAGCTTCGACGTGCCGAAACTGAGCTCGACGTTGCAGCGCTCGGCGATCTCCAGCGTATTTTCCAGCGCCTCGGGCATATGCTTGAAAAGCTGCCCCATCTCATCCGGGCTTTTCATGTAGAACTCGCTGGTGCCGAACCGCAGCCGGTTGGGGTCATCGAGCGTGGACGCTGTCTGGATGCACAATAGCACGTCGTGGGCTTCGGCGTCCTTGCGGGTGGTGTAGTGGATGTCGTTGGTGGCGACCAGTTTCAGCCCGGTGCGCCCGGCCATATCGACAAGCGCGTCGTTGACGGTCCGCTGTTCCGGCAGGCCGTTGTCCATCACCTCGAGGTAGAAGTTCTCCTTGCCGAAGATGTCCAGATACTCGCCGAGCGATTTTTCTACCTGCTCGACGTTGTTCTTAAGTATATGATGTGGAATCTCGCCGCCCAGGCAGGCAGTCATCGCGATAAGCTCATCGCCGTACTCGGCCAGCAGTTCCTTATCGACCCTGGGCTTGTAGTAGAACCCCTCGGAGAACGCGATGCTGACCATCTTGATGAGGTTCTTGTAGCCCTTTTCGCTCTTCGCGAGGAGCACGAGGTGGTGCTGTTCCTTGTCGAGCCTGGCGTCGCGCATGGTGCGGTGGCGGGGCGCAACGTAGACCTCGCACCCGAGGATAGGCTTGATGCCGGCGGCCTTGGCTTCGGAGTAGAAGCTGATGTTGCCATACATAACGCCGTGGTCGGTGATGGCGACGGAGGGCATCTCGAACTTGGCGGCAGTTTGGATTACGTCCTTAACGCGGCAGGCGCCGTCGAGGAGGCTGAACTCCGTATGTGTGTGAAGATGAACAAAACCAGGCGCGCCCAAATCGATTTCTCCGCCAAAAGCAAACTTGCACTATTATACAACTTCTGCGGGCGCGCGAGGTACCGGGGGAACGAAAAGTGCCGAGGGAATTTTCCCCAGAGGTCGGGATGTGGGGATTCAGAGTTGCCGTGGTTCCGAAGGGACGGAAGCCATGGTCAATCGTCGGCGGGTTCGATTTCGATGTCCATCAGCACCGTGAACCCGACTATCCGGAGCACTCTAAGGGGGTAGCCTTCTTCAGTCACGATCACCTTGAGGCGTCGGTCTCGACCAAGAAGAACTTTTGCCGCCCTTGCCAGGTCCTGGATGACCGCAGTGTCGACGAAGAAGGCCGGCCTGAGGTCAACCACCACGCTATCCGCGGTTTCCGAAGCATTCTTCAGGCCTTCGCTGAACTCCGCTGAGTTGGTGAGATCCAATGCGCCACCAGCGGTGATCGTTGCCGTCGAGCCGTCCCAGACCGTGCTTATCTCCACTGTTTCCGTCGTCACCGCTCTGCACGCTCCTTCCCTGGTCTCTTCAGACGAAACCATGGCCATCTCGTCCGATGAGCACGGACTTGCTGAGGTTTATGAATACCCATAACTCGGATGTCCGCAAACCATCGGGACTGATCAGACCTTCGACCTAAAATAGCTGATGGTCTCCCTCAACCCATCTTCCAAGGAAACCTGGGGCTCCCAGTCGAGCATGCGGCGCGCCTTGTTGATATCCGGCTGGCGGCGTGTGGGGTCATCCACGGGCAGCGGGCAGAAGGCTATCTCGCTCTTCGATCCCGTCAGCCGGCGAATTATCCGGGCGAATTCAAGCACAGTGATCTCCTGTGGATTGCCTATGTTCACCGGGTCGCCGCAGTCCGATCTGAACAGCCGATATATGCCCTCGACCTCATCCGACACGTAGCAGAAGCTGCGGGTTTGGGAGCCATCGCCGAACACGGTCATCGGGCGGCCGGTGAGCGCCTGGAATATGAGTTCGGGCACGACCCGGCCGTCATGCAGGCGCATTCGGGGACCGTAGGTGTTGAATATGCGCACGATGCGCGTCTTCAACCCGTGGGCGTTGTGATAGGCCATGGTCATGGCCTCGGCGAAGCGCTTGGCCTCGTCGTAGACTCCGCGCGGGCCGATTGGGTTGACGTTTCCCCAGTAATCCTCCGTCTGCGGGTGCACCAGCGGGTCGCCGTAGACCTCGGAGGTGGACGCAAGTATGAACGAGGCATGGTGGGCCTTCGCGACACCCAGGGCATTGTGGGTCCCCAGAGAACCGACTTTCAGGGTCTCGATCGGAAGCTGCTGGTAGTCGATCGGGCTGGCCGGGGACGCGAAGTGGAAAACCCCGTCCACGCGACCCTCCAACTCGATGTACCTCGTCACATTATGCTCCACGAACGAAAAGTTCGGATTGTGGAACTGGTGGGCGATGTTGTCGAGGCTACCGGTGATCAGGTTGTCCATGGCCGTGACCCGACAGCCGTCTTCAAGCAGCAGGTCACACAAATGCGAACCCAAGAAACCTGCCCCACCAGTCACTAGTATATGTTCCATTTGATAAGTTCCCAACTCAGAATTCTCGATTGCTTTCCTCACGCCGCCTATCCCGCTCGACGTCGCGGGCGGCGATGGCGTCACGCTTGTCCCACAATTTCTTGCCGCGGGCAAGGCCGATATTGAGTTTCGCGTGACCCTTTGAGAAGTAAAGCTTCAGCGGTACAAGCGTAAGGCCCTTTTCCTGGAGCTGCCGGTGAATTTTTTGTATCTCCGACCGGTGCATCAAGAGCTTGCGCGGGCGCAAGGGGTCCACGTTGAACCGATTGCCCTGCTCATACGGCGAAATGTGCATTCCCACAATCCAAAGCTCGCCGTTCTCGAACTTGCAATAAGCCTCTTGTATACTCGCCTTGCTCTGCCGGAGCGATTTGACCTCAGTCCCCACCAGGACGATGCCTACTTCGAAAGTCTCGCCTATCTCGTATTCATGGTAGGCTTTGCGGTTGGTTATTGAAACGCTCTGGGGCTTTGCTTCCTTCTTCATGACTGCAATATTATAGCATAACACTCCGAAACGGGAGGGCGAGGCTCCCGCCGAGCCGGCTCACTGGAGATTTGCCCGCCCCATATGCCCGAGGCGTAGAATGGACTGAGATTGTACAAGACTAATATCGGCAAGATATTAGAGTCAGGGGGTGAGGACGGAGATGAGATTCGTGGCCCCATTTCTCACGTTGATACTTGCCGTGGCTACATTTGGCGCGGCAAAATCAGATACACGTCAGGTAGGCAACCTGGGATACAACTCCTACGAGGGCTATCTCTCCGGAGGGAGTGGCCTCAATAAGCGCTTCGGCCCGGGTGTTGGATACCAGAGCGGCACCGGCGAGGACTCCGTAAGCTTCTCGACCGGTGACGGCGACTACTTCCGCCGCTACATACCCCAGAGCCAATGGGGCACGTACGGCTATGGCACCGGCCACCTGGGCGAGGGCTATGGTCCCTACATATTCGGCCGGCGGAGTGGCGGCTCTCCTCCCGGAATGTTCGACCCTCTTCCCGGGACATATATGGATGCGCCGCCGCCGTCGATAAAGGTCGGACGAGGGCGGATTAGCGTGAGGCTTCCAGACAACTTGCCTGGCGTGTGTCGGGTAACGGTCACGGTGCTGGCGTTCAACAACGCGGAGCTTGAGTCTCAGTGTCTAGAAGCGCCGCCCTTCAACTTCAGCCTGCCGGTTGTTGATGGGGTCAAGAGCGTGCGGGTGCGGATAGACTATGTGAACAACGGCTTGTCTGCCACATCATACGCGCTGTAGAGACGCGGAAGGGGCCTCGATATCGAGGCCCCTTCCGATAAACCCGCAAAGCCGATCATTACTTGTATCCCAGCCACTCGTCGAATAAGATAGCGTCCTCCGTAGCAACGTATAACTTTAGGCTGGGGTGCCATTTCATCTTAAGCGAGGGCAGTTCGGCCGCGAGATCGACCGGGTAGCTGTAGGCGTCTCCATGTTGTTTTGCTTTCTTCCGCAGGTAGTCCTGCTGGTTGGCGGTCAGCCGCTCCCAGCGGACGGGTTGTTCCGTGAGGACTTCAGACAGGGGATCCAGGTCCGCCCATTCCTCGTCCGCGAGTAAAGAAATATCGCCGTTCCGTACCAGGCGCTCAAGCGCGGGCTTCATTGCAAAGCAGGCCTTCATATATTCCTGCGACTTCTTAGGCCCGTAGTTTGCAAGCGCGAGGTCCATCTGTCCTTTGGTGAGCAACCAATTGTCGCCGTCCTTGCGCCACTGCGTGCCTGTCGCCGTAGCGCAGGCGCGGGCCAGAGCGGCTGTCGTCATCGTGCAGTACGCGGAGATGCTGGTCTTCTCGAGCTCCGCGTCGCAGTTCAGCGTCCCTTCGGCTTCTGGTTCGATCCGGCCGATCAGGTCCTTTACAGTGTATATTCTATCCAACTCAACTACAGACTCATCTCCAGGAGCATCGGACCCAGGTGAGGTCTTTGCGGTGGCTGAAAGCCGGTGGGCTTCAAGTTGGCCCGGCACCCACCGTTCCCAGAGCTTGGCAGAGGCATTCGATTCGCACGGAAATGACGACGAGTCAGAAAACTTCCGCCCGTTGCTGAGCGCGCTGTCAAGTTTGAAGCTGACGCGCAGGTGAAGCAGGAGCTTGACTTTCGATTGCTTGAGTCGCTTGGTTAGTTCCGGCTCGGGAAACTGCGGGCCCCTGAACGCCCGCGCTCCGGCAAGGAATCGAATGATCTCCTGCTGCTCGCTGCTAAGCTCTTCAAAAGCGACCCCGCCATCCTCCTTGACAGACTTTATCTGGCTGCTGCTCAGAGAAGCGGCAAGCCTCGCTGCAGCGGATTCCATTGCCCACCGCAGAGCTGTCAGTTCACAGGGATAGAAGACGGTGGTTCTATCTAGGAATGTGCTGTCCCGGTCGCAGAGGGAGGCAAGTGCGGGAGGCACGCATTGCGGCTGGGTACGCATCGGGAATTGCTGGGGAGCGCGGAGTTTGTCAGAGATGAGCAACGCGGCGAGTGTGGGCACACGGAATTGCGTGTAAAGCCCTTCCAACGCCTCTGCCAGCGTGCAGCCTGACCAATCAAAATCGTATGTGTAGATTTCTTGCGACTGCACCGCCACCAGACCCGACCATGCCGGGCCGCATGCGAGAATAGCCAGAAGCGCAACGAGGGACAGTTTTGTGATAATTGACACAGTTATCACCCCTTTTTGGCTCACGCTCAGGACACCACGGCGAGATCGTGTTGGCCAGATGCCAACACTATACCCCCCTTTTGATGTTGCGTCAATGCCTGCTCGGAGTAGGGGGTTCGCTAAGCAGCCTCGTCCATCCCCTTACTGCTCTTGAGTCGGACCCTTACGGTTGTCCCCTTCCCGACCTCGCTCTCCACCGCCATCGTGCCGTCCATGAAACGCACAAGCCCTGAGCAGGTCGAAAGCCCCAGGCCGGAACTGCCCTTCGTGCTGAAAAACGGCTCGAACGCGTGGCTCAGGACCTCGGCGTCCATGCCGGGGCCGTTGTCTATGACCCGCAGTTCGACCCCGCCGTCAGGACACTCTTCGGCCTCGATCCGTACGTTGTCCCCCGGCCCGGTGGCCTGCAGGGAGTTAAGAACCAGTGAAAAGATGACCTCTTGCAGCGGCCCTGGATGCCCTTCCACGCAGGGCGCGTTGGGGGAAATGAGGTTCGTGATAGTGCGCTGCCGCGCGGCGGGGTGGTTCCTGCACATAGCCACGGCGGCTTCCGCCGCCCTTACCAGGGAGATGCGGCAGGACTTCGATTTCTTGTTGCCTGAGAATGAAAGTAACTGGCGCACGAGCTCGCCGCCATCTTTGGCGAGCTGCAAGGCCATATTCACTTTCTTTTCTATTTCGGCCCCGGTCTGGCCCCGGCCAAGCTTGAGCGAAGCTGATTCGAGAGTGGCCTGAATCGATGTCATAACATTGCCGAAGCTGTGAGCGGCCCCTGCGTGAAGCTCACCCAGACACGCCCAACTGGAGACTTGTTCCACGCGCTCTTGGAGACGCTTAATCTCTTCCTCAAGCCGCCGGTTGCGCTCGTGCAGTTCGTGAATGTCCAACCCGGCCAACAGGTCCTTGCACGGCTTCAGCGATTGGTAGGCGTTTCGGTCCATCAGGCGGCCCTCTTAGTCCCTTCATCGGCTTGCCGACCTATTACTATGGCCAGAGCCTCCACCACATTTGGATCGAATTGGGTGCCCGCATTGGAGCGCAGTTCCTGGATAGCAACGCTTGAGGTAATCGCTCGGCGATACGGCCTGTCCGAAGTCATCGCCTCGAATGCGTCCGCGACCGAAAGAATCCTGGCAAGATTGGGGATGGCGTCCGCCTTGAGGCCGTCGGGGTAGCCGGAGCCGTCAAGGTGCTCGTGATGGTGGCGCACGATATCCGCCACCTCCGCCAGTTCATCGATCCCCGCCAAAAAATCAGCGCCCATCGCGGGGTGCTTGAGGATATCGTTCCACTCTTCCTCTGAGAGTTTCCCCGGTTTCATCAGGACGGCGTCGGGGGTGCCGATCTTACCCACGTCGTGAATGTGCGCCGCAAGCTCAAGTGTATTGAGGCGTTCCTCATTCAGGCCCATCTCGACCCCTACAGCCACGCACAGCTCCGCCATTCGGGCGGAGTGGCAGCCGGTATAGTGAGACTTCGCGTCGATGGCGGCGGCGAGAGCCTTGATTGCCTTGAACAGAACGTCGGCGCGCTCACCGCTGAGCCTGCGGGCTTCTATTATCTTACGCTGCAGATTGTTCTCGATCGCTATCGGGAGTTTGGAGAGTTCCAGAGGCTTGGTCACGAAATCCGATGCGCCCGCTTCGAGCGCCAGCCTGCCGGCGACCACATCACCAAAGGCGGTCATCACGACGACGGGCATTTGAGGGTGAATTCTGCAGACAGCTCGGGTAAATCCAAGCCCGTCCATTCCGGAGAGGTAGATGTCACAAAGCACCAGGTCGTATGGGTTTTCCCTGAGGAGCCCGAGCGCCGCCTCGGCGCTTGGGGCCGTTACCACGCCGTAGCCATGATAGCTCAGCGCCTCGGCGAGCATGTCGAGAACAAGAGCATCGTCATCCACTATCAGAACGCACTTTGTGGGCTGATCGGATTCGTGTCGCATAGCGCCTCTGCTACAAGAACTTGTCCTTTCTTATCCGGATGTTCCAACACTCTATCGTAATTCGATTATCGGGTTCCGGCGCGCCACTCCGTAGCCTATAACGGGTGAAATAATGTGATCAATCATCGTAAATATGTGGGGTGAGCGGGATATGAATGTCTCCTTGCAATTAACGCCGCTGTGGGGTAAGATAAGCATTACGGATTTCGGATTTCGGATTTTGGATTGAAGGGAGGGTCTTCCCCAATCCGCAATTCGCAATCATCAATCTGCAATTCCCAGGTGGGGGGTGATCGCGTGCCGGACGAGGATTTCAAATTAACGTCGCTCTCGCACGGGGCTGGGTGAGCGTGTAAGCTGGCTCCCCAGCTGCTGGCGCAGGTCCTGCGTCAAATGCCTCCCGTAACCGACCCGAACGTGCTGGTCGATCTGGGCACTTCGGATGATGCGGCGGTTTATCGAATTACCGATGAGATCGCCGCGGTGTTTACGGTCGACTTTTTTACCCCCCTTGTGGACGATGCGTATGAGTTCGGGCGGATAGCCGTCACGAACGCCCTTTCCGACGTCTACGCCATGGGCGCAAAGCCGGTAATCGCGCTGAACCTGGTGGCCTACCCATCAAAGACCAGGCCGCTGGAGACGCTGCAAGAGATACTCCGAGGCGGCTCCGAACAGGCCGCGGCTGCGGGCGTAAGCATAGTCGGCGGGCACTCCATAGACGATCCCGAGCCTAAGTACGGCCTTGCGGTGATGGGCTTCGTGAACCCCAAAGAGGTCTTCAGCAACAAGGGCGCGCAGGTCGGGGACCGGCTGGTCCTCACCAAGCCGCTCGGAACGGGGATCATAACCACGGCGATCAAGCGGAGCGCCGCGTCTCTCGAGATGACCGCGCGCGTAATCAAAATTATGACGACACTCAACGGCCCCGCTGCGGAGGTGATGCGCAAAGTCGGCGCGCACGCCTGTACCGATATCACCGGCTTCGGCCTGCTGGGGCATCTGCACGAGATGACCACCGCGAGCGGCGTCGGCGCGCTGGTGCGCTTCGGTGATGTGCCTTTGATCGAAGGCGTGGGCGAACTGTTGAAGCAGGACATGGCCCCGGGCGGGACGTGGTCCAATATGGAGTTCCTGGACGCCGATGGAGCAGTCATCTGGGACGAGAGGCTGTCGGAGGAGGACCGGCTGGCGCTATGCGACGCGCAGACGGCGGGCGGCCTGCTCATAAGCGTGGCTCCGGAACGGGTCGGTGAGTTGCTCGACAATTTGAAGGCCGCCGAGGTTTCAGAAGTAGCCGAAATTGGCGAAATCATATCTGATCCTGAATGCAGAGTTAGGGTGGAGGTAAACCATGAGAGCGCGTGTGATTGAGGAAGAGTGCATTGGCGATGGGACCTGCGTGGATGCGTGCCCGGAGGTCTTCGAGATGCAGGATGACGGGCTGGCGCACGTGATAGCCGACCCGGTGCCGTCGGGGGCCGAGGACAAGGCCAGGGAGGCCTGTGAGGGCTGCCCGACGGACGCGATCGTGCTGGAGGAATAGCCGCCTCCTTGACAAAGATTACATCACGAGCCGATAATGGTGATGTAACGAAAGTGAGGTGAGCCCCGATGACGGTTGCGAAGAAGAAGCCGAAGATGCGGCGGACGCAGATAAGTTTGACAGCTGAACAGTTCGAGGCGGCGAAGAGGATTGCCGAGAAAAGGGAAGTCAGCGTAGCGCAGGTCCTCAGGGAAGGCCTGGACTGCGTTATCCAGCGTTCCGAGGAAGAGGATCACGGTTATTTTGACGTGATGTGGAGCATAGTCGGAATATGCGAAGGCACTCCTGATGGCTCGGTGAAACACGATGAAGTCCTCTACGGCCGACGGGAAGAGCATTTTAGTGAATAGCGTCTTTGTTGATACAGGCGCCTTCATAGCCCTCGCCGGAACGAGAGATCGTCACTACGACCGGGCCAATGTGATCTATGCGGAACTGCTGTCCACTCGCACACGGCTGGTCACCACCAACCACATCCTCGACGAGACTTGCACGTGGCTGTTAAGGGAACAAATGGCGGGGCACAGGGCCGCAGTCGAGATGGCTGAGTTCGTCCTCGGGAGTTACAGCCCATTCACGCTCAGGGATTCGGGAATGAGCTCCCTGCCATCCGCAAATGCCGTGCTCATCTTCAGCTCCCCGCTTATTGAACAAGAAGCCGCGCGCATCTTCGCCAAATACGATACCGCCGGCTTCAGCTTCACCGACTGCGTCAGCTTCGCCGTTATGCAGGCGCTCGGAATGAAACAGGTATTCTCATTTGATCAGCATTATGATATGATGGGGTTCGAAAGGCTTCAGGCATAAGATACATCCGCACAAATCACTGTTCCAGGTCAGGGGACCACGCCGATGCTTTTGCCTTACAGGGCAAAGAACACAACCAAGCACTTCCCTTACACCACGCTGAGTCTGATTGTCATCAATGTCCTGGTTTACGCCTGCACGAGCGATTCACTATTATCCATTCGTGAGAGCGTGGTCAACAACTTCGCTTTCTTGCTGAGCAAGTCCCCCTTCCTCAACTTCTTCTCCGCCATATTCCTTCACGGCGATCCCATGCATCTCATCGGTAATATGCTCTTTCTATGGGTCTTCGGGCCGCCGGTGGAAGACAGGCTGGGCATACCACGTTACCTGAGTCTTTACCTCCTGACTGGGTTCGCCGGCGATATTCTTCAGCTGGTGCTCGATTCGGCGTTTGCCTTGAGGCTGCTGCCGGGAATCGGGGCGTCGGGCTGCATAATGGGTGTAGTGGGCGCTTATTGGTACCTCTTCTCCTGGAGCAAGGTTCTGGTTGCTTATTTTTACTGGATATTCTATCCGCACTGGGGCGTTTGGGAGGTCGAAGCGATTTGGATTGTTGGCTTGTATCTTCTGATGGACCTTGCCGAGGGCCTGTTTTTCGGATCACTCGGCACCAATGGAGGCGTGGCCAACTTCGCGCATGTGGGTGGTGGTCTAGCAGGTGTGCTGCTGTGTATGGCCATGCGAGCAAAGCGCGATACGGAAGCGCTCTCCGAGGCCAAGGCCATTCAGTCCGATATGAAAGAGCTGTCGATGATGCCCCTGCATGCCCTGGAGACCATGGCCGAGGAAGATCCCTGTAACCCGGAAATCATCCGCGCGATGATTACTCCAGCGATCAACCTGAGCCGCCAGAACGTGGTGCACGAGGCCTTCGCACGAGCAGGAGCAGAACTCATTGACAAGGACCCTGGGCTGGTGGCGCACTTCCTTGTCAATATGGCGGGTAGTGTGGCTATCTATCAGCCAGTCCACTTACTGAGATTGTGCGGACAACTTGAGCGCATGGGTTATACCGACAAGGCACTTTCTATATATCTGACTGTTGTTAACGGGAACCCGTCCGCGCCCGAGGCAGAAACAGCCCTCTACCGGATGGCATTATGCTGTTGGAACGAACACCACGACCGTGTCAAGGCGGAGAAATGTCTTAACGAGATGGTCCGTCGTTTCCCGAACGGGCCTATGATCCAGTTCGCCAGGACACTGCAGCGGCAGATGAGCACTTAGGCCGTTTCTACACTCTGCTCTTCATCTCCCCCTCCACCTCGGCATGCGCCAGCTTCTGACCCAGATACCGCTCTTTCACCTGCCACATGAAGTTGACGATCTTGGAGTCGCGCGAGGAGTCGATGAAGCCGTCGTAGTCGAGGTTCAGGAACGGGATGTTGTTGTGCCGACGCCTGAGCGACTGGCTCAGCGCCGTGACTGTGTTGCCGGGCATGCAGTTGAATGGGATTACGCTCACGATCCCCGCGAGGCCGCGCCGTGCGAAGTCCTCGCTCTTGCCCATCGAGCAGATCGCCTCGCCGCCGAAGTTGTAGTCCACATACTTCGAGCCCTCGCGGATGACCTCGGCGGAGCTGATGTCGTCGTAGCCGTCGAGGAACGGCAGGCAGGCATGAAACAGCGCATGCTCGTCCTTGGCGGCGAGCTTGGAGTTGACCCAGCGCGCCGTGAACTCCTTGATCTCGTCCATCGAGATGCCGCCGTCCTTGAGGCGGTCGGAGGAGAGCATCTTGCCGATGAAGTTAGCGTAGGCAAAGAACTCGGTCATCGGAGCGAGCCAGGTCTCGGCCCCCTCGGATTCGAGCTTGCGGACGATGTCCTGGTTCGCGCCGTCGTGCAGGCGCACATAGAACTCGCCCACAACTCCCACCAGCGGCCTCTCTTCTTTTCGCTTGGGAATCCGGCCAAAGTCCTCCTGAGCGCGCCGCAAAAGCTCCTCGAACTCGTCCAGGTGCTTCGTGCCGGTCATCACGCTGAGCTTGTTGGCCTCAACCCTGAGCTTGTGTTCGGGGACCATCTCGATCACCTTGAGCAAGTATCTCTCGAACAGGGCCTCGCTCTCGCCCCTGTTAATCTCGTATGGACGCGCGCGCTGGACCATCTTGAACAGCAGATCGTGGCACATAATTGCATCCCAGACGAGCAGCGCGAACATAGTCCCAAGCCCGCCGTGCTCGCTCATGCTACCGAGCGTGACTATATCGATATCGGCGTAACCCATCTTGTCCAGGATGCGCCGCTGGAGCATGCTGTACATGCCGAACCGGCAGGGGCCTTCGGAGTTGCCCTGGAAGAATGCTTCTTTGGTTCGGTCGAAGTCCGGCTGCTGAATGCGATAGAGCATGTCCTCGGTAGTCATAAGCGCCGGGAGGCAAACGTCCTCGGAGATCGCCCTCCGGCCAAGGTTCAGGCCGACATCGGGTGACCTCGGCAGGGCCTCGGCGTCGATACCGTAGGCGCGCATCGCCTCCGCGAGTATCCGCGCCGACTCATTCGCATAAGGAATCCAGAGCCTGCGACCCTTTATTCCCGTGATTTCGCTGTCCGTGGAGCGGATAGTCTCGAACTCTCGTAAAGCGCTCTTTTTTGCCGTATCGGCGAAGGCTTCGATGCGGGTTATGACTCCCGCGTCGGCGGTGTGCTCGTCGATCTGCATCACATAGCACGGCTCGCCGATCTCGTCCTTGAAGAACGGATTTCCGAACGAGTCCGGCCCGCAGGCGAAGTATGTCAGCACGACAGCCCGCAGCCTCGAATCCTGTCGGATCAGCCGCGCGGCCATCAGCTTCTTCTGAATCTGCCGGGAATAAGCGTTGGGCCAGACATCGGAGATGTCGGTGGACTCCAGCGGCAGGAAGTCCTGCGGGATCGCGAGGATGCCGAGGTCCTGTATCTTCTTGCCGATGTCCATATTGAGCGCCGGGTCCCAGAGGGTATACGGCCTGCCGATTACGATGAACGCCATCTGATCCGGCGGCAGGTTCATGAGAATCTCCGCTCCCCGCGCCTCGACCCGGCGGCGAAGCTCCCGCATTGCCTCCAGGCCGACTCCCAGCGCCCGCTTCGACTCCTTGGCGGACTTGCCAAGCTCTCTGCCGACCTGCGCGAAGACCCTCTCCAGGTGCTTCCGGCCCCGCCTGAAATGCAGCGCGGGCGCGATGTGCCGGATTCCACGTTCGGTCACACCGACGCATGACGAGATCACGTCCGGCGCGGCCTGCAAATACGGGCAGGTCTGAGCCTGGCGCAGGTTCGAGTTCGGCTGCTCGGTCGAGATGATCCGCGGGGCGAAGATAATATCCACGCCCTTCTCTATAAGGTCCATGTAATGGCCGTGAGCTACCTTGAACGGGAAGCACGGCTCCCCTATGGCTACCTCCAGCCCCATTTCGACGATTTTCTTGTTCGTCGGATCGGATACCACCACCTCGAAGCCGAGTTCGCTCAGGAATGCGTTATACAGCGGGAAGAACTCGGAGAACATCAATCCTCGAGGTATACCGACTCTGTTCCCTGTTCCCTGTCCTGAGCCCGGTCGAAGGGCCTGTTCCCTGTTCCCTCCCCCATACGCCTCCATCATCATCCGCTCGCGTTCGGCGAACAGGTCCGGCAGGTGGTCGCCGAGGCGCTTCTTGTGGACGGCGCTGAACTTCTCGCAGCGGTCGTTGTAGAAATACTTCGGCCCGTCGTCCATTTGGAATGTGTTAACGTCGCAGCGGTTCGCGCAGGACTTGCACTCGAACGAAGTAATCTCGTACCCCGCGTCGGCTATCCTGTCGAACCCCCTGAAGCTCGGCTGCTCGGGGTTGGCAAGATACGCAAGCCGCGCCGCCCCCACCGCGCCGGTGATGTGCGGATACGGAGGCACCACGACCTCGCGACCCAGCACCGTCTCATACGCCGCGACCATCCCTTTGTTGAACGCCACCGCGCCCTGGAACGCGATCTTGCCGCCGATCTCGCGGCTGCCGACGTTCTTGTTAAGATAATTCTTCACGCTCGCGAGGCAGATACCGGCGGCAAGGTCCTCGACGGGAACGTTGTTCTGCTGGTAGTAGGCCATCGCCGACTCGGAGAAGACCGTGCAGGTCCAGTCCAAATCCGGCGGGCGGGTATTTTTGAGCGCGGTATCCCCGAACTCCTCCAGCGGGACGTTCAGCCGCAGGGCCTGCTTCTCGAGAAATGCGCCCGTGCCCGCCGCGCAGGCCTTATTCATCTCAAAATCTATGATAACGTCGCCGTCGAGCCGGATATACTTGCTGTCCTGCCCGCCGATCTCGAATATGGTGTCGATATCATTTGCGTAAGAAAGTGCGCCGCTGGCCTGGGCGGTGATTTCGTTGCGGATAAGGTCCGCGCCGATGTAATCGCCTGTAAGGTATCGCCCGCTGCCGGTAGTCGCCGCCGCGACCTTGCCGATGTTGTAGCCCCGCTCCTTGACTTGCTTCTGGATGTTCGCCAGGGTATCCCGAACCGCCGCGAGCGGGTCGCCATCAGTCCGACGATAGTAGCTCGCGAGGACCACAAACTTCCCGTCGATCTCCGTCACCAGCGCGGCCTTGGTGCTGACGGAGCCGATGTCCACGCCGAGGGCGGCACGCTCGATATCGAGCGGAGAGTGATGGGCGGACGAGTCGTCTAATGCAGAATGCAGAATGCAGAATGCAGAATCACTTGGCGGACGCGGTCCCTTCATTCTGCATTCTGCATTCATCATTCTGCAATTCTCTTCTGCCGCTCCTGTTCCCTGTTCCCTGTTCCCTGTTCCCTCTTCCTTCAGCCTAATCGGTTCGCACCCCGGATACTCAAGCGGCTTCTTCAGGTGCAATTCCAGCTTCGCTATAGCGTCGGCGACATCGATCTTGGCCCCGGTCCGTAGCGCGGCCCCGATGGCGCCGAGGGTGCGGTTGTGCTCGGGCACGAACAGCCGCCCGCCGAGCTCCAACTCCTCCGAAAGGAACTTCACTACCGCCGGGTTCTCCGAAACACCGCCGATGAAGGCGATCTTGTCCCGAAACTCCTTGCCGCGCGCGATGGCGGAGCGGTAGTTGCGGCTGATGGCCTGATGGATGCCGGCGGAGATGCGCTCGCGGGTGGTGCCCTTCTGATAAAGATGAACGATATCGCTCTCCGTGAACACCGCGCATCTGCCGGAAAGGCTGGCCGGGCTTTCGACCTCCAGTGCGACCCTGGCGAACTCCTCGATGGATGGATAGTTCAGCCGCTTCGCCATGTGGTCGAGGAACGACCCGCTTCCCGAGGCGCATTTATTGCCCAAATTGGCGTCTTCCACAAGGAGCCTGCCGCTCACCGGGTCGCGCTCGAAGAGGAGATATTTCTGCGACTCCCGGCCCATCTCTATGATGGTGCGCACCTCGGGGTAGAGTTTATCAATCGCGGCGGCGAGGGCGTTGGGCTCGTGGACCGCCTCGGCCCCGATCAGGTCCCTGAGCGTCGACGCGCCCGCCCCCGTGACCCCGCAGAAGACCTCCCCGGCGTTCTCGGAGCGGAGTATGGCCTCCAGCGCCTCCTTCACGCGGCGGATCGGCTGACCCTGCACGTGGAGTATCTCCAGCGGCTGTATGTCGCCGTTATCGCGAACGACCACCGTCTTCACGGTGTCGGAGCCGACGTCAAATCCGATTCTCAAAGACATAAGAAGCTTTCCTCCGAAGCCACGGCCCTGCCTGGGTGGGCGGAGAAGTTAGGTAATGAGTTTACCCACGGGCAAACACTCTCATTTCTGTAGTATATTGTGCCTGGCCGCTGTAGTCAAGGTGCGGGTGCGAGAAATGAGGGACAGAAGGGCGGTTCAATAGGGCAGATTGATCACTGCTCGGGTCCCCACTCCCTCCACGCTCCCGATCTCCAGCGTGCCGCCATGCGCCTCTACGATCCCTCGGGCGATGCGCAGGCCGAGGCCGGAGTGAGCGTCGTCGGGGGTGCGGGCGGGGTCGGCCCGGTAGAAAGGCTCGAAAATGTTGGGCAGGTGGTCGGCGGGGATGCCGCGGCCGGTGTCGGTGATGATCAGGCGCAAGGGGTCGCCATCCTCGATAGCGACTCGAACCTCCGCGCCCTCCCCAGCGTAACTGATAGCGTTGTCGAGCAAATTGTCGAGGACCTGGGTGATGCGGTTGGGGTCTATCGACGCCCTTATAGACGCGCCCGGCGCGACCGCATGGAGCGTGATTCCCGCCTGCAATGCCGACGCTGCGTGAGAGCTGATGGCGGCGGCAGCCAGTTCCCGAATGTCCACTTCCTGACGGTTGATAGGCAGTTCTCTGAGATCGAGCTTCGAAAGCTCCAGCAGATCGGTGACGAGGCGCAGGAGGCGGTCCGATGTGCGGACCAACGAGCCGGCGGCGCGGTCCATGCGCTCAGGATCGCTCGCCAGGCCGTCCTGCAGGGCGCCGGCCATGGTTCTCATCGTCGTGACGGGGCCGCGAAGCTCATGCGCGATATCGGCCAGGAACTGCCGGCGGCGCTTGGCGTCTTCCTCAAGGCGCCCTATCTGGCCGGAGACGGTTTCGGCCATCTGGTTCATCGCCTCAGCCACATGGGAAAACTCATCGCTTCCTTCCATCGATATTCTGTGCCCAAGATTACCTGATTCGTAAGCCGCCGCGCCCTCGGCAAGCTTGGTGAGCGGCCTTGTGAACCTCCGGCTGAGCCACGCCCCCGTACCAAGCGCCAGCAGCAATGCGACCAGCGCGCGGAGGGCCAGGACGTTGCCGCCGGTCAGCCCGACCGGGAACGGCCCCCCGGGCCGGATGGGAGGCCGTATTTGCGGGGGCATATTCGGCAAGCCGGGAGGAGGCGGGCCGACCGGCCTCGGCTGGGGCGGCAATCCCGGCCCGAGCATCGACTGCGGGCCAAGGAGCAGTTCCGGCAGGCCGAACCGCGGCTCGGGGACAGAGTATGGATAGGATCCACAAGCTGAAGAGCCCCGGCCTGCTTCAGGGTTCCGGCTTCATACTTGACGAGAGCGCCGCCCAGCAGCACGAACACTCCCTCCGCGCCAGCCTTGGTCAGGAGAGGCGGAGGCGGGGGCATCATGCCGCCGGGGCCACCGCAGCCACCATCCAACCGATCAATACTGTTGTTCTTCCGCCTTTCATTTCAATACACTCCCTTCTGAAGAGTCCGCTGCGACAGCGAGCCAATTCTCGCTTCGTGTTTACTAGACGGGTTATACCTCGAAGGGGTTCCTCATGTGTATCGCAGACGCATCGCAATTATGTCTGCGTTTTATCACAGCTTCGGTGACTGGACAAGAGCCCGCGAAGGCTGGTATATTCTTCATCAAGAGAACAGACGGGAGTAATAGCAACGATGCCCATCATTGATATGCCGCTGGAAGAACTCAAGACCTACCAGGGACGAAATCCGCGCCCCAGTAACTTTGACCCATACTGGGAGACGGGCCTCGCGGAGATGAGGAGTATCGATCCTCAGATCGAGCTTGTACCGGTCGAGACCGGCGCGAGCTACGCCGAGCTTTTCCACCTTTACTTCACCGGAGTCGGCGGGGCGAGGATCCACGCGAAGTACTCGCGCCCCAAGAATGCGAGTGAGCCGCACCCGGCGGTCGTGGTCTTTCACGGCTACGGTGGCAACAGTGGCGACTGGTTCGGGCACCTGCCTTGGGTCGGCCAGGGGTTCTCGGTGGCTGCCCTGGATTGCAGGGGGCAGGGCGGCCTATCGGAGGACGCAGGCGAGGTAAAAGGGAACACCTTCCGTGGGCAGATAATCCGGGGCCTCGATGATTGTCCCGAGAAGCTGCTGTTCCGCTCCATATTCTTGGATTGCGCCCAGTTGGCCGGCATCATCATGGACATGCCCGAGGTAGACGCCGGCCGCGTGGGCGTGACAGGTGGGTCCCAAGGCGGGGGGCTGACACTGGCCTGCGCCTCGCTCGAGCCTCGGATTAAGCGAGCCGCGCCGGTTATTCCATTCCTATGCGACTACAAGCGCGTGTGGGAGATGGATCTGGCTAAGGATGCTTATAATGAACTGAGCACCTATTTCCGGCTCTTCGACCCACGCCACGAGCGCGAAGATGAGGTATTCACCAAGCTTGGATATATAGACAACCAGTACCTTGCGGCATACATTAGGGCCGAAGTGCTGATGTTCACGGGCCTGATGGACACGATCTGCCCGCCGTCGACGCAGTTCGCGGCCTATAACAAGATCACGTCCAAGAAGAACATGGTGATCTACCCGGACTTCGGACACGAGCCAATGCCGGATAAGGACGACAGGGTGTTTGAGTTTATGTGCGGGCTCTAAGAATGAAGAATGAAGGTAACTCTCAACGCTAGGTCAATCTGCATTCATCATTCTACATTGCCCTCTTCTTCCGCTGCCTGCGGCGCGAGCTCTAGCTGCCGGTTGACGGCGTTGAGCAAAGCAGCGGCGGCGGCTCGATATTGGTCCCCACGGCGGATGAGGGCGCTGCCGGTGACGCGGGTGCTTTGGCGTGGGCTGATGAACATGGCGACGACGGACACGATCCGGTCTTCCTTGCCGGATTCCTGGAGCGACGCATCCTCCACCACTATACCGTGATCGGGGGCGAGCGACTTGCATGCGGCGGCGGCGGTTGCCTCCGCGAAAAGCCTCAGTATACTGTTCCCGCCGACCGTGTAACCGCTGACCTCTCGCTGGAACTCGCGGCCCTCGCGAATGAGAGTGACACCGGCCTTGGCCTGAGCGCCGGTGGATGCGAAGCTGATACTCGCGATCTTGAGCCTGGGAGCGCGGCCCGGCGGCGGGGCCAATGTGTGGGTCGGAACGAACCCAGGCTCGCCCTTTGTCGGGGCCGCGGCGGGGGCCTCTATTGCCTCGGGCTGGGCGGGTTTCTTTGCCATGCACTCCTTGCTGGCGCGAGTGATGAGGTCGTCGAGAGTGGCGGCGTAGTGCATATCCTCGCGCTCACGGGTCCGTCGCCCGCCGGAGATGCCGAATGTTGTCGAGATACGCTCCGGCACGCCCTCGATCGAAAGGCGGCCTATGCGCTCCTGGAGTAGATTGGCCAGCGATGCGGCTTCGTCGTGGAGCCGAATGCTTACGATGGCGAACTCATCACCGCCGTAGCGGCAAACAAGCTCCAGGCTGGAATCGGTGCCGGTCTTAAGGACGTCCGCGACTTGCTTGAGCACCGTGTCCCCTACGACGTGCCCGTGCTTCTTGTTGAAGATGCCGAACTGGTCGAGGTCGAAGAGGATGATGGCGATCTCGTCGCCGCGCTTGAGGGCGTTGATGGCCCACTCGCGGAACGTGTCCGACCACGGGAGTTCCGTGAGGGGGTCGAATGTGCGGCCGAGTTCGGGCAGGAGGTCGCCTCGTGAGATAATGCCGACCAGGCGGTCGCTTTCTATCACCAACAGATGGCTCGCGCCGACTTGGTGCATAAGTTCAGCGGCGTCGTGGGCGGATGTATCGGGGTCTACCGATGCGTAGTCCTTGTCCATAATCTCCTCGACCACTGCGTCCTGCGGCTCGCCCAGGAGGTTGAGAAGCGTGACGAGACCAACCACCCCCGCGCCGTCCCGCACGACGGGCAGGGCACCGATGTTATGGCCCCGCATAAGTATGATCGCGGTCTTGACCGATGCCGTGGGGCTGACCCACACGACGTCGGCGGTCATCAAGTCTCTGACAGATCTCATGTCGCCCTCAAGGGTACTACACGGCAAAGATTGTGCCCTTGGCGCTGTAATTTTTGCCGGGTTATGACGTTTCGGTATCAGAATGCCGAAAAACCGGCAGGTATCGGCATTGAAATGCCGATACACCGGCATCGGCTGCCGAATTTGTGTAGCGCGGATGTGGGGACATGGCGATGCAAGACTGCGGGATCGCGGAGTCCGCCGGAGAGCTTCCTGCTTGCTTTCCACGCGAAGCCGTTCCGTCGGCGTAGCGAGGTAATTCTACCGTGCTTGGGGCGGGTTGTCAATCTTTTCAGGATTTCACCAGGAGCATCGTTTGTAGGGGCGCCTAAGGTGGTTCTTCGATGGCTTTGAGCTTTTGAAGCATCAGGTCTAGGTTGTCACCCCAAGTTGCGGAATGTTTTGCGACGATTTCTATGAGCTTGGATGGG
>JAMCYN010000011.1 GCA_023474015.1 Armatimonadota bacterium
TTTGCTTGCCCCTTCCTCCAGACACACCCTCGCGGAAATGCCCTTGGGGTCCAGCTAGTGGTTCCTGTCACCAAGGCCCACAGGGGTCTCCCACCCCCTAGTCGCAGCGCCCTGCCGGGCGCACACAACATAAAATCCCTCCAGGTTCGGAGCCTGGAGGGATAATTGAGCCGTAGTTTCAGGTTGCCCCAAAACTAATCTATAGGCATTTCGAGTATCACGCTGCGAGTGCCCCGCTGGACGACCACTATGGCCGTGTCTCCCGATTTCAACGCCTTTGTAGCCTTGCTGAATGATGCGACGCTGGTGATGGGGGTGTCTTCGATCTCCGTAATCACATCACCATGCTTGATCCCCGCGCGGTCGCCGGCGCTTCCCGGCTCGACCGTGCGAACGACCACGCCCTTGATGTCCTCGTCGACTCCAAGCTGCTTTGCGATGTCGGATGTCAACGGCTGGACCGTAAGGCCTGTCTTATCCTGCCCATCCCCGGCGTTCGCGGCCTCTTCCTCGGTCGCTGGCCTCTCCATGAGCTTGACGTTCAACGTCTTTCCCACTTTCTCACGTATCACGACGACTTTTATTTCCGTGCCCGGAGGTATGGTCTCGACCGCGCGCCGAAGTTCAGCGGCATTTCTCACGTCTTTGCCGTTGACCTTGACTATGACGTCCTTCTGCTGAATTCCGGCCTTCTTTGCCGCCGAGTCAGGATTTACGTCCGTCACTAACGCGCCGCCCTGCCTTGCTCCCAGCTTCGCCGCCATCGTCGGAGTGAGATCCATCATCTCAATGCCGAGGAATCCACGAATGACCTTGCCCTTGTCGATCAGTTGAGTCATTACATACTTGGCGGTGTTTGCCGGGATGGCAAACCCGATGCCTACGTTGCTGCCCGTAGTGGAATATATCGCGCCGTTGATCCCCATCACCCTGCCCTCCAGGTCGACCAGCGGCCCACCCGAATTTCCGGGGTTGATGGAGGCGTCGGTCTGAATCACTTCAGCGTATGGAAGCGGGTTGTCGGGATCGACCCCTTTTCGCAGAGCGCTGACCACGCCGACGGTAACGGTGTTTTGAAGGCCAAACGGGTTACCTATCGCGACGGACCATTCGCCCGTCACTACCTTATCGGAATCCGCGAACTGAGCCGCCGGCAAGTCCTTTGCATCGATCTTTACCAGCGCCAGGTCAGTCACAGGATCGAGAAATACCTTGCCTTTGAACTCGCGGCCGTCGCTGAGCTTGACCATAACCCTGTCCGCACCCGCAACCACATGGTTATTGGTCATGATATAGCCGTCCGACCGGACTATGACCCCCGACCCGCTCGCTTTCACGCTGCGCGATTCCCTTTGCGGAGCGCGTCGAGGACCGCCGAATGGCCCGAAGTTGAAGAAATCGTCCAGGTTGGGCATGCCCGTGTTCACCTCGACGGTTTTCTCGCTGGTGATGAATACCACGCTGGGCTCGAGCTTCTTCGCCACGTCTTCGAAGACTGTGCGCCAATCAGAAGGTGCGCCTGCCTTGTCCACGGCGGCGATTGCCGTGCTATCAGCGCGGTGATAGAAGTTGCCCGCGAGTGAAAAACCGAGGGCCACACTGAGCAGGCATATCAGCACCAGCATCAGGCCCGGATGGTTGATCGCGGCTTTCCACGCAGTTCGCATATCGTTTGAGTCCTCCTGAAGATAAGAAATTAGAAGTTAGGAGATGGAAATTAGAATGCTGTCTCCTAAGCTCAGTATACGCATCTAAGCCACCATTATGACGGGGTAGTTGGCGGCGGCGTTCCCCGGCTTTTTGCCATATCCGGACACAAGTCTCGGGAATGTACGTATACAGGGCCCGTCAGTACTGGCGTGTGATACCTGCGGACGGCTGTATCGATGTTATCCATAACAATGAATCGCTCAGATGTATTGGAGTTAAGTGATATGTTCAATGGCAATCAGGACAACGGCTTGTCCGGCATCCAATATTGGCAAGATCGAGCAAGGCAATTCGGCAGAAGATCGATATTGCATATCGGACACGATGAGTCGGAAATCGAAGCAGTAACCGAAAGACAACGAGACGAAATCTTTCCCCACCTCAAGAAACTACTCAGGGGGGACGAGCGTCTGATTCTCGACTTCGGCTGCGGCACTGGCAGGTTTACCGGCGACCTCGCAGCCCTTATCGACGGAAAAGCAATCGGCGTCGACCCCGTGCAACCGTTGATTGAAATGGCGCCGGAAAGCGCGAACGTAGAATACATAGTCATGCACGATACTCGCATTCCACTTGCGGACGCGAGCGCGGATGTGATCTGGATATGCCTTGTACTTGGCGCTATTGAAGAGGCCGGGATAGGCGATACTATTCTGGAAATCAACAGAACACTTGCACCCGGCGGACTGTTATTCCTCGTAGAAAACACCTCCAGAAAACGCGACGTGCACTACTGGAAATACAGAACGGTAAAGCAGCATAGCAAGATGTTTGCGTTTGCCCCTCTGAAACACTTACATGAATACTCGGATCTCGGCGAGCGCATCTCGGTCATGGCCGGTAGAAAACAGCAGACGAGCTAGCCGCTTCCATCTCCTTTCATAACAAAGCGCCAGCCAAAGCCTGGAGTTGTGAGGTAACCATTCCCAAGGTTTGGCTGGCACTTCGTCGTCACCTACTGCAACCTACCGAGCGCCCACGTAACTGGCAAACTCGATTCCGGGGCTTGCGAAATCGGTGGTATCGTGAGCCACGACCAAAGGCCTGTAGGATGCTATCGACATGGGGCTGCTGTGGACCTCGGGAAGGATGTTGATTCCACTGCTCCTCATCTCGAACGGCGCAGACGCGACCACTTCAGTGCCGGCCGGCGGCTGCATATTGTCCATCCCGCCAGCGGACATCAACACCAGCGCCACGCCCGAGGCCGCCAGCGCGGCCGCCACGGGGCTGAGCTTTCGGTGTGCGAACCGGGCAGCGGAATTGACAAGTCGCTGGTATCGGGGGATTTCGACGGCCTCCAGACTGCTCATCATGGACGCCACGAAGTGCTCGCGCGGCGTCATCGTCCTCAGCCTGCTCAGCGCTCGCTTTGTGACGAGTGTCGACTCGTGCTCCTCGGAGCACTCCGAGCACTCGGACATATGCCTCCTGATTTCCAGCATCTCCGTTCCCGTAAGCTCGCCATCAACATAGGCCGACATCAGGTTAACAACTTTGCGGCAATTCATATCAAGCACCTGCCCTAGACCAACTGGTCTGCGTACTTTTTCAGCTTGTTTCTTAGCAATCTTCTGCCACGATGAAGTCTGGACCTCACCGTACCGATATTCGTCTTAGTGGCCTCAGCAATTTCCTCGTAAGAGAGTCCTTCTATGTCGGCATATATGACGGCCAGCCGAAACGCGTCCGGCAGAGTGTCCAGCGCCGCCTGAATCCGGCTGTCCATCTCGTGGCTGATCAGACACTCCTCGGGTCCGGCCGACGTATCAGCCACATCGAACTGTGCCTCACCATCCTCCGTCACCACCGGCTGATCCAGAGATCTGATCTTCGCCTTAGGCTTCCGCCGCAGCCTGTCAATGAACACGTTCGACATGATCTTATACAGCCAGCTATCAAAGGGAAGTTCCCTACGATACTGCCCAAAGAACCGAAAAGCCCTAATAAACGCTTCTTGGGTAAGATCTTCCGCGTCGGCGTGGTTACCGGCCATCCTATATGCTATGTTATACGCCTGCTTGTGATATCTCTGAACAAGCGTGTCGAACTCTCGTCTGTCTTCGCTCCGAGCCACCTCGGAAACACTCTCTGCAAGTTCCACCACAGTGGCCTCCACCTTTTCCTGTCCTAATCTACGCAATCAAGCGGGCTATGGTTCCCGCCATGCGCCAGGCAATAATACTGGTTTTCAGCACTCCGAACCTAACCAGCGGCACTTGATACACCAATATTATACGTGTTGCTGCTCCACATTTCAAGTCGGAGCTTGGACTATATAATGTTGAAAAAAGTACTGCGATTCGGGCCGTCTGGGGTTGACATACCTGCCTATCTTCGATATTATAGCGAGCGGTGGGCCGATGACGGGCATTCTCAAGGCTGAGAGCGCCTTGGCTGTAAATAGCTAAGCACCCTGAATCAAGCTCGAAAGGATGTGATGTCTTGACCAACAAGGGACTAAGCACGATTGCTGTAATTGTACTATTAATGATGAGCTCGCTTGCATCATCAGTCGGAGCCGCGACCCACAAAGTCCGAAAGGGTGACACCCTCTGGGACTTGGCGGCCAGACACCACACAACCCCCAGGCAAATCGCCCGAGCAAACGGCATCAGTGAAAATTCCACTCTGCGTCTCGGCAAGAAACTCCGCATTCCGGGCAGCAAACCCAGCCGCAAACACGCCGTTCGCGTAGCATGGCGTCATAAGGCCGTTCGCAAGGCGCACACCCGTTACGCAGCGAAACCCGTGCTGATGGCGAAAGCCGAGGCCGGCTGCGATGCGACCGCCTCCGGCGATCAATCGCGAGTTATCCAAACGGCTCTCGCCTGTCGGGGCGCAAGGTATCGCCGTGGAGGGACAAGCCGTGGAGGATTCGACTGCTCAGGCTTTACACGTTATGTCTATGCCAAATATGGCATATCGCTGCCGCATTCCTCGGCGGCACAGGCCAACATGGGAACTCCCGTATCGCGCGGACAGTTAAAAGAGGGAGACCTTGTCTTCTTCCACACCTACAGGCGGGGCGTTTCACACGTGGGTATCTACATCGGCGGGAATCAGTTCGTGCACGCGGCCACCTACGGGCGCGGGGTCAGAGTGGATTCGCTCGGCGCCGGCTACTACGCGAACCGCTATATGTGCGCGAGACGCGTGAAGTAGTCCACGGTACTAAGAGATTATCAGAAAAAGGCGGGCAGGGAAACCTGTCCGCTTTTTTGCGCCTGGGATAGGAAGCCCGATCAGTAGTACGGTCTGCGCTTCACGCCCGCCAGGACCGCCATATAGGAGAGGACCAAAAGCAGGGTCGAGTAACCCAAATGTAACGAGGCCCGCTGGTAACTATGAAACGCCAGGGTGGTGTAGAGCTGGGTAAAGTTAGCCGCGCTCGCCAGCAGAAATACCATTGAGTACAGCCAATACATCCACGTACGCGCGGATACGGCCTCGGCTATCTCCTGCTTATGGCGATAGAATGCGTGTATGCCGAAGCCCGCTGTCAGAGACAGCGCAAACAACAGCCTCAGCACGTGCAGCCAGTTCGGCCAATTATCCGTGTCAAGCACAGCCCCCACCCCCGCGCCATTCTACCACGCGCCTGGCACGATGGGCAAACTAGAGGTATCGTATGCGGCTGACGGCACTGGCGATAACGATGACTATCGCGATGGCCGGGATTGGTGACGGCTGGACGAGGTCGGTTATTACATTGAGAATGCCGAAGGGCGGGTGCGCCGTGCCGGGGGCCGCGATCTGCATGGCGGCGACCACCAGCCTTCCGCCGATTACCCCAACCAAGGTAGCGACAATGGCGATCACTTCCATCTTCCTACCGCGTTTGCGTCCTGAAGCTCGAATTATCATCTCGCCAACAAACCCGCCATAGATGACCGCCAGGAAGCATGTGAACAGGCCGATGCTAAACTCAACAGCCCAGCCCGCGACAACTCCGAAGAAGACGGCGGCTCCCGCCGCCGCAGCAGCCTGCGGGATCGACGGCGAAAAGAGAGCTATTCCCCTCTGCGATCCGCATTCCCTACACTTGGCGCCCACGGGGGTCTGCACCAGGCACTGTGGACAGATCAACGTGTTGCACGCGGCGCACCTGAGGGCGGTCTCCACGCGCGGATGCCGAGGACAATATGTCTGAGTTTCAAGCATAGGGTTCTAACCTCCTGCTCGAAAAGTATATCAGCGGCGAGCCGGGAGGTCAAATTCATTACGGATTTTGGATTTCGGATTGCAGATTGTGCCCTCCCCTGATACAATAGTTGCACCACACGGTCCAGAGGTTGCTCGTGTCTACTCGCCCATCTTTTGATGAAGTTTATATGGAAGTGGTCGAGACTATCGCCCGGCGCTCCACGTGCCTAAGGAAAAAGGTCGGTGCTGTGATCACCAGCGACCACCGCATACTCTCGCACGGCTACAACGGTGTGCCCAGCGGACATGAGCACTGCTGCGACACGAAACGATGCCTCAAGGACATGGCCGGCTCGGAAGAGTACAAGGTGTGCGTGCACGCCGAGCAGAACGCCATCTGCCAGTGCGCCAAGCGCGGGCTTGCGCTGGAGGGCGCGACGGTATATACTAACGCCGATGTGTGCATCACGTGCGCGAAGTTGATGATATCGTCCGGAATCGCGCGCGTCGTCGTGAGGCGTGATCACAAAGGAACCTCGGACGGCATCAATCTCCTCAAGAAATGCCGGGTCAAAGTAGTGGAGTGGCCCAATGACGCATCCTGACGCTGTAATTAGGGCGGTTGTGTTCGACATCGGGGCCACGCTGGTCACCGGGCCGCCGATTGCGCCGAACAAGGTCATCGCGGCGCTGATCAAGGACGCCGAGCCCGCTGAGGTCGCGTCCGTGATCATGACAACGGAACTGGAATCCCCCGGCCACGCGTGCAAGGTGCTGGAGAGTAAGTTCGGCCCTCTCGACGCCCAGGCCGCCACTGAGATATTCGATCTCTGGTATTCACAGCGCACGGCGGCGCAGGCGCTGCACGAGGCGTCGGATACGGTATTGGCGTTGAAGCGCTCGGGCCTGAAAATCGGCCTGCTTTCCGACATCTGGAGCCCGTATTACGCGAGCGTGGAGAAGGCGCTGCCTGAAGTTGTCGCGGTGGCCGACTCGAAAATACTGAGCTTCGCAACCGGGGCGCGGAAGCCGGTTCGGGACAACTTCGTGCGGTCGCTGGAGGAGCTTGGGGTGGAGCCGTGGGAGGCTGTGATGGTCGGGGACACCTACACGCACGACATACTCCCCGCGTTGGAATTGGGAATGCGGACGATCTGGGTGCTGGCGAGGCCCGACCGCGAAGCTCACGCAATTATCGACATTCTAAATGGGCGGCTGCCCATGCCGACAGCCACCGTATCAACCATAGGCAAGATCATGGGGCTGGACCTGTGGCCGTCATCAAACCCAGGAGCATAAGATGGAGATAACACGAGTCGTACGACATACCGTTGAAGAGCTTCTCGCCAACATGCGCAAGGTGGGGATGCTCACGCACCCCGAGGCGCGAGTTTACGACAAATCCACCATAGAACTGCCAACCCTACACACGGACGAGATCGCCCCGGCGCAGCGATACGTGCTCGCCTGCGAGATCATGAAAGTCCGAGACCTGCGGTGGGCGCTGAGAGAGCATGGGATCGATCTGTTCAAGCTCGACGGCTATGTCACGATCTGGCTCCAGGGTTACGATGACCCCATCGACGTCCTGCCGCCGGTGATCGAGGAATCGACGGAAGCGGACGGAAGCGCGGTCAAGATATTAAACGATGGAATGCACCGCGTCTATTTGGCTCGGATGGAGCGCTCGCCGATCCAGGTGCTCTATGTCAGCGGCGTGCCGAAGGAATATCCTTACTATGCGTTTCCTCTGGTGGACGGCTGGGGCGGAGTGGAGATCGTCCACGAGTTGCCCGAGGGCTACATCAAGAAGTGGCATCGTATAAAGAACTACAAGACCCTCTACCGCGACTTCAACACCGGCTTCCAGAACGTGGGAGGACCCAGGGGGCACTTCACCAATGCCGGAAAATGAGTCCGTGCCCGGCGAGTTCGTTCCGCTATACTTCGGCAACAAGCTGAGGGTAGTGAACCCCCGAGGCCGGGTAGGAATACTTACGCTTTGGAGTAAGATCGAGTTTGTCGAGAAGACACTCGCCGATCTCAAAATTGATCTCGGCTCCGAAACGTCCAAGATCGCCGTTATCGGTAACCTCTACGGTAATGGCATCCCCCATCTCCTGCGCAACCTGCTGTATAATCCCCAGATCCGGCATCTGGTCATCTGCGGCGCGAACAGGTCCGGCTCCGCAGAGGACATCGTCGCGTTCTTCCGGTACGGTTTGGAGAAGACGATGAGCCTGGGGGAGACGGTCACGAAAATCGTCGACAGAAGCCGCATCATCGACGACATGGTTACACCGGAACACTTCACCGTTCAACCGCAGATGGTGATGGTTGGGGAGTTGAGAGATAAAGAATCTCGCGAATACTTATACGATGTTATACAGTCATTCAGCCCTGAACAGCCTATTACGGGCGAGAGGATGGAAATCGAGCTGCCCGAGGTGTGCGTGACACACTATCCCAGCGAGCCGCGAAACCACAACATCGTGGCGGACACTCCGCTGACGGCCTGGCGGGAACTCATATTCCGGCTGGTCCGCTTCGGCCACCTCGTCCAACTAAGAAAGGGCGACCGCCAGGAACTGCAAAATGTGCGGGTTGTCGTCCGATACCCCCAGCTAGACGATGACGAAGACCTCAAACAGTATAACTTCTCCCGAGAAGAACTTATACAATACCAGCACGATATGCTGGTCGGGCCGCTGCCGGAGGACCATAGCTATACTTATGGCAACCGGATACGGGAGTACTACGGTTTCGATGCACTCGACAAGTTCGCTGACCGTCTCAGAGACAACCCCCAGGATCGCGACTGCTACCTGGCGCTGTGGGATAGCCGGCGCGATATAGACTCCGACGACGCCCCGTGCCTGGTATCGCTCTTTTTCCGGGTCTATGACGATCAACTCACCCTCACAGCCACGTATCGCACCCACAACGCGCTCGACGCCTGGCTAAAGAACGTCTATGGCCTGATGAAGGCGCAGAAGATCGTCGCGGAGAAGTCCGGGCTGGAGGTCGGCGCGTTGACTGTTATTAGCCACTCGATCAGCGTCGATCCGTCCAAGTATGACATCGCCAAGAGGGTCGCGAACTCGAAGACGTTCTCGCTTGAGATCGACCCCAACGGCCAGTTGATGGTCAGCGTCGAAGAGGGCGAGATAATAGTCAGGCACTCCAACGACGACGGCGTGGTGCTCAATGAATATCGCTCCAAAAAAGCCGAGAGAATCCAGCACGAACTCAATCGCGACTGTGTAATCTCCGACATCAACCACGCTATGTACATCGGCCGACAGCTTGCCAAGGCCGAGAATTGCATTCGGACCGGGGAGAAGTTCGAAGAAGGTTAGCTGGATGTCAAACGACGATCTGAAGAGAAGAATCGAGGCGCTCAACAGAAAGCCTCTGAATAACGTGCCGGAGGAGCAGTCTGAGATCAGGGGACTGCGACAGAAGACGGAGAAGGCCGCACAAGTCCGGCTGACGGCCATCTCTCTCGAAGAGGCAATCGAAGGCGTGGTAACGGACGCCCCCACTGGGCCTGGTTACTATCTAGTCGAGAAGCCCGCGACCGAACTCGAAGCCGAGGCCTCGCTGATCCACCGGAGATTCGGACGTATAGCGGGCCATGGTGACTCCGATGCTGCGGAGCGCGTCGCCCGAGCGTGTAAATCCGAGAAGATTGAACCGGATGAGGTCGTATTTCTCGATCTCGAAACCACCGGGCTGAGCATGACCCCTGTCTTCCTGATTGGCACTATGGAATGCCGCGACCACGGATTTGTGTTCAAGCAATACCTTGCGCGGGACTACTCCGAGGAGGTCAGCATCCTCGCTGCCTTCGCCGTGCGATTAAAGAACACGCGCCTGCTGATCACGTTCAATGGAAAGTGCTTCGATGTGCCGTATCTGCAGGGGCGAGCAGTCGCCAGGGGCGTCTGCCTGCACGAGCGCCATCACCACCTCGATTTGCTGCATGAGGCGCGCCGGATTTATCGCAAATCCCTTCCAAACTGCAAGCTGCAGACGCTGGAGCAGATGGTCTGCGGGCGCTATCGCGAAGACGACATCCCCGGCGCGGAGATTCCGCGTGCGTACCACGAGTTCGTCCGCACCGGCAACGCTAACAAGATCGGCAGGATTATGCAGCACAACCTCTACGACCTCCTCACGATGGCCGACCTGATGCACCGAATGTGGTACCGTGATTAGCCAGGGGTCATAAAGCCTAATGCCTATCCCTCGCCGCTATCTCCGCCGCTATGAACCCGCGCCGGAGCATGCTGGTGAGGGTTATGACGCTCGCGGACGCGGATAGGCATATACTCGTACATTTTGGCCGTGGTTTTTCTTCTTTGGTCCCCTTGTGCAGGGGAATGGCTCCGGATAGCGTCTCGATATCCGCCAGCGTCGCCCGGATAGCCTCCGGATAGGCATCGGCACCAATGACTTCTTCCCGCACTAGTTGGGCATAGTCGGGCCAGGCCGCAAGAGCTTTATGAAATCGATGGATAAGCCTGCCATGCTGCCGATCGGCATCCAGGCAATTTATCGAGTCGATGAAATGGTCCCAGGCGCGGGGGCGGTGTCTGTGCAGGAGTGAGGCGAGAATCGCGTAAACCGGCTCCACGTCGTAATAGACCTCGACGAGGTAACGAATCTGACGGGCATCTTCACGAGAATGCCCGCGCTCCCGCAGCCAGTCGAGGTAATTTGAGACGAGTCCCGATTCCCAAACTCGGGTATAGGCACGCTGCCTGAGCTTCTTTGCCGCCCACTCCACGCGGCGCAGGTCGAACGAAGAGCCCAACCATTCCCGCGCAAAATCGAGGCAGCAAGGCCCATACGATTCGGCGTTCAAAACTCTGGCGCTGACCCCACGAGAGATATCCCCGCAGGCGAGCGCGGGCCGGACTACAGCACGCTCGGTTGGGCCAATGATTGATGACGAGCCTCGGCGCATCGTAACGGTTCCCCCAATGGAGCCGCCCGAGCCTGCCCTCCGCGGCAGTTCTGATTAGACACTTGCATTGGCCCTGATGATGCTGAAGCGTGATTCGCTCACACAAGCAGGCATATTTTTGCCAAGGGGAACTGGTTCCAAACCAGAAAGTTTCCAACGGCGCTTAGATGCTTCGGCTGCAAGCAACCGAAGCATCAATAGCACGCCTATCGTTCCGCGTGCTCTCTGAGCCAACGGATCAACGCGTCCATGTCATCCGGGACCGGGGCATCGAAGGTCAGGCGCTCGCCAGTGGTCGGATGATCGAATGACAGCGAATACGCGTGCAGCGCCTGGCCATGGAGTCGTTCCATGTGTTCCGATAGCTCTCTATGCTCGATCTTGTTAAATGACGGTGGGATCGCCCGCTTCGTGCCGCCGTAGACGGGGTCGCCGACAACCGGGTGCCCGATGAACGAGCAGTGGACCCGTATCTGATGCGTCCGGCCTGTATCGAGCTTCGCCTCAATGAGCGTGAAGTCGCGGAACCGCTCGATCACCCTGAGGTTCGTTATGGCCTCGCGTGCGGTGTAACGCTTGGGCTCCTTTATCACGGCCATCTTCTGGCGGTCGGTGGGATGCCGGCCTATCGGTGCGTCGACCACCGCCTCGTTGAACTTGGCCGCGCCCCAGACCAGAGCGATGTACTTGCGTTCGGCGCTCCGCTGTTGTATCTGCTTCTGAAGCGACGCGTGGGCCGCATCGGTCTTGGCGACAACCAGCAGCCCCGAGGTGTCCTTGTCCAGCCGGTGCACTATCCCCGGCCTCTCGACTCCGCCGATCCCTGAAAGGTCCTCACTGTGCGCGAGAATGGCGTTCACCAGCGTACCGTGTTTGCTGCCGGGCGCAGGGTGGACGGTCATTCCCTTCGCCTTGTTGACGACGATGATCTGCTCGTCCTCGAATAGAATGTCCAATGGGATTTCTTCAGCGGCGATCTCCGTGGGCTCGGCGGGGGGTATGGTGAGGATGATGCGCTCGCCGGGCTGGAGCTTGTAGCCGGGCCGCTGCAAGGCGCCGTTAACCAGCACGTGGCCACTGCTGATGAGCTTCTGGATGTAAGACCGGGACAGCTCCGGCACGCACCCGGCCAGGTATATGTCCAGCCGCCCGCCGGCTCCGGGTTCAACGATGATTTCTTTGGTGTTCACGAGGAGAAGGTTCAATGCGGTGCGATTTTTCCCCTTCTTTGGGAAATGGGGTACTGCCCGCGAAGAGCGCGGTGGCTGCTATATCTCAACCTAGCTCATTGCAGAGATAGTTTTCCACTTTACAATTGGTAGGTCGGACGGGACTCGAACCCGTGACTCTCGCCTTAAAAGGGCGATACTCTACCGACTGAGTTACCGACCCACAACCCAATATTACCACCAGATTATACCATCCACGCGCTCCGACGGTCAATAGAGTGCGGGTTGGGTGTACTTGCCGAGCGATTATGTCCCCCTTAACTGCCGAGCGATAATGTCCCCATGGGAAATGGGGTCATTAGTATTAGCCAGAGGGATATTCATCGTTACCACGTATTGCGCATGGTGTTGGATG
>JAMCYN010000071.1 GCA_023474015.1 Armatimonadota bacterium
TAGCTGAGTTCGCTGATGTCGTCATAATAGGGGTCCACCACGTAGAACTTGGCTGCCGTGTCGTCATAGCCTGTCAAAACGCGGTAGTGTCCTGATGTGTCTTTCTCACTGTTCTGCTGTAGAACGAGAACCAGTGCCCCGGCTGCGATCTTGTTCTTCACGTCGTCAAGGCTTGAGTTCCAGGAATAGGCTGCAAGACCCATCTGCCGTGCGTACAAGAGCATATCCGCACCGTTTGTGCCACGGAGGGTTGGGTCATAGACGGCCTTTGCGACAGTCTCTTGTGTTGCTTGAATCCCTTCGTGACGCAATACCGACGTCAAGGCCGCTGGTCCGCAGTAGTTTGGCAATTGCTTTACTCGAGAAACCCCGTCAATTCTGAATTGCCCCGGTATAGAAGCGTGCGATAACGAGCACGCGAACATGATGCTCAGCGTTATGCTTACTGATGTGCTTAGCGTCCGTTTCAACTTCATGTTTTGAACTCCTTGAAAGATGGCTACGGATGGGGACACGGTGAACTCCACCAAATGTAGTGTTAGTTCTCATTATAGCGGAGCCCGTCATTACCGCAAGCAGACAACCACAGGTTGGCTCGCAGTCTAGCTGGCGGAGACATCGCCCTTGCGACCAAGGGCTGTTGTGACGTGTCTTCCTGTCTTGTGGAACTTTTCGGCGACCCGGCGCGTATAGCCTTACTTGACACTACCTGATGATGGAGCGCCCACTCCTCGGCATGAAATGTGCTATAATAGGCAATAATGAATGCTTGTAGGACGTTAACACTAATAGCGATCATGCTGCTTGTTGCAGTGTGTAGTGCGGCGGTGGCTGATTGCCACGGCGACTCCTGCAATGGATGTGCCAAAAACTGCGGCCCGACCTGTTCGCACGTCTGCTGCACACACGCGATTTTACACAATGACATCGTGATCAGCTTCAGTTCCGGCTATCACGCGTACTCAGTTGAGACCGCTTCCGCCATTCCCCACATCTCTCCTGATGATGTTTTCCAACCCCCAAGAGCTGCGGTATAACTCCAACTAGCTTTCTTGCTACAGCAGTTCGCGCTATTTCTGCGCGTCTGCAGATCACGATCCCATGAACCAACCAGAATCTATTGCGTGAGGAAGTAGAATATGATCAAACATCTGTTGCCACGTGCTGCGGCAGCGCTGCTGTTTGTGGTATCAGCCATTCCTGCTGGCGCAGCGGAACAACTGTCGCTCCAACAAGCGGTTGGGCTGGCATTAAAGAATAACCCAACCATAGCCGCAGGCCAGTTGTCGGCCACGGCGGCTGGACACGCGGCTCGGGGAGCCAAGGCTCTGACGAATCCCGAGGCAAGCATCGCTCCGTCAGTCGTGGGTACTGCCGGAGCGGACTCGGCGATTTTGTTCGTACAGCCGCTGGAGATAAACGGCTCCAGAAGAGTTCGAGGGCAGATTGCCGCCCACGAAGCGACCGCGTCATCCTTCGATGCGAATGCCACCCAACGAGATGTAGTGCTGCGGGTGAAGCAGACCTACTGGGACGTTGCACGCGCGCAAGAGCTCGTAAGACTGAACCAGGACAACATACATTACTTGGAAACACTGAACAAGGCGTCGCAGAAGCAGCTTGAGGTCGGTGCGGTTCCGGGAACGCAGCTCATTAAAACGGAAGTCGAGCTTGCAAGAGCGAGGCAGGAACTGGATCAGGCACAGCTTGAGCTATTACAGTCGAGATCAGGTCTCAACGCGTTGCTTAACCGCCCGAAGGATATCGAGTTCGCCGCAACCGATGCCCTTACGTTCTCAGAAATGATCCTAGATCCGAATGCGCTGCAGGCGTCGGCCTGCACTCAACGGCCGGAGGTTGCCTCCGCCCAAGCCCAACTCGGTGCGGTGCAGGGCCAGATCAAGGCGGCACGGCTGCGAACGGTGCCAGACCTGTCAATCGAGGCCCGGCGAGGGACACTGGAAGCCGAAAGCGACGGCGGCGTTGCAATTGGACTGACTCTTCCATTCTTGGACTGGGGATCGGCCAAGGGAGAAAGGCGGCGAGCACAAAGCGCCGCCCAGAGTCAGGGAAAGCGATTGGAAGCAGTCAGAAACCAAGTCGCGTTGGAAGTTGAACAATCCGTGCAGCAGGTGCAGACTTCAGCAAAGATCGTAAAGGAGTTCCAGCAAGGCATACTCGCGAAGTCCGAGCAACTCGCCGCCAAAGCACAGGAGGGGTATGCAAGAGGCGCCACGGGATATCTCGATGTGCTTGAAGCCCAGCGCACCCTGAGAACAGTCAGAACTACCTACTACAGTGCGCTGTCGGATTATTTGAAAGCACAGGCCCAACTTGAGTGGGCCACAGGAGGTCAGCAATCAAGATGAATAAACCATCAGTTAATATAAGAAAGTGGGTCGCACTTGCAGTCGTGATTCTGTTGGCAGCAATCATAGCCCCTCGATTTTTTGGCAAGGGTGCCGAAACGGATGAGCCGCGCAAGAACGAACAACCTGCCAATATGGTGAGCCTAACGCCCAACGCAAAGGATCTGGCAGACCTCAAGACTGCGGTTGTGAGATACGGAGATTCTGCAAGTACCTTGCTGCTCTCGGGAACCTGCCAAGTCGACCAGAACGCGGTCGCCAAAGTCACCGCGCCTGTGTCCGGCAGGGTCACCCGGCTGGCAGTATCCCCCGGTCAATATGTGAACTCAGGGAGCGTGGTCGCCGTTCTGGATTCGGTGGACCTGGCCGAGGCGAAGAAGGCTCTGACTGAGTCGATATCCGCCCGCGCTCAGTCGCAGGCACAGATAACTGTCGCGCAGGCGAGAGTATCGGCAGCCCAGCGCAAGCTGGAGAGGCAGAACGAGTTCCAGCAGTCCGGCGCGTTTGCGGCGAAACCAGTCGAGGACGCTCAGTCCGAACTTGCCGTAGCCGAGGGCGAGCGCCGTGTCGCACAAAGCGAGTTAGTGCGCGCGAAATCGGAACTCGCCCGTTCCCAGGAACTGTACCAGAGTCAGATCGTCGCGAAAAAGGACCTGGAAGTTGCCCAGTCCGAGGAGAAGTCAGCACAAGCAAAGCTGGATGCGGCGGAAGAGAAGGTCCGGATAGCCAAGCAGGCACTAAGCAGAGAGCAAGTGGTCTCGAAGAAGAACCTGCTGAACCGGCGCGAGGTCGAAGATGCGGCATCTGAGCTTCAGTCTGCCAGGGCGGACCTCACTTCTGCACGGGTGGCACGCAGCAACGCGGACCGGACGATCCAGGCGGCGAGAGAGAACGTGCGTGTGTTAGGCGGAGCGGTCAATGGTGGCACAGGCACTCTTGTAGTTCGGGCACCTATCGGCGGCGTGGTCGTCGACCGCGAAGTCACACTCGGACAGTCCATAGAGCGCGGCAGCGAGATCTGCGAAGTGGCGAACCTTTCCACGATCTGGGTGATCGGCAACGCCTATGAGAAGGATATGCCTCAGCTCAGTATGGGGCAGGCAGTCACAGTGAAGGTCAACGCGTTCCCCAACACCGAGTTCGTGGGGCGTATAACCAACATTGGAGCAGTCTTGGATGAGAAGAGCCGCACGGTCACCGTTCGCTGTCAGGTAGCGAACACTCGCGGACAGCTAAAGCCCGGTATGTTCGCTCAGCTATCCGTAATGGCGAATGCCAAGCCAAGTGTAATTCTCGTCCCCGAGGCAGCAATCCAGGAAGAAGCCAACAAGAAGTACGTCTTCGTGGTCGAAGGCGCGTCGTACCGGAAAGCAGATGTCAGGCTCGGCGAAGCCTCAAACGGCTATCACGAGGTTCTCTCAGGCCTTAAGTCAGGTGATCGTGTCGTTACCGAGGGCAGCTTCATCCTGAAGTCCGAAACCAAGAAGAGCGAAATGGAAGGGGACTAGTAATGATAGAGAAGCTGACCGACTACGCCATCAGACAAAGGTTCATCATCATCATTCTCGCCGTCGTTGTCGTCGGCGTAGGTATCTTTAGTGCAATGAATATGCCCATCGATGCCTTTCCCGACGTAACTAACAACCAAGTTCAGGTCTTCACCGAAACGCCGACACTCGCGGCGCTCGAAGTGGAGAGGCTCATTAGTTTTCCGATTGAGAGCGTTATGAACGGCATCCCCGGTGTGACTCAGGTGCGCTCCCTCTCAAAGAACAGTTTATCCATCGTTACAGTCGTATTCGATGACTCGACCAATATCTATTTCGCAAGGCAGCAGGTGTTCGAGAGACTGAAGCTGGCGGAGGGCAGGCTTCCGGCAGGGCTTGCGGAGCCCGAGATGGGGCCGATCACCACCGGTATGGGGCAGATATATCAGTACGTAGTGGATGGGAAGGACAAGGACATAACGGACCTTCGGACCCTTGAAGACTGGAGCGTTAAGTATCAGCTTCGAACAGTCCCGGGAGTCACTGACATATTGAGCTTCGGCGGACTCGTGAAGCAGCATCAGGTTCTGGTGGACCCAGCCAAGCTGATTACCTACCACATCCACCTCAACGACGTATTTGAAGCCTTAGCCAAGAACAACGCCAACGTCGGCGGTGGGTTCATTGAGCACTCCAGCGAGCAGTATATAGTTCGCGGTGTAGGTGTGGCGAAGACGCCACAGGACATCGAAAACATCGTGATCAAGGCCGAAAATGGGATTCCGGTGTATGTCCGAAACGTTGCCGACGTCGTTGTGGGACCCGAGGTTCGCCAGGGAGCCGTCTCGATGAATGGCAGGGGCGAGGTAGTCTCGGGAATTGTTCTTCAGCTAAAGGGTGAGAACAGTCGGGCAGTCATAAACAAGGTCAAGGAAAAGGTCGTCGAGATAAACAAGAACCTTCCCGCTGGCGTGAAGGTCAAAGACTACTACGACCAGGCAGAACTGGTGGAGAAGAGCGTGGATACGGTAAAGCGGGCGTTGATTGAAGGAGGAATCATGGTCATCCTCGTTCTTGGCCTGTTTCTTGGAAACTTCCGGTCCGCACTCATCGTTATCGCATCGATCATTCCGGCTGTGCTCATCACGTTCGTGTTGATGCGTTCGCAGGGTCTGTCAGCAAACCTCATGTCTCTTGGTGGTCTTGCCATAGGCATCGGAATGATGGTAGATGGTTCGGTTGTAATGGTCGAGAACATCTTTAGGCACCTGAGCGAGAGGGATAACCAGCATCTGAGTGTGGTGGAGATCGTTATACGTGCCGCAAGAGAAGTAGCTCGGCCTGTGACATTTGCGATCGGGATCATTATCATCGTCTTCCTACCGATCTTCACGTTACAGGGGATAGAGGCCAAGATGTTCACCCCTATGGCCTACACGAAGACCTATGCAATGATAGGCTCACTCATCGTTTCGCTGACGCTTACTCCTGCTCTCTGTGCAATGCTCCTGAGACCTGGCGTGCGCGAATCCGAAAACTTCATTCTCAGGTGGGTGCACAGGCACTATCTGCCACTTCTAGAGAAGACGCTTTCCAAGCGTGCTTTGGTAGTCGGTTGTGCCACAACCGCGCTGGTTGCAAGCGTGTTGATCATTCCTAGACTTGGAAGTGAATTCCTGCCAGAGATGGACGAAGGTTCTGTTATGATCAGGGCGACACTGCTTCCGAGCGTCTCCCTCAACCAGTCGCTTGCGATGGCTCAGAAGATGGAGAGAATCCTGCTGACATTCCCGGAAGCGACGGATGTTGTCTCCAGAATCGGAAGAGCCGAGATAGGCGGCGATCCGGAAGATGTCAACAATATTGAGATCTACGTGGGCCTCAGGCCCAAGGGCGATTGGAAGACCGCGAGAACCAAGGAAGCGTTGGTTGACGCGATGCGGACCGGACTATCTGATATGCCCGGAGCCGTCTACAACTTCTCTCAGCCGATAGCCACCCGTGTAGACGAGCTCATATCCGGCGTTAAGGCGCAGATCGCCGTTAAGCTGTTCGGACCTGACATGGACGTGCTGAGGCAGAAAGCGGACGAAATCCAGAAAGCGGTGTCCAGTGTCAATGGTGTGGCCGACCTTCAGGTGGAACAGACTGCGGGGCTAGCGCAGCTCAACATAGAGATAGATCGAAACTCCATAGCCCGCTACGGCATCAACGTGAGTGATGTCAACGACGTTATCGAAACCGCCATCGCTGGCAGAGCGGCTTCACAGCTTCTGGAGGGCGACAAGCGATTCGATATTGTTGTGCGATTGCCTAAGAACCTCAGGGAAGATGTAGACCGCATCAAGAACCTGCAGGTTCAGTCGCCGGGTGACGAGCACATTCCACTCTCGCAGATCGCAAGGATCAGCATGGAGGAAGGCCCGACTGCAATCCAGCGGGAGAACAGCCAGCGGAGGATCGTTATCCAATGCAACGTCCGCGGTAGGGACATGGGCGGCTTTGTGGCTGAAGCGCAAAAGGCCGTTGCCTCCAACGTAAAGCTGCCATCGGGATATTATGTGACATGGGGTGGTCAGTTCGAGAGCCAGCAGCGGGCTAACGCCCGGCTCGCGATAGTTGTGCCGGTCACGATATTCCTTATCTACCTACTGCTCTTCATCAACTACAACTCACTAAAGAACGCGACACTCATCGTCATGAACCTGCCATTTGCGCTCATCGGCGGAATATGGGGGTTGTATATCCGAGGGATGCACATGTCTGTGGCTGCGTCGGTCGGTTTCATCGCCCTTTTCGGTGTGGCGGTATTGAATGGCGTAGTCATGGTCTCGTGCTTTAACCAGTTACGGCAGGAGGGTTACTCTCTCAGGGATGCTGTGCTGACCGGAGTCCGACTGCGCTTACGTCCTGTCCTCATAACGGCTTTGGTCGCTAGTCTCGGATTGGTTCCTCTGATGTTCTCAAACGGGACCGGATCGGAGGTGCAGAAGCCGCTGGCTACCGTCGTTGTGGGTGGACTGATCACGTCGACCCTGCTAACGCTACTTGTTCTGCCGACTCTTTACGGATGGTTCGAGGAGAAGTCGGCTGATGTGGAGGTATAGAGTATGAAAGAGATAAAGGCAATCATCCAGCCGTTCGTGCTGGACAAAGTGATCGATGCATTGGAAGAGATCCCCGGGTTGCCGGGGATCACGATATCCGACGTGCGAGGCTTCGGAAAGACGAGAGATGGTAATGACCCCGTGCGTGACGTCAGGAAGGTCAAGCTGGAGATCATGGTCCCCGAATCTATGGCCGAGGAAGTCGTGGATAGGCTGGCACGCGCGGCGCACACCGGCAATCCCGGCGACGGCAAGATATTCGTGATCGACATCGAGGACGTTGTGAAGATCCGAACCGGGGAACACGGCCAAGACGCCTTGTAGGCGGTGGCTTAGAAGGCATTTGGAATGAGATGATCAACAACATTATTCGATTTTCTATCGAGCAGAGGTTCTTCATCCTGCTCTTCACTTTACTGCTTATCGGGGTTGGCACTTGGAGCGGCATGCAGCTTCCCATTGACGCCGTACCGGACATTACCAATAAGCAGGTGCAAATCAATACGTCCGCTCCCGCGCTTGCCCCAGCGGAAGTGGAGCGGCAGATCACGTCTCCGCTGGAAGTGGCGTTCTCCGGGATGCCGCACCTCAAAGAGACGCGCTCCATTTCGCAGTTCGGGTTGTCGCAGGTGACGGTGATCTTCGAGGATGACATCGATATTTACTTCGCTCGCCAACTTGTAGCCGAACGGCTGCAGGCGGCGAGGGAGCAGTTGCCGACCGGAGTCAATCCGGAGATGGGCCCGGTCACCACTGGACTGGGTGAGATATACACGGTGATCGTGGATGGGCCGCAGAGCCTTATGGAGCGCCGCACCCTACTCGACTGGGTGGTGAAACCGCAGCTTCGCAAAGTTGCGGGAGTAAGTGAAGTCAACAGCTTTGGCGGGCTGGAGAAGCAGTTTCAGGTGGTCGTGAACCCACAGAGGCTGCTGGCATACCACTTGACGCTGCGGCAAGTCACCGAGGCTCTGGAAGAGAACAACCAGAACGCCGGAGGCGCGTATATTCGGCGGGGTGACGAACAGGAACTGGTGCGCGGCGTCGGGTTCATTCGCGACCAAGAGGACATTCGCAATATCGTCCTATCAGCAGAGAATGGCACACCGGTCTGTATCAAGGACGTGGCTGACGTGACGCTTGGACCTGCCATCCGGCAGGGCGCGGTAACCAGGAATGGCAAAGGCGAGGCGGTCATCGGCATCACGATGCTGCTGATGGGCGAGAACGGGCGCGTGGTGGTCGAGCGTGCTAAGGACCGCCTAGAACAAGTCCAAAAGACCCTGCCAGCAGGAACCCGCCTCATTGGATTTCTGGACCGTTCGGCCCTGATAAACCGAACACTCGGCACGGCAACTAGGAACCTCGTCGAGGGCGGCATCCTCGTAATCGTTGTGCTGTTTCTCTTCCTCCTACAGCTTCGAGCAGGGCTGATTGTGAGCAGCGCGATTCCTCTTGCCATGCTGTTTGCCATCGCAGGGATGCGGTACTACGGCGTATCCGCTAACCTGATGAGCCTCGGTGCCGTGGACTTTGGACTCATCGTGGATGGCGCCGTCATTATCGTGGAGAACACTGTGCGTCGCCTGGCGGAGCAGCAGCGGCACCTGGGCAGGGAGTTACTTCAGGAGGAGAAGGATGAGACCGTCCGGCGTGCCGCTAGTGAGGTACTCAAACCAGCGGTCTTCGGCGTGGGAATCATCATTGCCACGTATATCCCGATTCTCACCCTGGGCGGCACTGAAGGCAAGATGTTCAAACCGATGGCTCAGACTGTCATCTTTGCCCTTGTCGGCGCGCTGCTCCTCTCCCTGACGCTGATCCCGGCTCTGTGCACGATCTTTCTGCGTGTGCGCAGAGAGAGAGAAAACCGTGTCCTGGACTGGCTGGCCGGCATCTACAAGCCTGCTCTGGAATGGGCAATAGGCAACCGCGCATTCACGGTTGGAACTGCGGTAGCGGTATTCGTCGCGTGTGCCGCACTCTTCCCCCTGCTGGGATCGGAGTTCCTGCCACAGTTAGACGAAGGCGCAATCAACATCCAGCCGGTCTATCTTCCGAGCATTTCACTGGAGAAGTCTATCGAGCGGGCTGGTGTACTTGAGCGCGCCCTTCTGCGCGAGTTCCCTGACGAGATCGACCAGGTGATCACCCGGATTGGTCGGCCGGAGGTGGCGACGGACCCCATGCTGGTGAGTCAGCACGATGTACAGATCAGTCTGCGGCCCAGGCAACAGTGGAGGAATGCCCACAGCAAAGACGAGTTGGTTGCGAAGATGGCTGAGGTCGCGGAGTCCATGCCTGGAATGGCTGTGAGCTTTACACAGCCTATCCAGATGCGCATGTCGGAGCTGATCGAGGGCATCGGCATCCGTTCCGACCTCGGCATTAAGATCTTCGGGGACGACATGCAAGTTCTCGGGCAAAAGGGAGCAGAGATCGCGCGACTGATGCAGGGAGTCCGGGGCGCTGAGGATGTCTCGGTAGAGACGACTCAGGGGCTGCCTGTACTAAACATAAGCATCCGGCGTGACCAGGTTGCGCGCTATGGTATCAACGTCGCCGATGTGCAGCGCGTAATCGAGACAGCGGTCGGCGGGACACAAGCCGGTAGGGTCGTTGAAGGCAACCGGCGTTTTGACCTTGTGGTGCGCCTTGCCAGCGAGTATCGAGATGACCCGGCTGGCATCGGGGAGATCCTTGTTCCCGCGCCGGGCGGCGAGCAGATGCCGCTGGCACAGCTTGCTGATATCCGGAGCGTCGAGGGACCTGTGCAGATCAGCCGTGAGAACGGCGAGCGACGGGTCGTTGTCCAAGCCAACGTGCGAGGCCGAGACCTGGGCAGCTTCGTCGAGGAAGTCAGGCGCAGAGTAGAAACGCAAGTGAAGCTCCCGACCGGCTATCACCTGGAGTACGGCGGAACCTATGAGCACATGGAGTCCGGTAGGGCGCGCCTGATGCTCGTAGTTCCGGTGACATTCCTTGTGATCTTCCTGCTGCTGTTCAGCACGTTCGGATCACTGCGGCAGGCGGGACTGGTCTTCACCGGGATTCCGTTCGCCATTACCGGGGGTATTCTGGCGCTTCTACTCCGTGGAATGCATTTCTCGATGTCCGCAGGCATTGGCTTCATTGCCCTGTTCGGTGTGGCGGTGTTGAACGGTGTAGTCCTGGTCACATTCATCAACCACTTGCGAGCAGAGGGCGTTCCCACAAAGGAAGCGGTAGTTAATGGTTGTCTTGTTCGACTGCGGCCTGTGTTGATGACTGCCGCTGTCGCCAGTATTGGGTTCATCCCGATGGCATTGGCGCACGGAGCCGGAGCCGAGGTCCAGAAGCCTCTTGCCACTGTTGTTATCGGCGGTCTCGTTACGAGCACGCTGCTGACGCTGTTCGTGCTTCCCACGATTTACCTGTGGTCTGAGAGAAAGGGCCGGTCGGAGTTGGAGGTCTAGTTATACGAGCCGACATCTGTGAAGCATCAATAGCTGAACTGATGGCTGATGTCTGGCACGACTTGTGCTATAATTACTAATGATGAATGCAAACCGAGTGATGAGATTAATAGCGATCATCCTGGCGCTACTTGCATCTAGCGCGGTGGTGGCCGATTGTCATGGCGACTCCTCCAATGGATGTGCCACTGCCTGTTCGCACGTCTGCTGCACTCACGCCATTTTGCAGAACGTCAATGTGATCAGTTTTAGTCTCAGTTATCAGGCATATTCAGTTGAAACCACTTCTGGCATCCCGCAGTTCTCCCCTGATGCTGTTTTCCAACCCCCCAAGAGCCAGGTATAACTCGACTTAGCTTGCTTGCTACAGCTCTGCGCGTCTGCAAATCACAGTCCCATAGAACAAATCAGAATCTAGTCGACCAGGAAGCATATGACCAAACATCTGTTGCCGCGCGCAACGATTGTCCCTGCAACAGTCGGTCTACGACTGGTCGAGTTACCCAGCGGTGCTGGGTCAGATTGAATACGGACTATCTCGCTCTTCCTGACCGGCACATCAACCTGATCTCAAGTGCGTCAGGCGGGAAAGACTGGCAAGTTGCATCGTGTAGTAACCTCGTAAGGCTAGAGAGTCTGCCTTACCCCGTGGCCATGCACACGGGCAGGAAGCGACGCGCTAGACAATGCGCAGTGGTGTCCGTCAGAAGGAGGATTAGTGCAATGAAACACAACTTTCTAAAGAAAGTGTTGCTCTTGGTCGTGCTTTTCGCATTGATACAGGCTGGCGCTGAAGCAGCGATTCCGCGCAGCGTAATGATCAGGAGGCAGAAAGAGAACAAGATCCTTGTAGTTGCGACAACAGCAACTCTTGCCGATATCGCTCACTACATAGGCGGCCAGAAAGTATACGTGACGCCGCTAACTGAAGGGTATCCGCCCGAGTCTGAGCCCAAGTCCGAGTACAGAAGCGTGATGGCCGCACTCAAAGAGGCTCACGTTCTTCTGCGGCTAGGCAAAGCGTATGACCCCTGGATAGAGGGACTGGCCGGCAACTCAGGCAATGCCAGAATTGCCTCGAACCGCCCAGGTAATGTGGATACTTCGGCTGGAATAGCCGATGTGGCCAGTTCCGGGTGCGGGCATGCCAGCTACTACTGGCTGGACCCGGAAAATGGCAAGAAGATAGCCTCAAACATACTCGCCGGGCTCGAAAACGCATCTCCCAAGGATGCGGACTACTTTAGGCGCAACTACGGGGAATTTGTGAGGAAGATCGACGAGAGCATGCCGAAATGGCAGGCGAGACTGGCTCCATACAAAGGGGCCCGGATCATCTCCTGCTGTGATGTGCTCAGCCCGTTTGAAAAGAGGTTCGGCCTGGTAGGAGTAGAGCTTCCTGAGACCGTATGTGCTCGGCAATTACCGGCTTCACAGGTCTCCGAAGCTGTCGCGAAGATCAGTTC
>JAMCYN010000112.1 GCA_023474015.1 Armatimonadota bacterium
GAGGCATGGACGAAGTATTCAAGGCGCTCGGTGATCCGACCAGGATTCGGATTGTACAGTTACTCGCCCAGCACGGTGAGGTGTGCGTCTGCAAGTTTGTAGACGATCTCGGAATGAACCAACCTGCAATATCGCATCATATGGCGAAGTTGAAACAGGCAGGGTTGCTTAATGCACGCAAAGAAGGGCAGTGGATACACTATTCTCTCAAGGTCAATGCGCTCAAAGACGGTCCGCTGGTGTTTCTTTCCGAGATCGTTTCGCTCGCGGAGGCATCGGCGGGCACGGTCAGTGGTGTCCCTTGCTGTGAGTGATTCAAGGATGGTTGCAAACCTGTTGTTCAACCGTAGATGAGGAGTCGCCGGATGAAGAAAGTCATATTTGTTTGTATCCACAATAGCGGTCGCAGCCAGATGGCCGAGGCGTTCGCAAAGAGGCTCGGCGAGGGCAGGGTTCTTGCGGAGTCGGCGGGGACCCAGCCGGGCGCAGGGCTTAATCCGCAAGCTGTTGAGGCGATGGAAGAGATCGGCTACGATATGAGCCGCCATTACCCCAAGGTAATGACGCCGGAAATGGTCGAGAGTGCAGACAAGGTCATAACTATGGGCTGCGGTGTGAACCTTGATGACATCGAGAATGACGGGGCCGTCTGCCCTGCCGTGTTCGTGGAATCCGAGGACTGGGGCCTCGAAGACCCCAAGGGACAGCCAATAGAGAAGGTCCGCGAGATACGCGATCAGATCAGGCGACGGGTCGAGCACCTGGTCGAGGAACTTAGTCATGAATAGCGGGGGCGATTTCGGGGAATGGACGCCGAATCCGGGCCATAAGATACAGCCTTCGACCGGCTACCCACCGGAAGAGGGACGATATCTGCGAGGTAATGATATGTCCCCCGTGGCCGTGTGTGTGATACTCAAGTGGCGCGAGGACGAGATTCCAAAGGAAATCGAAGACCTGGTGAGACTGGGCGTCGAGACGGGCGCGGCTCTGTCGGGAACGCTGCAGACCGAGAACATCGGTACCGAGAAGATGATATGCAACATCGTCGCCAATCCCAACATTCGATACCTCGTTGTATGCGGTCCGGAATCCCCCGGCCATTTGGTCGGCCATAGCCTGAAGGCACTGAGCCTCAACGGCATCGATGACGGCTCCCGGATCATAGGCTCGGAGTCTCCAACGCCGTATCTCTACAACATTCCGCGCGAGGCCGTTGAGCGCTTCCGGCGGCAGGTGAAGATAATCGATCTCATAGACGAAGGAGATCACAGGCAGGTGCGCGACGCAATATGGTCGTGCTATCAGGAGCAGCCAACCCAGTTCGGCAACCACACCCTGTTCGACCCGGGCGCGCTTCCTTGCGATCCGATATGCACATCCATAACGTGGAGGGTGCGTCAGCCTTGGTATGCGCCTCGCAACGCGGACGAGCAGGCCGCTGCGGATCGCCTGCAAAATCTCATGGCTGAGGTCAAAGCCAAGATGGAAGCCAAGCGGCGACTGAAAGAAGGTCAGTAGCCGCACGGATGCTCAGACAACAAGGAGGAGCCATTTGGAAAGCAGTCAAACTATCACAAGACGGTTGTCGTTCCTGGACCGTTACCTGACTTTATGGATATTCCTGGCGATGGCCATCGGCGTGGGAGCAGGTTACCTTGTGCCTGGCACTGCCGGTTTCTGGAACCGTTTTGCCGTCGGCACAACGAACATCCCTATAGCGATTGGACTCATCCTTATGATGTACCCGCCGCTTGCCAAGGTGAAATATGAGGAACTGGGGGAGGTCTTTCGCAACTATAAGATTCTTGCCCTGTCGCTAGTGCAGAACTGGATCATCGGGCCGATCCTGATGTTCTTCCTAGCGATAACATTTCTGCGCGGATATCCCGAGTTTATGGTCGGTCTGATAATGATCGGCCTTGCGCGGTGTATCGCGATGGTAATCGTCTGGAACGAGCTTGCCAAGGGTGATACCGAGTATGCGGCCGGTCTGGTGGCGTTCAACTCGATTTTTCAGGTGCTGTTCTTCTCGGTCTATGCCTATGTCTTCATCACGGTGCTGCCGCCGCTCTTTGGCTTGAAAGGCAGCACAGTTCATGTGACAATCGGCGAGATCGCGAAGAGCGTGTTCATCTACCTGGGGATTCCGTTCATTGCTGGAATTCTAAGCCGGATCGTGGGACTCAGGACAAAAGGGCGTGAGTGGTATGAAAAGCGCTTCATCCCCCGGATCAGTCCCATCACCCTGATCGCATTGCTCTTTACCATCGTGGTTATGTTCTCGTTAAAGGGAGAAACTATAGTGAGGCTCCCGCTGGATGTGGTCAGAATCGCCATACCGCTCCTTATCTACTTTGTCGTGATGTTTCTTGTGAGCTTCTATATGGGGCACAAGATCGGCGCGGACTACTCCAAGACGGCAACACTATCATTTACTGCGGCAAGCAACAACTTTGAGCTAGCCATAGCCGTAGCGGTAGCGGTGTTCGGAATCGGCTCTGGCGTAGCGTTTGCGGCTGTTATTGGACCACTGGTCGAGGTTCCAGTGCTCATCAGTCTGGTGAATGTCTCCCTGTTCTTCCAGAGGAAGTACTTCAAACAACCGACGATGAGTTAGCTGCGCAAAGCACCCACTAGAACGAAAGAGGCCAAGATGATCCTTGGCAACATTCCTATTCAAGATCAAGCGAGAGGAGATATGTAATGGACAAGACGAACGACGCGAAGCCGAAGAAGAAAGGGTTCTTTAGCGTCCTGAAGGAATCAATGACGAAAACGAGCGAGGGCTGTGGCCCGGGCTGCGGCTGCCACGCGGAGAACCAGAAGGAAAAGGCTAAGAGCAGCGAGGCCGCAAAGGACAGCAAGAAAGAGTAGTCGACTGTTGTCGGCTGCGAAGAGTATCCGGCGTGGGGTCGCTGTTCACGCAGATGCTCCCACGCTTACGGAGGATTGTTCATGTCTGATCCTGATTGTACTCGCGCTGAACGTTACCGAGAGATGCTGGTGCTCTCCCTCGTCCCTGCGCTTATCCTGGTTTTCATTCTGGCGAGCTGGGGGCTTGCGCATTGGCGGATCGGCCCTGCATTCGTGAACGTGGCCTTTGCGCTCATTGCCGTGCTCCTTGGCGGGCTTCCGCGATTCATCTCCGGGGTCAAGGATGCCATTCGAGGCAGAATAACGGTCAATGTTTTTGTAACCGCTGCGCTCGCGGTAACAATCGCCGTGGGAGAGTTCCGTCCGGCAGCAGTCATCATCTTCATCATGTCCGTGGTGGGGGCGCTGGAATCATACACTCTCGACAAGACCCGCCGCGCTATCCGCGATCTTCTCAGCCTCGCTCCGGCCACCGCCACAGTGCGTCAGGGCGATACTGAGGTCACGATTCCGGTGACAGAGCTACAGGTTGGCGACATCGTGATAGTGCGCCCCGGCGAGCGTATACCGGTCGATGGCGTAGTCACGGCTGGCGCGGGCACAGTCAATCAGGCACCCATTACCGGCGAGTCAATGCCAGTCGAGAAGTTGAAGGGCAGCGAAGTGTTCAGCGGCACGCTCAACGAGACCGGGCGGCTCGACGTGCGCACGGTCAAGACCGGCGACGACACCACGCTTGCTCGGATAGCCCATCTGGTCGAAGAAGCGCAGGAGACCAAGGCACCCATTCAGACTATGGCCGACCGCTTCACCGTATGGTTTTCCCCCACGGTTCTCACTCTTGCCATCATCGCATTCTTCATCTCCGGCGATGTCAAGGTGGCTGTATCCGTCTTGCTAGTCGCGTGTCCGTGCGCATTTGCCATCGCGACACCAAGCGCGGTGAGTGCCGGCATCGCCAACATGGCCCGGCGGGCGGTGCTTATCAAGGGCGGAATCTACTTTGAACTGGCGGGCAAGATCGACACTCTCCTTGTCGACAAGACCGGCACGCTCACTCTAGGGTGTCCGACAGTGGTTGAGGTCGTGGTGAATGATGGCCTCAACGAGGACGCCGTTCTCAAACTAGCCGCCATCGCGGAGAAATACTCGGAGCATCCACTGGCAAAGTCCGTGATGGCTCTCGCCACGAAACGTTCTATCATCGTACCAGACCCCGACGATTTCAAGGCCGAGGTGGGCTTCGGTGTCACAGCGAGCCATGACGGCAGCAGCATCGTGGTCGGCAAGGAGGAGTTCCTGCGGGAGCGCGACATCAACTTGCCACCGCGCCTTGCGGCGGAAATCGCCGCGCAGACCGAGCGCGGCCGTACAGCGGTACTCGTGGCTCACGCGGGAGATGCGGTCGGGCTGATCGCCATTGCCGATGAAGTGAGGCCGGAAACGGCGCATGCGGTGGCGGCGCTCAAGGCACTGGGAGTGCGCCACATCATTATGCTTACCGGCGACAACTCAAGAGTCGCGCAGGCGGTGGCCGATCAGATCGGTGTGGACGACTTTCGCGCCGGATTGCTGCCGGAAGATAAACAGCGGGTGGTCAAGGAACTCCAGGGTCAGGGCCGAACAGTTGCAATGGTGGGCGACGGTATCAATGATGCCCCGGCACTGGCGCTGGCGGATATCGGCATAGTGATGGGGGCGGCGGGTACGGACGCAGCCATTGAGGCGGCAGACGTGACGCTGATGAACGACGATCTCGCTCGCGTGGTGGACTTCGTGCAGATGTCTCGCATGGTGCTGCATCGCATCAGGCTCAATATCTTCCTGTCCATCATCTATAACGTGATTGGACTCACATTGGCGACCCTGGGCATGATGACACCAATCATCGCAGTGGTCTTCCAGGAGGCCGGATGCTTCTCAGTCGTATTGAGTTCGACGCTCTTGCTGTGGGCCCGCCCACGCCGTGGGTACAAGTACAGCGCCTGACGATTTCAATGCGAGCGATGCGGTGATTATCTAGGAATGGTGGAGGTCAAAGACGATGTTTAGCAAAGTGCTTCTGGCAACCGATCTGTCCGTGGCTTCTGACCGCGTAGTGGAGTATATGGAAACGCTGCGCGCGCTGGACTGCCGCGAAGTGGTTCTAACTTATGTGATCTACGTTAAGCATCTGGTGGGACTGAGTGATGCGCTCAGAGATGAGGCGACACCCAGACTTGATGCTCAAAGAGCCGCTCTTGAGGCTGAAGGGTTCAAGGTCTCAGTGGAAACGCCGGTTGGCGTCCCCGGCGTTGAGATCACACGCTTGGCGCTCGATACCGGCTGCAAGGCCATCGTGATCGGCTCTCACGGGCACAGCCTTGCGCGCGATATTGCGTTGGGCGGTGTTGCCACGGATGTGGTGCACCGTGCAGAGCTTCCTGTCCTCGTAGTGCGGCTCCAAATCCTGGAAGAAGAGCCGCAATGCTGCCAGGTGGTGTCAGCCGATGTGCTCTCTCACGTGCTGTATGCGACCGACTTCTCGGATAACGCGGAACGAGCTTTCCAGTATGTAGAAGCGTTTGCCAAGAGCGGATGCAAGACGATGACGCTCATGCACGTTCAGGATGTATCCCGCATTCGCCCGCACTTGGAAGAGAAGTTGCAGGAGTTCAACGAGATAGATCGGTCACGGCTTGAGCGCATGGCGTTGCGATTACGCGATCTCGGCGTCGGGGAGATCGACTTGCAGATTCCTTACGGCGTTCCAGCCAAAGAGATCGTTGACTATGTGCAAAGCAATTGTCCCTCGATTGTGGTAATGGGTACCCACGGTCGGGGGTTCATCTCCGATATCTTTGCGGGAAGCGTATCGCATAATGTGGTGCGCCTCTCCCAGTCGCCGGTTCTGCTGATTCCACCTGTTCGTTGATCGCAATAAGCGTACAGATAATGTTTAAGGAGGATACTGAATGCTAGACTCAAAGACAAGTGAACTGATCGCAATCGCGGCCTCAGTAGTGGCGAAATGCCAGCCGTGCCTCGATTACCATGTGGAGGAAGCACGGAAAGCTGGTGCGTCCGATTCGGATATGAGAAACGCCGTCAGCATAGCGCGAATGGTGCGCAAGGCCGGCATTGAAAATATGGACAAGTATACGGATGAAAAACTGGGTGGAGCAGCGGAGGAGCAGCCAGCGCCAAGCGCGTGCTGCTGCAGCGATGAGAAGTGCTGCGGATGAGGTGGTCGATGCAGATTGCCGCAGGGCTTGCTTTGCCCGCTCCGGTTTCCATAGAGGTCGTCAAAAAATAGGTGAGGTGAACAATGGCTGAAAACAAGTGCGGATGCTGCTGCGGAGGTAGTTCAACTCCCAGCGGCAATGACATCAAGGAGTTCGTCAAAGAGAAGTATGGGCAGGTTGCGGTGAACGCCGCGGAGCGCAAAGAAACAAGCTGCTGCGGCAGCGGAACGAGCAAAGATGCCATAACTCGTGACCTCTATTCGGAGGCTGAAACACAGGGGATACCTGTTGAGGCTCTCTTGGCCTCTATGGGCTGCGCGAACCCAATGGCCTTGGCTAATCTTAACCCAGGAGAGGTTGTGCTGGACCTTGGAAGCGGCGGTGGAATCGATGTGCTGCTATCAGCAAAGCGAGTTGGCACGACAGGCAAAGCCTATGGACTCGATATGACCGATGAGATGCTGGCGCTCGCCGAGAAGAACAAGGCTGAGGCGGGAGTCGAGAACGTCGAGTTCCTCAAGGGTGAGATAGAAAACATCCCCCTGCCGGATTCTTTAGTGGATGTGATTATCAGCAACTGTGTGATTAACCTGTCCACCGATAAGGACCAGGTACTTCGAGAGGCATTCAGGGTGCTGAAACCCGGCGGCAGATTCGCCGTGGCCGACATTGTCCTTACACGCCCGGTATCTGACACTGTAAAGGCACGCGTTGGCCTTTGGACCGGGTGTATTGCTGGCGCGCTTGAGATCGACGAGTATACGCTCAAGCTGCATCAAGCAGGTTTCACTGATGCCGGTGTTGAGATCGTGAAGACCTACTCCGAGGAGGACGCGAACGGTCTCCTGCCGGATGAAGCCATCCAGCAGTTTGGCGCGGAAGGAATTGCGGAACTGGCAGCATCGTTTGTGAGCGCATTTGTCAGAGCAACGAAGCCGAGGCAAAGTTGCTGCTGCTAGCCGCGAGATGCTTGGAATAAGTGAGTATGGCAGACTATATGGAACCACTATCTGAAATGATGTCGCGAATCAGGACGGGCATAAGCCTGGCGAAGTGTCGCAAGTGCGGTTGCATGGCAAAAGCGCTTGACATGGCGGAAGCTCTAGCCGTGAAGACCGGGGCGAACGAGGTAATGACGGCAGTACGCGACTGCAAGCAGCAGATGGAACCGATCTCCTATGAGTGCCTCGGATGTAAGAGATGCTGGGGTGCCGAAGCGGCGAACCTCGCTTACGCAGCGGGTGCTGATCCGGAGTCCCTATGCTGCGACTCAGCGCGGAACGAGCGCCGACGAGTCTGGCCTGTAGTCGCCGGGGATTATATGATCGGCAGCGCTAATGCACGAGTCGCCGTTTGTACGCTGAGTAACGCTCAGCTACCTGCCGAGATCGTCGACATAGCCGGTGGTACGGTCGCAATAGCAGGCAAGTGCGAGACGGAGAACATCGGGGTTGAGAAGATAGTCCTGAACATCGTCTCGAATCCGAAGATTCGCTGGCTTATCCTCTGTGGCACGGACGCCGAGGGCCACTGGCCCGGCAGCGCTATCTTGAAGCTCAAGGAATTCGGTGTGGACACCGGGATGAAAGTCTTGAACACTGGCGCTCGCAGGCCGGTATTGAAGAACCTGTCGCTGGTCGAGGTGTCACGGTTCCGCGAACAGATTGAGGTCGTAAGCAGAATCGGCAGCGCCAATCCAGGTGAGATCGCGGCGCTCACGACGGAACTGGCGGGTCGAGAACTGCCGAGATTGCCTGACTGGAAACTTGAGTCCCGCCAAGTGCCACATATTACCGCAAGGCCACCGGAAAACCTGAAGCTGGACAAAGCTGGGTTCTTCGTAGTGATCCCTGATCGGACAAATGGCGTCATCGCCTGTGAGCACTATTCTTGCGATGGGGTACTTATGACAGTCATCAATGGGAAAAGCGCTGATATGATCGCCTCCACCGTTGTAGAAATGGGACTTATCAGCCAGCTCGACCACGCAGCATACCTTGGGCGAGAGCTTACCAAGGCAGAGATGTCACTGAAGCTGGGGATAGAATATGTCCAGGATAGAGCACTCGGAGATTTGCCCGAGGAGTGCGAGAAAAAGAACAGCGACGAAGGTGATTGCTCCACTGGCCGTGGATGCAGTAGCTGCCATTGAAAGGACAACACAATGAATAACACCGAGTGTTCCGGGGAGCGTCGTTCAGGCCTCAATGTCTGGCCACCTATAGCGTTCGCCGTCGCGGTCGGCGTGCATCTCCTGGTAAAATACAAGGCCGGGCTGCCTGCAGAGAACTGCGCCCTCCAAGTCTGGCATCCACCGGCCAACTGGTTTGCCAGTTACGTCAGGTCGCAGGACTATTTCCTCAGTTTTTCCTACGGCCTTGCAGCAGGGTTTGCCGCATACGCATTTTCATTCTGGGCAGCCAACAGGCGCGCTGCGGCGGTTGGCGGCATTGGCGGCGTATCTCTGGCGGGGATCATCTGGGGCGCCGGTTGTTTCCTCACGGGTTGCTGCGGTTCACCGATGCTTGGCGTTTACGCCTCGATCCTCGGCACGAGAGCAACGTGGTTTGGGAAGCCCCTCACCGCCGTCTTCACGCTGCTATCTGTCATCCTTGGCTACGTAATGATTCGTCGGAAGATATGCACGGGCTGTTGCCGTGGCTAGGTGTTTAAGCAATGCAGGGGTGAGCTCCATCGGGTGTTTGGCCGCAAGCTGCCGAGGGTATAGAAATTCGAATCTTGAACCGACCGGCCGACCCACAAAAGCGCCCGCGCCGGCCCCTTGACATTGGAGAACCGCAGAGCGTATAGCTGTGGTATAATATATCAATGGAACTTATTTAGTTGATCTATCGTTAAATACGGAGGGGGCAAATGGACTTGCTAACCACAAACACTGAGTTGGTGGAACACCGCCCGGTTCTCGAGTTGAGCAGAACCGAATACATTGCCGAGGGCTTCAGGGCGCTTGGAGACCCGCACAGGCTCAAGATACTTCACTTGCTGCTGACCTGCGGAGAGATGTGTGTGTGCGAGACTGTGCTCGCGCTGGAGATATCTCAGTCGAATCTTTCATTTCACTTGAAGACGCTTAAACAAGCGGGCTTCATAAAGGCGAGGAAGTCCGGTAGGTGGATGTACTACTCGCTAAGCCGACCTGCCTTCGAGCAGTTCCTTGGGGTATTCGGCGGAGTGTTCGACCTGGAGAAGTGGCCTGATAGACCACAATGCACGTCCTGTGACGATACAAGGGAGAATAGTAATGCGAGCAACTAAGATTGCCTATGTCGCCGTTGCGGTGGTGATTGCCTCGGTGGCGGTTATTGGACTAGCCAAGACAAGAAACGGAGCGGTCGAAAAGGATGATGCTCAGACATCCCGCGCAGTGGATGCGGCGTCCGCTGTCGTGGAGAAACCTGCAAGTAAGCCAGAGCCTGCGGCGTCCAAGCCGTCCTCGGCGGAAGCGGCTATAAGCGCAGCCGCGAAACAGAACCGCTACGTGTTCGTTACATTCTACCGGAAGAACGACGACGCCAGCAAGAAGATGCTAACGGCGATGAAGTCGGCTCAAGGCAAGCTCTCCCATCGCGCCGACTTCGTCAGTGTTGATGTAGGTGACGCCGTCCAGCAAGATATCGTCTCACGATATGGCGCTGACCGGTCCCCGATACCGTTGACTCTAGTGGTCGCTCCAAATGGGGCGGTTACGGCAGGCTTCCCAAACGAGATCAAGAAAACCGACTTCTCGGCTGTATTCCTTTCAGATGGCATGGCAAGTGTCATTAAGGTGTTGCAGGACCGCAAGCTCGCAGCCGTATGCGTCCAAGGTTCAAGCACAAGAAACAATAAGAAAAGCCTGGCCACTGCGGAGGAACTCAAGGCTGATCCCGCGCTCGGCGGCGCTGTCGAGATAGTGAGGATCGACCCGTCGGATCGCTCAGAGTCCAGATTGATGAAAGAGTGCAAAGTCGATGTTCACTCTACCAGTGCCCAACTGTTGGTGCTTGCCCCCCCAGGCAAGTTAGTCGGCAAGTTCGACGGCACTGCCACTAAGGACACCATCATGGCCAGCCTGAAGAGTTCACTTGGTGGCGGTGGCTGCGGCGGTGGCAGTTGCGGCCCGAGCGGATGTCCGTAGACCAAAGCATTCCATGCGAGAACCACTTGATCAGAACACCATTCAAATCACACAACCGGAGGAAATGACAATGCGAATGAACAGAATCGTCGGAATTGCCGCAACGGTGGCAGTCATCATCGGAGCAGCCTGCTCAGCGCCCGGGGCAAAGGCCGCGACCAAGGCATCGCCTGCTGAGACAGCGATCCAAGCAGCCGCAAGGCAGAACCGCTATGCACTCGTAACATTCTACAAGAAGAATGACTCAGCAAGCACGAAAATGCTGGCGGAGGCAAAGAAGCTGCATGCCAAGTATTCCAGCCGCGCCAACTTTGTCAGCGCCGATGTTGGCAATGCCGTCCACCAGGAACTCATTTCCCGGTACGGTGCGGATCGCTCGCCTGTGCCTCTGACCCTCGTGATTGCTCCCAACGGAGCCGTTACCGCCGGATATCCCAATGAGATCAAGAAGACAGATATTTCGGATGCATTTGTTTCCAGCGGGATGGCTGAAGTGTTGAAAGTGCTCCAGAGTGGCAAGCTGGCGGCAGTCTGTCTGCAGAATTCCAAGACTAAGCACAACCGAGAAAGCCTTGCGGCGGCGGAAGGTTTGAACACGCAAGCCCAGTTGCGCGGCGCGGTGGAAGTTGTCAAGATCGACCCGTCGGATCGCTCAGAGGCAAAGTTCATCCAGACGTGCAAGGCGGATGCTGGCTCAGACAGTGCGCAGATCGTGATCATTGCTCCACCCGGTAGAGTAGTTGGCAAATTCGACGGCACCGCTACTGCCGACTCAATGACTGCCACTCTCATGAAGTCGCTTGGCGGCGGCTGCGGCGGCGGAAGCTGCGCACCGGGCGCATGCGGTCCCAAGTGAGGCAAACTGCCTAAGGAGGAATTTGACGATGAAGACAAGGTCTTGGATGGTCCTGACAGTGGCGGTTCTTGCGGTCGGAACCGCAACCGGATTCTGGGTCCACGCCGGCGCTAAGCCACGGATCGCCCAGAAAGATCAGGTTGAGCTGAAGACTTTAACAGTTAAGTGGCAGCGTCTGGTTGGTGATACCGGACAGACTTGCGACCGGTGCGGGAGCACCCAGGATGAAGTACGCGAAGCATATGCGTTGCTCCGCAAGTCGCTGGCTCCGCTGGGCATCGATGTTGTACTCGAAGAGAAGGCACTCGACAAAGCCACGGCAGCTAAGGACATCGCCGAGTCCAACCGTATATGGGTTGCCGACAAGCCAATCGAGGCATGGCTCGGCGCGACATCCGGCACAAGCGACTGCTCAAGTTGTGGATCGATAGTTGGCGCAAAGAGCGCTTGCAGAACTGTAGTGGTAGGCCGGAACGCTTACGAGTCAATCCCTTCGGCACTAATCGTGAAGGCCGGGCTCCTTGCCGCTGCGGAGATTGTCGGTGCCGAGGCGGCGCAGCCGGGCATCAAGAATGTGCCCTTGTCCGGTGTCCAGACGATCACGGATGGCACAAGCGGGACTGGAGGCTGCCGTGGTCAATAGTAACAAGGAGGCGACAGGCACCTAATGAGAAAAATCGACATAATACTCAAGGAGCTCTGCGAGCGCAAGAGTCAGTTGATAACAA
>JAMCYN010000147.1 GCA_023474015.1 Armatimonadota bacterium
CCATCATCGCGGCGGTGTCGGCCCCGGCGTTGTTACTCTTAAGCACCGCCGACACCAGCCGCCAGCCGTTGCGTGTCGCGCTGCCGACGTAGCAATACCCCGCCTGCTTCGTGTAACCCGACTTCACCCCATCGGCCCCGGGATAGTTTCTCAGGAACTTACACTTGGAAAAGACCACCATGTCCGCCTTGTTCATGGACCGGCTGGTGAGCGCGTATTTCCGAGTCCTCACGATATCATTAAACAACTGGTAGCGGAGCGCGTAGCGGGCCATCAGGCACAGGTCATACGCCGATGAGTAATGCCCAGGCGCGTAGAGCCCGTTCGGGGTGACGAAGTGCGTGTTCTTGCACCCGATCTCCGCAGCCTTTTTGTTCATCATCGCCGCGAACTTGGGCACGCTGCCCGCGATGTGCTCGGCGGCGGCAACCGCGGCGTCATTCGCCGAGCGTATCAGCATCCCCGTAAGCAAATCGAGGACGGTTATCTTCTCCCCCGGCTTGAGATGCAGCGATGTAAACGGCGTCTCGGAGGCGTTCTTGCTCGCCGTGATCTTATCCGACAGCTTGCAGTGCTCCATTATAAGGATCGCGGTCATAATCTTGGTGGTGCTGGCGTTCGAGCGCCTGACGTCCGGGTTCTTCGCATATAGCACCTGCCCACTCGACGCGTCCATCAGCACCGCGCTCGCGCCCTTCACATCCGGCAGTGGGCCAGGCTTCGCTTGTTTCGCCGGAACGTCGATCACAGGGCTGGGATGAGTCACCGGCGTATTTGCGGGAGCCTGGGGCTGAGTCTGTGCCGATTGCCCATCGTCCAGCCTTAGAGTGATCGTGCCGTTGTCTGCGGCGAAGCCCGAGCACAGTATCATCAGGACCAAAGCGGCACATACAAATAAATCGCGAAAGCGCGAAAGGGCGAAAGCGCGAAAGTTCATTTGATTATTATCCAACTCCTCAATCGACAATCCTGTTCGTCGGAGGTATTCTTGCCCCCGACGTCTTTTTCCGGGCATTCCTGCCCGAACCGAACGCCACAATTCTAGTCATCCCGAGCTTGCAGTCGAGGGATCTGCTTTGCACTGAAGGCTTCGATTATCGCGAAGGGTTCGGTTCAAAGCAGATGCTTCGCTACGCTCAGCATGACAAGACTGGAGGCTTCGTTCAACGGCCAAGCCTCACTCGGCCTCCAGCCCCACGTCACGCGAAAGCTCCCTTTCCAAATCCTCAATCGACGGCAGCACACCCCTCAGATGCTCGGGCAGACCCGCGCTGAAGTGATACTCGGACACCCCGATGGGCTTTGCCAGGTCCCTCAGCGCATACTCCACGACCACCTGCCCCTTGTTTTTGCACAAGATCATCCCTATAGTCGGCTTGTCGTCGGGCTGCCTGAGCAGGTCATCCACCGCCGATAGATAAAAATTCAATTTCCCCACGAACTCCGGCTGGAACTCGCACGCCTTGATCTCGATGACCACGAAGCACCGCAGTCGCAGGTGGTAGAACAGGAGGTCGATGTAGAAGTCCTGCTTGTCCACCTCCAGATGATACTGGCTTCCGACCAAGGCAAAACCGGCCCCCAGTTCCAGCAGAAACGACCTCAGATGATCGAGTAGTCCCCGCTCCAACTCCCGCTCGGAGAACTCCCGGCCCAGCATCAGGAAATCGAAATTGTACGGGTCCTTCAGTATCGCCTGCGCCAGGTCCGACTGCGGAGACGGCAGCGCCGTATGGAAGTTGTTTATCGCCTTTCCCTGCCGGTGGTATAGATCGCTTTCGATCTGATGGACCATAACGTTGCGGCTCCAGCCGTACTCGACAGTTTGGCGGATATACCACTCGCGTTCGTTTGGATTCGTCACCTTGCTTAGAAGTGTGATGTTGTGGTACAGGGCAATTGTGCAAGTACTGCTTGCACAAATTGCTCATCCGGCCATGCCTCTGCAAACGAACGCATATACCTGAGATTGCGAGGCGAGTAGCCTTTCATATCGGGGAATGCCCCGGTCAAGTCAGCGGAAAGCTGGTCAATGACTGCTGAGCCCCATCCCTCGCCTGTCTGCCGCACCAAGATGTCACGCCCGATACGCCAATAGAGCAGCACCAGTTCACGATTTACTGCTAGCCCAGCACGAACCTGAGCTTCTCGAATGCGCTCTCTGACACTTTGGAGCAGTTCAGCGTAACCTGTTGGTATTTGAGCAAGCTTGTTTGGCACTCTATGTCACCTCGATTGACCAAGTTCGCAGTGTCAATTCTGCAAGTACCGCTTGCAGAATTGACAAACTTGTGACCGCTGCACAGCGCCGACATTTCTGCAAGTACCGCTTGCAGAAATGATGCATCTGTGACACAAGACCACAAACCGTCAATTGTGCAAGTGCCACTTGCACAATTGAGAAGTCCATGTAATTGTGCAACAACGTGTTGCGCAAATCTCCGACGCCCTCCAATTTCAGCGCCTCAGCCCCTCCCGCGCCTCAGCGGTTCAAGACATCTCCTCCGGATCGGAAACCTCCTCGCTCGTGAACAACTCCCTCTGGGCCTCCAGTGCCCTCACCTGCTCCACCGCGAGCATATCTATGTCCGGCAGCTCGGATATGTCGTTCAAACCAAAATACTCAAGGAACTCCGGCGTGGTCGCGTAGAGTATCGGCCTGCCGGGGGTCTGCTTTCGCCCGGCTTCTCTTACCAACCCGCGCTCCATTAGTGTCTTCATTACCCCGTCCACCGAAACACCCCGCACGGCCTCTACTTCCGGCATCGTGCATGGCTGCCGATATGCAACCACCGCCAGGGTCTCGAGCGCCGCCTTGGAGAGCTTCTTTTTGGCGGGGGTCAGCAGCATTGCGCAGTAGTCGGCATACTCGGGCCGGGTGCAGAGCTGATAACCGCCCGCGACCCGCATAAGCTGCAGCCCGCCCCTCGATTCCAACGCCTGCTCCAGGTCGTCCATCGCTTCTTCGACCCGCGCTTCCTCGATCTCCAGGGTCTCAGCCAACTCCTTCGCCGTCATCGGCTCGCCGGAGACAAACAACATGCACTCGAGCACGCTATTGAGCTGGCCGTTTTTGTGCGGCAGGATATCTTCGGGGGAATGCGCGTCCGCGTCTTCCGGTTCAGCCGCCGGGGCTTCTTCCACGACCTCGGGCTCCGCGTGAGGCTTACGTGTGAACAGCGCCGCCAGCCCGCGACCCTTCTTGGGCGCGCGCGCCACCACGCTGTCCGTCGCGGCCTCGGCGATCGCGAGCACCGACGCTTCAGCCGCCGGCTCCATCGACTCCACTCTTACAACTTCGGGCTCCTGCCCATCCACAGCCTTGTGTTTATCGTCCATTTGGCTCCGTCAGTGGAATGATTTTAATCGAGGCGAAGGCCTTTGTCTGTTTCACCTTCACCGACTGCGCTTTCAATAGCTCCAACAGGGCGAGGAACGTGATCACCACATCGACCCTCGTAAATGCATCGTCGAATAAGTCCTCGAACGAGAGCTGCCCCGATGCCTCGCTGACCTTCCGCCATATCTCCCGCATACGCATCCGCACCGTGATCTTCCGGCGCTGGATGCTGGTGACCGGCTCCTCGCCGACATCCGAGAGGATGCTCTGCAGCATGCTCAGCAGGTCGTTGGCGGTGATGTTGTCCAATACGATGGTCGGCTTGAGATCGAAATCCAACTCCAACGCGCCCCTGGAGAATACTTTCGACCGCATCTCCTCGCGCTCCCGGAAAATCTCCGCCGCGCCCTTAAACTTTTCGTATTCGATCAACCGCTCGACAAGCTCCAGCCGCGGGTCGAGTTTCTCATCATCCGATTCCTCGTCCTTGGGGTCTTCAGGCAGCAGCATCCTGGACTTGATCTCCAGCAGCGTCGCCGCCATCACGAGCCACTCCCCCGCAACCTCCAGGTCCAGCGACTCCATTAGAGATAAATACGCCAGATACTGCTCGGTTACCTTCGCGATGGGGATGTTGTAGATGTCGATTTCGTTCTCACGGATGAGGTGCAGAAGCAAATCGAGCGGGCCCTCGAAGATTTCCAGAGTGACCTTATAGGGGCTGTCTTCGGTCCGAACAAAGTTCACTTGAAAGCTCCAGGGGGAAGTTGTCAGTTATCAGTTGTCGGGTGCTTCCCAACTTTCCAACCAGCTAACTTCAAACTGTCTAACTATCATAGCGTATTATGGAGCTTCGCTCAAGTGGATAATCGATCCTGAGGTAAAATCTCTTGCGATTGGTCCTGTATTTCTCCCGCGCCGATGTTTTACCCAACGAAATCCGGGTAAACACGTTTAGCGACACCGCTATTGTGCGGCATGGCTCATCAGCCCTTGGTAAAGGGGCAGTAAATAAGAGAGAGGTTGATCATGGCTAGAGTAGCACGCGAGACTGTAACAAAGTCCGGGGTTGACCTGGACCGACTTGTGGAGTTGTTGGTCAAGAATGCAGCGGCGGAACTGACTACGTTTTACTACTACACCATCCTGCGCGTTAACCTGATCGGCCTGGAAGGCGAAGGAATCAAAGAGATCGCTGAGGTTGCCCGTATCGAGGATCGAAACCACTTTGAGGCCTTGGTCCCTCGAATCTACGAGCTTGGCGGTAAGTTGCCCGATAACATGAAGGACTTTCATGACATATCAGCTTGCCCACCAGCCGGCTTGCCCCAGGATCCAACGGACGTTAAGGCCATGCTGACGGTCCTGGTGGAAGCGGAGCGCTGCGCCGTCCGAGGATACAGCCACATATGCGATCTAACCGCTGGAAAAGACCATAGAACCTACGATCTATCACTGGCGATCCTTAACGAGGAAATCGAGCACGAATCCTGGTTCTCGGAGTTCCTGGGCGAGGGGCCGTCGGGGCACTTCATGCGTCGTGGTGACACATCCCCCTTTGTGTCCAAGTTCCTCAGGTAATCGTTGGTTGCTTCGGCTCCGCCGCTGCGCTCTGGAACCGAAGCAACCGGACGTAACACTACCTCGACTTGATCCCCACCGCGATACGCCTCGGCGAGGCCTCGCGCAGGATTTCCTCGGAGACGACTTCGGAGCCTACCTGTCGGCCGTTTTCGTAGATCGTGGCGACTTTCACGCGGCGCAAGCCCGGTCTGCCGGGGGCGAGCTCAATTTCTTTGCCGTTCGGGAGCTTTGCGCTGGAGACACGCTGAACGGGTGGGCGGACCTTCTCCTCGCGCTCGCTTTGGTCGCGGACCACGACCGTGAGCCGGGGCCCAGGGTCCTTGGTGGCCTTAATATTGAGCTTGTCGCCGATGTGAATGCGTGCAAGATTGACTCCGGGGTTGATCGCCGTCAGTTCGTCGAGTGAAATGCCGTGGCGCGACGCGATAGAGACCGCCATATCGCCGTCTTTTACATGGTATATCGCGTCGGTCTTGACGGCGCGCACGGGGGAGAAGAGCATATTGACCGCTTCCTCGGCGGTCTTGCAGTAGATGCCCGGCTCGACCGCCGCCACGTCCACCGTCACGTTCTCCTTAATCTGCGGCTCCTCGGCGAGGTTTGCCACCATCTTGCCGAATTTCAGTTTGGCCATGTCCAGCGCCTCACCGGCTACCTTGCGGTTCGGCACGGCGACCAGCGGCCTGCCGTTCACGATAATCGCCCAACGGGGAACCAGCGGCGAGACCACGCCACGGACGGCGTTGTAAGCCATGTGGCGGCTGACCGGCCTGGCATCGAACGGGGCCCTAGCCACCCGGACCTCCTCCTTGAACTGTATCTCGGAGGGGTTGCAGCCGGTCTTTGACTTGATCTGGTGGAGAACGTCCTCGGCGTCAGCCTCGGATGTCACGCAGGCCACCGGCTTGCCATCGACGATTATGAATGATTTTCCACTACGGAAGTGGCCGACCGCCCAGGTCGCGGTGAGGCCGAGTATGATAATTGCAATAATGCCGCGCTCAATTAAGAGCTGGAGTTTGAGGCTGCGGATAATTTGATCTTTGTCCATTTCAACTTGCTCCTGTTCGCTTACATCAACCATTATAGTCTGCTAAGCCCGGCTGTCAAATGACGTGGGAGGCCTTTCTCAACAATCGCCCGGCCAACGCCGCGGCTTCGTCCGGATCATACGGTTTCGGCAGCAATCCCACGCTACCGCCCAGCCCCCGAAGCTCGTCCCACTGGTTCCGAAGCACGCCGACGAACACCAGCGGCACGTTCGGCCGGTCCGGCGCGTTACACAAATCGATTGCCGATATATCCGGCAGCAGTGAGTCGGCGATAATGAAATCGATTGTGTCGGCGCGGGCAAGTTCCATGCCCTTCCTGCCGTTGGTGGCGGTGAGCGCTGCGCATTTCAGTTGTTCCAGTTTCCACGCCATCACACGGGCGCTTTTCGGATCGGGGTCGATCAACAGCGCGGTTTTCCCCCGAAGTTCGGTCATGTCCTCGGCCCGCCGCAAATGCCCCCGACGCCGATTCAGCCACGCTTCCCTCAGGCGTTTCCAAAATGATGTGCCTTCCACGGGCGTGGCCTTGTGCACGGGGAACTTCCATCTCATCACGACGACCAAAACGGCCAGCGCCAATACCGCTATCGCCACCGCCCTCGCCGCAATTATCAGTCTTTCCGCCATAAGGGTCTGCCTCTCAGTAATCATGGTAGTCGGAGGGCAGTCAAAAAGTCAAAGGGACGTAGGGTCCGATAGTTGGATGGCGTGATGGTTCTGGGTCCCTTCATTCTGCATTCTTCAATCTGCATTCTTCATTTCCCTCCCCATTGACCCCCGTGCCTGTGTCACGTATACTTTGCTTTGTGATGAGCCGGACAAAAAACATAGCCTCGGGCGGCGCGCATCCTAATATAGCGGGACGACTTCTCGCCGGATGTATCGTACTGCTGGTAATGCTTACGCTTGCGCTGGCCTTCGACGTTTCATACGGCGAGACGAAGGTGCCGCTTGGCGCTGTGGCGCGCGTCGTGGGTGCTCATCTGCCTTTCATCGGGCTTGGTTCGCATCTGTCCCAGTCGGACCTCAACTATGAGACGATAGTATGGGGAATCAGGGTTCCACGCGCCTTGCTGGCTCTTATTGTCGGAGCGCTGCTCGCGATGGCCGGCGCGGCTCTCCAGGGCCTTCTGCTTAATCCACTTGCCGACCCCTACACAGTGGGTGTTTCTTCGGGAGCGGCGCTCGGGGCGGGCGTGGCGACCATGCTCGGCCTCGGCGAACTCGCTGGAGGCTACGGGGTGCCTCTTGTGGCGTTTGTGTTCGCGATGGGGGCGATGTTCATTGTTTACGCGCTCGCAAGGTCGGCGGGCAGGGTGTCGATACATTCGTTTTTGCTCGCGGGGATCGTTGTCGGCTCCTTTTTGTGGGCAGTACTGAGCTTCGTGGTTGCGTTGACCGCCGGCGACCCCGCCCAGGCGCAGGGCAAGATCATATCCTGGCTTTTGGGCAGCTTCGACGCCCGCGACCCCTGGATGACCGTCCGCGTGGCGTTCCCGTTCGCGTTGTTCGGGCTGGCTGCTTTGTTCGCTTTCGCACGGGACCTCAACGTATTCGCGATGGGTGAGGAGACCGCGAGGCATCTGGGGATCGAGACGGAGAACCTGAAAATCGTCATAATCGCCATCGCGTCGCTGATAACGGCCGCCGCCGTGGCGGTAAGTGGGATAATCGGATTCGTGGGGCTGGTGGTGCCGCATATCTGCCGAAAGGCCTTCGGGCCGGATCACAGGCTGCTGATCCCGACCGCCGCTCTTGCCGGCGCCACGCTCACCGTCCTCGCCGACCTTGCATCGCGCGCCATCCTTCCGCCAAGTGGGCTGCCAGTGGGGATCGTGACCGCCATGCTCGGCGCGCCGTTCTTTCTGTATCTACTCAAAGCGCGTTAGAGTCGAAGCCTCCCTACGCTTCGACGAGCGTCTCGAACTGCTGCGCGCTTTCTTGCAATGACACACCCATGTTCTTCACAAGCCGCACGCTGGTCTGGCCGTTGAATGCATACGACACCTCATCCATAAGCTCTCGCATCATGTAGATGCCCATGCCTCCGCCGACAAGCGATCCGGGCATGGGCGTTGGCACCTCCTCCGGATCGAACCCCGGACCAGGGTCGGCCACGTCTATCGAAAGGTGCGAGGGACCCGCCACGCATCTGATTGAGACCTGTTTGTCCGGGCAGCATCCGCATCCGTGCTTTATGGCGTTGGTGAGAGCCTCGCCGACCGCGATGAGAATATCCGTACTCTCGTCCCGGCCCAAAGGCAGAGAATGCAGCACCTCGGCGACCCTGCCGCGTGCCATCGTGGCGGATTCGGGGCGGGCGGGAACTTGAAAGTCGCTCACGTGCCAGAAGTTGTCCGTCGCCGAGGCAAGGTCAACTTCGGAGCACACTGGGACATCGGCTATGTTCGACTTGAAGAACACCGCCGCGCCGCATGTCGTCAGGATTCTGCCCACCTGGGCGCTGACCCCGACAAGTTCTATGGCGCCTCCCCTTTCCAGGGCACTGGTCGCGCACTTGACCAGCGCGGACAGGCCGCTGGAGTCCATGTAGCTGATCTCGCTCAGGTCTGCGCGGACGACGCATTCCCCAGAGGCGAGCAAGTTATCGAATACCTCCGATACTCGCTGACGATTTTGGAAATCGACCTGTCCGGCCAGCCACACTGTTGGCGGGGAACCCACCATCACAGCCACATCGAGATCAGCGATATTGCTATTCATAATGCCTCACTCCTCTGGAACAGTCCTGATGCGGCATAGGGTTGCGCGTGCGGCAATGGCTGGGGTTGTTTAATGCGTGGAGTTGGAAGAGCAGCCTTATGGCCGGGGGCGGGGAGCACGACATGGGCCGTGCGACGAAGTTCGGTCAACACCAACGCCTTGCCTTCCTTGGGACTTACAGTGGTAATAGTGCAGTGTCACCTGCATCATTAGACGTCGCCCGCAGTAAGTTAGCACGGGCAGTCGGAAATGTCAATAGGTATCTTTGCTAGTTTCAGGGCAATCGCACTAAAATGAAAGCAGCCCCCCGGCTATGCTGCGGGAATGGCTACTTGCACAAACCTATAGATTCTGCACGGTCGAAAGTTCCCGCAGCACGCACTGACGTAAGGCTGTACGAGCTGCGGGAACTCACGTCTGTTGCAATTTGATCACTTCATGGACCCCGTCGTTCCCGCAGCATAGCCGGGGTTCACACAACATTTATACGTGCGTAGGCCCTGTTGCTAGTTTATTTTACCTTGACCGTAAGGGGCGGATATGGTAGACTTCAGTCATTCGCATACCATTAACTTCCAACCTCCAGGAGGCTAGATATTGTCCGTGGAAACTACACGCGGCGAAACGCTTGAAGACCGAGTCCATCGCACGATGACCTGGTATCGCGTGCCGCTTATGGCCATAGCTTTTGTCGGGATATTGGGGTTCATTCACAACCCGAATGCGTTCTGGTATGGAGTGCCGGTTGCTATTATAGGCGAACTCATTCAGATGTGGGCGACCTCGCACCTTCACAAGGACACGCGCTTCACGATATCCGGCCCGTATTCGCACGTGCGCAACCCGATGTATTTCGGCAGGTTCTTCGTGGGGCTCGGGATATTTATTATGACCTGGAACCCCTACTTGGTCGTCGGCTACGTGGTTCTCTACTCGATCTACGGACCGCTCAGGGTCAGGCGCGAGGAGCGCAGACTGCGCGAGATTTTTGCGCCCGACTATCAGAACTACTGCGCTGAGATTCGCCCTTGGCTGCCCAGGCTCAAGCCGTATTCGAAATCCGAGAACAGGCGGGCCAAGTGGTCGCAAATCTGCGCGAACCACGAGCAGATAGTGGCGCTCGGGGTGATCGTGGTTCTGATCGGCATCTACTTCCGTATTGATCGGTTGGCTGAGTGGTATTGGTTTAAGTAGGACACAACCCTCCGTCTCACGCATTAGCCTTTTTTTCGCCCCAAGTAGAGTGAATACCAACAGAATGTGGTATCATGTAATCACAATGCAGATTCGCGATGATAAGAACGCAAATACAATTGACCGAAGAGCAAGCGCGAAGACTCGCCAGGCTGGCAGCGAAACGGGGCGTTTCACGAGCGGCACTGATACGAAACTCTGTTGAGAGGCTGTTGTCGTCTGAGAGCGTGATAGATGACTCGGTTTTGAGACAGAGGGCTATAGCCGCTGCCGGCGCGCTTCATTCCGGTGCGGGCGATCTGTCGGCGCGGCACGACGAATATGCGGCGGAGGCATTCGCGGAATGAGTGTGTATGTGGACACCTCCGCTACGACAAGCATTTTGGGGACCGAGGATTCAAACTGGTAGGTTAGAAGCCTGGAGTGGCGTCAGAATATCGGTTTAAGTAGGGAATCGGCCCAAAACCGAAAGCGGAAAGCAAATATATTGCGAAATCCCTCCCGGCATGGCGCCTGGAGGGATTTCGCGTAATTACTCCACCGATACTTTCGACTGTGGGAGCGAGTCTTGGTCGGGGCGGTTTCTCCCAACCCTCCGTATGACTTACCTTTGCGGTGCTTTGGTTGCGCCGTCACCCCTCGTAACCTACTGGACTATCCTAACGGTCCCAGGTAAGTAGGTGACGCTTCCAACGCACCACTTGATCTAACTGCCTCCTGACGTAACCTCACAGTCCCGATCTGTTTCCCTCACCCTTTTATATAAGACTTACAGGCTCATCCCCCAATGGTTCGCCTGATGCGGAATATACCAATTGCTTCCAGGTTGCTCACTAAGTCGTTTGGCCACGTCAAACTAAGCTGCGACGAGACAGAAGTTCACGTAGTTCTTTTTATATACCCCAATAGCAATGAAAACAAACATAATATGATATATACTGGCCCATAAGGTTTCATAGTATTGCGAAGTAGGATATATCAATAGTAACCGACGAAAGGATACGTGCGATGGATAGAATCTTTACAGTGGAAGATGTTGCCGCATACCTCAAAGTTGAGATGATTACCGTGCGTATATGGTTGCGAGATGGAAAGCTGAAGGGGCATAAGATTGGCAAGGCTTGGAGGATATATAAGTCCGACTTAGAGGCATTCATCAACAGATCATGATGACTCGGGCGTGGGAAATATCGGCGTCAATCCCGCCGCGACTTCGCGCAGGCGCTCGACCTCACTCGGCTCAATCGGACGGAAACTCTCAGCTACCTTCATCGCCATCTCGAAGAGTTCCAAGTGGCCCGGCGGAAGCATCACATTAATGTCCTGTGAAAGGGTGAACCTAACTGCCAGTTCGACGAGCGCGGGGTCGTCGATGGGTCTGTACCATGTCTTCTTCCACTTGCCCGCCTGGTGCTCCTGGTCGTCGCACCAGGGTCTGAGCGCCATCGACTTCATCGCTACGCGTCCCATGCCCTTCTTTGCCGCCTCTTCAAGAATGCGGGGCCCGGCGTCACAGTTATGCCAGTAGCTGAAGTTGATCGGGAAGAGAATAGTGTCGAAGTCGAACCGGCTGATCGCGTCCAACGCGACCTCCTGCGAGTGGACCGTTATCCCCAAGAACCTTACCAGGCCCTTCTCCCTTGCCTCCAGGAACGCCTCGATTGCGCCGCCGGGCCCCAGCGCCGTGT
>JAMCYN010000103.1 GCA_023474015.1 Armatimonadota bacterium
AACCTCATCAACAACCAATATCTCCGGCTCAAGATGGGCCGCGACCGCAAACGCGAGCCGAACATACATCCCTGACGAGTAGCGCTTCACGGGAGTGTCCAGGAACTTCTCAATCTCGGAGAACTCGACGATCTCGTGAAACTTCCGCTTGATTTCGGCCTTGTTCATACCCAGGATTGCGCCGTTAAGGAAAATGTTCTCCCTGCCGGTCAGTTCGGGATGAAAACCTGTTCCGACCTCCAGAAGGCTGGCGACACGCCCTCGAATTCGAATACGGCCCCTTGTAGGCTCGGTGATGCGGCTGATTACCTTGAGCAAAGTGGATTTGCCCGCGCCGTTTCGACCGATCACGCCGACTCGCTCGCCCTGATTCACTTCGAATGAAACGTCATTGAGCGCCCAGAACTCCTCTCGGTTGCGACCCGGCGCTGATCCGTTTCGCCCGAGAAAGGCACGCTTGACGCGCGAAGCCGAATCGGAGATCGCGTCGCGAAGCGATCCGCTTTGCGCCTGGTGGCTGATAATGTATCTCTTGCCGAGGTTTTCGACGCTGATTACGGGTTGCATATAGCCCTCAGATAACGTCCGCGAATGTCTTTTCGGTCTTACGGAAATAGCGAATACCTGTCACTAAGATTAGCAAAGTGAGCACGAGCGAGAGTGTGAAGCCGGGCCAGTAGATGCGCGCGTTGCCGCCCAGGATCGCCCAACGGAAGCCATCTATCACTCCCACCATCGGGTTTAGAGAGTAAAGCAACCGCCATCGCTCGGGGACGACATTGCTGCTGAAACCCACTGGTGATATGTACAAGCCGAACTGGACCACGAACGGTACGACGTGCTGGAAATCTCGGTACCTCACGTTCAGCGCGGACACCCAGAGGCCCGCTCCGAATGCCACCACCATCGCAAGCCCCAGGAATGCGGGCAAAGTGCAGAAACGCCAGCCGGGCGCAAACCTATACCAAACCATCAGAGCGGCAAGAAGAGCGAAAGAGATAAGGAAATCAACCAGGTTCACGATCACCGCGCTCGCTGGAACGATCATCCTTGGAAAGTAAATCTTGGAGATGAGCTGGGCGTTGCCGACCAAGCTGATCCCAGAGGAAGCAAACGCGCCTGAGAATAACTGCCAGGGAAGCATGGCGGCGAATACTAGAATCGGGTAAGGAACACCTCCCGAGTCCATTTTTCCCAGTTTTCCAAAGATGACCGTGAAGACGATCATAGTGAGGAAGGGCCGCAGGATGCTCCATGTAATGCCGATAGCAGTTTGCTTGTATCGCACGAGGATATCGCGCCAGGACAGGAAGTAGAAGAGCTCCCGATAGCGCCATAAGTCGGCCCAGTAGTGCCGCTCCGTGCGTCCCGCTTCGATTACAACTTCATATTGTGCCTGGCTGCCCTGTTCCCGCGTTTCAGGGCGTCCAGCCGGATGTTCCTGAGTCACTTTCTCCACGACTTCCCTATCACTTTCTACGTATGACATCCAAGCTGTCCTACTTGAGCATTATACCACGCAGGGGTTGTTTCGACCCACAGGTTTATTGGACCGCGCACTGCGCGTTTTCGTTGACGAAAGTGGGCCGGATGTGGTATGATTTCTGAGTTTGGCAAAACGCACCGCTTTTGACCATGGCGCGGGTGTCCCGACATTCATCGGGATCGCGCCGTGGAATGACGAAGCGGGAGGAAAATAACCTAAAGGAGGACATAGTCTTGCCGGCAATCACAATGAAGGAACTGCTGGAGGCGGGAGTCCACTTCGGACACCGCACTCACCGCTGGAACCCCAAGATGAAAAGATACATCTACGGGGGACGCAACGGAATCTACATTATCGATCTCCACCAAACCCTCAAACTCTTCGAGGATGCCAGGAAGTTCGTCCAGGACGTGGTCGCACAGGGAGAAGTCGTTCTCTTTGTCGGCACTAAGAAGCAGGCCCAGGAAGCAGTCGAAACCTCGGCGAAGCAGTGTGGGATGTACTTCGTGAATCAGCGTTGGTTGGGCGGAATGCTAACCAACTACCGCACCATACAGACCCGAATCGGTAGGCTTCGCGAGCTTGAGAAGATGGAAGCCGAAGGGGTTTTTGAACAGCTCACCAAGAAAGAGGCCGCCAAGCTGCGTGAAGAGGAAGACAAGCTAGATCGCTTCCTCGGTGGAATCAAGGACATGCCTAAGCTGCCGGGCGCGATTTATATTGTCGATCTCAAGAAGGAGCGAATCGCTCTTCTCGAAGCCAGGAAGCTGGAGATCCCGGTAGTGGCTATCGTCGACACCAACTGCGATCCGGACGAGGTCGACTACGTAATCCCCGGCAACGACGACGCGATCAGAGCTATTAAGCTCATATCCGGCAAGATTGCCGAAGCGATCATCGAGATCAGGCCGCCGGTTGAGGAAGAGGAAGTCGTCGAGGTGGCCGAGACCGAAGCCGAAGAGGACGAAAAGGTAGAGGCCGAAGCTGCGGCCGTTGAGGAAGAGGTCTTCATCGACGCGGAGGCTCCCGTGAGCCTGGCGCCTGATTCTGTCGAAGAGACAGTCGAAGTCGAAGCAACTGAGTAATAGCTCACAGATGATGTGTAGAACTTGAGCATGCTGAGCTTTGTCGAAGCACGCGGCTACGAAGAGACACGCCATGAAACTTGACCGCATCCTTCGACGGGGCTCGGGATGCTACGTTATATTTGCATACGCAGCAAGAGTGAGCACTTACGAGTAATAGCTTTTCGTATAATATGGAGAGTACACAAATGGCAATTAGTGCCGATATGGTTAAGAAACTCAGAGAACAAACCGGCGCGGGTATGATGGATTGCAAGAAAGCCCTCACCGAGACCAGCGGTGATTACGAGAAGGCCATTACGCTGCTGCGGGAGAAGGGCATCGCGGTTGCGGCAAAGCGGGAGGCCAGAGCTGCTTCCGAGGGAGTTGTTGGCTGCTACATTCACACCGGCAATCAGATCGGGGTGATGGTCGAGCTTAACTGCGAGACCACCTTCGTGGCTAAGACGGACGAGTTCCAGCAGCTTTCAAAAGACATTGCCATGCATATCTCCTGGAGCAATCCGGACTACATGCGTCGTGAGGATATTCCCGAAGAGGCGCTTGCCAAGGAGCGTGAGGTACACCGGCAGTGGGCCATCAAGGAAGGCAAGCCGGAGAACATAATCGACCGCATTATCGAGGGACGCATGAAGGAGTTCTACTCCCGCGTGTGCCTGCTTGAACAGCCGTATATCAAGGATGAGGACCTGACCGTTCAGGACCTGATCAATAACGTCGTGGCAAAGCTTGGTGAGAAGACCTCTGTCGCCAGGTTCGTAAGGTTCCGCGTGGGAGAGACTAACGGTGCCGCTGAGTAAACCGAGCGAAAGCCGTAAGTGGACCAGGGTCCTGCTGAAGTTGTCGGGGCAGGCGTTTTCCGGCTCTCAGCAGCTCGGGATCTGCCCTGATACGGTGCAGGCCATCGCGGAGGATATCAGGGAAACCCGCGAGGCCGGTGTCGAGGTGGCGGTAGTCATCGGCGCGGGCAACATCATCCGCGGAGAGACCGCCTCCGAGGAGGGAATCGACCGGGCAACAGCCGACTACATGGGCATGCTTGGGACGGTGATCAACTCCCTCGCCCTGCAGGACGCACTGGAGAAGATGGGAGTCCACACCCGGGTCCAGAGCGCGATTCATATGGCGGAGGTGGCTGAGCCGTTCATTCGCAGGCGGGCTCTCCGGCATCTGGAAAAAGGCCGTGTGGTAATCCTCGCGGCCGGGACTGGAAACCCGTATTTCACGACCGATACCGCAGCGTCATTGAGAGCTCTGGAGATACGGGCCGACGCAGTGTTGAAGGCGACGAACGTGGACGGCGTATATACCAGCGATCCGAAAAAGGACGCAAGCGCCGTCAAGCTTGATGAAGTGACCTATATGGACGCGATCAGCCGCAATCTGAGGATTATGGACCTGACCGCTTTTACTTTGTGTATGGAGAACAACCTGCCCGTAGTGGTGTTTGGAATTAGCGAGCGCGGTAACATTGCTCGGGCCGCGCGCGGAGAGAAAATCGGCACGCTCGTAAGGGGGAAGGACTCTTGACCAAAGAAGTAATTCAGGACGGCGAAAGACGTATGCAGAAGGCGGTCGAGGCTGCCCAGCATGATTTCGCCACTATCAGAACCGGACGGGCCAATCCGCTGATCCTTGAGGGAATCAAGGTTGACTACTACGGCACGCCCACGCCGCTTAACCAGGTCGCGGGCATAACCTCGCCCGAGCCCAGGCAGCTTCTGGTGACTCCCTGGGATCGCAATTCGTTGGACGCAATCGTTAAGGCGATCCAGGCCTCGGATGTGGGATTGACGCCTCAGAGTGATGGGAATGTGGTCCGGTTAAACATACCCTATCTAACTGAAGAGCGTCGCAAGGAACTTATCAAGCAGCTTCACAAGAGGTCCGAGGAGCACAAGGTGGCGGTTCGTAACGTCCGCAGGGACACGAACGAGCACCTCAAGGCTCAGGAGAAGAAGTCGGAGATTTCCGAGGACGATCTGAAGCGGGAGCAGGACGAGGTTCAGAAACTCACGGATAAGTATATCGCTGAGGTGGACAAGTACGCAGCCGCGAAAGAGGCGGAGTTGAAGGAAGTCTAGCCCGAGGCGAAGATAATTGACTCGCATATGCTCCTGGCCCCCTGTTGATTTGTATAGCTCGGCAGGGGGCCAAGGTAGTAATTTGGATTGCGGATTGAAGGCAGATCCCTTCCCAAATCCAAAATCCCCAATCCAAAATCCAAAATGGAGTATAGGTTGGCTCAGAAAACTTATACAGAGTTTGATGCTCGTCGCATCCCAAACCATATAGCCGTAATCATGGACGGCAACGGCCGGTGGGCTCGCCGCAAGGGATTGCCAAGGCTGGAAGGCCACCGACGTGGGTATAAGGCACTCAAGGACTTTGTCATCAACGCCGCTGAGCTCAATGTAAAGGTCATCACCGCCTATGCGTTTTCCTCGGAGAACTGGAGGAGGCCCGAGGCAGAGGTCTCCGGTCTTATGAAGTTGATCCGATATGCGGCAAAGGCCGAGCTCGATTACATGAAAAAAGAGGGCGTCAGGATAATTACCAGCGGGCGCTTTCACGAGCTTCCGAAGGCGCTTCAGGACCAGTTCAATGAGGACTACGAGGCCACAAAAGACAACTCGCGCATTATTCTCAACATCGCTGTGAACTATGGCGGCCGCAATGAGATCGTTGACGCCGCGAAGCAGCTTGCGCTGATGGTCGCCGACGGCAAGATAGGCGCGGACGGCATCGACGAAAAACTGATTTCGAGCCTGATGTATCATCCTGAGCTTCCGGACCCGGACCTGCTGATCAGGACCGCCGGGGAGATGCGCGTGAGCAACTTCCTGATGTGGGAGACCGCTTACTCGGAGCTTTACGTTACCGATACGCTGTGGCCGGATTTCTCGAAGGATGATCTGGTCAATGCGATTGCGAGCTACCAGGGGCGGACGAGGAAGTTCGGGAAGGTAGTCGAGGAGAGCTGAGATTAGTGGAAAGCGGAAAGCGGAAAGCGGAGAGCGGGAATCCAGTTCGCATATCATTGTTAGGTTCCACGGGCTCGATTGGGACTCAGGTGCTGGATGTTGTGAGGCGGCTGGGGCCGAAGATGGTCGATATTGTCGGCTTGGGCGCTCAAAACAATGCCGACCTACTAATCAAACAAGCGTTGGAGTTCGACCCAATGATTGTATGTATCGGTGATGAATCCTGTCGGCTGGTAGTCTCGGAGAGACTGGCCGGCAAGGGCATAAGGGTCGTTGCTGGACCAAGCGGATTCGATGAGCTTGCCATCGAATCCGAAGCTGATAAAATAGTAGTATCCGTGGCTGGTACGCCGGGGCTTTCCCCCACCCTTCGCGCAATCGAGGCGGGTAAGGATGTTGCCCTGGCGAGCAAGGAAGTGTTGGTCGCGGCGGGGCATCTTGTGATGGATGCCGTTAAGCGGGCGGGTGTCGCGCTTCTACCGATAGACAGCGAGCACTCGGCCATCTTCCAGTGCCTTAACGGCGAGGACCGCGAGAGTATCGAGAAGATATACTTGACCGCATCGGGAGGAGCTTTTCGAAACACGCCGAAATCCGAACTGGCGAACGTGACGGCGGAGCAGGCGCTTGCTCACCCGACGTGGAAGATGGGCAGGAAGGTCACCGTCGACTCCGCCACCATGATGAATAAGGGTCTCGAGATCATCGAGGCCAAGTGGTTCTTCGGGGTCGAGGCCGACCAGATCGAGGTCGTGATCCACCCGACGAGCATAGTCCACTCGATGGTGCGTTTTTGCGATGGCTCGATAATCGCGCAGCTTGGACTGCCCGATATGCGGCTGCCGATCCAGTATTCGCTGCTATATCCGAAACGAGTCGATTCGAAGCTGCCGAGGCTGGATATCCTTGAGGCCGGCGCGCTTGCGTTTGAGAAAGTTGATTTTGACAAGTTCGAGTGTCTCGCGCTCGCGATGGAAGCGGCTAGGGTCGGCGGCACGCTCGCAGTTGTAATGAACGCGGCGGACGAGGTGGCGGTGGATATGTTCCTCAAGGGCAGGCTCGGATTTCTGGACATACCCAGGGTAGTCCAACAGACCATGGAAAGTCACACGCCGCAGCCGTCGCCGAGTTTGGAAGAAATATACGCCGTTGACGCCGAGGCGAGGCGGAAGGCGTTGGAGTTTGCGGAGTTCGCAATCAGGAGTTAGATATTGGTCATACAAACCACGATAGCGCTGGTATTCATATTCGCCGTGCTGGTGATGTTCCACGAGCTGGGGCATTTCATTGCCGCGCGGCTGGTAGGGATTAAGATCGAGGAGTTCTCGTTTGGGTTCGGCCCGAAGCTGATCAGATTGTTCAAACGTGGGGATACTGATTACACCTGGCGTCTGGTGCCATTGGGAGGCTTCGTAAGGCTGACCGGCATGGAGCCAGGCGACGAGAACATACCTGACAGCTTTCAGGCACAGGCGATCTGGAAGCGGGCGCTGGTGATATTCTGCGGGCCATTCGCGAGCTTTTTGCTGGCCGTGATCGTCTTCGTGACGATGGGCGTGTTCTGGGGTTATCCAATCGGCAGTACACAGAACAAGATCGGGATGGTAATTCCGCAAACCGAGGCCGCTCGAATAGGGCTTCGCGCGGGTGACAGGATTCTTGAGATCGACGGCGTGAAGATCAGCGACGGCAAGCAGATGGTAGATTTTATCCACGACGCCCCCGGCAAGGACCTGTCGCTGCTGGTCGAGCGCAACGGCTCCAAGCAAACCCTTACGGCGGTCCCTCGATGGTCCGTCACGTATCTGGGCGCCTCATGGTCGTTTATGGATGCCAAACAAGGCAGCGTGGACGGCGTTTATGAGAGCTCACCCGCGAAGAGCGCGGGAATCGAGCCCAATGACAAGCTCATAAGCCTCAACGGCAAACAAATCGGGAGCGGTGAGGATTTCATCGCCGCAATCCAGGATGCCGGTGAGAAGCAGGTAACCATCGAGCTCAAGCGAAATGACGAGACGATCAGCGCGAAGGCGGTGCCGCCGGTCGGATGGGTAAGATTTATGGGAACCAGGTGGGCATTCCCTGGCGCATACGCCGATAAGGTCAGTAAGGATTCTCCATTCAAGTATGGAGATGAACTGGTCAAGATCAATGGCGCGAAGGTGAAGACCGCTGATGACCTGCTGCGTGTTCTGCGTTTCGAAAAGAGCCGCTCGCTCGACTTTGTAGTCGGGCGAGAGGATGGGGAGAAGCCTATCACGGTTTCACCCAGTCCCGCGCAGCTTGCGGCGGTCGGCCAGGGAGTATTCACCGCAAGGGGCCTTCTTGGATTCCAACCGGAACAGACGCTGGTGAAGGCAGGCTTTGTGGAATCGGTCGGCAAGGGCCTGTTGATCACCAAGAATATTGCGGCGGTATTGATCCAAACGCTGACCACCAAACGCATAAAGGACGAGGTCGGCGGCCCGGTGATGATCGCCAAGATGACCAGTTCCGCGGTCGCCCGGGGCTCGTACTGGGTCCTGCAGATGCTGGGCGGGTTGAGTATGAGCCTTGCGTTCATCAATCTCATTCCAATTCCTGCCATACTAGACGGAGGGCACCTGATACTGCTGTTTGTCGAGGGTATCCGTAGAAAGCGCTGGACCATCGAGCAGATGCGTGTATTTCAAATGATAGGGTTCGCCATTCTCGTTGTGCTTGTTGTGACCGTACTTTGGTCCGACATATTTAAGATTTCCCGAGGGCTGGTGCCGCAGTAAGATGGAACGCAAAGCTACGCGGAAGGTAACGGTTGGCGATGTGGAGATCGGCGGCGGGACGCCGGTGTCGGTGCAGTCGATGACAAATACCCCAACCGCCGACATCGATGCCACCGTCGATCAGATCAGGCGGCTGGAGATGGCCGGATGCGACATCGTGCGTGTAGCCGTGCCGAACCTTGAGACGGCTAGCGCGATTAAGGAGATCAAAGCTGCCATCTCGATTCCGCTTGTGGCTGATATCCATTTCGACTATAAACTCGCTCTCGCAAGCCTCGAATCGGGCGCGGACAAGCTGAGGATCAACCCCGGCAACATCGGCTCCGATGATAAGGTCGAGGCCGTGGCCAAGGCAGCGAATGAACGCGGCGTTCCAATCAGGATCGGGGTCAACGCCGGATCTATCGACCGCAAGCGCTACGGGCTGCCGTCGGCGGAAGCTCTGGTCGAGAGCGGGCTTGACGAGGTCAGAGTGCTCGAGAAACTCGGTTTCGAGGACATAGTGCTCTCGCTGAAGGCGTTCGATGTGCCGATGATGATCGAGGCATATAGGTTAGCGAGCGAGCGGTGCAATTATCCGCTGCATTTGGGAGTGACCGAGGCCGGGCTTGCCTGGGAAGGCACGATACGAAGTTCGGTAGGAATCGGGACGCTGTTGGCCGAAGGAATCGGGGACACCTTGAGGGTGTCGCTGACAGCGGACCCGGTCGAAGAAGTTAAAGTTGGCAAGGAAATATTAAACAGTCTTGGACTCTACCAAAAGCCTTTTACCTTGATTTCCTGCCCCACCTGCGGCAGGTGCTCCATCGACATTACCGCGATTGCGGGCGAGGTGAGAAGCAGGCTTGAGACGAATCCGCCGTCGAAGCCGATTACCGTGGCAGTGATGGGATGCGTTGTGAACGGTCCCGGCGAGGCGTCGCTGGCCGACGTCGGGATCGCCGGGGGCGCGGGAGTCGGGATGGTATTTGCCAGGGGCGAGATGCTTCGGAAAGTCGATGAGGATTCGCTCGTTGATGAGCTGATGAATGAAGTGCAGAGGTTCCAAAGTGATTCGTAAGGCAAGGGTGCCGGATGTCCCGGAGTTGCAGAGGCTGATTAACCATTTCGCCGAACGCGACGAGATGCTGCCGCGGTCGCTGAACACAATCTACGAGAGCATCCGCGACTTCTTCGTGCTTGAAGAAGATGGCCACATACTCGGCTGCTGCGCGCTGCATGTGACCTGGGGCGATCTTGCGGAGATAAAGTCGCTTGCCGTTGATGAGAGTGTTCATGGTCAAAGTTTAGGCAGCAATCTTGTGCAAGCTTGTATCGATGAGGCGCATGAGATGGGAGTCCCGAAAATATTCGCGCTGACCTACGTGCCGGGTTTCTTCGAGAAGATGGGATTTGCGCGAGTGGACAAAGCCACCCTGCCGCACAAAATATGGTCTGAGTGTATTAACTGCCACAAATTCCCCGATTGCGGGGAGGAAGCGGTGGCCAAGGAATTAGGAATTAGGAATTGTGAATTGTGAATTGAAGGGAGGGCCAGCCCCTTCTCTAATTCATAATTCAAAATTCAACATTCAAAATTGAGGACAAAATGCGAGCATCACAACTGTTTTTTCCGACATTAAGAGAAGTCCCGGCGGAAGCTGAGATGGTGAGCCATAGGCTGCTGCTGCGGGGCGGGTTTATACGCAAGGTGGCGGCGGGGATATACGATTACCTGCCGTTGGGATATAAGGTCATCAAGAAGATCGAGAAGATCGTGCGCGAGGAGATGGACGATCAGGGCGGGCAGGAACTGTTGATGCCCGCGATTATCCCATCCGAGCTATATCAGGAGACCGGGCGCTGGGGGCTCGATGTGCTCTTTCGGCTGAAGGATCGCAATGACCGCGACTACGCAATAGGGTTCACTCACGAAGAGGTTATCACGGATATTGTGCGGCGCGATGTGCGATCATACCGCGAACTGCCGCTCAACCTCTACCAGATTCAGACAAAAGGGCGCGATGAGCCGAGGCCCAGGGGCGGAGTCGTCCGGGGCCGCGAGTTTATAATGCTCGATTCATACAGCTTCGACCGGACCTGGGAGGACCTCGACCGCGCGTACGATAAGATGTACATCGCGTTCGCTCGAATCTGCGCGCGCTGCGGGCTGGAGCCATTGGTGGTCGAGGCCGACTCCGGCGCAATCGGCGGCAAGGACAGCCAGGAGTATATGGTCATCACCGAGGCTGGGGAGGATACCGTGCTCGTGTGCACCTCCTGCGGCTACGCCGCGAACGCCGAGAAGTGCGGCATAGGCGAGAGGCCGATAAAGCAGTCAGACGATGAGATAGCCCCTTTAGAGTTGGTTGACACGCCCAACGCCCGCACCATCGAGCAAATAGCGTCGTTCCTGAAGAAGTCGCCGAAGAAGATTGTAAAGACGCTGATCTACAAGACCGGTGATCAGGTCGTGGCGGCACTCGTGCGCGGCGATCGTGAGCTTAATGAGCCCAAGCTCATGCGCGCCCTCGGGGTTAAGAGCATAGAGATGGCCGACGCGGATATCATTGAGAAAGTCACCGGCGCGGAAGTCGGGTTCGCGGGACCCGTCGGCATCAACGGCGCCAAGATAATCGCGGATCGCGAAATTCAGGGGATGGCAAATGTCGTCGTCGGCGGCAACAAGACGGATGCGCATTATGTAAATGCCAACCTCGACCGGGACTTTGAGGTCGAGACATTCGCGGACATCCGCGTTGCCGGTAAGGGCGACGCCTGCCCACACTGCCAGGGCGTCCTTGACGCTAGGCGCGGGATGGAAATCGGACATATATTCAAGTTGGGAACGATTTATTCCGAAGGTATGGATGCGAAGTTCCTTGACGACGACGGCAAAGAGAAGCCTTTTATTATGGGCTGCTACGGGATGGGCGTGAGCCGAATGCTCGCGGCAATCCCCGAAGTCGGCAACGACAAGGACGGTATGATCTGGCCCATTGGGGTCGCGCCGTTTGAGGTCGTGGTTGTCCTGCTTAATCGCGATGATGACGATCAGTGCAATGCCGCGACACGCAT
>JAMCYN010000175.1 GCA_023474015.1 Armatimonadota bacterium
GCAATAGAAGCTCACCATATCCACGCGGTCGCGGTTTTCGGTGAGGATGTTGTCCATCGTGTAAAGGTCTTCTTCTTTATATACCTCATCGCTGTCGAGTTCCCAGACGTAATCGCCGGTGGCGAGCTGGAGATAGACGTTGGACTGATGGGTCTTGTCCTTCCATCTGCCCCGGATCAGGGTAATCTTGTTTTCGGGGTCGGGGTACTCTTCAATGAGCTTGATGGTGTTGTCGCGCGAGCCGCCGTCGGGGCCGACCGCGAACACGGCCTCCTCCACCGCTCCCTCTACGATTATGATCTCGTGAGCGAAATCGTAAACGGACTTTATCGCGCACTCGATGAAATCGTCGCCGTTAAGGACTATCATTCCGAACGAGTATTTTAGATTGGGCTTGCGCTTGGCCGACGTGGGAGCACCGGCGGGCGCTGCTATGGCGGTGCTTTTTTGGGCCGGTCCCGGTGAGGCCGTAAACGAGGCCGCATCCCCAATTCTATCGCTGATCTCTTCCAAAAGATCGCCGACTATCGTGACAAGCTCCGCGTCGTCCGGACAGGTATGGAGCATCTCCTGGCACAGCGCGGTCGCATCCTCGAAACGTCTGAGCGTCCTATACACGTTCACCAGGTTCTTGCCTATGTCGGTGTTACGGCTATCCAAGCGGCGAGCGTTCTCAAAGTAATGGAGCGCCTCGTTGAACTGTTCTCGCGAGCAATATATACACCCCATGACATTGTGCGCCTCGGCGTTTGAGCCATCGGCGCTCAAGACCATCCGCGCAAGCTGTTCCGCGGTGTCGACCTGACCGCGTTCGGCCAGCTCGGACGCAATCGCCAGGAGTGTTTTGGGGTTGCCGCCCGCGCAGTTGATTCGCTCGACCGTTTCCCGCATCCAAGCCTCGGTCGCCACGGGTGGCTCGGGAACTGGCTCGTTGACGTGGTTCTTGACCGGCGCGGCAGGCGGAGGCGCGCTCGGCGTGGAGGAGCTGTCCTCCAGCCTGCGCACGTCATACTTAAACGAGCCATCCCACATCAGCATCGTGTTGAACAGATCCGCTTTCAGATAGAGCATCGAACTGATGGCTTTCTCACGGTCGCTTTCGGGGCGCATGTGCATCAACCCGATCGAGTTGCAGTGGATGCCGTTGATGTCCTTGGGGGTATATTCGGTGAATACAAGAGTATCATTGAAGAGCTCGATAGCCCATCTGTGGTTGCTTTCGCGGGCGGAGTCCAGCCAAAGTTCCTTGCCTCTGGTGGGGGTCTCGATGTAACCGCGTTTGGCAACGCGCATTAGCTCGCGACACGCAATCTCGGGGTTTTTCACATGCTCAAGAACGTGTGAGCAGTAGACAAAGTCGAACTCGTTATCCGCGAACGGCAGGCTTTCGATATCGCACTGGTAGACAGGCTTGCCGTCGACATACTTGAACGGAGCGCCCGCGCGGCCGGTCCAGCCTTCGCCAAGTTCCAGATCGGAAAGGTGAGTGGCCAGAGGGAACGGCGCGTGGCCGCTGCCGATGTCCAGGACTTTGTCGGTGGATTTGATATCGAAATCAAATAGCCGCTTCTGATACAGGTTGTAGCGATCATTCTGGTCATACGTAGCGTAGCAACTGTAAAGATCGGCCATTATCTGGACAGAATGCTGTGGGTAAGTCTCGGTGAGCTGCTCATAGAGATCGAACGCCTCAAGATGTTTGCCACCGCGGAACATCTCGCGTGCATTTTCTATTGCCTGCCGCAGGTCACTGACATCGCCTGTGACCCTCGCCCGTCTGCCGCTCGGCTGGGCCGACGCCGTTGAAGCGAATGCATTGGTGAGCGTCTGCTTAGGCGCCAGCGAGTAAGTCAGGCAGCTCTTCTTGCAGAACTCGGGTGCGTTGCCGGAGAGCACCTTCCAGCGGATATCACGGTATGCATCGCTGTTCCAGATGTCCATGACATCCTGTTCAAAAATGTTTCCGACACCGGTTGTGCCATTGTGGTCGTAGCAGCAGAGAACGACGGAGCCATCCACCAGAACCGTGAAGTCCTTCTTAGGCGCGTCGCAGGTGCTTATGGCTTGGCACAGGCTGGCATCGTCAGGGAACTGTTTGCGATGGAAGCTCGGCAGGCCGGATATCTCCATGTCCGACTCCGAGCCATCGCGCAGATATGGCGCCTTAAAGCAGGCTTTGAGACCCAACGAATCGCAGAGGCTTTCGAATTCAGCCATCTCGTGCTGGTTGTGCTTGAATACGATGAACTGAGGGATGATCCAGACCTTGTTGCCGTGCTTGTTGTTGAACTCGGCGAGCATCTTCAGGGCGTTTATGGCATTCTCGACGTTCCCGCCGACTCGGTACTTTTCATACACTTCCTGGCTGATGCCGTCGATGGATACGATCAACTCACCCACACCGGATGTGATCAGCTTTTCGGCTGTCTTGGGTGTGAGCATCAGGCCGTTCGTGCTAATGTTGACGGTGCTGAACTCGGACGCGATCTTGATCATCTCAAAGATGTCTTTGTTAAGCATTGGTTCACCCCATATATGCAATAGGGTGGTTTTCGCATACGGGCGGATTTTGTCTGCTATATGTTTGAACTGATCCAGAGACATGAAGTGCTTATCGGACTTCTTCATGCCCGAACCAAGTGCGCACTCCGGGCACCTGAGGTTGCAGATGGCGCTGGTTTCTATCAGGAATGTGCCCGGTAATAGGGCTTCGAACTGATTGGACATCTGCTCTGCATGGTTCGCCAACTCGACTGCTCCCATGTTGCGAAGGCCATTGTGGATGTCTTTATCCATGGGATAGATGGCGAGCAGATCGGTGTAGATTTGCATAGCTTCATCACGTCGGCCCTGGTTGGAGTAGATTAGGGCGAGGTTCTTGCCGATGTTGACGTTTGTGGGTTCCATCGCTTTGCCCGCCTCAAGCAGTCTGGTCGCGCACGCTACTTCGTCTCTGGAGCAGTGGGACACGGCAAGCAGGTTGAGCGCATCGACAATGTGACAATTCTTCTCTATGGAAATGCGAGCCAGCGTTTCGGCGGTTGCGAAGTCGCCTCTTCGAGCGTAGGACTCGCCGCACGACACCAATGTCTCATCGGCCACATCAGCCACGTTTTTGGTGCAGGGCTTCCGCCAAATATCAGTCGCCCAGACGCCGTTAGGTATGGCTTCGGGGCAGTTGTAAGCGGCAGTGCGCCTGTATTCCCATTCCTTAAGTAGAGTCGAGCCGATTGGGGTGTAATCATCGAACTCGGCATTGTCCAGCATAATGAACCCGCCGGGCTTAACGATGCGCATTGCATGCGCGGCGCAGAGTATGCGGTTTCTCCCGTCTATCAGGACCAGGTCGAAGTATTCATCGGGGAACTCGTTGCACACCCTGGCATAAGGTCTTTCTTCCAAGCGCATCTCGACGCTTGCCGGTACGCGGCTGCGTATCGCCTGATACCACTCGACGTCGTGTTCCACTGTGACGAGCTTTGCTTTGGGGAATTTGAGATTGCGAGAGAACCATATAGTTGATCCCCCGCTCCCGAACTCCAGTATTTTCAACTCGGGATCGCTGTTGACAAGCTGCTCCAGGAAGTTGACGGATTCGGGAGTAAGCCACGGCGTTTCTCTAATATCCACCTCGTAAGTCCTCCAGTTGGTGTCTTGAGTGGCTGAAATGCGATGGGTTGCGCGCATAACGCACGCTCGATTGCAGTCCGACTTAATTATCGGCAGATTGGGTGAATGATTGAGGTTAGATCAGGCCAAAATGGTGGAATAATGTGCGTCACCCCGTGAGGGTGAATGAGAATGCGGCATGGTACATGCGTAAGCGTTCAGTCCCGAATGCTTTCGGGACTTCGTGTAGTTGTGGCCGTGAATTTATTCGCAGGGCGTACTTCCCCCTGGGAAACATCAATCACCGGGCGTGAGATTGCTTAGCGCCTGGGAAACGGTCTCGACGTCCGCTTCGGCTGCGGCCTTCACATTCTCGATCTTGATCTGCTCGAGGAGCTCCTTGCGGTGCACGGGGATCGTCCTGGGGGCCTCGATGCCCAGCCTGACCTGATCACCGCGCACCTCGATAACCAGCACCTCGATGTTATCGCTGATTACGATCGATTGTCCGACCTTCCTCGCCAATACCAACATTTTGAGTGCGTCCTTTCACTCGTTCTTGGGTTAAGCCGCCTTGACTGTCGTCTTCTCTTCGGTCGGCTTGTCGATGTACGCGACCAACGGAGTCTTCACGCTGTAGCGGCTGTCCTGCACGACGATCTGCGTGCCAATCAGCTCTTTGGAGTTGATGATTACAGGGGCGGCCAGATTGGCCGTGATTTCCTTGCCTGCTTCAGCAATCGTCACGATTACGAGAACCGTCGCATCAGCTTCGCTTGTCAGATGGAGTTTGTCCACATCGGAGTCGCTGATCTCGATCTCATACTCAGTGAAGAACTTCGACGGGTCCACCACAACGAACGCCAACGTGGGGTCCTCCGCCGACTGAAGCCAGCGAAATTCCGTGTCGGGCCGATGCTCTATGACCACGAAGTCAGTGTAGCTCTCGAATCCGATCGGGCCTTTCGGCATTTTGATGATCGAACTCTCCTCAACTTCCAATTCGCCAAACCTGGTTGTCTCTACTTTCATTTTTGGTTCCTTCCCTACTTAAGGCTTAGACTTGCCAATGACAGATCCAGCATCCGCGATGTTATCGACAAGGCGGTCTGGTATACGTTCTCCTGCGACTTCAGCTCGACCACCGCCTGCGGTAAGTCAATGTCCTCGGTATCCGAAAGCATTTCCTTTAGCCGGTTCGCGGTGTCCTCGAGGTTGTTTTTTGCGTCATCCATTCTGGACATCCACGAACCCATCTGGGCCTGACAGGAGAGCAAATTGTTATAGTTCGCGTCGATATTGGTGAGCTGGCTGCTGATGTTTGTTACATCTCCCGATGACACCGCATCGCGCAACTGCCTCACCATTGTGAATAAATCGGTCGAGCCCGCTCCCGCGGGGGGTCCCGTACCTGAGTCAAAGTTAAAGAGCTTGTCTCCAGGGATATTCACGGGCAATGAAACCCATGAAAGCACCTGAGCCGTCCGAGTTCCCTGGTTACCAGCATAAATATATGGCTGGACTGCCGGGTCGGGAACCGGACCCGGGTTCGTTATCACCGGCGCTGTCGCCGTCGCGGTCCCGCTAAAGACATATTGGTCTCCGTGCTTTGTATTCGCGACATCGATCAGCTTCGACATTATATTGTTAAGGTCGGCCACGTAGGTTGACTGGGCGGAGCCCGTATAGTCCGGAGTGGCCGCCTTGATCGCGATGTCTCTCACGTCGCGGACCGTCTTTACCAGGTCGGACATCGCGCTTTCAGTCGCGTCCACCAATGGCTTGGTAACGACTATATTATTGGTAAACTGGTTCACGGTATTTATACTTGACCTCAAAGATAATGCGCGATTTGTCCCAGGTACGTCGTCGGACGGATGCAGAATGCGCTTGCCGCTGACGGCGTGGTTCTGCGCTTCTATGAGTTTCTGGCTCGCAAGGCTCGTAAACATAAGAGAACTTTGTATTTGCTGGCTAAGTGATGATCTCATATCCCTTGCCTCCTATATTGCTATCAGCGCTGGACCAGGACGCCAAGCATATCATTCATTGTCGCCAGCACCTTCGCTGCCGCGTTATACGCCTGCTGGAACTTGATCATGTTGGTCATTTCCTCATCCAGCGATACACCTGAGACCGATTGCTGCTGAGTTGTGAACTGATCGAGTGAAAGGCCCTGTGCATTGGCCTGCGTGTCCGCTGTAGCCGCCGCGCTGCCTATGTCTCCGATCAACGACCTATACATCTGGTTGATTGTGAAACCACTGGAGGTGGTCGCGTCTTTCAGGGCTGATATCTTCTGGGCTATGCTGCCGTCTCCGATTCCACCGCCGACCGCCGACGCTGCAATTAGCTCCGGGTGCCCAACCACGCCCGGGTTTATCGCGTCCGGGGGATTACCATCAACGTGCAGCGTTATGTTGGCCGCGGTCGTTCCGGTCGGGAAGACCTCGAAGAAGTCTCCGCCGGGCTGCCCGTTCATTGTCTCTCCAGCGCGGTGCACCGCATTTACGCTTTGTACCAGGTCAGAGGCGATATTGTCCAACTGGTGCAGGTAGTCAGGAATCGTGGAATCGCGGAGATCCGTTATCGCTTTGAGTTCGCCGCCGGTAAGGGATACCGGCTGAGAGTCTCGCTCCCACTGGATCAACTGATCACCATCCGTATCCACGGAGGTCTTAATGTGGTTGACTTTAGTCCCCTGCACCATGACCGTCCCACCTACTGAGATTATGAAGCTGTCCTTGCTGTCGCCATGCTGGCTGATCGCCACCTGCTTCGAAAGCTCCTGCACCAGCGCGTCACGCCGGTTCAGGAGGTCGTTTACAGGGATCATACCGGAGGTCAGGGCGCCGATCTCGTTATTGAGCTTACCGATCTCATCGGCTATAAGGTTGATCCTGCTCACCCGGTCGATGGCGGCCAGGTTCAGGTCCTTGACCACGTCGCCCATCTGACGGTAGACATAATTCATGCGTTGGCACAAAGCCGAAGCATCCTCTAGCAGGGCGCTGCGGATCGGCATTGACTCGGGCGAGGTAGCCACTTTCTGCCAGGACGCCCAAAAGTTGTCCAGGTCGTTTTGCAGACCGGTGTCGCTCGGCTCCCCGATTGCTGTCTCAATCTGACTCAAAGTGTTCTTCTTGAATTCCCAGTTGGCGCTGGCCTGCGTGGCATCCCTCAGGCGGTTCTCGATGAGGGTATCGCGTATGCGCTCAATATCACCCGAACCGACGCCCGTGCCGAATGGGGTGCCTCCGATAGGGGACGATTCCTGGGACTGAGCCAGCACCGAGCCCTCCACCATCACCATTCTCTGGCGTTTGTAGGTGGGGTCGTTGGCGTGGGCTATGTTGTATCCCAACACGTCCATCGCTCGTCTTTGCGCGTCCAATCCTGATTGGGCCACGCTTATCCCAAAGAATGTCCCTGCCATCGACTAAGCCTTTCTGTCCAAGCTCAATATGTAGGCGTGAGGTTCGGCAAGACTTGCGTCTTTGGAGTATGCGGTCGGTCCGGTGTCGCTCGCCAAAGTTCTCAGGCAGCAGGCGATGATGTCCAGCCCGTTCTTGAGAAGCGTGGCGTTGATCTCGTTTTCCCGTTCCACTCGTCCGGCAATTCCGGAAATCTTGTTCAACTCATGCTCGATCAGGCTCGTGTAAGGGAAGCCCGCCGCCTGGGCCACTGCGTGGGAATCAGTTGATGCGGCGTCCAGCCCGGCTGCTTCGGCGAGTTTGACAGCCACCGCCGCCGCTCTCTGATCGGATTCACCAATCCGTCTCAGGACTTCCTCCTGAGCCTTCGAAGCAAGAACGATGCCTTCGGCGTCGTTTTTGACCAAGGCTTCCTGCTGCTTCAACGCCACGGCATTCGCGTGCTCAAGCAGGGATGCAACCTCTTTCAGACACTCCAACAGAGCTTTCCCAAGGTCTTCTCGTGACGACATGGCTCCTACACCAGCCCTTCCGCCGCGCGGTTGATCATGGCCGAGGCGATGTCCCTTGATTCGGGAACGGTCCCATCTTGCATTGATTGTCTGGCCTTGTCGACCACGTCGCTTCTAACGTCCGGCAGCGCCATCGCGCTTGATCTGCCGAGCTCTATCAACGCTGAAAACTTGGAAATGCTCACGACGTCCCTCCGGCTGGCCCGTTCGACCTGAGTAGTGGAATCCGTCTTATGGATCTTCTGCAGGTGGACCCCCAGTGTTTTGTCCGCGCCGCCTGTTGGTATGATCATCGGTTTTCACCTCTTAATTGCTTATAGAGCATGTCCGCTATACCCATCGGATTGGTCTCCGAGGCCCTCTTGGATATCTCGTCGTCCATCATATCCTGGAACATCTCTTCCTCTTTGCTTGAGCCGAACAGGTCGGTCTTGGTGATCGTCTTACGCATCGACTTGAGCATGAATCCCGTAAATATCGCCTCGAAATCCTTGCAAGCCTGCTTGAGCTTCTTGTCCTGATCGGACACTGGCATCCGCGATTCGGTTGCTCCAACGCTGTCAATTCTCAACTCTCAACCCTCCGGCCCCTTCCCGGCTTTCCTCTTTCAGCTTTTCGCTTTCCCTAAATCACTTCCAGTTGCGCCTGGAGCGCGCCGGCCTCTTTGATGGCCTGGAGTATCGAGATCAAGTCTCGAGGCGTGACGCGGAGCGCATTCAGCGCCCGAACGAGTTCGCCGATGGTCGCGCTGCCTTTCATCTCAATAAGGTGTGCTTCCTCTTCGTTCGTCTTCACCGTTGTCTGAGGCGCGACAACCGTCTTTCCCTTGCTTACGGGCTTGGGCTGCGACACCTGATACTCCGTGGTTATCTCCACGGTGAGCGACCCGTGGGCGACGGCGACCGGGGATATCCTCGCCTGTCCGCCGATTATCACGGTGCCCGTACGCTCATTGACTATGACCTTGGCCGTGGTGTCGGTGGTAACCTCGACCGACTCGATGTCCGCAATAAGCGTCACCAGGCTCGCCTTATACTCATCGGGCACGCTTACCGATATGACGTTGCTGTCGATGGCTTTTGCGTAGTGACCGCCGAGCTTGGTGTCGATTGCGTTGGCGGCCCTGTAGGCTGTCGTGAAATCGTTCGTGTTGAGCGCGATGTGCAGCGTGTCCCGCGGAGCGATTTCGGTCTTGGTCTCCTGTTCCACTATCGCTCCGTCGGGGATTCTGCCCACGGTGGTATGGTTCTTTGCCACGGAGGACCCGCCACCTCCCGCCGAGAACCCGCCGACAGTTACCGGACCCTGCGAGACCGCGTAAACTTCGCCGTTCGCCGCCTGCAGAGGTGTTTGAAGAAGCGTGCCGCCCTGGAGGGTCCGCGCATCGCCGACGGACGAGACAACCACGTCAATCGTGGTGCCGGGCCGGGCGAACGCGGGCAGGGTCGCCGTAACAATCACCGCCGCTACGTTCTTGACCTTGAGCTTATCGGCTGGGACTACTATCCCCTGGCGCTCCAGCATATTGGCGACGGTCTGGGTGGTGAACTTGGTCTGCTGGCTGTCGCCGCTGCCGTCGAGTCCCACCACGAGCCCATAACCCACGAGCTGGTTCGTCCGCACGCCCTCGATGCTGGCAATATCCTTCAGCCTCGCCCCCTGTCCCCAGGTAGCCAAGGCAGTCCATCCAATCAGCAACGCCACGAGTATATTGACTTGTCTCCAATTGAGCTTCATATAAGCTTTCCGCTTTCTGCTCTCTGCTTTCCGCTAAAACAGTATCTTGAATATCCTTGAAATGATGCCTTCCTTCTGTCTGCTGCCGACGGGCCCGCTTCCCGCGTGAGTGATTGCGGCATTGGCAATGGACGTCGAAAGGACGGTATTATCAAGTGCTATATCCTGCGGACGGACAGTGCCCTTCAGCTTGATCTCTTCTTTTTCTTTGTTAGTCTGGACCAGCCTGCTGCCTTCGATGACAAGATTCCCGTTGGGCTCCACTCTGGTCACGGTCGCGGTCATCTTGGACACGAACTTCATGGACCGCGTAGTCGACCCTTGGGCTTTCACGCTATCTCCGCCGGAGTAGGAAAAGGCCGGTACTTTGTTGAGTAGCGGCCCTACGCCAGGCTTATTGCTAAGGCTGGTATCTTTCTTGGTATCAGTCGCCGCCTGCTGGGTCGAGACAGCGGACTCTTCGATTATCACAGTCACTGTGTCCCCTACCTTCGACGCGCGTTTGTCTGCGTAGGCCGACTTTGAAGTCGCCGACAGCCACAGCGATTCGGCTCGAAGCTCCATCATCGAAACCGACATCAGGAGCATAACAGTTAATGTTAGAAGCAAAATCTTATACATAGTTATCCTCTGATCTCTACGATTCCGGGCTCGATTACCCGCGCTCGCACATCTCCCTGCGACACCGTCGAGAACACCCTCACAGACTCGCCGATCCGCCCGTCCTGCTTAGCCTCGCCCGTGGCGCGGAGGGTAACATTGCCGCACCTGACCACCAGGTTGACCGTATCGCCCTTGCGCACCGCCGGGGGAAGGTCGGCGTCGGAGGTGGTTATTATGCTTCCGGATTTGATGCCCCTGCGGGCGATTCTCTCCACCGCGTCCGTACCCGATGACCTCGTAATTGCGCTTGATATTTTAGTGATGTCGCGCTTTTCCCAACTGGTGTTTTTCTCGCTGAGTGCTTCGCCTTGTCGGATATCGCCGGTCGCCACAAGCGTTTCGGCCACGGATTTCGCCCGCAGCGCCACGCTCGTCGACGCCTCGTTTTTACCATCGACGACCACATCGACGCCGATTGTGTTCAGGCCGCATCTCACGGCGCTGGTGAGTAGCCTGGGTTTGACCTCAACCCGACTTCCCGCCGGGACCACGATCTCTCGCGGTTGACGGTCCACCTCGACCTCGTAGGTCGTATCGTCGGACGGAAGCTGGCTGGTAAGGAACATCTTCGCTTCATCGGCAAGTTGGCTCGAACTGATTCTCGCGCATTTGCCCATGACGGTGATCTTGTCCGGCCCAACTAGTTTGACAGGCACTGATGTGTTGATCGCGCCTAGTTTCAACCTGATATAACTTGCATCTACGGTCCGGCGCTCGCCGGCAAGCGGGCCGGCTGATACTTGGATCTCGCCGATTTTGCCGACGAGCGCCTGAGGACCACTGATGCTGGCGATGTCCCGCAGCGTCACCGCGTGAGCTGCCTGGACTTCCGATTCAGGCCGGAGCACGACTTTCGCCGCGGCCGAGTGAGCGGCGATTCGGAGAGCCAGCACACCTGTCAATATCAGGAATATTCGAACTGAGCGCTTCATATCACGTTACCTGCGCAGGTTGTTAGCGGTATTGAGCATTTCGTCCGCCGACTGAATGCTCTTGGAGTTGACCTCGTAGGCACGCTGAGCGAGGATCATGTTGACCATCTCGTCAACGACCTTGACATTAGACATCTCAATGAAGCCTTTGGCGATCGTGCCCAAGCCGTCCTGGCCCGGGGTGCCGTTAATCGGCTCTCCGGACGCTCCACCTTGCGGCGAGAAAAGACCGCCGCCGAGGCTCTGCAAGCCCGCAGGGTTGATAAAC
>JAMCYN010000114.1 GCA_023474015.1 Armatimonadota bacterium
CATCCAACACCATGCGCAATACGTGGTAACGATGAATATCCCTCTGGCTAATACTAATGACCCCATTTCCCATGGGGACATTATCGCTCGGCAGTTAAGGGGGACATAATCGCTCGGCAAGTACACGGATTGCGCGATTCCTTGACACTCATCCGGTTCCGAGCCTATAATGACCTTACACTACTTGACGGGGGTGAATGAGCTGAGAGTCCGAGCCAAGGAGCTTAGGCGCACTCGAAAGAGAGCCGAAGAGCGGACGAAAGCACGCGTGCGCGAGCTGACGCCCAAAAAGAAGAGATAGATTCCCGGCCTATCCGTGGAATTACAGAGCGCCGGCCATCGACTCCGCGAACTGTTCGGATCGGTCGATGAGCCGGCTTGTCTTCGTTCTCTCGTCGAAGCCGACCCACAGGCAATTGTCCACCGCATCGTGGATAGACTCGATATGCGTGATCAATATTATCTGCTCGAAGCGGTTCTTGAGGTTCTGCAGCAGGGCGACCACGTTGTCCCGCCGGGTTTCATCCAGCGAGCCGAACACCTCATCGAGAATTAGCAGCGAGAACGACTGCCCCGCGCGGTCGGCTATCATTTGCGAGACCGCAAGCCGCAGGGCAAGGTTCAACACATCTTCCTCGCCGCCCGAGACCACCGGCTTGCGCTCGTTGTCGTCGATAATGGTCGCCTGGTAATTATCGTCCACGCTAACCACGTTGTAGCGGCCGTCGGTCATCGTTGAAAGAAGCTCACCCGTAAGCGACTCGAGCTCCGGCTTAATTCGATCATTGAGATCGGCGCGGAGCTTATCGAGCGCCTCGGCCACCGTTTGCAGATGGAGTCGCTCGGCGCGCTTTTCTTTCAACTGCTCCATCTTGGACTTGTATGCTTCTTCCTCGCGCTCGGCGGCGGTCAGGATAGCCTCAGCCGTCTTGACTTCGCCTCGCTGCCGCTCGAGCGAGAGATGCGCGGCGTTCGCGGCACTCGAAGCCGCCTCGAAATCGCGCGCGAGCTTAGCGTGAGCTTCAGGGTTGAACTCGATCTCGGCAAGTTCCTTCTCGGAAAGTGAGATAGCCGCCAGCCTGGAAGCCGACGACGCGTCAAGCTCGGCGATTTCGCTCTCCACCACCGGCTTGCGTTCCAGTGCCGTGCGGAGCCCAACGCCTTTCTCGCGAACCGGCCGGAGTTCGTCGCCTATCCTCTGCAGCTCGCTGAACAGCTTCTGATCGAAACCCGTGGGCAGACCCGAAAGCGCTCCGTCAAGCTCGGCCAACTGACCGATCTTCTCATTCACCTGGGACGCCAGGCTGTCCCGCTCGGCCACTGACGCATCGGCCTTCAGCTTGTCGTTTCGGAAAGATTCAACCTGCGCGGCGAGCTTATCACGGTCGGATTGCTTCGATTGGAGATCGGCAGAGACGGCATCGGAATCCGACTTTGCCTGGCGCGCGAGTGAGTCGATGCGACTTGCGATGTCGGATATCTGATCGTCGAAGTTGCCGAGCACGACCGGCAGTTCGCTGGCGAGAGGCCGCTCGCACGTAGGACATTTGCCTTCGGTGCCCGCGTCCGCGATGGCCTCGCGCCGGGCCTTGATCTCTTTCAGCCTGCTCTCAAGGTGGGACGCTTCCGCCCGCGCGTGATGCTCCAGCCCGACTTTTTTCTCTCGAACCAGCCGTATGGCCTCGTCGGCGGCGGCAAGCAACCTTTCGGCCTCGCTGAGCGCCGCGTCGGCCCGCATCTTCGCGTCCGAGGCGGGGGCAAGCTGTTTGATTCGCGACTGCGCGGCTTCGATATCTTTCCGTAGGGCCGAAATTCCGCCCAGGAGCTCCCGTCGCCGGCCCTCATGCTCCTGGAGCGCCCTCTGCTTCTTGAACTCCTCGCCCGCCTGCCTATACCGTTCCAGGTTCGGGGCAAGCGACGCCAACTCCTTCTCTTTTGAACCGAGGTCGTCAAGCTCCTGCCTGAGCTGTGCAAGGCGCGATTCCACGCGTTTGATCTCGGCGCGATCCATATCGAGAGAGCGGGACAAAGCGTCGAAGCGCTTGGCCTTCTGGTCGGAGGCCTCCTTTACGGGCTTTAATTCCTCGACGATCTTCTCAGCCCCGGCGTGCGATTTCTCCGACTCGGCCAAGGCGGCGTTCGCGGTGGACAGCCTATCCTTCGCGGTCTTCTTGCGCTCCTTGAGCTCCTCCTGGTCGGCAAGGCCCTTTTCCAGACCCTCGATCTCACGCGCGAGGCCGAGCCTGTCTGAGTTCGCCTGGTCACGAGCCTTGGTAATGCGGTCATAACCGAGCATTTTGCTTATGGCGGCTGCGCGCGCCCGGCCCTCGAGCTGCGACATGAACTCAAGCTGCTTCTGGCCGGTGAAGAAGCTGGTGAAGAACGCCTGATAGTCCATGGCGAGCAAACGGGCAACGGCGTCGGAAACCTCGCTAGTGCCAGAACTGATAGGCCTCCCATCAACCTCAAGCAGAGCAGAAGCCGCGTAACGCAGCTTCCCATTAGACCCCGGCTTCCCGGAAGCCTCGAGTTTGCGCGAGACAGCATAGACCGACCCGGTGAGTTCAAAAGTGAGCGTAACACTGGCCGAACAACCGCCCTGGGTACCGCGTGTGCGCACCGTGTCGTAGCCTTCGCGCAAGGCGGGCAAGCCATACAATGCCCACGCCACCGCCTCAAGCAATGTTGTCTTGCCGGCACCATTTGGCCCTACAACTCCCGTGACGCCATCAGAAAACTGAATGGATGCATGCACGTGTTGCCGAAAATTCTCCATTTCGAGAGCGATCAGCTTCATAGATCCTCCGCGTTCGCCGTTCTGGCAAGGTAATAAAAGCCTGTGTCGCGAATTCGGTCGCGGTCAACACCCGGAGGCAGAGCCAGCAGCTTGACATGCGTCTCCCACTCGACTTCGAGGGGACGCGCTGCAACTCCTGCCGCGTCACGAGTATAATGGCCGTCACTTTGCGGTCGACGAAGATCTAGATCGAAGTGCAGGGCGTCTGCCCGAACTTGGCGCAATGCTGAGTAGTCGATCTCAGCACGCATTTCCCTGTCCACGTTCTCGATTACAAGGCGAACGATCTTGTTTGCCACGCCACCGCGCACCCCGTCTATTCTCTTCCGAATCTTCATGTTGAGATCAGGCGGACTCATCCCGTCCGCGTCTATGAGACGGATATCTACTATTTCCCTTGTCTGCACGGTATGAAATTGGACCAAGCTCCGCTCGTCCAAGTCGTATTCGATAAAACCCTTGTCCTTGGATTCTTCAAACTGATCCCACACACTAAGTCCACCAGCGTATTCCAGAGAACCGGGATGATAAGCATTAGGTGCTAGCTGCTCGAAGGAGTGAAGATGCCCGTAGGCGACATAGTCCCACTCCTCGTGGCGGATATCGTCCCGAGTGATCTCGTACTGATCGAAGCCTTTCTTGCTGCCTTCCGGGCGAGCGTGAGCCATGAGAATGTTATACTTGCTCTCGGGATCAGGGGTTGCACGTATCGTTGACATCAGCGGCAGGGCTGCGTGGGGCAAACAGAAAACGGTCGTGTCGAGTTCCGCGAATCGAAGTGACTTTGGCTCAGCGTGCACAACGTGCACTCCTTCGACATTCGTCAGCAAATCGAGGATACACCCTGTATCCGACGAGCGAGGGGAATCATGATTCCCCCCGATGATGACCACCGGCGCTTCAGTCCTATTCCGGAGCGCAAGAAGTTCGCGATAAGCATACTGGATCGCAAGATTGCTGGGCCTCACGGCATGGAACAAGTCGCCAGCTATCAGGAGCATTTTGGCGTCGATTTCCGCCACTTTGACAAGGGCCTGCCTGAACGCGTCCAGCACATCCACTTCCCGTGCGTTAAGACCGAATTTATTGACGCGATTGTATGCTCTGTAGCCCAGATGAGCGTCCGCCATATGTGCTATACGCATTAGCTATATCCTCTCGAAGGGGTCGGCTGTGGTCGCGTCAACGTTCTGAACAACTTTCGGCGGTGCGCTGGGCGTGATCTGCTTCAGGCCCGCCCTCTTCCTAATGCTGTTTATGAAGAATGCAAATGGATCGCTGGGTAAGCCCTGTAGCGTAACATTCATCGCCCTTACTACTTCTCTCGGATCTGAGGCACCAGCAATTACGTCACTCACTTCGTTGCGAGTGATGTTGGCATCGATCCGCGAGAGATTCCGCCACACGGCCTCTTCGAGCGGGAGGTCGTTCGCGGGCGGGAACATCTTCGTCCCGTCCGGCCCGCGCAGCACGTTAGGCCTTGGGAACTTCACGAATATCGGCTGATTGAAGTGCGGGTGGCGGACCATCAACTGGCCCTTCGAGAGCGTCGCCAGCTTCTCCTTCGTGGCCGATGTCAATATCTGATAGCCGGGAGTCGCGAGCTCGTCCATGTCCATCCGGCCATAGATGCAGGTCGCGGAGTTTCCCACGATTCGCTTATGAACCTGGCTCCTGAACTGCTGCGCGGAGAAGAGCACCAGACCCAGATAACGCCCGCGTTCGGATATGTCCAGCAGCGTCTGCCGCAGGTAAGTATCCTGCCCGTCCGACGGCGCATACTTATTCAATTCGTCGACAACCACTATTACGTGCTTCACGCCCAAATTGTTCTTTTCCAGGCACTGCCTGAGTTGGCTGACGATGCGTGTGAAAACCAAGTCCTGCGCCTGCGGATCGAGGTTCGCCACATCGACCACATAGACTGCGCGATCTTCGAAGCCGCCCCACGGCAGGTCGGAGCTGTACTCATCGGGGCTTATCAGGCCTTGATAACGAGTGCTGAGGTTCGAGAGGCGGTTATAGACCTTGCGGATGGTGGCGTAGTGGTGGGTCTTCCACTCGGAGCGATTGCTGCCCTCCATCTCGAGCAGCACGAGGTCGAACCAGCGATTGAGGTCTTGGAAGTTGCGTACGGTGATAGCCTCGCCGTTCGCCTGGGAGCTCTGATCGACCACGCGCTGCCTAATAAACTCGATCAGCGCGTCGGACTTGGCATCGACATCGTCGCGATTGAGCACGACCTGGGTGAACTCGAGTATGTCATTCAGCCCCCATGAGAGCGGGGTGACATCGCCGACCAGATCGGGGTGCGTGCGAAGCGTGTTCAAGTTTACCCGGTCAGACTTGAACGGCGCGAAGTATTTCACGTTCGCAAACGGCTCGCACGGAATCCCGAGCCTGGAATACATGTCGCAATCGCGGTCATCGAGTGTGCCGACGCCGTGGTCCGAATAAAGATCGGCATATTTGTGGCCCGGAGGAACCTGCGCAGGGAAGTCCAGGAAGAGCATATCGGAGCCTTTGACGTTGAAGCAGACCACCGCCACATCTTCCTTGAAATGCTCGAAGATGCTGAGCAAAATGAACTCGATGGAACTGGTCTTGGTCGCGAGGCCGGAAACGCCGGTGATATTGAGGTGCGCGGCCTCGGGACCCAGCAGAAACTCCGAATCGAGATACACGGGCGAGAGCAGGTCCCCGTTCTGATAAAGCCCGATAGGGATGCCGGACTTCTCCCAGAAGGCGTCCATACGCAGGGCATTGCGCACGGCCATATCATCGGCGAGATACACCGGCCCCACCGGCACCGGCTGAAGCGGCTCCTCCGGCTCGACACGAAGAACGGCGGCGCTGTAGCACCTGACTTCGGGACGAAGCGTCGGCACTTCCGCGCCGGGATCGCCCTCGGAGCCTATGAAATCGTGCAGCGCGGAGCCGAGGTCCGTGAAGCCGAAGCCCTCGACCACGACGCCGTAGACCTCCAGGTCGTCCTTTTTCACCATCACGAGCGTGCCGATTCCGACCTTGCAGTCACCCTCGGCGGCCCAGAAGCTGAAGCTATACGCAGTGGACGGCTTGGCCTCCGTCGCGACTACACGACCGACTTGAACCAGGTTATCTTTCCAGTTCTGCTCCATAGGTCCTCCACCGTTGGGCCAGATTTGCAATCTGGGCCCTCCCCGGCAATCTCGCGATTTATAATCACGCTAGCCTTACGTCGGTTTAAGGGGATTGCAAATCCCCAGATTGCCCTTGCGTCCCGGATTGCAAATCCGGACGAACGGAAGGCATGCTACCTGCCGCCAAACCCGATCATCGACGCCTGCAACACCGTCTTCGTCGGCGCGAGGCTTCGCAGGTACTGCTCGCAATCGCGAATCGGGTAGAACATCTTGTCCCAACGGCCGTCCGGCAGGCTCAGCGGGCGGCGTTCGGCGAGGAGCCAGCGGGATATTTCGTCGACCATTTGCAGTGTTCGCTCGTTCGCCGGAGCCTCGATTCGGATCAGGCCGAAGTAGACGTCCCGGCCGTCGCTGGGGCGCAGGCGCAGATACCAGCTATAGACCGGCGACCGCCTCTCGCGGCCCATCGGCATGAACACGCCGCTACGCTCCCCCACCCTCAGGCCGAGTATCGCCCGCTGCTCCTCCATTGGGAAATACTGCGTCTGGTGGCTCTTGATGACGCCGATGATGTTCGGCGACTCGCGCTTTTGGAAGTCGCCGCCGAGGGTGCCGCCGAGCGAGCCGTCCACCAGGAGCCAGTCGTCTCCCCCTGTAAACGCATCGAGCCAGTTCTTGGCCAGTTCGTTCTCGATCCGGCCTCGTGACTTGCTGACCGCCACCCTTGCCGCCTCGCGAAGTATAATCGGATGCTCATCGAGCGGCTTCTCGCCGGTCTCGGTGTTCTCGGTGTGCATCCCTGCCGCGTGAAAGACCTCAGAGGTCACGAGCCTGTATGGGAAATACAGGGCCTCCCGGGACTGGTGCAAGTGTGTGCGCATGCGGCGGTCATCGTCCCGCCTGCGAATCGCGGCCGCCACGTAGCCATACACCACCGGGACCATCGAGCAATACAGCGGCACATGCTTTCGCTCGATGCCGTCCATGAAATACGCCAATCTGCCGGGTTCGGGATCGCCGACCGGTACGCCGTCGACGCTGCCCTTGGGGTCCACCAGTTCGGCCTTACCCAACTGCGGCTCGGAGGCGGTCATCATCGAGCCGGAGTCATCGTCGGACCAGTCCTGACCCGCGACCACATGCAGGTCCGGATCGGATGCGGCGCGAACGTGCGCGGCCAGCTTCCTCAACAATTCACTCATTTTCGGCGATTATCCTCAAGCGGCGTTGGATAGAATGTAGCATTCAGGGGAGGGGGATGTCAATAGAGTTAGGAGTTGGGAGTTGGGAGTTAGGAGTTAGGAGTGTGGAGTTAGGAGTGTGGAGTTGGGAGTTGGGAGTTTGGAAGAAACGTTGGGTATGGGCGATTTCCGAATCCCCTCTGTTACCTGTTCCCTATTCCCTATTCCCTGTTCCCTATTCCCTATTCCCTGTTCCCTACCTTCTCCCATATCCTCGGCAGCGCGATTCCGGCTGGCTCGGGGACCCAGAAGTCGGCGTGAAGTGTGAGGGCGCCTTCGGCGGGGTTGATTTCGACGATCTTTGCCCCGGCTGAGCGCGCGTATTCAGTGAATCCGTAGCCGCCGGAGACCTCGCCCGAGGTCCCGACGATCAGCATCAGGTCGCACTTTGACGCGCTGCCGACGGCGAGCATCATCGGCCCCTGCGGGACGTACTCGCCGAACCAGACGATATTGGGCCTGCACAGTTCGTTGCAGCCGGGGCACTTTGGGAGGATCTCCTCGGTGAACTCGTCGGGGAAGTCGAACTCGCGAACATCGTGAACATCGGCGCAGCGCAGGCAGCGCATTTGCCAGGCGTCGCCGTGAATCTTTACCATGCGTTTGCTGCCCGCGCGCTCGTGGAGGTCGTCCACGTTCTGCGTCGCGAGCAGAAACTCGGGGTAATGCTCCTCCATCTTCGCGAGCGCGACATGCCCCGGGTTCGGCTCCGCATCGGCGATCTGCTGCTGCCGGTGACGATACATGTTCCACACCATCACGGGGTCGTGCATAAAACCCTCCATTGTGGCGAAGGTCATTGGGTCGTATTTCTTCCATTCGCCGTCGAGGTCGCGAAAGGTCGGCAGCCCCGATTCCTTGCTAGCTCCCGCGCCCGTGAACACGAACACGCGCCGCGCCGACGCGAATGCCTCGAGGAGTTGATTGTCTATAACTTCGTTCGCCACGTGCGCCACATACCCCAGCCTGAGTGCAGGCTACACGTATTATACCCGGTGCTCGATGGTTAGCTCAACAGAAAAAGAGGGAACAAGAAGGCGTGAAAAGCGTTCATACCTATAGAGGTACTTGTCGATGATAGCACGCAGGCTGTTCCTATTGTTCGTAGCTACGATTGTCTTCCTGGCGTCAATCGGAAGCGTCCTGGCCGAATACCGTCAGGATGAGATCATGGTGAAATACAAGCCCGGCCGCCAATTGCATGCGCGGGCCAAGGCCGCATCGATCAACGGCAAGCTTATACAGAGCCTGGACCGGATTCGCTACGAAAGGATCAAGCTGCCGAAGGGAATGACCGTCGAACAGGCGATTGCCAAGTTCAAGAATGACCCCAACGTGGAGCGCGTCCACCCTAACCACGTTCTACGCTTCTGCCGCGAGCCTAATGATGATCTTTACGTGAACGGCATGCACGTCCTCTTTGAGATATTGGGAATCCCCATAATCGACGAATGGTACTACCAGTGGTGGCTCGAAAATGGAAACGCGGGGATAGACGCTCAGCAGGCTTGGGACATCCACACGGGTGAGGGATCGAATATCATCATCGCGATAGTCGACTCGGGCGTGAAATCCGACCATGAGGATCTCTACGCGAAAATGGTCCCCGGAGCCAATACGATTCTTGGCGAAAACCCCGCCAACACCGATGACGATGTGGGGCACGGGACCGAAGTCGCCGGAGTCGCCGCCGCGATGACCAATAATTCGATAGGCGTCGCGGGAGTCTGCTGGGGAGCAAAGATAATGCCGGTGAAGATCATCAAGGGTGACCCACTTGACCCCTTTAATCCACCGTCCGGTACCGACGCCGACGGGGCGGCGGGCATTATATGGGCCGTAGACCACGGCGCAAAAATCATCAATATGAGTTTCGGCGATCTCCTGGCCAATCTGCCGCCCGGGGACACTGTGATTCTGGACGCGGTGAACTATGCCTGGAACATGGGCTGCGTGCTGGTAGGTGGAAGCGGCAATGAAGGAGTGAACGAGCAGTTTTATCCCGCCTGCTACCCCAACGTGATCGCGGCAGGGGCGACGAACGAGTATGGACAGCGCGCCACGGCGATGGACTGGGGCGGAGGCGGAAGCAACTATGGGCCGTGGCTGGATGTGATGGCTCCCGGGACGAACATGATGAGCACCTGCAACATAGACCCTGGCTACGACATCAGCTACGGATTCTACGACGCCGGGCTGAACGGAACATCATTCGCAACACCGGTCGTATCGGGTCTTGCGGCGCTGCTCTGGAGCAAGTATCCGACCTGGACCAATACTCAGGTCGTGAACCAGATCAAGCTCACCGCCAAGGACATCGGAGCGCCGGGCGTTGATGAGGAGACCGGCCATGGGCTGGTCAGCGCTTATCGGGCGCTTTACCTGACTCCGGAGAACAGCAAGACTATCGGCCAGCTCGCAAGCATCGCCAGCAATAACGACGTTTTCGTCGGAAACACTGTCATCACAAGCGGCAGCGCCGACCTGCCGGACCGCCTCTACATCGAGCAGGCGGACAGGTCCAGCGGGATTATGCTTCCGTTCGCAACCAAGCCATCGGGCTTTGTCGAAGGGGATAGGGTGAATGTGATGGGCACACTTATGACAATCAGCGGGGAGCGCGCCATTCAGAACGCGGCCCTCACGAAGATTGTCTCGGGCACGCCGGTGAAGCCGATTGGGATGTCCACGAAGTCGGTCGGTGGAACGCGAATCGTATATAAGTCAGGGATAACAAACGGCATTGGAACCAACAATATCGGGCTGCTGGCAACTGTCTTCGGGCGTGTGACAGCCACCGGCTGGACCTACATGTACATAGATGACGGCGCGAACCTCCACGATGGCTCGGGCCTTACCGGCCTCAAGATAATCACGGGAAACTTCACCAAGCCATCCACGGGCCGCGTGCGCGTGACGGGCATTATCAGCGTGGAGCAGCCCGCCTCCGGCGTGTCGATACCGGTGATACGGGTCCGAAGGCAAAGTGATATAATGGGCCTACCGTGATTCGAGATCAGAAGGGAGATTGCAGAATGCAGATTGCAGAATGCAGAATGAAGGGACCCCGAAACGACAGGTTATTCTGCAATCTGCATTCTGCAATCTGCATTACTTTCTGTTGCCTGATCATTCTCACCTCGCCCTGCCTCGCCCAACAGAACATCCCCCCGAAGTCCCTTGATTTGCTTCAGGAGACTTTCTCGCTCGTTCGAGACAAGCTCTGGGTGCTCAATGACGACTTCTGGCACACCGGCCAGCATGAGCGCTGCATCGCGATGATGCGCCTTATCACACAGATCGACCCTCACGACTTCGACGCCTACGAAGACGGCGCGTGGCTGATGGAGAGCGACATGCGCGACGACGAGGCGGAGGCGTTCCTGCTTCAGGGCCTGCGAAATAATCCCGACACCTATAATATGTACTCCGCCATGGGCTACTTCTGCTATATGCACAATCGGATGGATGAATCGATAGCGTACTACGAGAAAGCCGTATTGCTCGACGCGCCGAACTTGACCTGGCACATGCTCGCCCATGCCTATGAGCAAGGCGGATATGTCAATGAGTCGCTTGACGTCTGGCGCGGGCTGGAGGTGATAGAGCCAGGAAACGTCGTCCCGCGAATGCAGATCGACCGTATCCTAAAAGGTGAACCCCCGCCGGATATTCCGGGATTTCTATCCAGAGCGAGAGAAGAGCGGAAGTCTGGGAAGTAGGGGCGGCCTCATTTCCACGCTTAGGATGCTTTAGGATGCTTCGGTTGCATGCAGCCGAAGGAACAAGCAACACGGGCTTGTTCCTTTTAGTTTCATAGTTTCGTGTCAGGGTATACATTTAGTGTGCAGCAATCAGTATGGAGGTGAGCCTTGATGATCGAAAGGCTGCCGGCTGGAGATGAGGAAGAGCGTCGATGCGTGCATTGCGGCGCGAGGTTCACACGAGACCCCG
>JAMCYN010000157.1 GCA_023474015.1 Armatimonadota bacterium
CTCATCGAAGACGGCATCATCGGTAACGTGATTATGAGCCGTTCCTGCCTGCACGAGCACTGGTATAACTACCAGAACCACGTCGCCCGCACGCCCTGGCGGACGGATGTCAGGATCGCCGGCGGCGCGGCGTTAAACGACACGGGCGCTCACGCAATCGACCTTCTGACCTGGCTCAACGGCGTCAAAGTCAAGAGAGTCACCGGCGTCGCCAAACGCATGGCCATGCCCGCCGATTATACTCTTACCGACGACACGGCTCTTCTGATAATGGAGTATGAAAACGGCTCCGTGGGAACGGTCAGTTGCAACAGGTTCTCGCATGCGGTTAACCAGGTGACGGAACTGTGCGGCACCGAGGGGACGATATTCACCTCCACCGACGCGGTTAATCCTTATCAAAGCTGGCCGATGGCGGTCTACACCAACAAGGACTTTACTGTGGACACCCTGCCGCAGATACTCAAGGACTTCCGCTGGCCGCAGTTGTTCTGGGTTGAGGACATCATAGAGGATCATGTGCAGAAGCGTTGGGTGCCGCTGTGTCCTTCGAGGACCCCGAACAATTACGACCGGATGACGGCCCATTACCTGGACTGCATCGTCAACGACAAGGAACCGTTGGTGAGCGGCGAGGACGGCGCGCGGTCCATCGAGGTCATGTGCGCGGTGCTGAAGAGTATGAAGACCGGGTCGTGGACCGATGTGGCGCTCAAAGAGGAGATCATGGTCGATGAGTTCACGCCGCTTCCGAGAGAGGGAAAGTAGTCCTGACTGGTTGGAGTGTACAGGGTACAGTGAACAGGGTACAGTTCCGGACCCGAGCCGGATTTTCCCTCCTGTACCCTGTTCACTATCCACTGTACACTAGCTTTAGGAGGCTTATTATGAAAACCGTTCTTATCACCGGCGCGGCGGGTTATGTCGGCGGCGAGGCGGTTCGACAATTCCAGGCAAAGGGCTATGATGTGACCGCGCTGGACCTGTTCAAGCCTGATGCCGACATCCCCTGGATCAACGTTGACTTCACTGACATCGCCGCGCTTGATAAAGCTTTGGACGGCAAAAAGTTCGACGCCATAGTCCACATCGCGTCGCTGCCCGCCGATACGGGCGACCCTCATCAGATGCTGCGTGTAAACGTGCAGGGCACGTTGAATATGCTCGAGCAGGCGCGAAAGATGGGTGTAGGACGCTACGCGCAGGTATCCAGCATCTCGGCCTACGAGTGGTATCCGGCGACCAAGTTCAACAAGCCGGACTACATGCCTGTCGATGAAGTCCACCACTGCCGCCCCAAGGACATGTACTCGACCTCAAAGCGAATGCAGGAACTTCTCGTGACAACCTACTTCTGGGAATACAAGGTCCCCGCCACGGCCATAAGGCTGACGGCTGTGGTCGGCCCTCGCGGGAAGGGCGGTGGCCGAGGCTGGGGTGAGTTCGCCGTACAGTGGAGCGAAGGCAAGAAGGTAGCCATCCCGCACTTCTCGGCTGAGGAGCTCTGCCATTACGTCGATATCAGGGATGTGGGAAGAATGCTCGTGGCTGTCTGCGAGGAACCGGGCGCGGTCGGAGAGATCTTCAACTGCTGCGGCCCCGCCGCCGTTCGCGGCAAGGACATCGCCGCCGTGGTCAAGGCTTTGGCTCCCGGAGTGGAGGTCGAGTATGGATTCCCGTGGAGCATGGCGCAGGGCGAGGAAATAGAGTTTTCCATGGCGAAGGCCAAGAAGCTAATCAACTTCGAGCCGATGTACTCCATGGAAGACTCCTTGAGATCGATCAAGGAATGGATCGATGCCGAAAACGTTGCCCGCGATACGGAAGCTGGAAAGTATGGCTTCGGAGTGCAAAGCAAGTGAGGTGATTGGACATGATCAAGTGTATGCACGGCCTTTCGACCATGCACTGCAATATCGTCACCGAGATCAGGATGGCGAAGGAGACCGGTTTCGACGCCCTCGAAATCCTCGATCTCAAGATGAAGCGCTATATCGAGGCCGGCTGCGACCCCAGGGACCTTGTGCCGATTTTTCAGAAGTACGGCATCAAGCCGGTCACTATTAACGCGATCAAGGACATCGAGCGGGTCGAGGGCAAGGAGCGCGACGAGCTTATGGCGGAAACCGAGCTCATGTGCTCGGCGGCGGAAACCATAGGCTGCAAGACCATTCAGCTCGTGCAGTTCTGTGGCCTCGAGGACAGGCCTCAAAAGGAAGTAATGGACCTCACCGCCGATGTGGTCCGTGATATCGCGGACATCGGCAAGAGCCATGGGGTGCGATTCCAGCTCGAGCCCATCGCGTGGTCTCCTATCCATTCTCTGTGGCAGAGCCTGGACCTGATCGATATGGTCGGTCGGGACAACGTCAGGATGGTCATCGACTTCTGGCACCTGTGGGCCGGTTGGGAGACAGGTCCGGAGGATGTCGCCAAGCTGCCCAAGGACTTCATCTACAGTGTGCATTTCTGCGACGGGGTCCGCCCGCCCAAGGGCACTCCCTCGCATGAGTGGACTGAGATGGCCTACAGAAGCTACCTGCCGGGCGAGGGTGATATACCCGTGCGGGAGTGGGTGGATGCGGTCAAGTCCACGGGATTTGACGGAGTGTGGTCCAGCGAGCTGCTGAGCGCCAAGCACTGGGAGTGGGACCTGGTCGATATCGCGAACGAGACCAGGGAGCGAATGGAGAAATACATAGACTAACCTGGATTATTCGTATATCGCGGAGGATTCGTGATGGGAAAAGAGTTATTCGCATCCGGCATCGAGGAGTTGAAGTATCAGGAATTTACCGCCGATGGCTTCGCTAAGCCCGTGTGCGGCATCATCTATCGAGCCGGCCAATCCAGTTGCGGCGCGCCGGTCGGGGGCATCGGCACCGGTTGCATGGATATCGACACCAACGGCGCCATCGGCCGGAGCTCGATTTTCAACAGCTTCGCCCCGCCGCGCGATTTGAACACACCGTTTTTGGCCCTGGCGGTCGGCGACAAGGTGCAGGCGCTGGCCAAGAAGGATGTAGCGGGCGCAACAGCCGCGAAGGACGTGCGATACTTTGGTCACTATCCGGTCGTCGATATGGAGTTCGATCTGGACGGCCCGGTGAGCGCGGGCGTGCGGGCGTGGTCGCCCTTTGTCCCCGGCGATTCGGCGCTGTCGGACACTCCAGGGGTGGTCTGCGAGGTTCGGCTGCGGAACACGACTTCGGCGATGGTGAGCGGGGCGGTGGTGTTTACTTTCCCCGGCCCGAGCAACGAGGAGTCCGGCGCGACATCGTATGCGCGCAAGAACCTAAACGGGTCGCTGGGTGGTGTCGAGGTTACCGGTGAGACCGACCTCCGGGTCGGCTTCGCGCTCGGGGCGATTGGTGAATCCAAGGTTCGCGCGGGCGCGGCGCTTTCGGCGGACAACGGCGACTGGGGCAAGGTCGCGAAGCAGCTTCCCGCCGCGACAGCCGAGGCCGCCGGGGCGAGTGTCGCCGTGGATTTCTCACTCGGAGCAAACGAGGCCCGCACGGTCCGGTTCGTGCTGGCGTGGTATCACCCACGCTGGGTTGCGTGCGATTGGCGCTGGTACCTGCAGGCTTATACCGCGCGCTTTGCGTCAGCGGGCGAAGTCGCCGATATGCTCGCGCGCGAGCACGCATCGATTCTCAAGAGGATTCTGGCCTGGCAGGAAGTTATCTACGCCGAGAAGCAGTATCCGGTGTGGCTGCGCGAGCAACTTGTGAACGTGATGTACACGATCACCGAGGACGCCCTTTGGGCATGTGATCAGGTCCCGTCGGCTGACTGGGCGAAGCCGCTGGGTATCTTCGGCCTCATCGAAAGCCCGCGGTCGGTCCCTCATGTGGCTATCCCTAGCGACTGGTACGGCGGCCTTCCGTTCGTCTACTTCTTTCCAGACCTGCAAACCGCGCTTTTAAGAGGCTACGTGCACTATCAGCTTCCGACCGGTGAAATCCCGCTGGGCCTGGGTTGGTTTGTCGATCTCGGAACTCCGCTTTACGATATTCTGCGTACGACCAACAGTTCGAACTTCGTCGATCTCGTCCACCGTCTCTGGCTCCGCGACAAGGACGAAGCCGTGCTGCGGGAGTTTTACCCGGCCGCGAAGAAGGCGATGGAGTTCAATCTGACCCTTGACCGCGACTGCGACGGCCTTCTGGACTGCGACCCGTGGCCGTGCGCCAACCAGTTCTACGGCGATTGGCACTGGGAGGGCGCGGCGACTCACTGTAACGGTTACTGGCTCGCGGCGCTCAAGATGACGGAGCGGATGGCCGAGGCATTCGGCGACACGGCGTTCGCGCACGTCTGCCGGACGTGGTTCGACAGAGGCGCTAAGTCCCTCGAGGAGAAGCTGTGGAACGGAGAGTATTATCTGCTCTGGCACGACACCGCCACCGGCAAAAAGTGTGACACCATTCTGTCCAACCAGCTTTCGGGCCAATATCTCGCGGGTCTGCACGGGCTGGGGGATGTGTTCCCCAAGAGTCGTGTGAAGGCCACCCTCGAAACGATGAAAAAGCGCGTCGTTGGGCTGTCGAAGTACGGTGTCAGAAACGCGATCAAGCCGGACGGTACGGTCGATCATGACGGCAAGCTCCAATCGACCGGAATCTTCACGGGCGAAACGATATGCCTTGCCGCCACCTTTGCCTATGCGGGTGACAAGAAGGCCGCCGAGGAGTGCGCATTCAAGCTGATGGATAATCTCATATTCGGCCAGCACGTGGAGTGGGACCTGCCCAACAACGTCGATCCCGAGACGGGCAAGGTCACCTACGGCACCGACTTCTACCAGTTCATGGTTCAGTGGGCGCTGCCCCCGGCGCTCTCCGGCCAGAGCATCGACGAGTTCTGCGCCTCCGGCGGGCTTGTGGACCGGATTATGCGGGCCGCGAAGGCGTGAAAAGGGAGTAGGGAACAGGGAACGGAACTGGACCTAATAAATATGTTCGTCCGGGGTATTTCTGCCCCGGACGCATCTTTGGGGGCATTCTTGCCCTGAACATTCCATCTTCGGAGAGAAGCTGGTATCGGGCCAAGAATGGCCGAGAAGAGAGGTGGGGGGCAAGAATACCACCCACCAACATGCCAAACACCGAATCTCAATATGTGCTATAATGTATCAGATTGTTACTTTGGTTTGACACTGGCCTGGTTGTTCTCGGAAATATCGGTCCCGCTAGCTCACTCGCTTCAAGCCTCGGAGACAATGAAATGCCTATCGACGAGGAGTGTAGCCATTGAGCTATCAAGACAAAACATGCGATTGCCGCGATTGCGGGCAGAAGTTCATCTTCAGCGCCCGTGAGCAAGAAGAATTCAAACATCGGGGATTCAACCACCCGACTCGGTGCCTGGAGTGCCACAACAAACGAAATGCCAGGCGCAAGTACAACCGTGGAGGCGACTGTCAGACGCACACCGCCCCGTGCGCCATTTGCGGCAAGGACGCCAATTTGCCTTTCAAGCCCGCGGGTGACAAGCCCGTGTATTGCACTGAATGTTTCCGGGGCCGACTCAGCGCGAAGACCGAATCGGGCCGCAAGGAGTTCACCCTTCGCGCGCCGGAGAAGCTTGCGCAAGAAGCCAATGAGCCGATTCGAGGCGAGTCCGGCGCGATAACCTCATTTGCCGATTTCAATTTGGACCCACGTCTCGAGCGCGCCATTCGCGAGCTGGGATATGAGACACCGACTCCCGTACAGGTCGCAACCATTCCCATGGGCCTGATGGGTCGTGACCTCATCGGCACTGCGCAGACCGGGACCGGCAAGACCGCCGCGTTCGTGCTGCCAATACTCCAGCACCTGCTCACCAACCCGGTTGCTAAGCCGCGCACCAGAGTCGTCGTGCTCACACCGACCCGTGAATTGGCGGAGCAGATAAACGAATCGTTCAAGCTGTTGGGCAAGTTCACTAAGATCGTAACGGCGACCGTCTACGGCGGGGTCGGGATGAACCCCCAGGAGCGGGCGCTGCGAAGCGGGGCCGAGGTGATAGTCGCTTGCCCCGGCAGGCTGCTCGATCATATCGATCGCGGCACCGCCGACCTCTCAAACGTTGAGAAACTGGTGCTGGATGAGGCGGACAGGATGCTCGACATGGGCTTTTTGCCTCCTATCAAGCGCATTCTCGCGCGTCTGCCGCGCAAGCGCCACAGTATGCTTTTTTCGGCCACTTTCGCGCCGGAGCTTATGCAGCTTGTGGAGAACACTCTCAACGACCCGCAAAGAATCGATATCGACCTTCGCGCGCCCGCAACAACCGTCGCGCACGCGCTCTACCCGTGTCCGCAGCACCTGAAGACATCGCTGGTATTGGAGCTTCTCGATAAGACAGACGCGAACTCGGTCCTTATCTTCACTCGCACGAAGCACCGCGCCAACCGGGTCGCCCAGCAGATTGGGAAGGCTGGTTACGGCACAGCCGCGCTGCACGCGAACAAGTCTCAGAATCAGCGGCAGCTTGCGTTGGATGATTTTCGTTCGGGTAAGTGCCAGATACTGGTTGCCACCGATATCGCCGCGCGCGGGCTGGATATCGAAACCATATCCCACGTCATCAATTACGATATTCCCGACACGTCGGACACTTACATCCACCGAATCGGTCGCACGGGCAGAGCCGAGCGCGAGGGCGACGCGATGACGCTGGTGACCAGTCAGGACAGCCCTATCGTTTGGGATATCGAAAAGGCCCTTGGCGTTCCCATCGAGCGCCGAAAGCTGGATAGCTTCGACTACAACGCCCCCGCGCCATCAGTGGACGAGTTCAAGCGCGCACCGATGCCGCGCCGCAATCCGAATCCCAGAGCGGGGCGAGTCACCGCTCGGCGCTAATACCGGTTTCTGTTGGACGGAGAGTTTCTTAGGATCCGGACACGAGACCGTTCCTAACGGATTTAATACCACTTCTTAAGGTAGATGTCAATGGTTCAGAAGGCGTTTTTCCGTGGTTGCATTGACAATTGCTAAAACTGAACCTAAACTATAATGGGAAGTTACTTAATGAAAGAGGGATGGGGTCGGTGGGAGTTACAGTAAAAGATATAGCTCGGGCAGCCGGAGTCGGTAGGTCCACTGTAATGCGCGCTCTATCGAATAAGGATGATGTAAGCCCCGAAACACGTGAGCGGATAATCAATCTCGCCAAAGATATGAGGTATCGCCCAAACCACATCGCTCGCAGTCTTGTTACAGGTCGTTCGAGACTTATTGGGGTTATGACCTCCCCGGGTGTTGTGTCTGAGTTTGCTGCGTGGCTCCAGGTAATTGAACATCGACTGCGTGAAGTCGGCTACTCCGTGTTGTTTACCACATCCACCGGTTTGCCCGGAGGCGAACGGCTGTGCGTGGACCAGATGCTACACAACCAGGTTGCCGGTGTCATCGCGGTTCCCAGCACGATCCCCACGGACCCCGAGGCTTACCAGGAACTTATAGACAACGGAGTCAAGTTGGTCATGCTTGGCAACTGTATTGAGGGACTCAATGCTCCGCAAGTGCTGGGCAACGATTATCAAGCAACGCATTTGGCGACGGAGCATCTGATTTCCCTCGGCCACAAACGCATTGTCTATCTCGCGATTCCACCGACCTCTTACACAGGCCGCGAAAGACTGCGCGGGTTCGCGGAGACGATGAAGAATGCGGGGATTCCGGTCACGGATTCCTCAGTGGTTGAGACTGGCTTTGGCGCTGATGCTGGGGCGGTAATCATGGCCGAAGTCCTCCGGCGGAAAGATCGACCTACCGGCATAATCGCCAGGCACGACGTTGTGGCAATCGGAGCCATGCGAGCGATCGCGGCCGCCGGGCTTAAGGTGCCTGATGATATCTCGATAGTGGGCAACACGGACGTTTGGTTCAGCGATGTGCTTAGTGCGCCATTGACGACAGTACGACACCCCTGGGAAACAGTGCTGGATATGGGCACGAACGCTTTGCTGGACATGATAAGTCATAAGCCGGTTAACCCCGTTGCCACGATTTTGGACGTCAGTCTGGTTGTCAGATCATCCTGTGCGCGCCTCTAGGAATAAAAAATCCTTCGGAAACAGTTGACAACCTGCATTATATGTGGTATTAATCCAATAATGATCTAGACAGTAGTGGCTACGTGGCCGGGCACGAGCCCGGATACGAGCCCGGTCTCGGAACCGGTGCAAGTTTGGAATAACGGCAAGGAATTGTGATTGTCGGAGGAGGTGACTACAGGCTACGAAAGTCTGGCCTGCTGTAGTAGTGGAAATATGGATTTGTGACCCCGAACGAACGCTGTGTTGGGGCAACAGCTACACTCAATTACGAAAGGAGACGAGGGAGTTATGAATTGCAGATCGAATCCAATTAGGGCATACGCCCTGCTCTGTACCGCATTACTTTTTGCGATGCTTGTGTTCATAGCCGCGCCGGTTATGGCAACTACCTACTACGTCAACAACGACACGGGGGTTGACGGCAACCCAGGGACAATCGAGGCGCCCTGGAAGACTATTGACTACGGTGACTCCGCGAGCCTGTTATCCTCCGGCGATACGGTGATCGTCGAGGCAGGCACCTATGTTCCGGCGACTGCTAATGGGGTGTGGCTGAAGAACACCTTCGCCAGCGCTGCTACGCCTGTTACCTATAAGGCGCAGGGCCTTGTCGTTATAGACATGACCAGCGTCACGGGCAGTACCCACGGGTTCACAATTGTGGCGGACGGCAACGTTATCGACGGAGATACCGTCGAGACGCCGCCGACACCTTCCCCCAACAGGTTCGAGATTAAGGGCGCCAGCGTTGGTGTCTATGTGGGTCCTTGCTACGATGTTACCGTCAAGAATTGTACCATCCACGACGGCCGGTGCTCAGCATCCGGCGATGTTTCTGTCATGGGTCTGCGGGTTGATGGGTCCACGAATACTACGGCTACGCAGAATCTTATCTACAACATGCATGCCAGTGGCGAAGTGCCCTGGGGACCGTTGGGTTGCGGATTGGTGACAGGCAACGCCACAAATCTGGTGTTCAGCAACAACACCGTGGACAATGTTTTCATTGGTGTTTTCTACTATGCGAATCCGACTTTCGCCCTCATCACAACCCAAAACAACATCGTGGTCAATTGCACCGGGTATGGCTTCGTCAACCCGTGGTGTACAGACCCGAGCTTCTTCGTGTGCTCGAACAACCTGTTGTTCAACGACGCGATCACCTACGGCAACTTCCCGGCGGGTAACAATGCCCCGTATCCGGATGATGTGACCGCCGATCCGATGTTCAGGTACAGAACTGGGGGCGACTATCGCTTGCTCACGGGCACGCCGGCAAAAGACGCGGGCTTTAGTGGCGAGTTCCTCGGTGCGTATCAGGGCGAATGGCCCGCTCTCGGCATCGGCACGCTTTCCGGAAAGGTGACTGCTAACGTTGCCGGCAACCCGCCGGTGCGCGGCGCGCTCGTGCAGACCAGTGACGCGTCTGTATCGACCACGACTGACGCAAATGGCAACTATTCGATGGTGGTACCCGCCGCGAGTATAACGCTGAATGTGAGCGCGTTTGGCTTCTCCGGCGCGAGTGGAACGACCAGCGTGCCCGCCGGTAGTACGGCTACGCTGAACTTCAGTCTCACACTGGCGAACGCGGCAAAGACCTACTACGTGAACGGCGCGACCGGCTCCGACACGAATCCGGGCACATTAGCGTCGCCGTGGAAGACGATCAACAATGGCGATGTCAATAACATCCTCAATCCTGGCGACACCGTGATCGTCAGCGCCGGGACCTATGCCCAGGCTAATGCAAACGGTGTTGTGATCGCTAATCGGCGTGGTTATTCGTTTGCCCCGATCACTTACAAAGCCGATGGCGCTGTGCTTATCGACCAGAGTGGTTTTGTCGGAGATGCCTACGGATTCAAGGTGTCCGCGGCCGGCACGGTGATCGACGGCTTTGAGGTGAAGGGCGCGCGCGTCGGCGTGCGGATTGCCGATGGCGCTCATGACTCAACAGTCAACGGCTGCAAGTTACACGACGGTCAGTCGGCCGGGCAGGACTCCGCAGGCGTATTCGTCGCACTTGCCGATAACGTAACAGTTACGCGAAACGTAATCTACAAATTCAATGACGCCGGCAACGCTGCGTGGGGTCCGGTGGGCTGCGGCCTTGAAACCGATGGTTCAGTAAACCTGAAGGTTTTTAACAACACGATAGACAACTGCTACCTGGGCGTCTTTTATCGGCCCGCCGGCAGCATCACGACTAAGAACAACATAGTGTCCAACTGCACCGGCTGGGGATTTGTGAATCCGTGGAGCACGGACGCGAGCAAGTTCTCCAACGGCTACAACCTGATCTTCAACAATGTTGTCGATTATGGCAACTTCCCTGCTGGAAACAACGGCCCGATGGGCGGCGATGTGTCCGGCCAGGACCCGCTGTTCGTGAACAGTGCCGCGGGCGACTATTCGCTGCAGAACGCTTCACCGGCGCTCAACGCCGGCGTTGACGTAGGACTGCCGTTCATAGGCCCTGGGCCTGATATGGGGGCCTTGGAGAGCAGCTACATTCCGCCGGTGCATACTTACTACGTGGACAACGCCGCCGGCGACGACACCAACCCGGGTACGTCGGCCCTGCCATGGAAGACCATCAACAATGGTGATGTCAAGGGCATTCTCAATCCGGGAGATACGGTCATCGTCAACGCCGGTACATATCCGCAGGCCGGTGCGGGCGGTGTTGTGATTAACAAGCGCCGAGGCACGCCGATTGCTTCGATCACGTATAAGGCGCAAGGCGTTGTCAAGATCGACCAGAGCTCATTCGGCAGCGGAAGCTATGGCTTCCAGGTATCGGTGAGAGGTATCACGCTCGATGGCTTCGAGATCGTGGGGGCGCAGCATGGTGTCTTGCTCGGTCCCGGAGCGGACAACGCCCTGGTGACTAACTGCAAGATACATGATTACACGGCCCTGCTGGATTCCACGGGAGTCTACGCCGCGCAGTGTACGGATGCGTCAATCATCCGGAACTTCATCTACAACTTCAATAACCCT
>JAMCYN010000077.1 GCA_023474015.1 Armatimonadota bacterium
CGAGGCCGTGGCGGCGGACGTGAGGGATAAGGTTTCGGCCATCCGGCAGACGCTTCCAAAGGACGCCGACGAGCCGAAGATACTCAAGCTCGACATCGCGGCTCTGCCGATTATGACTATCGGCCTTGCGGGGCCGCTGTCGCCCAAGGAGATGCGCATTCTCGCGGACGATGTAGTCTCCGACCGGCTTGCAAAAGTGGGCGGCGTCGCGGCGGTGAACGTCACCGGTGGCGAGGAGCGCGAGCTCTCAGTGCAGATTGACAAGAACCGGCTCGATGCTTATGGAGTCGGCATTGACAAGGTTGTCACCGCCATCAGAGGAGCCAACCTCAACGTGCCCGCCGGGTCGATCAAGGAAGGCGCGAGAGACTACGCAGTAAGAACCGTTGGTGAGTATAAGACCGCCGAAGAGATAGCAAACACTCGGATTTTTGTTGCTGGCAAGGGCACTTTACCCGGCAACGTGCTCCGCGTCGGCGACATCGCCGAGGTCAAAGACACCGTGGCGGAGCCCGACATGCTAACGCGACTCAATGGCCAACCCAGCGTTGTTTTCACGATCCAGAAACAGTCGGACGCGAACACGGTGGAAGTAGCGGACGGTATTAAGGAACAATTGGCCGAGTTGCAGCCGATATTGCCAAACGGCGTGCACCCTGTAATCGCGATTGATCAGTCCAAGTTCGTCAAGGACGCGCTGCGCGACGTGAACAAGAGTCTTCTCGAAGGCATCCTCCTGGTCGTAATCATCGTTTTTCTGTTTCTGCATACGGCAAGGGCGACTTTCATCGTGGCTATCGCGATTCCCACGTCGCTGATGGCGACGTATATCCCGATAAGCTCGTTCGGGTTTACGCAGAACCAGATGGTGCTGCTTGCTCTTTCGCTGGTTGTGGGTATTTTGGTCGATGACTCAATCGTCGTCTTGGAAAACATCGAACGCCACCTGCGGATGCGCGAGAACCCGGAGCAGGCGGCGCTTAATGGACGGTCCGAGATCGGTTTGGCGGCTATCACGATCACTATGGTGGACATCGTGGTGTTTCTGCCGATAGCGTTTATGGGCGGAATCGTTGGCCAGTTCTTCAGACAGTTCGGTGTTACGGTCGCGACGGCCACCGCATTCTCGCTTCTGATGTCGTTTACCTTAACGCCCATGCTCGCGTCCAGATGGATGAAGAGCGAGATGGACAAGGAGCGCGACGATGAGGATATGGAGAGGCGGCTGCGCGAGGGCACTTCCACGTTCAAGGATAGGATCGATTTCGTGGCCGGGCGGCTGTTCGGTGTTCTTGAGCGATTCCTGAGAGGTCTTGACCACAAATACAAAGGCGTTCTGGAGTGGGCGCTTCACAATCGGCTACTAACCTGGGTTATCGGCTTCGTGTCGCTGCTGGTGGTCTTTGCCATGGCCGTGCCACTCCCAAAACATGGGGCGGGACCGGCTGAAATGAAGATTATGGCGCCGAGAATCATGATTGCGCTCATCGCGTTGGTTCTGGCCGCAATCGCAATGGCCGTGGACAAAAAAAGCAAGGCCATCGCGCTTGGGTTCGGCGTCGTGATGGCGGTTATAGCCATGACCATCTACCTGCCGTTCGGATTCGGATTTTTCCCGGTGGTGGACCAGGGCCAGTTCGGCATTACCATCAGGACCGCGCCCGGCACTTCGCTTATAGCCACGGACCGGGTAGTCAAGCAAGTGGAGGCAATCCTGAATCAGGTACCGGAAATTCAGAAGCGCAAGCATGTTGTCTCAGACGCGAAGTTGCTTCTTCCCTGGACCTGGTTTAGGCATCATACCGAGACCCATGGCGGATATTACATGGCCCTGGTGGGCGCGGGTTCATCAAATGTCCTCAGCGGCGCCGATGTAGGTCCTCAGTATTCGAGCATTATAGGCCAGGTAGTGGACAAGCAGTTCCGCAAGCGCGGTATCGACGATATCGTTCAATGGGTTGCCGAACGCACGGCTCTCATACCCGGCGCGGAGATGATCAGTGTGTCCGCAACGGCCGGAGGAGGCCCCGGCAATGGCATTCAGAAAGAAGTGCAGGGCCAAAATATGGATGACATCATCAAGGAAGCTAACCGTGCCGCCGCTGTTATGCGCACAGTGCCGGGAGCGGTCGATGTCGACGTATCCTATAAGCCCAGCAGGCCCGAGCGACGGATCGTGGTAGATAGAATGCGGGCGGCGCAGTTGGATATGACGGTTGCGCAGGTCGCCACGGCCGCAAGGACGGCAATCGACGGCGACGATACCGTGAAGTTTCGAGACAGCGGCACGGAGTACCCTATTCGCGTGCATTATGCGCGGACCGAGCGCAATAAAGTATCCGACGTTGAGAACCTGATCATTGCTACCAAGGACGGCGCTCCGATCTATCTGAGGGATGTAGCCGACATAAAATACGACTATGCACCGACAAAGATCGACCGCAAGAACCGTCAGAGAGTAGTATATGTTACCGCTAACCTCGCCAGGGGCGTGGAGATGGGCAACGTGAACCAGGCAATCGAAGCTAAGTTCAAGACAACACCGCTCGTTCCCGGAACGACGATAGGTACGGGCGGTTCGACTAAGATGATGAGTGAAAGCTTCGGCTACATAGGCGCGGCGCTGGTGCTGGCGGTCTTGCTGGTATACATGCTGATGGGCGCTTTGTTCGAATCTTTCTTGACGCCGCTAGTCATTATGTTCAGCTTGCCCCAGGCCATGGTCGGAGCGCTGCTTGCGCTGTTGCTCACAGGGCGATCCATGAGCATAGTGGCCATGATCGGCATTATCATGCTCATGGGCTTGGTGACCAAGAACGCGATCCTGCTGGTTGACTATACCAATACGCTCAGGAGTCGAGGGAAGAACCGGCACGAGGCGCTTCTGGAGGCTGGTCCCACCCGACTCAGGCCGATCTTGATGACTACGCTGGCAATGATCGGTGGTATGACGCCGACGGCTCTCGCGCTGACCGAAGGTTCCGAGACACGTTCTCCAATGGCGATTGCGGTTATCGGCGGTCTGATTCTCTCGACGATGCTTACCCTGATCGTCATTCCGGTAACTTATACGATAGTGGACGATCTGTGGCACTGGGTGCTTCGAACATTCTTCCCCACCGCCTATCGGCGGGCCAGGGAGAAGGAGTTGGGAATTCTGGCAATGGAGGCGATGCCGGTGGGCAGTGAGTCGGAAGGATAAATCTGCCGCACCAGGCGGACTTAACTCAACGATCAACACGGCCCCCACCTGCGCCCGGGGCGGGGGCCAACTGCCGGTTCTTCGCGGGTAACTTCGTTAGTTTCGGAAATAAGCTTTCCGAATAACCAAGCGAATGTGCGAACCAGGAGGGATAGCATTACTCGTTATCGAATTGTTAACTCATGCAAGTGACTGCCAACTACAAGAAAGCAATTGACAGCTACCATGCCACTCTCGCCGACTTGCGCGGCAAAGGCGGTATCAACGAACTGCACCTGCGTCCCGCTTTTCACAACCTGCTGGTTTCGGTGAGCAAGAAGGTTGGTTGGACGCTGGTGCCGGAACAACGCCTGGCCAACGGCCGTGTTCCAGACGGTACGTTGCGCGACGCATTCCTGCTACCGCGCGGTTACTGGGAGGCTAAAGATACCGCGGATGAGCTCGATGTAGAAATCAAGAGGAAGATCGACGCGGGATACCCTCTGACTAATATTATCTTTGAAGACACTCACCGCGCCGTTCTATACCAGGATGGTCAGCGTAAGCTGGAGGTTGATCTCACCCAGATACAGCAGGTGACCGATCTGCTGCATGCATTCACCACACATGCCGAGCCGGATATCGAGGAATTCGAGCAGGCAGTGGCGGAGTTCAAAGCGCGCATCCCGGAATTAGCGCAAGGGGTACTGCAGATCATAGCGAAGGAGCGCAAGGAGAATAGGCGCTTCGTCGCCGCATTCGGCGCATTTCATGAACTTTGCAAAACTGCGCTGGACCCCCGCATCAGCGAGTCGCAGATAGATGAAATGCTGGTTCAGCACTTGCTCACCGAGCGCCTTTTCCGCACCGTGTTCGATAATCAGGATTTTACGCGGCGCAACGCCATAGCGTCCGAGATTGAGAACGTAATAGATGCCCTTACCAGCCGTGCATTCAATCGCGCCGAGTTCTTGAAAACGCTCGACCGCTTTTATGTGGCTATCGAGGACACCGCGCGCGGATTGGGCGACTTTTCCGAGAAACAGCACTTCCTCAACGTCGTCTATGAGCGCTTCTTCCAAGGGTTTTCCGTTAAGCAAGCCGATACAATGGGCATTGTCTACACCCCGCAGGAGATCGTCGATTTCATGTGCGCAAGTGTCGAGGAGGTGTTACAGCGCGAGTTCGGCAAGTCGCTCTCCACCCCCGGGGTAAAGATACTCGACCCCTGCGTGGGCACCGGCAACTTCATCGTCAACATACTGAGCCGAATCAACCGCCGCAACCTGAAAAGGAAGTATGCGGAAGACCTGTTCTGCAATGAGATCATGCTGCTTCCCTACTACATTGCCAGTCTGAACATCGAACATGAATATTTCCGGCTCACCGATGAATACGCGCCATTCGAGGGAATCTGCTTCACCGATACGCTGGACTTGGCGGAAGCAAAACAGTTGGGCCTTTTCAGCGAGGAAAATACAGCCCGTGTTGCGCGCGAGAAAGACGCGGAAATCACGGTGATTATCGGGAATCCGCCGTACAACGTGGGGCAGCAGAACGAGAACGACAACAACAGGAACCGACGCTATGAGGTGATTGACAAACGGATTAGGGATACATATGCGAAGGATTCAAAAGCGACCAATAAAAACGCACTCTCTGATGCTTACGTAAAGTTCTTTCGTTGGGCTACCGATCGATTGCAGAGGCGCGATGGCATCGTGTGTTTTGTGAGTAACAACGGTTTTCTGCGCGGAATTGCATTTGATGGCTTTCGCAAGCATTTGATGAGCGACTATACTTCAGTGTATCACCTGGACTTCAAGGGCAACGCGCACACAAGCGGAGAGCGGCGGCAACGTGAAGGCGGCAACATATTCAATGACCAGATTCGAGTTGGGGTTGGCATCACGTTGCTCGTACGGAATCAAAGCGCAGCAAGGCGAATGATAGCATATAACGCTGTATGTGATTACTGGCGCGGCGAAAAGAAGATGACGTATCTTCGCTCTCTCACTGATTTGCAATCGGTTCCTTTTCGTCCCTTGATACCTGATGCCAACAATACGTGGTTGACCGAGGGGCTCGACGACGTTTTTTCCACTTTTACCGCCCTGGGTAGCAAGGAGGGCAAGGCAGCAAGCGTTGTGGAGCCGGAAACCGTCTTCAGAGTATATGGTGGTGGTGTCAAAACGAATCGTGATGAGTGGGCTTACAGCTTTGACATCGAAAGCCTCAAGGAGAAGGCAACACGGTTTATTATTAACTATAATGGCGAAGTTGACCGTTGGCTGCGAAGGAGCGACCGGAGTATTGGTGTTGATGATTTCGTGACGTATGACGATTCGCTCATCAAATGGAGTGCCTCACTAAAATCGTTCCTTGAGAGAGGCAAGTACGCTGAATACCAAGACGACAAGTGCTACAGTGTGTTATACAGACCGTTTAGTAAGCAATACCTCATCTATGATCGGCTATTTGTGGAGAGGGTCTACCAGTTCCCGCAATTCATTCCTAATCACTTGTCGGCTAATGAGAACATGATAATTGCTGTAAATGGAATTGGTAACCCAGGTTCTTTTCGTTGCTTATTAGCACGTGGGGTAGTAGATTTACATCTGGTTGGTGATACACAATGCTTCCCCTTCTACACCTACAACGAAGACGGCACTAATCGCCGGGAAAACATCACGGATTGGGCGCTGGCGCAATTCCGCGAAAAATACGGAGACGGGGTGAGCAAGTGGGATATCTTCTACTACGTCTATGCCCTGCTGCATCACCCAGTCTACCGCGAGCGTTATACCGAGAATCTAAAGCGCGAGCTGCCGCGAATTCCGCTTACTGTATCGCCCGAGGATTTTCCCGCCTATGCGGAGATCGGGCGCAAGCTGGCCGACCTGCACCTGAATTATGAAACGATCAAGGAATACCCGTTGAAGTGGATAGAGAACAACGAGATTCCTTTTAGCTGGCGGGTGGAGAAGATGCGGCTGAGTAAGGACAAGAGCACGCTGGTGGTAAACGACAGCCTGACGCTGACTGGCTTCCCGTCTGAGTGTTTTGACTATCGCCTGGGTAACCGCAGCGCGCTGGAATGGGTGATCGATCAATACCAGGTAAGCACCGACAAGCGAAGCGGCATCACCAGCGACCCCAACCGCGCCGACGATCCGGAGTACATCATCCGCCTGTTGGGCCGTGTGGTGACGGTGAGTGTGGAGACGGTGCAACTCATCCATGCACTGCCGGATTTGGGTGTTTCAGAAACTTTATTCCCGAAACCGGCAGACGTAGCTTCGGAGTAGCCGCTCTATGATTATGTTGAAGTTTGAATGTCGAGGGTTGGATGAGGCGATGCGCTTCATCCAACCCTCGACAGCTCCCAATTCTCAGCCCTTCCACTCCATATACAGCTTCTCGAAATCCGCGATCAGCTCTTCGACGATCTTCACACCGCCGCGCCAGAACTCGGGGCCAGTGTGGATCGCTACTCCTTCATCGTAGAGGCTTTCACTCTTTACATCCTGCCGGTCTTAATCGGCGCTTCCGGAAGTTGGGCTAGGGTCGCTATGCCCAAAATGGACTTGTGGAACAACATTGGCCCGGCAGAACCCGCAGAGGCTCCAAATCCAGGCCACTTGATTGCAAAAGCCGATTCATCCGGAGGCTGCTAGGCAGCATTAGACATTCTTAACCTTGAAATCCCCCTCTTCAAGGACGTGCAGTCGCTGTCGAATGCGATTGCCGACAACATCGGCTTGGCTGTCGCCGATTTCTTTGAGCCTGCGATTGAAGTCCGGGTAGCCGGATTCGTAGTCTTTCTTCCAGTCCTTGTCGAAGCCGCCGTCTTTGATGTTGTGCATCGCCGCGCGGATCTTCTCCTTGACGGTGCTGTCTATTATCCGCGGGCCGACCAGCATAGCGCCGTATGCGGCAGTATTGGAGATACGCTCGAGCATTCCGGCCATGCCGAACTTGTAGATGAGGTCTGTCGTCAGCTTCGACTCGTTTATCGCCTCGAAGAACGCAACCTCCGGGTCGTAGCCCTCTTCCACCATCACCTCGAACACCGTCTTCACTAGAATGACAATCGCTCCCCAGGAGCAGTGCTCACCAAGCAGATCGGTGACGGTCTCCTCCTCGATTGTCGTCTCCTGCACGCCGACCCTGGTGAAACCAATCGCCTTGCACAGCGCCAGGCCGCGGTTCCAGGCGTTGCCGGTCGAGTCCTTGTGCACCGCGAGCAGCCCCGGAACTCCGCTGCCCTTGAGGAAGTTTCCTCGCACGGCAGAACCCGGACCCTTGGGAGCAGCCACGATAGCATCGATGCCGTCGGGGATCGGCATGTGGCCGTAGTAATAGTTGAACGCGCTGGAAAGGACGATCATATCCCCGGCCTTGCCGTGGGGCTTTATCTGTCTTTCATACACGTCCGCGCAGCGGTAGGCCATATCGGGAACTTCGATGTCGAATACATACGCGCACTTCGCCGCTTCCTCGATAGGCATCACCTCGAAGCCATCGGCCGCGGCCCTGGTCCAGTGCTCGGTGCCCTTGTCCGCGCCGACAATGACCTTGAGCCCCGAGTCTTTCATATTCATCGCGCGGGCAGTGCCCTGGGTTCCGTAGCCGACCACCGCCACCGTCTGACCTGACAGCAGGTCCAAGTTCGCATCCTGTTCCAAATATGTCTTCTTGCTCATTGTTTGACCTCTCTTGGGTTATCTATTGCAGAGCTTATTTGCTCCGGCAATGATTCTATCCGTGTTCGGAATGACCACTTCTTCCAGTGATCGAGCGTACGGCATCGGCACTTCCAGCCCGCCCAGTCGTTCGACCGGCGCGTCCAGATAGTCGAACGCCTTCTCCATAATCTGAGATGCAATCTCGGCACCGATGCCGCCGCGAGTGAAGGCCTCGTGGACGACCATCAGACGGCCGGTCTTTTGGACCGACGCCACTATCGGATCGATATCAAGCGGATAGATGGTGCGAGGATCGATCACCTCGGCGGAGATGCCCATCTTTTCCAACTCCCGAGCCGCCTCAAGCGACTTCAAGACCATATAGCCGGTGGCAACTATCGTGACGTCGGTTCCCACCCTCTTGATGTCGGCCTCGCCAATAGGAACGGTGTATTCCTCGTCCGGCACCTGGCCCTTGTTGTTATACATCATCGCATTCTCGATGAAAAGCACCGGAGCGTCGTCACGGATGGCGCTCTTCAAAAGCCCCTTGACATCAAATGGGGTCGCGGGCATAACGATCTTCATCCCAGGGGAATGAAAAAACCATGCCTCTATGCTCGAGGAATGCTGGGGGCCTTTGCCTCGTCCTCCGCCTCCCTGTGTCCGTATGACAAGTGGAAGCTGCAACTGTCCGTTGGACATATATCGCATCTTCCCGACCTGGCTGATGACCTGGTCCATGGCGACAGCGATGAAGTCGAAATACATTATCTCGGCGACGGGTCTAAGGCCCAGCATGGATGCGCCGCATGCCGCGCCGATTATCGCAGCTTCTGAAATTGGGGTCTGACGAACTCGCTTGGGGCCGAACTTATCTATGAGGCCACGGGTCGCTCCGAATACCCCGCCGGTCGCGCCTATGTCCTCGCCGAGCAGGAATACTTTCTCGTCGCGTCTCAGCTCCTCTTCCAAAGCCTCCCGAACAGCCTGAATGTATGTAATCTCTGGCAATTGTCAACTCCTCACAAGACGTAATCAGTCACAGTCGCCGGGGCGGGCTCGGGACTTGCCTTCGCGAAGGCCACGGCATCTTCTATGACCGCCGCCGCGTCCCGGTTCATCTTCTCCCACTCGACCTCCGACAGAATGCCTTCGTCCACCATCGCGTTCTTCATGCGAATAAGAGGGCATCTGAGCTTCCACTCGTTAACTTCCTCTTTCGTTCTATACACACAGGGATCGCCCAGGTGGTGGCCCTCCCAGCGATAGGTCTTGCACTCGATCAGGGTCGGACCGTCTCCGGCTCTGGCCCGGCTCGCGGCTTCGCCGACCGTCTGATAGACAGCCATAACGTCATTGCCGTCGACTATAACTCCGGGGATGCCGTAGGAGGCCGCGCGGTCGGCAAGGTGCTCGATGTTTACGACTTCCTTTAGAGGCGTGGTGTCTCCGACGAGGTTGTTTTCGATGATGTAGACCACCGGCAGCTTCCAGGCCGAGCCGAGGTTTACAGCCTCATGGAAAGCTCCCTCGTTGCTCGCTCCATCACCCAGAAAGCACAGGACCACACGGTCGGTACCAAGTTGCTGAACCCCGACTCCGAGGCCCGTGGCAACCGGAACCCCCCCGCCGACCACGCCTATCGTGCCCATCACCCCACAGGCAACATCGAAGACATGCATCGTGCCTCCACGACCGTTGCACATGCCCGTGGCCCGGCCCAATATTTCCGCCATCAGTTCCTGAATGTCGACTCCCTTGGCGATGCAGTGGCCGTGGCCGCGATGGGTCGATGTGATGTAGTCATCTTTTCTTATGCTCAGGCAGGCTCCCGCTGCGACGGCCTCCTGGCCGGTGGACAAATGCAGTGTGCCCCGCATTACCCCGTCCATATAGAGCGACTTGGCCGTCTCCTCGAAGTGGCGAATCTTCACCATCGTCCATAGAAGCTCACGCTTGATCTCCGGGGATATCTTGCGGGGCCGCCGCCGGTTTGTCTTGGTCGCGGTCTTACTCATTTGCCGTATACTCCCGTCCGCCATTCAGTATGATCTCGACTGGTACCTCGGGCGATGTCGATGTAGGTCTTCTGGATTTTGCGGGTGAGTTCGCCCATCTTGCCGTCGCCCACATTGTGTCTATCGACGGAGACAATCGGCGTCACCTCGCAGGCCGTGCCGCAGAAAAACGCTTCGTCGGCGGTGTATAGCTCTGTTCGGTCCACCTCGCGCTGAATGACATCGACCCCGTGATACTCCTTCAATAGCTGAATGACAGTGTCGCGGGTTATGCTTTCCAGCACGTCATTGGTGAGCAGCGGAGTGATGACCTCACCGTTGCGCACGAGGAAGATGCACATCGTCGGCCCTTCTGAGACCTTGCCGTTCTTGTTGAGGAGAATCACGTTGTCATAGCCGTCCTGCTTGGCCTGAAGAAACGCGTGGCGGCTGTTCTGGTAGTTGGCCACGCACTTGATTCTGGGCGGGACCGACTCGTCGGATATTCTTCTCCACGAGCTGATAGCGCAGTTGAGGCCTTTCTCCGGGTCGAAGTGGCGGTATGAGGGCAAGGCCACGACGCTCAGTCCGACGGGGCCGGTCGTGCCGATAGGCCCGGTGCCCTCGATAATCGCCATCTGCCTGATGTGAACATCCTCGTGGAACTTATTCGCTTTCACCAACTCGAACACCGACTCTCGAATTTGCTCGTCCGAGGGAGGGTTGTCCATGCGCAGCATCTTCATCGACTCGCGCAGCCGCTTGATGTGCGGCTCGAGCCTGAAGAGGTAGATTTCCTGGTCGGCATCGTTCCAGTAGCCTCTGAGACCCTCGAAGACTGTGGCCGCATAAGTCAGCCCCACAGAAAGCACGTGGATCTTGGCGTCGGCGAATGGCACGATCTCGCCGTTCATGTATATATACTTTGCTGGGGTAGCAGTCATTGCGTTAACTCTCCATCTAGCTCTTTCGAGTGTAGAAATGCTCCGGCGGGGTATGGGTGGAAAGGTATTCCCTGAGCCCGTCGAACTCTTCCTTTGGCTGCTTCTCGTAGAAGCCCGCCCTGCTCACCGCAGGGTAGCCGGCGAGATCCTTCAGATCGACCATCATCTCGGCGAACTTGAAAGCCGTATACATCGGGTCTATAACCGGGGCGCCGATAACGTCCACCGGGTCAGCC
>JAMCYN010000120.1 GCA_023474015.1 Armatimonadota bacterium
GTAGCCTGATCACGCAGTTGCATTGCCCGCCATATCTCTTCTTCACCGATACAACCTGCTCTCGCCATGGTATGCACCCTCCACAGCAAGAGTATATCATAGTGTCAGCTTGAAAGCAAAGCGGAATTATACAGCCACCTCCGAAAATCATTACTCAACCAAAGAAAAATACAGGGGATTTTTGCTCGACGCCGATCAGTGATCAAATAACCGGAGAACTGAACTCATTCGAAAGTGGCCGCCATTTAATTGTGTGCGTGACTTGGTAAGTCTTTGAATGCGTCCAATCTGGTATCTGGTATAATGTTGTCGGAGGATAAATATGAAGCTGGATAGGATAACATTCTCTCCGAATATTCTCGCCGGCAAGGCCTGCATCCGCGGAATGCGCATTACAGTTTCCCTCATAGTTAACCTTACGGCAAATGGAATGAACCGCGCGGAAATACTCGAGGCGTATCCAGACCTGGAGGACGAGGACATTACGCAGGCCCTAAAATACGCCGCCTGGGTAGCCAGCGACCAGGTGACTGATGCCGCCTAGGGTATGAGCATGCGCTTCCTTGCGGACATGGGAATATCCCCGATAACGGTAAACGAGCTGCGCCGCGCCGGGCATGACGCTATTCATCTGCGCGAAGAGGGGCTACAGCGGTATGACGACGATCTTATCTTGGAAAAAGCCCGTGCCGAGGCTCGCATTCTCCTCACATCTGATCTCGACTTCGGCTATTTGGTAGCTATATCCGGGTCCGTGCTGCCCAGTGTGATACTATTCCGTCTATCTGATATGCGTCCGACCTATGTATGGCCTCGATTGGACCAGGTAGTCAGCCTACACGAAGCTGAACTGGCTGAAGGCGCGTTCGTAGTGATCAGTGATGCCTCTATCCGGGTCAGGCTCCTGCCCATTGGAGAACGGGAAGCATAAGTCCGTTTGGTGGGGTATAATGTAAGCAAGTATGTTTGACGGGGGTAAACTATGTACTGCCGCAGTACACTTGCACTATGCTTTGCCTCTTTGATCGCTTTTATTTCCTCAGCCCAAGCGTCTGTTCCGAACTACAGGGTTTGCGACCTGACTCCGGCGCTGGGAGGGCTCGCCGACGTGTATGATATCAACAACAACGGTGAAATCGTTGGTGACGTTGGAGGCCAAGCTTTCAGGTGGTCTCTGACCGGCGGGGCTGAGTTCCTTACGCTTGGCGATGGGGACAGCGGAGCCTGGGCGGTCAACGATGGCGGGTATGTGGCGGCCTACGCCTATATGAGTCACATATTGCCTATCGGGTGGCACGCATACGTTTGGAACCCGGGTGGCAGCGCCAAAGACCTGGGTACGCTGCCAGAGGCTTCGTCCAGCTTCGTTCGCGATATCAGCGACTCTGGACAGGTGCTCGGGGGAGCCGTATTTCAGGTACCGCAGCCCCCCAGACTGCCCGCCTACGTGCATCATGCGGTGATATGGGACAGCAGCGGCAATCCAACCGACCTAGGGGACTTGTTCCCAGGAAAAAGCTGGGACCTGACGGCGATGAACAATTCCTGCCTCGTGCTGGGCTCCGCCTTGATGCCTGATGGCTATCGACCTTGGATTCGTAAACCCAATGACGGTACAGTATTCCTCGATAAGCGCGGGGGTGGTTACTGCGAAGCCACAGGAATCAATGAACCGGGACAGGTCGTGGGCAGTCTTGAAGATGCTTCGATTGGAGAAATTCGTGCCACCATCTGGAACCCGGATGGCAACGTAGCAAGGATGCTTGCCCCGTTGGGAAGCGAAAGCTTCAGCATGGGTTACGACATTAACTGGGCGGGTGTAGTAGTCGGCGAATCGAGCACTTTAACCGACATGGACCACCCCACGATCCAGGCTACCGTATGGAACGCTGATGGGACAGGCTATGAGCTTCCGATGCTGCCTGAAGACACCTTCAGCCGCGCTAAATTGATTAACGACAACGGATGCATTGTCGGACAGTCGTGGCGTGAGGGAGAGCATCATGTTGTGCTGTGGACGCCGGTACCGGAACCATCGTGTGCTGTCGTCTTGTTGTCTGGTGTCATTGGAACAACCCTCAACGCTGAGCGACGGCGGCGGAGAGTAAATGCCGCTGTCTTTCATAATTGACAAGCGTATTTCCTCCAAAGGATTTCCCGCCCACCTCGCCGAATCCCTCATTAGGTATCGGTTATGTTCGACTTCATCATCAGGCACGCGGAGATTATAGACGGGTCCGGCTCGCCGGGATACATTGGGGATATTGCCGTCAAGGACGGTCGCATTGCCGCCATCGGCAAGGTGGGTGGCGACGCCGCCCGGATCATCGACGCCAAGAGCCTGGTCGCCGCGCCCGGCTTCATCGACATCCACTCGCACACCGATTCCGCCCTCTTCATCGACCCTCGTGCGGAAAGTAAGATCACCCAGGGGATCACCACCGAGGTCTGCGGACAGTGCGGGTTCTCGGCGGCTCCGTGCCTTGACGAATCGAGCCGCGCTGAACTCGAAAGTTGGCGGCGCAAGCACGGAATCGAAGCGGATTGGCGGACGCTCGACGAAATGCTCTCCGCCCTCGAACGGCGTAAGATCGGGATCAACTTTGCCACGCTCGTGGGCCACTCGAACCTGCGCGCGGCGGTGGTCGGCCTCGTGAACCGCGACGCCTCACCGCATGAGATCGACGAGATGAAGAGCCTCGCGAGCCGGGCTATGGAGCAGGGCGCGTTCGGGCTATCGACAGGACTCATCTACCCACCGAGCTGCTACGCGAAGACCTCCGAACTTGTCGAACTGGCGAAAGCCGTCGCGGCATACGGGGGGATATACTCCAGCCATATCAGGAACGAGCAGGGCGGCCTGGTGGAAGCGGTCGAAGAGGCGATACAAATAGGGATGCGCAGCGGCGCGAGTGTGCAAATCGCGCACCACAAGGCCTGCGATAGGCCCAACTGGGGCAAGGTGAAGATGACCCTCGCCATGATTCGCGAGTCGCGGGAGATCGGGATGGACCTCAACGTCGACCAATACCCCTACATCGCGGGCGCGACCTCGCTCGGTGTCCTGATCCCGGCATGGGCGCACGAGGGCGGCGCCGAAGCCGTATTGGAGCGAATCACATCCATGCGCCATGCGCTGCTAGATTACCTGAAAAGTATGGGCGGTGACGATGAATCGCCTGCTGAAGACAGCCTTTGGGCCGCCATAATAGTAAGCAGTGTGCACACCGAGCACAACCGGCATTGCGAGGGTATGAGCATTCGGGATATCGCGAGCGAGCGTGGAGTGAAACCCGCGGAGGCCGTTCTCGACCTTCTGAGCGAGGAGAAACTCTCCGTAGGTATGATCCAGTTCGGGCAGTGTGAGGAAGATGTCAAGATGGTCATGCGAAGCGATGCCGCGATGGTCGGCACAGACGCATCAGCCCGCAGCACCGCCGGGCCGCTGTCCAGAGGCAAGCCCCACCCTCGCGCGTTCGGCACGTTCCCGCGCATCCTGGGCCGCTACGTAAGGGATCAGAAGGTCATCCCCCTGGAGTTCGCAATTCGAAAGATGACCTCTATGCCCGCGCGGAAGCTCGGTCTTGCGGACCGGGGCACGCTCGTCGACGGTGCCTGGGCGGACATTGTGCTCTTCGATCCGAATGAGATCATCGACACGGCCACCTATGAAAACCCTCATCAGGTCTCCCGAGGCATACACTACGTCTTCCTAAACGGTCGCATCGCCGTCGAGCGCGGCGAACTCACGAGCACCCTGGCTGGGCGGGTATTGCGCGGGGGATCAAAACAAAAGGGCTGATTGATCGGCCACCCCGGCTATTCTGCGGGAACGGCTGCTTGCTCGGACCCATTGATTCTGTACGGTCAAGAGTTCCCGCTGCATGCACTGACGTAAGGCCCTACAAGCTGCGGGAATTGTCGCTTGATTAGATTTGGAAGCATAGATGATCCCGTCATTCCGCGCAGCATATCAAAGGGCTGATTGACCGACAGCCCTACGACTTCATATACTCCAACTCGATCTTATTCACCGTATTGCCCACCAGTTTCAGCTTGCCATTTATCCGCAGGCTGGATATGACTCCGGTCAGGTCCTGGGCCGTCTTGGTGGTTTCGAGGTTGATCCTGGCGACACCGTCGCGATAGGAATATCTGTGCAGCGGCCTGTTGCCGATCACATCCCTCAGGCCCTCTTCCACCGTCTTGAGGTCATTTTCGGAATCAATTCCCGACACGACGCACTGGACGTAGTGATCGGTGTCGAGAACTTTATCCAAGAGCGTATCGACGAAGCCTTTGTTTCCCTGTCCGCCACTGCACAGCAATTCCGCCGCCATCTTCAAGGCCCGCTTGCCTGCGAGGGCCTCGGTAGCGTCGCTGGCGGTCGCCTGGACACCGTCGGCGTGGAGGATGGTCCCGGTGTCAGTCTCGACTGCCCGCACTTCGACCCTTGCGCCACAGGTCCACTTAGGGCCCGAATTGGTGTTCACACGCTGAGCGCCCTCACTGAACGCCTCGCCGTAGATCAGTATCTCCGCGTCCGGGCGCCTCCTCGGTCTCGCCCGCTGGGTCTGGGACCACCAGCTTCAGGTGCTGCTCGGGCACACATACCATCACGCGCTGCCTGGACACGATCTTCCTCGCGAGCAAGGCGTTATACACCGGCTTGTTGCTGACAAGAGCCTTCACCTTGACCTGCGCCACGCCGCCGTCATTGCTGTCGTTGATCACATCATATTTCGAGATAAAGCCTTTCGTTTGGGAGAAGACTTCGTTCTTGACCGATTCGTAGTTGCGGCCCTCTTCCTCGGACATAATGTAGACGCCTGCCGCCTGTTGGATGGCCTGCACCAGCGCATCGTTGATCGCGGCATCGCGGCTCGTACCCTCTCCGACGGCGATGACTTCCATGTTCATCGCATCACCACCGCCGCCGCCGGCGAACCCCGACGATCCCGATGACCCGGACGAACCGCCTCCCTTGAGTTGAACGGCGTCTCCGGCGACCACTGCCCTCTTTGTCTCTGTGATCACGGCCTTGGACTTCTCTTCCTGCGTGTTAGTGACCTTCGCCTTGCCGATCACTTCTTCGAAGCCGTCTTCGTCAACCCCGAGAATCGCCAGTTCGCAGTCCACGTCCGCGCCCGCCGACGCGCCGATGTCAACGACTATCGCATCGTCCGCCTTGCCGTTTCCCTTTACTGATACAACCGAGCCCTTGCCCTTCTCCCTGGCTGCGTTGGCGCTGATCTTAGCGGCCAGTTCCTTCGCGATTTCAGCCACGGCTTTGCCTCTGACATCGGTTGGGTTGCTCAATGAAATGGGGTTCTGCTTGCTGGTCTCGCTGTCGAGTGTGAGCACCTTACTCTTTGTCTTTTGTTCCGTGCTCGCTGTGTGCATGAAGCAGATGACCGTCTTTTCAATGTCACAGATTTCGACCGAGACCGCGAGTTGCATCGTGAACTCTGTTTCCTTAACAAGAATAAGGTCCTTTACTCTCGCGGACAGCTGGTTGGTGACCACCTTGCACCTTACCAGCGCTTGAGCGCCGACCTTGCGTCCGATTGCCGCCGCCTGAGTGGGGTCGAAATCGCCGCTCACATACTGGTTGTAGCGCTCGGAGTCGAGATCCTTTTGCATGTCTGAGTCCGCGATCAGCGTGAACTTGCCGGTCTGGAAGAGGGCATCCTTCAACGCGTTTCTTATTGCCTCGGGTATCCCCTCGGCTTTTTGTTTGCCGCCCTCGGGGGTGGACTCGTCCGTTATCGGCGCCAGAATTATCCTGGGTTTGCTGCCGGCCGCGAAGCCCGAGGTGCTCAGTGCGAGCACCACCAGCAGTACAGCGATCAAAGTTCCGCGCAATGTAGTCATTATACCTTCCTCCACCGGATCATACATTCGTCTGAGTATGATAATCCGCATCGGCCGTGCGCGGCGATGCCGCGCTGGCAAGCTGCCATACGATCAGCCATATCTTACAACGCTTTTGTCTGCGGGTCAATCTTCCGTTATCTAATGGGTGCGTCCCAAGTTTAAGGTAAGGCCTGATATGCTGCGCGGAATGACGGAATTATCTACGCTTCCAAATCTAATCAAGCGACAATTCCCGCAGCTTGCGCGTATGGCTGCGGGAACTGAGGTCAACTGAATTCGGACTGTTCGACAAGACCGTCGTTCTCGCAGCATAGCCCAAGGGTTTCCCGATACAACGTGTCACATTCGGTAGATTTGACATACGCACTTATCTAATCGGCTTTTGGGGGCAGGATTTCGAGGGTTGAGGGATTGTTGATTTGGGATTTCGGATTGGGGAACGAACGATCTTGCACGGTCGGAAACCTCCGGCACCGGCCGGTACTGACTGACGACCGTACGTCAAAAAGCGCCCGGAACATAACTCCGAGCGCTAAGTTGCTTGTGTTCTACCAGCCGCTGCGTCGGCCTCCGCCTCCGCCGAATCCACCGCGACCACCGCCGCCTCGGCCTCCGCCGAATCCACCACGACCGCCGCCGCGTGAACCGCGATCCTCGCGGGGCTTGGCTTCATTGACAGTTATCGTCCGGCCCCCAACCTCCTGGCCATTAGTGGCTTCGATTGCCGCTTCGAGGTTTTCCTCGGGGACGTCAACGAATCCAAAACCTTTGTTCTGAATGACTCTAATTTCCTCTATCGGGCCGTAGGGCTCGAACATAGCGCGGAGATCATCCTCGCTGGTGCTATAGGGCAAATTCCCTACGTACAGTGATTTCGTAGCCAAAATTGCTTACCTTCTTCCCGGGCTCACCCCAAAAGATTAGACGCGGCGCTGTTTAACAGCCACAACCGGAGTTCAATCGGATCGAGGGAAGGTAAAGCAACCCACGACTTTGACCTGTACACCTGTACGCCGCGTATTACTTTAATACAGGGTACATTATATCCGCTAATCCGGAAACGCGCAAACAAAAAGCAAGACATAATGCAAAAATATTCTCCGATTCTTTCAACTCTCTCGCTGTAAATGTTCCGTCTTACGGGAGATTCTTCGCGGGCGTATGCTCCGAAGCTTGTAACTCACTCGCGACCACACTTTCACACGGCTATGCGGTATAGTATAATAAGTAAGCAGTTCGGGAGTTGCCTTTGGCAAGAGCCTCAACCTCCCTTCTATGCCCTATTGTCTAAGCCCTGGAGGATGTTCCAAATGCCATTTCCTATGAATCGAATGCGGAGACTGCGACAGACGGACAAACTTCGCCGAATGGTGCGCGAGACGAGCGTCTCCGTCGATCAGCTCATATACCCCATGTTCGTGGCCCACGGCATCGATGTCAAGCTGGAGATTCCGTCCATGCCGGGGATATACCAGTTCTCGACAGACGAGCTCTGCCGCGAAGCCCACGAAGTCAGTGAATTGGATATCCCAGCAGTGCTCATCTTCGGGATTCCTTCAAAAAAGGATGAGCGTGGCTCCGAGGCATACGCCGATGACGGCATTGTCCAGCGAGCTGTAAGGGCGCTAAAGAAAGCGTTGCCGGAGTTGGTTGTGATTACGGACGTCTGCTTGTGCGAGTACACATCGCACGGCCACTGCGGCGTTCTGCGCGGCAATGAGATCGAAAATGACGAAACACTCGAGCTGCTCGCCAGGACCGCCGTCTCCCATGCCGAGGCGGGTGCGGATATCGTCGCGCCGTCGGATATGATGGATGGCAGAGTGTTGGCGATACGCGAGGGGCTCGACGACAGGGGATTGATCAACACACCCATAATGGCCTACTCCGCCAAATTCGCGTCGGCATTCTACGGCCCTTTCAGGGACGCCGCGGGTTGCGCGCCCCAATTCGGCGACAGGTCGAGCTACCAGATGGACCCCGCCAACAGGCGCGAGGCCCTCAAGGAGACCGCCCTGGACGTGGACGAGGGCGCGGATATCGTGATGGTCAAGCCGGCGCTCGCATATCTTGACATCATCAGCGACGCGCGGGCGTCTTTCGATGTTCCGATCGCCGCCTACAACGTGTCCGGCGAGTATTGCATGCTCAAGGCCGCCGCGGAAAAGGGCTACCTGGACGAGCGCCGGGCCGTTACAGAGGTTCTCACCTCGATCAAGCGCGCCGGGGCCGATCTGATCATCACCTATTCGGCAAAAGACTTCGCCGCTTGGCAGGCCGGGGTTTAGAACCGATGTATTCCCTCTCCCCCGGGGGAGAGGGCTAGGGTGAGGGGGAAACATATGTAGACACCCGATGGCCCGGGATTTGCAAATTAGGCAACGCGCGAACATGCAAACAAAGCTTCGGCCCCGCCGCTACGCTCTGGAACCGAGGCAACGAAACTTATAAGTCTTGTCATTCTGAGCCGAATGCGAAGAATCTGCTTCTAATCCTTCGTGGTAATCATGACATTCAGTTCAAAGCAGATGCTTCGACTACGCTCAGCATGACAAGATTTGCAGTGCAATTGGAGCTTCCCTTGCTTAGAGTAACCAACCTGGTGAAATACTATAAACGCTTCCTCGCGGTCGATGATCTCACGTTCGAGGTCGCGGACGGCGAGATCGTGGGGTTGCTGGGCCCCAACGGCGCGGGCAAGACCACCGTACTGCGCTGCGTGACGGGCATCGTCCAGGCCTCCGAAGGGACCATCGAAATCGACGGCATAAGCCTAGAATCCAATGAAGAAGAGGTCAAGCGCCGGATCGCGTTCGTGCCCGAGGTCCCGACGCCGTATGAGATGCTCACCGTCTGGGAGCATCTGCGCTTTATCGCGATGGCCTACCAGACGATGGACGGCTTCGAGGAGCGTGCCGACGCCCTGATGCGCAGGTTCGATCTTCACGAAAAGCGCAACGATATGGTCCTGAGCCTCTCCAAGGGAATGAAGCAAAAGCTGGCCATCGCCTGTGCGTTCATACACGACGCCCAGGTGATTCTCCTCGACGAACCGCTGATCGGAATCGACCCCAAGGGCGTACACGAACTCAAGGACATGATCTCGGAGGCCAAGCACGACGGCAAGGCGATACTCATCAGCACCCACATGCTCGACACCGCCGAGCGCCTGTGCGACCGGATCATAATTCTTCGTAAGGGCTCGATTGTGGCCGAGGGGAACCTCGCGGAACTGCACGACAGCGCCAAGATGGGAACGGATGCGTCGCTGGAGGATGTTTTCCTCACGCTGACCGAGGAGGCTGAGTCAGTTGAAACCGCTGCTGTACCTTGAAATCAGACAGCTCATAAACTCGATCAAGAACACCACCCGCACGCCGAAGCGACTCATTCCGGCGCTGATCATGGGCGCGTGTATCTTCTCGTGGTTTGTTCGGGGGCTGCTGCTATTCGTGGACAACCCAACTTCCTCCGAGGCACAGCTAAAGATGCTCCAGGGGGTGCCGATCGATTTGATCAAGGTCGGTGTGTTTCTGTTCCTGAGCATAGGCAGCGTCCTGGTGATGTATGGCGCGTTCAGCTCGGGGATGATGATATTTTCCATTTCTCAGATCGACTTCATGTTCCCCACTCCCATCAGTCGACGCTCGGTGCTGCTGGTGAAGCTGATAAGGGATTACCTGAGATACGGCCTTTACGTGACGGTCTTCTTCTTTTTCATCGGTTCTCCGGTATTCACGGGGCTGCAAGTGAACGTCGTTCCCTGGGGGTTCGTGAGTATCATCGCGCTCACACTGCTCCTGGTGCTGGTGGTCAACGTATCGCACACCATCAATATCATCTTCACATTCGGTTTCGAGCGTCTGAAGCAGGCCGGGATCATCATCAAGGCGGTGATGATAGTTGGGCTGGCCTCAATCGTAATCTACGGCCTTTATCAATACGCGCAGTCGGGCAGCACCTACGCGAGCATCCTCTGGGCGGCTGACTCGCCCGTGGCCAGGTTCATATTCGCGCCCGCGCGCTGGTGCTCCACACTGTTTTTGGCGCCTCTGCTGGGCGTCGATTTTGACGACTGGGTCCACCTCGGGATGCTCGCTGTTCTCGCCGCCGCCAGCTTCGTATTGCTTCTATCCCGCAGGGAAAATATCTACGAGCCCTCACTGGGTGTCAGCGCGAAGCACGCAGCCCGAAGAGCCGCCATGCGCACGGGCGACTACACTGGGGTCCGAGTAGACGCGCTCAAGGAGAAGGGCGCGCGGCGCGCGGGAGGCATTACGATCCCGCCGTTCGGCCGTGGCGCGGTGGCGCTCGTTTGGAAGAGCCTGCTGCTCCGGTACAGATTGTCGCGCGGGCAGATACTAATGATGGTTGTCCTGCCGGTGGTGATCGTCTATGTGGTCAAGCAATTCAGCGCGACCATGGAAGAGATTCCTAAGTTCATGCCCGCCGTATTGCTCTACGTGGTATGGAGTATGTCCTTGATTGCGCCTGTTGAAGTGCGATCCGAACTCAAGCAGGCGAATATTCTGAAATCCATGCCGATACCCGCCTGGAAAGTAATGCTGGCCCAGGCCATCAACTCGACCCTGTACGTCATTGGGGGGGTGTTTCTATTCGCGGTGGCAATGTGGGTACTGATGCCTGGTACTCGAGGTGAGATGCTGGGGGCGTGCGTGCTGGCAGTTCCGGGCCTGGCATTCGCGAACACCTCGATGGCGACCATATCCGCGCTTCTATACGCCGATTCTCGAGACACGGCCCAAACATTCCTGGGCTCCGCAATAGCGATGATGCTGATGTGGGTGGTGCTGATTCCCACGGTTGTGATCTCCGCCGCCATGTGGATCGTGTTCAGAGCCTCGTTCTATCACATGGCGATCGCGGTCTCCCTAGCCAACTTCACCATCGGCGCGGCTGGAGTAAGCATATCCGGACTTCTCTTCCGCAGGTTCGACCCGACGGGCGAGTAGGAAGGGAAGTTTTGAGTGTTGAGTTTTAAGTGCTAACCCGACTTTACGAAATATATCCGTTATGGCAGGGAAAACCCTCGTGAAAAGCCGGGTTTTCGGCCTTCTGAGTGTAAGACCTAACTCGGCATGAATCTGCCGAG
>JAMCYN010000055.1:0-1903 GCA_023474015.1 Armatimonadota bacterium
TATCCTACGCCGCCCTCTAACAATCTTAGGTTACCCAATCGGTTACAGAACCGTGACGCCAGGTCGCATGTGTGTCGTGTATTTTGCAATAACGGGATGCCGGTCCCGTAATAAGAGGAAAGCGAGAGGGTGGGGGAGAACATAAAACCGCCGAAGAAGCGTTCAAAATCCCGTTGTGGGGCATAATGGAAGTGCTTGCGAGGAGGATTAGCGATGATAATAGGCATACCAAAGGAGATCAAAGAGGGCGAGTATAGGGTTTCCGCCGTGCCCGCTGTTGTGGAGTCGCTGGTGCACGATGGGCACGAAGTGATAGTCGAGGCGGGCGCGGGGCGTGGGACCGCTATCGCCGACCACGACTATATCGAGGCCGGCGCTCGAGTAGTGAAGAAAGCCGAAGAGGTTTTCGCGGCGGATATGATCGTGAAGGTGAAAGAACCCATTGCACAGGAGTATTCTTTTCTTTGCGAGGGCAAGGTTGTATTCACCTTCTTCCACTTCGCCGCGAGCAAAGGGCTGACCCAGGCGATGGTGGACAGCGGAGCGGTCTGCATCGCTTATGAGACCATAGAGGAACCGGACGGTTCGCTGCCGATACTTATGCCCATGAGCGAGGTCGCGGGGCGGATGGCGATTCACGAAGGAGCTAAGTACCTCGAGCGGCCGATGGAGGGCAGAGGGATTCTGCTGGGAGGCGTGCCGGGAGTTGCGCCGGCGAATGTGGCGATCCTCGGCGGAGGTGTGGCGGGGGCTAACGCGGCGAAGATGGCCGCCGGGCTTGCCGCGAACGTCAAAATCCTCGACGTGAACCTGGACAGGCTTAGATACCTGGACGACATCATGCCCGGCAACGTCACCACCATAATGTCCGATAACTACAACATCCGCATGGTCCTGAGGGAAGCTGATCTGGTGGTCGGAGCGGTGCTTCGACACGGCGCCAGGACGCCTGTTCTTGTGACCAAGCAGATGCTCAAGCTGATGAAGCCGCGCGCGGTGATCGTGGACGTGGCAGTGGACCAGGGTGGGTGCTTCGAGACCACGCACCCGACCACACACGTGAACCCGGTCTATATGGAGGAGGGTGTAGTCCACTACTGCGTGGCGAACATGCCGGGGGCCGTAGCGGGCACATCCACCTATGCGCTCACCAATGTCACCGGCCGCTATGTGCTTCAACTCGCCAATAAGGGCTGGAAGAAAGCGCTTCAGGATAGTGCCGAGCTTCGCAAGGGTCTGAATGTCGCTTATGGGAAAGTCACGCTGCCCGCTGTCGCCAAGATGTACGGATACCCGGAGACGCCTGTGGAGCAGGTGCTGGGGTGAGTGCGGCTTGCAGGTCTTACGATGAGTTGGCGAGACGGCTGGAGGCGGCGGCCTCGGCTCCTTCGGTTTCACTTGAGACTATAGGTGAGTTCGAGGCTCTAGGGCGCACATACCCCATCCTCATGCTTCGTATGGGCTGTCGGGGCCTGGAGAAGACTATGGTGATGATTGCCTCGGGGATTCACGGCGACGAGCCCGCCGGAGTTGAGGCTGCGATCAGGTTTGTAGAAGAAAATTGCAAAAACCTGAACATGTTGGCCCGGTTCTGCTTCACCATCTTCCCCTGCAACAACCCGACCGGCTGGGAGCTGGATACGCGCGAAAACTGGAGCGGCATCGATTTGAACCGCGAGTTCGGCGCGCGCAAGCCCGCTCCGGAGGTTGCGATCGTAATGCAGGCGTTGCAGCGCGAGGGGAAGTGCTTCGATCTCGTCTTCGAGATGCACGAAGACATCGACGCGCCAGGGTTCTATCTGTACGAGATTGCGGAGAACTCGGAGGACCACATCGGCGAGCGGATAATTGAGAAAGTCGCGTCGATGGGCTGCCCGATCAATCTCGGGGATGAGATCGAGGG
>JAMCYN010000055.1:2605-10959 GCA_023474015.1 Armatimonadota bacterium
GTCACGATCCCCAGGAACAGCCAGTAGCGGCGATCCAGCGAAGAGAACCTGAGCTGAGGCGGCTTCGCCGCGCCGGGCTCGTGCTTGCGCTCACGGACGAACGCGACCAGCACCAGCCATCCGAGCACCGCCGGGACCGCCGACGCTATGAAGATTATGGAGTAGATATTCCGGTGCGACTTGCCGAGTTCCCCCGATAGCGGGTGGCCGATTGCCAGCCACACTATCAACACAACGAGCAGCGGGCCCAGCGTCGCGCCTGCAGTATCCATCGCCCTATGGAAACCGAACGCGCGGCCTCGATTGGCCTCATCCGTCGTGTCGGCAATCAGCACGTCCCTCGGCGCGCTGCGTATGCCCTTGCCGAACCGGTCCGCGAACCTGATCCCCAGCACGTGCTCCCATGACGATGCCAGCAGATAGAACGGCTTTGAGACTGCCGACAGCCCGTAGCCGATAACGGTGAGCAGCTTCGGCCTGCCGGATTTGTCCGCCAGATATCCCGCCCAGACCCGCAGCAGCGACGCTGTGGCCTCGGCGATTCCTTCGATGATGCCGATATTGAACGCGGGCACGCCGATCACGAACTTCAGGAACTGCGGCACAATCGGTATCAGCATCTCGCTGGAAACGTCTGTGAGGAAACTCACGATCCCCAGCGTGAAGACGGTCTTGCTGACTCCGAATACTTTGCGTTGTTCGTCCAACCTAGGCTCTTGTCTCCAAATACTTCTCAGCAGATGTCGCTGCAATCGCGCCGTCAGCGCAAGCCGTGATGATCTGTCGCAAGACCTTCTGGCGCACGTCGCCTGCCGCGAACACTCCGGGGATGTTTGTTCGCATCTCCTCGTCGGTGATGATGTATCCCATCTCGTCGAGCGTTACTTGCCCGTCGAGCATCTTCGTGTTCGGGTCGAGCCCTATCAACACGAACACGCCGTCGACCTCGACCATGCTCGTCTGCTTGGTGTGGACGTTTTCCAGGATCACGTGCTCGACTGAGTCCTGCCCGCCGATAGTCTTCACCACGCTGTCCCAGGAGACTTTTATGACCGGGTTGGAGAGTGCCCTTTCTTGAATAATGCGCTGGGCGCGGAACTTATCACGTCGATGAACGATGGTGACGCTCGTGGCGAAGTGGGTGAGATATACCGAGTCCTCCACCGCCGTGTCCCCGCCGCCGATAACCGCCAGCTTCTTACCCTGGAAAAACGCGCCGTCGCATACCGCGCAATAGGATACTCCGCGACCGTGGAACTCAGATTCTCCGGGAATGCCGAGCCTCCTGGGTCTGGCGCCGAGTGATAAGATGACGGTCTGTCCACGGATCTCCTCGCCTGATGCCGTGTGGAGGATTTTGATATCGCCGGCTAGCTCGACCTTCTCCACATCTGCGTGCCTGGTCTCCATGCCGAACTTCTCGGCCTGCTCGCGCATGGCGCTGCTGAGTTCGTAGCCGGAGGAGGAGTTGACGAACCCGGGGTAGTTCTCTACGCTTTCGCACATCATCAACTGCCCGCCCGGGTAGGCCTTTTCGACCAAAAGAGTGGTAAGCCTCGCCCTGGCCGCGTATATAGCGGCGGCCAGCCCCGCGGGGCCACCGCCGAGGATTATGACATCAAATGTTTTCTGGTCTTCGGTCATGAATATGATCACCTTTGATCCGCACCGCGGTAGGAGCTCCTACGTCAGCGGCCGGTCCTTGCTTATCAGTGTGAGGAACTCGGTGCGGGTCGCCACCGATTCGTGCATGCTCCCGAGCACGGACGAAGTTGTGAGCAGGGAGTTCTGCTTCTCTACTCCCCGCATCATCATGCACAGGTGCTGGGCCTCGATCACCACGCCCACGCCCTCCGCGTTGACGGTATCCTTTATCGCGCGTGCGATCTGATGCGTCAGCCGTTCCTGTATTTGCAGTCGCCTCGCGTAATAGTCCACGATCCTGGCGATCTTGCTTACGCCGAGGACTCTATCTTTAGAAATATAGCCGATGTGGCAACGCCCGAAGAACGGCAGCATGTGGTGCTCGCAGAGGCTGTAGACCTCGATATCGCGCACGACAACCATGTTGTTAGTGGATTGGTTGAAGACGGCCCCGTTGACGACATCGTCCATGTTCTCATTGTAGCCCCGCAGCAGGAACTCATAAGATGCCGCCACGCGGGCGGGCGTGTCCTGCAAGCCCTCGCGGTTGGGGTCTTCCCCAAGCTCCACAATCAGCTCACGGATCAGTTCGGCGATCCGTTCCTTGTTCATTTTCAAACTCCTCTCGCAGTGCGGACGTAAACTCCGTCAGCGGCTGCATTGCCCCAGCCGGCAGCTTGCCCACGACATCCGCCAGCGCCATTTCCTCGACAGGCAGGATCATACCCGGATCAAGTTCGAAGAGCGGATGCGCAACGAACTCTCTGGCTAAGATATCAGGGTCGGGTAGATTCAGGTCCGGCTCGTGGACTCTTAAGTCTCCATACACCATTATATCAAGATCAATGGGTCTGGGGCTATACTTGTCTTCGGTCCGTCGTCTGCCGAGTGCATCTTCGATCTTGCGGAGGACGTCGAACTTGAGCTTGCGGGGCGGGATATCGGTCTCGATTTTCACCGCTCCGTTGATAAATGGCGGCGATCCGGGCGGCCCAAGCGGATCAGTACGGTAGAATGTCGAGAGCGCAATTACCCGCACGCTCCGTCCCAGCAACCGCAACGCTGCCGCGATGTTCGCTTCAGGGTCGATATTGGAGCCTATTCCAATGTATGCAATGGGCATAGGGCATAGGGAAATGAAGAATGCAGAATTATGAATGCAGAATGCCCTGTGATTAGTAGGTCCCTTCATTCTGCATTCCGCATTCATCATTCTGCAATCTTGTTATCTCCACCCCCACGGTCCGCGCGAACTTGAGCGCGCCGGGCTTCTCGACTAGTACATCCACCTGCTCCACGCGGTCAAATTCGAGGCACTTCCTTGCGATAGCCTCCGCAAGCGCTTCCACGAGGAGAAATCTCGAGTCCTCCACCAGCGCAATAATCCCCTGCTTGACGGACTTGTAATCGACTGTCTTCTCGACATCATCGGTAAGGCCCGCCTCTCGCAGGTCGGCGTGGAGGGTGATGTTGATTACAACGTTCTGCTTGTTCTCTCTCTCGCGCTCGTAGAGCCCGATGATGCACGCGAGTGTCAGGTCCCTGATGTGGATTCTATCCAACTCCGGCCTCTCCAAGATGCCGGCCGCCGTCGACGAATATGACTTGGCCGGTGATGAACTCGCTCGTTACCAGAAACAGCACGGCCTCCGCCACGTATTCCGGCTTGCCGACGCGTTTCAAGGGCAGATCGCCCTTTAGGGATTCCAGATACGACTGCCCCTTTCCTTCCGGCGGCAGAATGAGTCCGGGGGCGACGGCGTTCACGGCGATTCCCGGGGCAAGCTGGACGGCCATCATCCGCGTGAACAGTCCAAGCATGTACTTTGCGGCGAGATAGCCGGCGTGGGTCCAGTCGTAGTTGGCGACCGTGCGCGTGTCGAGGAAGTTTACTATGTGGCCGGTCTCGGCCCTGGCGGCGAATTTCCTGCCGAGGGCGAACGGCGCCCAGGCGTCCACCTTGATGTTTTCCAGGAGATCATCCAGCGTGAGGGTGAAGAAGTTGTTCTGAGGAAACATGGAGGCGTTGTTCACCAGTATATGCAGTGGCCCGGCCATCTCCCAGACGCGGTCAATCAGCCGATCTACTTCTTCGCTGACGGCCAGGTCGGCCTGTATTGACCACGCCTGCCTCCCGATTCCCCGAATTTCCCGAACGAGTTGCTCGACCTCGGATTGCGACCCGCGATAATGGACGACTACATTCGCCCCGGCGCGGGCTAGAGTGAGGGCCGTTTCGCGCCCGATCCTTCGCGCCCCGCCCGTGATGAGGGCTGTCTTTCCACTAAGATCAGATGCCACTGTTCCCTATTCCCTATTCCCTGTTCCCTGCATTTTGTTGATCTTGGCGGCGACTATGAAGTCGTTTTTCGAGAGTCCGCCGATGGCGTGGGTGGATAGCTCTACCCGCACCTTCCCCCATGATATATGCAAGTCCGGATGGTGGTTTTCCTCCTCGGCGACCGTGGTGATCCTGTTGGCGAAGAGTATTGCCTCGACGAAATTGGGGAACTTGAACGTTCGCTCAATCTTGCCATCCAGAATCTCCCAGCCCGGCGTCTGCTGGACCAAGTCGAGCGCTTCTTCACGCTTGAGCGGGGGAGTTTCAACCGAGCACGGCGCGCATTTCTGTCCGGCTAGTTCCATGTTCGTCCTCCAGAGCTTGATCGTATCACATACGTACTTGCCCCAAGCCCTGCATTTTTAATCATGGAAAGGCAACAGGTAATAGGCAACAGGCAACAGAAGGGAAGCGTACGTTCGTCCGGATTTCCGAATCCGGGACGGAATGGCAATCTAGGGATTTCCGAATCCCTCCCTTCTGTTGCCTATTGCCTATCTCTCAGAACGGTGTCACGTCGTCGGCCGACCTGACTAGGAGCCGACGGCCGCCATCCGGGGCGCGGGAACTGATGCCGGTGACTGTGATGAAGGTCCACGCCGGGTTGATTGTATCGCCGTTCGGGAACTCGAGCTTGACGGGGTCGGGGCCGCCGTCGGTTATCGTAAGAGCGCCGTGGTCCAGCAGGCCGAACGTTCGAACGAGCAGGCCGATATTGTTCAAGCCGCTGCCGTTGTTGACTCCGAGCTGGCCGTCGGGCTGGACTCCGAAATCACCGCCGCCCAACGCTTTGGTGTTGAGTCCGAGGGGGGGTGGCGTTCCCCATTCAGGCGCGAGAACCTCGATGGAGGCGGCACCAACTGCGCGCTCACCGTCGGTTGTGGTCATGACCCCATGTATCCCGATCAAGTCGCCGACCTTGATCCGGCTGTCGTTGGTGTTGACGCGTATTCCCGAAACCCGATCAGGCTGCTCGGCGTACACACCTCCGGGGAACTTGGCGGTCAGTATCAACTCTCCGAGGCTCACAGGGAAGCCGTCGTGCGCGGTCTTCGCCCAGACACAATCCTTGAACGGCGCGAGACTGCCCCAGCCGACGCATTGGACATCGACCGATTGTGCGTTGATCACCTTTTGGCCGTCTACCGTGCCTACCGCGCCGTGAACGTATATGAAGTCGCCGAGGTTGAGGCTCGTATTCGCTGTATAGATCCGAATCCCCGCGAGGCCGTTGGGGTGCACTACATAAATGTATCCCAGGTGTTTTTCGACCACGACAATGTGGCCGAAGTTCGCAGGCTGGCCGTCCGGCTGACGCTTTGCCCACACACAGCCCGGCAGCCCGGCGGTGGTCGTGTGAAGGACGGCGCTTCCGAGGGCGCCGTCGGAGCCGACCGCCCAGCCGTTGTTGGCGTCGGTGAACCGAATGGAGTGCAGGGAGTATGGCCACCCAGGGTTCTGAGACGACCAGCTATCCCCGCCGTTTGTTGTATGCAGAATCCCGTTGCCCGCAATCCAGCCCACTTGCGAGTTCAGGAACTGGACCGAGAGGAGCGGACCATCCGTGCCCGAAACCTGCGGAGTTCCCGTCGCGCCGCCGTCCGTGGTCTTGAGGATGACTCCATTGTCGCCGACCACCCAGGCGATGTTTGCGTCGTAGGCATCGGCTGCCCAGAACTGCCCCGGGGTGCCGGTGTAGAACGAGGTCCAGTTCGTGCCGCCGTTGGTCGTCTTGAGGATAATCCCTGATGCGGGCGAGCCGCCGACCGCCCAGCCGGTGGACGAATTGACGAAGCGCACGGAGTTCAGCCAGAAGCTGGGGTCGGTGTGCTGAAGGGTCCAGTCGGAGCCGCCATTGGTGGTCTTGAGTATGGTTCCATCGTAGCCGACTACCCAGCCCGTGTCCGCGTCAGTGAAATACGCGGACATCAACTGGACGCGCGTGTTTGGAGGCAGCGACTGTGGAGTCCAGTCGGTACCGCCATTAGTGGTCTTGAGTATCTTGCTATCACCGCCGAGGGTGATGCCCACCGCCCAACCGGTGCTGGTGTTTACGAAAAATGTCGAGAACAGCTTGCAGTTGGGGTCGGAATACTGGGTGGTCCAGGTCGCGCCGCTGTCGGTTGTCTTCAATATTGTGCCGGCCCCTCCGACGACCCACGCGGTCGTGTTGCCCACCGAGAAGATTGACCACAGGTCCTGCCCGTTGTGCGTGCCGGAGGATTGCCAGTTCACGCCGCCGTCGGTGGTGCAAAGCATTGTGCCGTTGTGGCCGACCGCCCAGCCGTTGTCCGCGTCTATGAAGTGCATGCCGTAAATCTGCGAACCGGCGGCTGAGGCCTGTGGCGTCCAGGTCTCGCCTACCTTCGTGATCTTGTAGCTCATGCCCAATCCCGCGGCCCAGACGGTGTTAGCGTCGATGGAGTGCACGGAGGTCAGGGTTGTTGACCCGCCTACGCTCTGAGGTGTCCACAGCTCGCCGCCGTTGGTAGTGTGCAGAACCGTGCCATTATCGCCGACCGCCCAGCCTTCGCTTGCGTTCAGAAAATCGACCGACCAGAGCGTCTCGGTAGTACCGGCTGCCTGCGACAGCCAGATCGCGCCGCCATCGGTCGTGCTTATGATCTCGCCATTCTCGCCGACCGCCCAGCCCGTGCTGGAGTTGATGAAATTGATGGAGAGCAGTAATACATTTGTATCAGAGGTCTGTGTCTGCCAGTTGACGCCGCCATCGGTCGTTTTCAGTATGATACCGTCCGCTCCAGCGACCCAGCCGGTGTTGGCGTCGACGAAGTGTACCGTGTATGCCGCCTCCGAGCGCATATTCGTCCAATGGTTGCCACCATCGGTCGTCTTGAGGATCGCGCCGGGGCCGACCGCCCAGCCGGTGTTTGCATTAAGGAAACGGACGCATCGCAGTTCGACGCTTGTCCCCGATGTCTGAGGAACCCAGGACGCGCCGCCGTTGGTGGTCTTCAGGATCGTCCCAGCATCACCTACCGCCCACCCGGTGCTCATGCTCACAAAGTGGGTCGACCAGAGGATATGGCCTTGAGGCAGGGGATACTGCCATTCCCAGCCGCCATCGCCCGTCGAGATGAACGAGGCCGCGAACGCACCTGCGGCCACAAAGATGAGAAAAGCGGCCACAGCCGCTGAGGATAGCCTGATCAATCGCATATCCAGTACCTCCGGTACTAACGCGGGGAAATTCCATCTTGTTGAGTGTACTATAGATCATATTCCACGTCTGGCTGAGTTAGAAACCAGAATATAGGCAACAGGGAACAGGCCAGGTCCCTTCCCTTCTGTTCCCTGTTCCCTATTCCCTGTTCCCTAGTTTGGCGACGGCCCTTCGGTTCCGGGGTCGAAGTAGGTGACGTGGCCATTGTCGAGGGTGGTTTCGATGAGATGCCGCATTCGTTCCTCGTGCTCGACGAGTTCGGTGATCTCGCGGTCCTGCTTATCGGCTGCCGTTGCGGAGATTATGGCGCGGGCTTCGGCGCAGGACTCGCAGTCGGGCAAGTCGCACAACAGCGCCTCCTGGTCGAACTTGAGCGCCTCCTCTGCGGCGTTTACCACGGCCCTGGCGCTCATGAGCCTGGCCGCGCATTTGCCGATCAGGGTTTCGCGTATCGCGTTGTGCTCCCGGAGGATTTCCTCGATGGCCATGAAGCCTCGGCTGCATCCGGGCCGCCTGACCCACTTGCGAACGACCTTGTCCTGTGGAGTCTTGATTTCGATCTTTCTGGTGCGTTCGAGGTATGGCAGGTTTGCGAGTTCCTCGGCTACGTGTATCATCGAGTTCGAGGTCTGAGTCGTGCCTAGTTGGAGAATTTTGCTGTTGGCCTGCAGTGCCTTGAACAGCGCGGACCCTCGCCCGAATGGGTGCGTTTTCTCGTGCCCTTCAGTGATGGCCTCGGCGAGGGCGCCTATGGCTGCCACCGAATGGGTGGGGTGGAGGCTGCGGACAGCATTAGACCGCTTCCGAACCTCCTCCGATACGGCGCCCACCAGTGACGGCGTATCTTTCGGATCAAAAACGCCTGAGCCGAAGCTGAATGTGGGGACGACCAGCGTTCCCTCAGGTCCCAGAACATCGAGGATTGCATCCACGACTGCCGCCGCACCGCCGGATACCTTGCCGAAGCTGGACAGCGAAGCGTGGACCAAGACCGCATCGCCGGCCTTGAGACCGAGTTCGGTAATTCCTCTGATTATATGCTGCTTTGTCACCATGGTATCGAGTAGGTGGGGTCGTCACCGGCCCCACCTCTCACACCACCGTACGTGCCGTTCGGCATACGGCGGTTCTCAAAGAATCAGGCGAAGCGTTGATGTGTATAGAGCAGACTGACAAGCCCCTGCC
>JAMCYN010000004.1 GCA_023474015.1 Armatimonadota bacterium
CAAAGGCTCGGACTAACGCTGCCGACGCACTTGAAAGTGCATGAAATGTAGTGGAAAAACCAGGGGCTTGAAAGCCGATTTTACGCGCAAGAGAGGCTCTCAAACCCCGTTAACTGCGGAAGTTGGGTTAGCTATGGGTCAATGGTATCCAGATGCGCAGGTATAGCCCAGCGCATGTCCGATCAGGGGCTGTCGGCGGAAGTTATCGACCTGCGGACGGTCGATTTCCCTGGCATCGACTATGACACCATCGGCAGGTCGGTGATGAAGACAGGCATGGCCATTATCGTGGAGGAAGCGCCGAGGAGCCAGTCGATAGGCGCGACGATAGCCGCCGAGATAACCGAGCGCTTCTTTGACCATCTCGACGGGCCGGTGGCGCGGGTGACATCCAAGGATGTCCCGAACCCGGTGTCCAGAGTGCTCGAAGCCGCCGCTATGGTGGATGATGAGACTATACTGAGCGCCCTAACGACGTCGGCTGGACGCCAAGGCCTCAAATGAACTTGCAGAAACACAAGTTTATGGAGCATGCGGAAATGAACTGTTATGATCTATCCGGCAAAGTAGCCTTTATAACGGCCGGTGGCGGCGCGATATGCGGCGAAATCGCATCGGCGCTTGCAGCCGAGGGCGTCCGAGTGGCAGTCTGTGACATATCAATCGAGGCTGCCCGCGCTCGGGCGGAACTGATTACATCCTCGGGCGGCGAGGCCATCGCCTTGAGCTGCGACGCAACGGAACGAACCTCAGTCAGCGAAGCCGTGGAGGCCGTGATGGAGCGCTACGACATCATCGACATTCTCATCAATGGAGCGGGCGGAGGGCGCAAAGACTGCACGACCGCTTCGGATCTCGAGTTCTTCGACATCGAGCCGGATGCTTTGGCCCGAACAATGGCGCTCAACTACACCAGCGCGGTCATTCCATCTCAGGTGATGGGTCGCATCTTCGCGCAAAAGGGCAAGGGGGTCATTCTTAACATCTCATCTATAGCCGGGATCTGCCCTCTTACGCGCGCGATTGGTTACTCAAACGGCAAGGCCGCGACCAACAGCTTTACGCAGTGGCTCGCCGTTCACATGGCTCAAAACTATTCTCCCGAGATAAGAGTCAATGCCATCGCACCCGGTTTTATGCTCACCGAGCAGAACAGGTTCCTTCTGGTGGACGAGGCCACGGGCGAGATGACCGAGCGGGGACGACAGATCATATCGAGTGTCCCGATGGCACGTTATGGAAAGCCGGAAGAGATAGTAGGCGCGGCGCTGTGGCTGGTCTCGGACAGGTCTAGCTTTGTAACTGGGGCGGTAATTCCCGTCGATGGCGGGTTCACCGCGTTTTCGGGCGTATAAACGCCTTGTTCAGGAGTGAGAATGAAAACAGAAATAGAATTGACCGCTAATCACAAGCCCGACACTGAGAAGTTGTTAAGGGTATATACTCAGCTCGTCCGCTTGCGGGCTTTTGAGGAGCGGGTCAAGGAGATCTACGCGGCCACCCTTATGCCGGGTCTGGCTCACCTCTATATCGGCGAGGAAGCGGTGGCTGTGGGTGTATGCGAAGCCTTGCGTGACGATGACTACATCACCAGCACCCACCGGGGCCACGGTCATCTTCTGGCCAAGGGCGGTGACACGAACCTTATGATGGCCGAGATTATGGGAAGGGAGTCGGGTTACTGCAAGGGAAAGGGCGGCTCGATGCACATCGCCGGCCTCTCGCTAGGGATAATCGGGGCCAACGGCATAGTCGGTGCAGGCATACCCATAGCGGCGGGGGCCGGGCTGCAGGTCCAACTGAGTGGAAGTGATAGCGTGGTTGCGTGCTTCTTTGGTGACTCGGCATCCAATCAGGGGATGTTCCACGAGGGTATCAATCTCGCCTCTCTCTGGCATCTGCCCGTGGTCTTCATCTGCGAGAACAATCTTTACGGCATCTCCGTCCGCCAGGACCGCCACCAGAACATCACCAACATATCTGACCGAGCTGTGGCCTACGGCATTCCTGGAGAGACGGTGGATGGCACGGATGTATTTGCCGTCCACGAAGCGGCCGAACGAGCTGTCTCTCGGGCCAGGGCAGGAGAAGGTCCCAGCCTGATCGAGTGCAAGTGCTACCGCTGGCTCGGCCATCACGCCGGCGACCCGGCTCACTATCGTCCACCAGGTGAACTCGAGTCCTGGAAAGAGCGCTGCCCGGTCAAGCTGTGCAGAGAGCGCCTGATGGCCGATGGCATCTTGAGCGAAGAAGAGAACAATCGGATTGTAGAGGCGGTATATGCCGAGATGATGAAGGCGCAGGAATGGGCCTCGGCGCAGCCTTTCCCCAAACCCGAGTCGGCGCTGGAGGATGTATATGCTTAGAGAAATTACCCAGTCCGATGCGCTTCGTGAGGCGCTTGCCGAAGAGATGCGACGTGACCCGGCTGTCTTTGTGATGGGCGAGGATGTCGGGCGTATGGGAGGTATCTTCAACGTCACCAAGGGCCTGGCCGATGAGTTCGGCGCTGAGCGAGTGCGCGACACCCCCATATCCGAAAACGGCTTCGTGGCGGCGGCCCTGGGCGCGTCGGTAATCGGCGGCAGGCCCGTCGTGGAGCTGATGTTCGGTGACTTCACGGCCTGCGCTATGGATGCGCTCGCTAACCAGATTGCCAAAGCACGCTATATGTCCGGAGGCAAAGTAAAGGCTCCGCTTGTGGTCAGGACAACCATCGGGGCGCGGGGTTCCACTGCCGCCCAGCATTCCCAGAGCCCACATGCGTGGTTTGTGCATACTCCGGGGCTATATGTGGTCGCCCCGTCGACTCCCGCCGACTGCAAGGGCCTGCTAAAGAGCGCCATTCGAACCGATAACCCCGTGATCTTCTGGGAGCACAAGAAGCTCTATTTCACAAAAGGCGCCGTGCCCGACATTGATTACACAATCCCGCTTGGAGTAGCCGATATAAAGCGCGAGGGCAGGGATGTGACCGTGGTTGCGATCTCGATTATGGTCAATTACGCGCTGTCCGCTGCTGAAAAGCTCGCCAAAGATGGTATAGAGGTCGAAGTAGTTGACCCCCGCACGCTGGTTCCGATGGACTGGGAGACGATCTATCGTTCCGTGCGTAAGACGGGCCGCCTGGTTATAATGGATGAGGGTTGCCTCACAGGCGGTGTGGCCGCCGAGATTGCCGCGAAGGTCGGCACTGAGTGCTTCGACTATCTCGACGCCCCCATCGAGCGTGTGTGCGCGACTGACACGCCGGTCCCTTTCAGTCCGCCGCTAGAGGAGTTCGTCATTCCCAATGAGGCTGATTTGGAGAAGGCCGTGAGGAGCGTGTTGACGGGGGCTCAGACGGCAGGTTCGATGGCATGAGTAGCCGTGTGAGAGTGAGCGCGGAGATGGAGGGTGTCCTCGCTTCTGGTCTAGAAAGCTTGGATACCGTCGGTCAACGAGTGCTCATGCTGATTCCCGACACCACCAGGACAGCTCCGGTGGGCATGCTCGCAAAGGCCGTCTGCCGCATACTGCACGGTTACGGATCGCGGGTTGATATGATGGTCGCGCTGGGCACCCATCCGCCGATGCCGCGCGATGCTCTGCTTCGACATCTGGAGACCTCCGAGGAGGCGTTTTGCTTCGACTATGGGCACACGGCCGTCTTGCAGCACGAATGGGACAATCCAAGTTCGTTAGCTGAGATTGGGCGGATACCCTCCGAGCTGATAGGCCAAATTAGCGATGGGTTGATGGCTGAGGACGTGCCTCTGACGGTGAACCGCGCCGTGCTCGATTACGACTCACTGCTTGTGCTGGGTCCGGTATTCCCGCACGAGGTCGCTGGCTTTTCCGGAGGAAGCAAGTATATGTTTCCTGGGATTTCGGGCCCGGAGATGATAAACTTCTTCCACTGGCTCGGGGCGGTGATTACCAGCCTCAAGACCATAGGAATCGCCGACAACCCCGTGCGCCGAGTCATCGCTGAGGCCGCCGGGCGAATCCCGGTGCCGGTGAACGCCATATCGCTGGTTATCGAGAGTGGTGAGCTGGTATCAATGCACGTGGGTCCGTCCGAGGAGTCGTGGGCTCTGGCTGCCGCGCAGTCGGCAGAATTGCACATCGTGCGAAAGCCCAGGAGGTATCGTCGGGTTTTGGCCTGCGCTCCAGCGATGTATGACGACATCTGGACCGGCGGCAAGGCCATGTATAAATGCGAGCCTATAGTGGAGGATGGAGGAGAGCTTATACTCTACGCTCCGCACATCGACTCCTTCTCGCACACACACGGCCATATACTCAAGAGAATCGGCTATCACGTTCGGGACTACTACATCAAACAGATGGACCTATTTAACGATGTGCCGAAGGCGGTCATGGCGATCTCCACGTATCTAAAAGGGTCAGGTTCCTACGAAGACGGTGTGGAAAAGCCCCGTATCAAGGTTTCGCTTGCCACCGCGATATCCAAGGATGCTTGTGCGAGGGTCGGACTGGGATATGTCGATCCCGCGAGCATTGATCTGGACGATTGGAGGAATCGAGAGGACCAGGGCCTGCTTCTGGTCGAGAAGGCCGGGGAGACCCTGTATTTGCCGAACTTTGAGGGAGGATAATCTATGAAAGCAATACGCGTGCATGGGATCAAAGATGTCCGATTTGAGGAAGTCGATATGCCGAATGTTGGCCCGGACGATGTCCTAATTCGCGTTCGAGCAGGGGGATTGTGCGGCACTGATTTAGAAGTCTACGACGGGATCATGTTCTATCTTACAACCGGCATGACAAGGACCCCCTTCATTCTGGGCCACGAATGGTCCGGTGAAGTGGTCGAGCTTGGCTCCAACGTCAGTGAATTTGCGGTAGGGGACCGTGTGACCGGTGAGTGCTCCGTGGGGTGCCGCTCGTGCCCTAACTGCTTGCGCGGTTGGTATAATCAGTGTCAATTCAGGACAGAGACCGGCCTGTTGAACCGTGACGGCGGATTTGCCGAGTATATCGCGTTTCCTAAGCAGTTTCTGCACAAGTGCAACAAGATGGCGTTCGACGAGGCCGCCTTTATCGAGCCGACAGGTGTTGCCCTCTATGCCACCAAGTTGGCTCAGACTTGTCCTGACGATTATGTCGCGGTTGTTGGCCCCGGCCCGATTGGTTTGTTCGCGGTCCAGACAGCCAAGGCATACGGGGCCCGCAAGGTCATTTTGATCGGGACCAGAGACGCGCGCCTGGAAGTGGGGCGCACAGTCGGGGCGGACGTTACGGTAAACACGAAGACGGAAAACCTGGTGGAGAAGGTGCGCGAGGCGACTGACGGGCATATGGTCGATGTAGTGATAGAGGCCGCTGGTCAACCGGCCGCATGGGACGACATAGCCTCGATTGTCGCACCACGCGCAAGGGTAGCAATGACGGGACTTTTTGCCGGCCAGAAGTGCTCGGTCGATTTCGATCCTTTGGTGATAAACAACGTCACGATACTCGGCTCCCTTGGCGGCCCCGGCATATGGGACGAGGCAATCGATGTGCACGAGCGAGGCAAGGTCACCGCCTCCCCGCTTATCACTCATCGCTTGCCTCTGTCTGAGTTTGTCAAAGGTATAGAGATAATGCGCAACCGGACGGATAACGCGATAAAGGTGGTGCTGGAGCCGTGACGGGGATGCTGACTGCGCTTCGCGATGCTGGAATAGAAGTCCATATTCTGGGCGGAAAAGTCGCGGTAATGCCGCTTGGCGGACGGATCATCGGTCTGTATCCGAACGGCATGGACAACGCTCTTTGGACAAACCCCGCACTCAATACTTCGTTTGGCGCAAAGTCACTCACATCGAGCGACGGCTGGCTGAACCTGGGCGGAGATAGGACCTGGATATCTCCCGAGGTCGATACGAACATTTTGGACCCGTCGCGGCCCGCGGAGACCTATGATGTGCAGCGAGCCGTGGACCCTGCCGCCTATGAAGTTGCCGAGTGCGATAACGAATCCATAACGCTCAGGACGAGGATGGACGTGCGGTTTGGCCGGGCGGGATGCACCGTTCCATTGACTGTGACCAAACACGTCCGATCTGTTGTTCCCGACATCGAGCTTCCCGCTGATGTCGAGGCGGCGGGTTACGTCCTTGAGTCCACGATGCGAACGGAAACTCCACTACCCGAGGGCGCGCGTCCAGCCCTGTGGAACCTGCTTCAAGTGCCCGGTGGAGGAAGCATACTCCTACCCGTTCGGGGAACGGTGGTCCCAATGGCACTGATAGGCAAGCCCATACTCCGATCCGAGGACGGGCTGGTTTGCTGCGAAGTAAACACCGTCGATAGCTTCAAGTTCGGAATCCACGTATCGGTCTCGCGCGGGATATCGTGCTATGTCCGCGATGATGGGGAGAACGCTGCGCTGGTAGTCCGTATGTTCTCATTACAACCCGACGCGCACTACAGCGATATTGGTTGGGGCGATCCCGACGCAAAAGACTACATACACCAAGTATACGTAGATAATGGCGGCTTGGGCGGCTTCGGTGAACTTGAGCACCATTCCCCGGCGCTTTGCTCAAGCGGCGAGCCGGGGTGTGTTACGGACAGATGTCAGACGTGGGCGTTTTCGGGTTCCGAGAATACGCTGCGGGACATCGCCGCCTCGTTAGCAGAAGGAGACCAACTTAGCATTGGATAGAGCGTCAATCTCGTTTAGGATTCGTCCACCTATCTGGATGGATGAGACCATCTTTGAAGAACTGTTGAGAGTGTTTGCCGAGCATCCGGGCATAACCAATGAAGTCACTCTCTTTACGGCGGAGACGCACGCACCGCTTCCAATCGCGATTCTCGAAGAGAGGATGAGCGTGGCCAAGCTCAGAATGATTCACCTTCGCGAGAGTGGCTTTAGGGCCGGTATCAATGTGATAGCTACAATAGGCCACCACGAAGAGAACCTGGTCAACTCGCTTGCGGGTGAGTATGTGAACCTGACCGACATAGACGGCAACGTCTGTCGCGGTGCATTCTGCCCAAATGACGAGCGTGTACGTGACTTCGTCCGACGGACCTACGAGATAATCGCATCGGCCGAGCCCGACTATATCTGGATTGATGATGACGTCAGGCTCTTCGGGCACATGCCGCTGACAGCGGTCTGCTTCTGCGACAACTGCCTGAGCATTTTTGAGCGCGAGTCTGGGACGAGGTATACCCGTGCGTCCCTCAAGGCTGCATTCGACGATGGACATCTGCGGGATAAGCTTGCAGTCCGGCTGGCCTGGCTTCAACACAATCGCGACACCATCACGAGGCTCTTTAAACTCATAGAGAGCACAGTGCATGGCATAAGCCCGAGTCTGCCCCTGGGCTTCATGACCGGAGACCGGTTCTACGAAGGATATGATTTCGACAACTGGGCAAAAACCCTCTCCGGCCCCGGCAGTGCCGAGGTCATCTGGCGTCCTGGGGGCGGGTTTTACAGTGACGAGTCCCTTCGGGATCTCACCGGCAAGTCGCATGACATAGGCAGGCAGGTTTCGATGTTGCCGGAGAGCGTCGTGGCGATCCAGTCGGAAATAGAGAACTTCCCCTACCAGGCCTTAAAAAAAGGCGCATACACGACAGCTCTTGAGGCCGCATCCCACATAGCCTCGGGAAGAAATTCGTCTCTCCCGCCAAATTCGCGATTTTGCAAAACAACCAGCAGGTGTTCACACATCTTGCAGAGCAACCCGCTCATGTTCAGTTAAAATGGCGTCAAGCAGGCACAGTATATGCGAACAGGATGTGAATGCAGCCTTGCGCTAACCGGCTCCGATGTGGTCTGAAAGCCGTGTGGTACGGAAATTGAGCTACTACGCACGTCCGGGGTAAATTCAGCCGTTTCGGAGTTGCGGCGCCTTTCCGCCTTTCGGCGGTAGGTTTCCGCACTCCTCTTCCCGAACCGGACGTATGGTAGCCTGTCACAGTGCCATAAGCAAGACTGAGAGTTCCCAGTCCTGAAAGAGCTATAATCCCGGCATCAGCCTCAGTGCATTTTTGCAGTATATTTTCCTCAGCACATCGTCGGGCAGGTGCAAGCCGTATATTTTCCAGCGGCCTCGGCCCCACCTGCCGATGTAGTCGGGGTAATCGAAGTATTCATCTTGCGTTTCCAGGAATCTGAAATAGCACCTGTAGGCAGCGGTTGATACGGGCATATCCAGACCGAAGAGAATCCTGTCCTGGTATTTTATGAAGAACTCGCGGGCGGAATATGGCTGACGGCCGAGTTCATCAATTCGAGCCGAAAAGTCGATGTGGACATTAGGATGGGCGTCCAAAAGATTGGCCACATAGTCCAAATCCTCAGGGTTGTTTGCCATGTGCGGCAGAATGAATCCGGTATCGGGATGCTGCGATACGAGTCTATCGCGCTGGGCCAGTAGCTCCCACTTGGAGTAGTGCGACCCGTGGAAGCTCCAAGCCGGAAACTCCTTCAATGTCGGATAATGCTCATTGTGCTCGTCGATTGGCAGAAAGAACCCTACCGGATCGGATGTGTGTATAAGAACTGGAACCCCAAGCTCACCCGCGCGTCTCCAAATTGGGAATAGGCGCTCGTCGTCGACGGCTAGCATATGGCCTGTGAAGTCTTGATAATACAGGCCGAGTTCCTTGGTGACTTTCAGGCCGCACGTTCCGCGCTCGATATCCGCCTCGAGCTGTTGAATGCACTTGTCGGCGAAAGCATCGTCCTTTATCAGCACAGGGTCTCCCCACTGGGCGAAGTCTGCCATGGTGAATGCAGCGAATCGACCGGGATATGCTCTGACATAGTCGTCTATAAATACACCGATGTCTCTGCGGACGATTGTGTAGCAGTTGTCTTGATACGGAAGCGTGGTGTTGCCGGTGACGTTGACGAACAACTGCACGCCGACCTCGTCCATCACTTTCAGAAGCTCCTGGGGGGAGTAGTTGCCGAAGAGATGGTTGTGGGCGTCTATGACCGGAAACTTCGCGCGCTCGGGTATGTGAGCCGGACGCCTGAGAAGCGGCTCGGGATCGAAGCTATTCATGATATCGCCTCCACACGTTGGACAAATGCGTCGATCTCTTTCGGTCCGTCAAGAACGCCTATCTCGACAACTATCTCCCTGCATTCGCCGGGTTCCAGAAACGCAAGTGTGCCCTTCTCGCGAAGGACTGCGCGGTTCTGACAGGGGACATTGCATGGCTCCATCCCAACCACGTATTCGCCCTGCCCAAGCATTTTCCATTCATTGAGATATGGTAAAGTGTCGGCGCCAAAACGAATATACAGCCCAAGCCCGCCGCAGAGTTCGCGGTTTATCATTGCGCAGTATGCGAAGCCTGCTTCGTCCGAAGCCATTAGGTGGTGAAAGTTCTCCTCACGGCACTTGATTACAGGGAAGCCGAAGGTGCGCATAGATGACGTATCCGCCCATTCCTCATAAGCTGTCGTCTTCTTTGCGCAGAGTGCAAGCTCACTTGAAGCGTCGAGCAGCGGAAAGCCGGGGTTTATGTGATATAGAATTGTAAACGGAGAGCTTGTATAGCCGAAGTTCTCGGCGACGTCACGGATGATGAGCGACTTGCTCCCCATTCGCGTTGATATGGTGCGGGTAAGCCGAATCTTGTCTCCGAAGAGCACGGCGTCCTCGATCACCCCGGATGCTTCGAGCACGTAATCATCGTCTTCCCATCGGGATAGATCGCAGACTTTGGCAGCGGGTGTCCCCGAGTGTCTGCCGTGAAGCCCGAGCTCTTCATCGCCGTCCATGCCGGGAGAGCCGAGGTGTGTGAGACCGCATGTTGTGAGAAGCCCCGCGAAAAACGTTCGCAGCCAGCCCGACCCGCGCGGCTCGTAGAATGCCGGATGCGTCTCGCCGTTGGGCGTTAGATACACGAGGTTAGTTCCTCTGAATGACGCTAGGGAGATGTCCATCCCCCTGTCCGGCAATACGGTGAACTTTAGTCCCGAACCTGTGTCGAAATCTATTGCCGAGACACCCTTTGAACGCGCTTCGGCGAGAGCGTAGCGCCTTGTTCCGCCGAGTTGAGATATGCTGCCGACTCTTTGCAGTATCTCGCTCTTGGAATAGCTCTTGCCTGCGACTTTCACGGCAATATCGCCTTGATTCCTGTCATCTCGCAGAAATCGATGAGCGCGGGATAGAGATGTTCGCCATAACCAAGACATGCGTACTCGCTGGTCCAGTGCTCCAGCATCACGTCCATGTCGCAGTGAGCGGTCACGAAGCCGTGCGGCCAGAACGGGATTCCGCACTCGAGCTGCCTCTTCTCAAGTTGGTCCGCCGGAGGCTCGGAGATGGCAGCACGGGTGATGACCATCGTGAACTCGCCGTCAACTCGACCCAGCCTCGCAAGAACCCCTTCGCCGACTTTGCAGACGAGCTTCACTGAAAGCCCTCCAGCCTCGCCCTCGGTCGGGATGCCGTGCTCGGCGAACCCGGCGGGACCGAGCTTACCGGCAAGCGATGGCGGGCAGGCGCCGTCTCCGATAATTTTGATCTCCTTGTTTGCCTTGTCGATGTGCTGCAGATCGCCGTAATAGACCGGCTCGTTGCTCATCTTGGTGAGAAGCAGCACCGTAAGCGCTGTATTGAAATCGCCAAGGGTAGATGTTCCCCAGCCGTCTTCGAGCATCATAGACTGCGCGAAGCACGTAGCCGAGTAGTTGTCGCCGAGACCGGGGAAGCTCTGGATTGTATAAAAGTCCCAGTTCTCTCTCCGAACCATCTTGCTGATCGCCAGATAGAGTCTGATGGAACGCTCGTT
>JAMCYN010000138.1 GCA_023474015.1 Armatimonadota bacterium
CGCTGATTGCGATGACGGCGAAGGGGATGTAGTTGAATATGCGCTTGTTGTTGTCCACGTCGAATGACGCCCATCCGCCGTCCTTGCCCTGCATTCCCAGAAGCCAATCGAGCGCTCGACAGCAAGCGTCGTCCTTGCCCGGAACGTCGCCGGTCTTCTTCAAGGCCATCAGGACCATCGCGGTGTCGTCGATGTCCGGGTAGAAATCGTTTGCGAACTCGAAATACCAGCCGCCGGGCCGTAAGTTGGGCCGCTTGATCCGCCAATCGCCTCGAATCTTCACTTCCTTGCTCAGAATCCACTCGGTCGCGCGTCTCATTGATGTGTGGTCCGGATCGAGTCCTGCCTCGGCAAGTGCGTTGAGGACGATGGCCGTGTCCCAGACCGGCGAGGTGCACGGCTGGAGTCGGAGCGTGTCATCCTCCTCGATCTCCAGCTTCCTAAGCTCCTCCATGGCGCGCTCGACCTCGGGCCGCACGTCGTCGTATCCCAGCGCCTTCATCGCAATCAGCGAGTAGACGATTGGAGGGAATATCGCTCCCAGCCCCGCGCTGTGCTCGAACCGCTCCCGCATCCACTGCTCCGCCCGCCTGACACCCATCTCCCGCAGCGGCAACAGGTGTAGCCGTTCGGCGAGCTTGATTAGCTTATCTATCAGGATGAAAAACCCGCGCCAGGATAATAGAGACTGTACCCTATACCCTGTACCCTGTACACTAAGCTCCCCAAGATCGGAAGAATCGCTCATCCGCCTGGTCACCTTGCGCGCCCAGATTATGCTCAGAGGCACGACGAATGTCCGCGACCAGGACGAGATTGCGTAGATATTGAAGTAGAACCAGTTAGGCAGGAGCATTATCTCGGCGGGTACTGCGGGGGCATGGTCCCAAGGGATCTGCCCGAGCATTGCCAGGTAGAACTTGGTGTAACTGTTGACCGCCGCCACTCCCCCAGCGCGGGTGATGGCCTCGTGGGCGCGGCGCATATACGGTTCGTCAGGCTTTGCGCCGGTCATCTTAAGGGCCAGATAAGCTTTAACCGAAGCCGACACATCCACCGGCCCGCCGGGGAACCACGACCACCCCCCGTTCGCCATCTGCTTGGATCGCAAATAATTCGCGGCCTTGGCGAGCTTCGCCTCGTCTCCACGACCCAGAAACCGCATCAATGTGATATACTCCGATTCCAGGATCGTGTCGCCTTCGAGTTCCCCAAGCCAGTATCCGTCACCGGTCTGGGCGTCGAGCAGAAACGAGACGGCCCTGTTCAACGCGTCTTCGAGCTTGCCTGCGGGACTGGTTCTTCGTGTAGACTTTGTTAAAGGAGAAGATGAGACCTTTGTGCCCAATTCCCTCACCGTGCGTGTCGGATGGATTAACTCAGGTAAATAATTTCCCCAGCAGTAGCCCTCGGCAAACCTAAAGATTGCGTTTGCACATTTTGTTTCATTCCTGAGGCGTCACGGTGATTCAAAGGGGGAATAAGAGGTTGGATGCCGCGGGCGGCTGTCGGAGATGCTTTGGCCCTGCTTTCCGTGAAGGTTGGACGCGGCTTCAGGGGGCTTCATGAGGACCAGCATCCCTATCCCACCCGGCTTGTCAGGTCGGTCCTAATTAGAAACAAGAAGTTAGAAGTTAGGAGTTAGATATCTGTTACTGCGCCGAGACTAGCCGCGCCCAGTTCGCGTCGAAGATCCGTTGGAAGTAAGCTTTGTCGACGTACCAGTCGTACATTTCCCGATAAGTCGACAATACGCTGGCGGTCTTCTTGCCGGGGGTTCTTGCTACTACATGACCGTCGGCGTACAGGTAGTTGTTGGTATTACCGTGCCAGGGGTGACCGGGGTCGACAGTACGGGCCACTTTGTCAGTGAATCCACGAACCCCTGTCCAGTTGCAGCAGCGGTAGATGTAGATATACCAGTCCTCGTTTTCCCACGCCCACGCAAGCGGCAGGCCCTCGAATAGGAGTATTGTCCTTTGGGGCTGGAGGATGCGGTTAGTGCGGATGCCGGAGAGGAACTTGACGCACGTGGGATACTCGATATCCGGCCGGCCCAGGTAGTCCTCGCGAAGGTAGCTGTTCATGGTGTAGCTTCGCGGGGGGTACTTGCTTTTCCAGTCAGGCATCAAGGGGCAGCACCATATTGATCTCGTACCACTCTGTCGGATATAAGTCTGAATGCCGCCGGTCCCGCTCTGGGACCAGTAGCTTCGATCTCCGACAAGCCCGCCGGGGCACGGCCAATAGCCGTTCCAATCGTAGGAGTAGAGGGTGAATGCGCACGCAAGCTGCCGCAGGTTACTCGCGCACTGAGCACGATAAGACATATCTCTGACGCGTCCGAACATAGAAAAAATCAGCGCCAAGAGGATCGCCGTCGCGCTGAGCACGAGCACCAATTCCAGAATCGTGAACCCATCCCTGGACCTTGCTCTTGGAAACACGGGCACTACTGACCTCCGTGGCCAATAACTTCAACCGTTACGCCAGTATATTGCCCGGTTGCTTCCCGTGTCAATCGTAAAAATGTGAAATTACTGGGATATTGCAGCCGCCAGTTCCGCCCCCTTCTCAATCGCCGAGATATTCAACGGAATCAGCCCGTGGTTCCGCTTCGGCAGTGCCTCCTCCATCGACGCCCTTATCGAATCGAACGCCACCGGCTTGACCAACTGCACATACGCCCCCCAGCATCACCTGTTCGCCACCTTGGAGTTTCCGAGATCGGAAGCCACCTCATTTGCGGGAATCTCGACGATGTGGCAATCGCTTCGATAGTCCGGAGCCTTCGCCAGCGAGCTATTGACGAGTATCAGCCCCTCCCGCCTCACCGCCGGCGCGAACTTATCCAGCAGCAGTTGGTTTAATGCCACCAAAGCGTGCGGCGAGGAGGATACCGGGGACCCGATCTCATCACTCGACATTATCACGGTGCAATCCGCCGTGCCTCCCCGAGTCTCCGGCCCATAGGCCGGGAACCACACGACATTCCTGCCTTCGAGCACCGTGGCGTAGGCAAGCAACTGCCCCGTCAACATTATCCCCTGGCCGCCCATGCCGGCAATTCTAACTTCTTGATGCATAAACGTCCCCGAATCGCAATTTTGGATTTTGGACTGGTGATTTTGGATTGGGGAAGGGACCATAAGCGTTGGGCCGGATTTGCAATCCTGGCCCTCCCTTCAATCCAAAATCCAAAATCCAAAATCCAAAATTGAGTTATTTGTCCACGAACACTCCCGGTGGAAAGACCTTGGCCAACTTGTCGTCGATATACTTGAATGTCTCAATGGGCGTCAGGTGCCACTGCTGAGGGCAGTTGCTGAGCACCTCGACCATGGAGAACCCCTTGCCCTCGATCTGGTTCTTGAACGCCTTCACGATCGCCTTTTTTGTCTTGGTCAGCCCGGCCGGACTGGTAGGCGCGACGCGCTCCAGGTAGCACGGCCCGTCAAGCGTGGCGAGCATCTCGCAGACCCGAATCGGATATCCGTTGACGTGTGGGTCACGGCCCATCTTGCACGTGGTGGACTTTTGCCCGATCATCGTCGTCGGGGCCATCTGCCCGCCGGTCATGCCGTAGGTCGTGTTGTTGATGAAGATCACGGTAATATTCTCGCCGCGCGCGGCGGCATGCACTATCTCGGCTGTACCGATTGAGGCCAGGTCGCCGTCACCCTGGTAGGAAAATACGATTCGGTCCGGCAGCACGCGCTTGACTCCGGTCGCCACGGCGGGTGCCCGCCCATGCGCGGCCTCGATCACGTCGCAGGACATATACTCATACATAAAAACGGAGCATCCAACGGGGCATACCGCGACGGTGTTGTGGATGATGTCGAGTTCGTCCATCGTCTCGGCGATCATTCGATGCACCACGCTATGGAGGCACCCCGGGCAGTAGGCAAACTCCGTCTCGGTGAGGCCCTTGGGCCGTTCGAATACCTTTTGCATCGTCAGGCCTCCCTTTCACTCGACGGGTAGCGGGAGACAACCGGCGGCTTGCCGAAGCTCGCGCGCACGACGTTGAGTATCTCCGTGGGCGTTGGGACTACTCCTCCGCTCCGCCCATAGAACGCCACATCCGCCATCCCGTTCACGGCCAATCTAACATCCTCGACCATCTGACCGTGGCTCATTTCCACCGTCATAAACCGCTTCCCATCCCTCGCAAGCTCCGCTATCCGGCGGCTCGGGAACGGGAACAGCGTGATCGGCCTGAGAAGCCCCACCGACATTCCCTCGTCCCGCGCCAGGTCGACCACGGTCTTGCAGATTCGAGCGGGGCTGCCGTACGCGACCAGCACCAATTCCGCGCCCTCGGTCCGATACTCGTGATACTTGACCTCATGCTGCTGGGCCATGGCGTACTTCGCCTGCATCCGCAGGTTCACATTCTCCATCACCTCGGGATCGATCCATAGCGAGTTGATGATGTTGTGCGCCCGGCCCCTTGCGCCGTTGGTCGCCCAGGTCTTGGGGTGGTCGTGCATGGTGAACTTGCCGTGCATATTAACGGGCTCCAGCATCTGTCCGATAATCGCGTCCATCAATATTGCGGCGGGGTTCTGGTACTTGTCGGCCAGGTCGAACGCGAGAGGCATAAACTCATAGCACTCCTGCACGCTCCACGGCGCGAGCGTCAGCAGCTTGTAGTCGCCGTGCCCTCCGCCCTTGACGGTCTGGAAGTAATCCGCCTGACCGGGCAGCGTATTGCCGAGGCCGGGTCCGCCGCGCTGAACGTTCACTATCACGCACGGCAGCTCGCAGGCAGCCAGATAGGATATCCCCTCCTGCTTGAGGCTGATGCCGGGGCTGGATGAGGAAGTCATAGCTCGTTTTCCGGCGCAGGCCGCGCCGTAAACCATATTGATCGCCGACACCTCGCTTTCGGCCTGCAGGAATACGCCTCCGTTAGCGGGCATTAGTTCGGACATATACTCGGGGATCTCGTTTTGCGGCGTTATGGGGTAACCGAAAAACGCGTCGCATCTCGCCGCGATGGCTCCGTAGCAAATAGCCACATTGCCTTTGATCAGCTTCTTAGTCGCCATTGGCTATCTCCAGACTTCGATTGCCACGTCGGGACACACGCGGGCACATACCGCGCACCCGGAACACTCATCTCTCCTCAAAAAACACGATGGTCGGTAGCCCTTATGATTGAAGCTATCCTCCATCGTGATGCAGTCGTTGGGGCAAAAGTGAACGCATAGCTCACACCCCTTGCACTTTTCGCGGTCGATCTTAATTTCAGCCAACTCTACCGCACCCCCAATCGACGGTCAATACAACGCAGCACGGGGTTCCGTTCGATCAACGCAGTTATTGAATGCTTCTCCGAATACAGGTGAATTCCTGCTATAATCGCAAGTACGACAAATTGAAACGCCAAGCCCGTGTTCAGCGCCATGGTAATCCCCATCGCCGCTCCGAGCGCATTCGAACCTGAATCCCCCATCATAGCCCTGCCTCGGGAGTCCACTAACCAAAACCCGACCGCGACCGCGGCAACAGCTCCGACAATCCAGGGAGCGACCAAGCCGCCGCGCGCTAAGATACATGTTACACTGAATCCGAAGAAAAATACAGCCACGGCCCTGCCGGGACGCAAATCTAATAGATTGAGCAAATTCGCCGCCAGCGGTATCAGCATCGCCGAGCTTATCCACCTGGCGGGCTCTCCACCTGAGATCGCCATCCCGGCGCATACGCCGACGATACCTCCGCCGATTGCCTTCACCGCGCCGGTAGTGATTTTGCGCTCGAATATCAGCTTTTTGAAGTGCCCCTTAAACCCTCCGACTTCTCGCGAGCCGAACAAGTCATCAAGGACCCCAAGCGCCCACATCGCGCCCATCACCGCCAGATACAACCTCGCGTCGGCCCATCGAGCGTAACCCAGCAGCGCTAGCGAGCACACCAGCGCCGCGATATAACCAAACGCCACAATACCATAAGACGCCATGACCTGAGTCTTATTGAAGTTAAGTTTCAACAAACCCAGTTTCGAGCTTGCGCGCAAGATTGCGATGTGCCAGACTACGGCCAGTACTGCTAAGGCCAGTGAATGTATTAGTTTCATAGGTTTCTTTCGTGCTGATCGTCCGGGGTTTGAACCCCGGACGCAAGTTCCCCGGGCTTCAGCCCCTATCGAACCCTAACAATTCGACAGACGTTGCGGGTACCTCGGAATCCTTCTCGGGCCTGTTCGATGTCAAGGCGCGGGAATTCTGCGTGACGTGGGTTTCGGGCTTAAGCCCGGGGAACGTGTGGCGGCGGTTAAAACCCCCGCCAATCAGGTCTCGCCCTCCCGTGCGGCATCCCGTTGGCGCTGGTGCGGATTTGCGCCAGCATTATCGTGCATCATCATCCGTCCTTTCCGAATCTCTGAACAACCTCTCCAGCCGCTTGCGGTCCCGATATTCTCGTATCCAAGAAAATGGGTTCAGCCTACGCAGCAGTGACGGCTTTCGGTGTGCTCGCGCGACCTTTCCTCTGGTCTCGCGGACGGGAGCGCGATAACGATTCGGGCGGATGACATACCAGTATGAGAACGCGCAGCCCGCCAGGGCAAACACCCCCAGCAGCGGCGACATCTGGCCATATTTGACAAGCACTATCACGACGTCAATCAGAGCCAGATACTTGAGCTTGAGGGGTATGACGAACATGAAGAGTATCTGCTCTTCGGGGTTCAACATCGCGAACGCAACCGTCACGCCCGCAATCGGCAGCCAGAGTCCTATCGCGCTGACCGGCAAGCGGGTGATCAGGCTTCCAAGGGCCAGGCCGGCGGCCGATATCGCGCACATCGCGAAGAAGTAGTATCCGAAGCGCGTCGTTCCCCACGAACGCTCCAGGCTTCCACCCGCAACCCACAGCCAGTAGATACTGAATATCAGCGAAAGCACGCCGCAGCACACGCCCACCAGCGGGTAGGTAAACAGCGCCCACGGCATTGGTATCACCGCGGGCGATCCGTCTTGCGCGGGGCCGAACGCGAACCCCAGAACGCGCGCGATGGCATAGACCCTGAACAACGCAATAGCCAAAAACGTGCCGACGTTCGACACGATAACCAACTTTGTCAGCGGTATTCTGTCTTGGAATAGCCAGTATCGGATTGTATCTGTCGTGTTGGTACTTCTCATCGTATCCCGGATTATGCCTTAAAGTCGCTCAACAGCAAGACCTTGATCTCCGTCACCTTCTTCAGGCCGTTGTCGTTACTCAAGAAGGCCTGGCAGCCGGAGTGTGTATGGCGGCGGCGATTTGTAGCGCGTCGGGAGTCCGCAGACCGTATTGCGCGCGAAGGAGCGATGCGCGTTCGGCAATATCGGGGTCTATCGAGACCATTTCGAGGTGGTCCGCGTTGAGTAGAAATGTGCGATACTGAAGGTAGAGTTGCGTTTGGCCCTCTCGGAGAGGTCTTGTTAACACCTCAGCCAGCGAGATTACGGAAGTGACGCCGGTAACAACGCCCTCGCTAACGAACCGGAACACTTCGGTTACCAGTGAATCGTAATCCGGATGGGACTCTATGAAATAGATGATAGGCGCGGTGTCGATGGCAAGCCTGGTTACTCCGACCAGGGCGTTTTTTATGCGGGTCATGGTCGGTGGTCCCACTCAGCGCGCTGCTCATCCACGTAAGACTGAGCGTCTACGCCTTCCCACATCTCTTTGCCTAGACCGTGCAAGTCCATAATGTTGCGCTTTTGCTGCTTCTCCATTTCGCCGACACTTTCAGCCAAGTCGTGGCCAATCATCTCCAGGATGCGCAGGCGCTCCTGGGGCGATAGCGGCTTGATATGGCGCTTATACACTTCTTCAGCTCTTAAGGCAGACATCTTTGACCACCTTCGCAATGTGCTCGTATCCACTGTATCATTGAACCACGTATACCTCGGATCGGTCAACTGTGCTTGCACAAAACCGGGTGCATCCCGAAAGTACAACCCAGCATCCTACTGGGCTAAACACCTTCTAGCATCCTGAGCTGTGTCGAAGGACGCGGTCAAGTTTTATCACTCGTCACTTCGCAGGCGCATACTTCGACAGGCTCAGCATGCTTACGTTGTGCATATCATCTGTGAGCTGTTACCCCACAAAACCACAATGCGTGAAAACATGGGCCGAAAATGATATCATATATACGCGAAATAAAAGTGCGGGAGGCCAAAGCATGGCAGAGTTCAAAAACGGCGACGCGGTGATAATCAGGACCAGGGAAGTCACCGGCGATGACACCAAGTCCGGTCTTTACTACCAGTATTTCGGTGGCCTGACCGGGGCGGTGGACAGGGTCTACGACGACGGATCGGTCTGTGTTGACATAGATATCGACAGCCTTAGCGCGGATGCGCGCGCTCGACACCTGGCGATGCAGGAAGCCGAACGAAAGCGCTGGCTGGATGGGCTATCGGGTGAGGCTCGTGGGAGGCTCACCGAGTTGCAGCGACAGCTCAAGATCAGCTACAAACTGCTGGTTTCTAACAAGGACCTCGAATCCAACAAGGGCGGCAAGCCGAAGGGTTCGCACCCTCCCAAGTCGGAGTCAGTCTCCTCGGAAGGCGGCAGGGAGGGTCCGGCCAAGGCGCCGGACCCCGAGCGCTCCCCGAAAGCTTCCGCCGAGCCTGAGCCTCCGAAGAGATTGAGCGAATCCGACCTGGCGGCTAAAGAGGAAGAGTTCCTGCGCTCGCTCCAAGACCGCGCCAAATAGACCCGCTACCCTATGCTTTGCGGGCGCTTTTTGCCCCGAAGCTGCACCCGCGCTAAACCTCGCAATGCCACATCTCGCGTTTCGCCGCCCCCCAAGACTTGGTATAAGGACTCCTGACAAGTGAATATCGGTCGGATGGCTCAGGTTTGACTGCGGCCGCGACGCTGGGAGTGAGTGTCGGGAAGGCCAATACTTGTGGGTCCGGCGGGTGTTGGGGGAGACTCGGGCACCGGCTGGGCACGGGCGTTGCGAAAGAATTAGTTGGTCGCGGTCTTATCTGGGCCAAACTGTAATTGGCTGCCTAATCCGCTCCCTTGACCCTATCCCCCAGCAACCCCTTCGCGTTCTTCCAGAAGATCATCTCCAACTCATCGTCCGTGAGCCCGAGTTGTTCAAATTTCGCTATCTCGCTCTTCGGGCCCGCGAGAGGGATGTCTGTTGCGAACAGAATTTTCTCCACCCCGTGGCGTCTGATCATATCGACAAGCCGCTCGTTAGGGAGGTCCTCCGGGAAGCAGGCCGAGGTATCCATGTATATATTTTTACCGATCAGGTGCTTCTCAACGTCGTCCCACATCCGGTAGCCGCCCATATGTGCCGCCACCATCGTCAGGCCGGGGAAATCCGCGTGGACCCTCGCCAGACGTTCCGGAGTCGCCCTTTGCTTCTCAAACTCAGTCGGCTCATCGCCAGCATGGAACATTATTATGAGCCTGCCCAGCGCGGCTTCGTAGATCGGATACATCTTCGGGTCGTCGACGTATGTGTCCTGCCAGTTGGCCTGAATCTTGATCCCCGGCAAGCCTAGAGAGACGATTCTGTCTATCTCTTCCGCCGGATCATCGAGGTCGGGATGAATGCCGCCGAAACAGATAATCCTTGGGTCGGTGTGTGATGCCGCCCAGTTGTTGATGCTCTTTACCTGGGCGGGTTTGGTGGCCACCGGCATCACCACGGCGTAGCTGACGCCCTCTCGCTCCATAAGGCCGAGCAACCCGGAAATGGTCCCGTCGGTCACGGGCCGGATGCCGTAGGCTGTAAACAACGAATCGAGCGCGCTGGGAGCGACGTGGTCCGGGAACGCATGTACATGAAAATCTACTACTAATCTTTTCTTGGGAACATCGGCTGCTTGCATACAGCTATTGTAACATAGGGAGGAGATTTCACGGAACGTATCTAACTCCTATGAGGCGAGGAAAATCCCGGCTGTCCGTATGCGATGGAGGATCAATTGATAGACCTAACAGAGGTTGCAGCCAGACTGGATGCCGATGATAGGCTGAGGCTTACCTATCGCTTCCCTGTCAGGTCGGCTGACGGAGAAGTCACCTTTGAAACCCGGCAAGGGGACTTGCTGGACGTTGCCGAGGAGGCGGGACTGCTCTACGTGTCGCATCATGGGGAGGTGATTTGGGTCAAGCTCGAAGAAGTTATCGAGCTGAAATCTCAGATCGGCGGATAGAGGCGGCAGGCTATCAGCCGTCACCGACCGATCCTGAGGAGCCTGCCGCCCAGGAGGTTACCATTCACAGGTAGCATGGGAATCCCCGTTTGTCAACTGTCAAAAGTACCATGTTTCCACGTTGTATGACCTTTCCAAGCTCCTCTAGCCAAGCGATTTTATTGCCCGCCTGATACGTGACTCCGCCTCATCCGCCATTTCGTTGAGTTTGTCGTTGCCTGTCATTGACACTATTCCACGCGGGTCTTGCGCGGCCACGACCACATGCCCTTCAGCTTCGTAGACTGCCACATTGCAGGGCAACATTACTCCGATGTCTGTCTCCTGCATTAAAGCCCTATGAGCCAGTTGCGGGTTGCACATTCCGAGGATCAGGTATGGTGGCATGTCGGCGTCGAGCTTTGCCTTCATTGTCGCGCTTACGTCTATCTCCGTAAGCACGCCGAACCCTTCAGCCTTAAATGCCACGCGCACTGCCTCAACGGCGCATA
>JAMCYN010000023.1 GCA_023474015.1 Armatimonadota bacterium
TACCCAGACGCGAGCTTAGGGTCAAGAGCATTGCGGATTGTATGCGGATTGCAGATGCGGATTTCAGGCCGCGAGCCTGGTGTCGTATCCGGGTGGGGCAAGCGGTCGCACGAGAAGGTAGGTTATCCCCAATACTTCCTGTCCAAGCTCCGATACTGCACGGTTTCTACATGCGGCGTCCAATTCATTCCGCACTGGGCTCGGCCCACAGGGTGAGACAGCCAATTTATGGGTAACATCCTCTGGTGTACGTCTATATGCCACGACGCTTGGAGGCGGCAATGAATGAACAGTACCAAAAGAGGATGCTCGTTTCGCCCCTATGGCTGCAGGTATCGATCTTGACCTTCGTGTTTGGTTTCGGCGTGCTTGGGTTTCTAGCGGCCTATATCTATGCCAAACGCCCGCCGATTCCCAACAAGGTTCTCCTCAGCGGGGGTATGGTTCTGTTCACGGACGACGAAATAATGGCCGGCCAGCATCTTTTCGAAAAGTACGGACTAATGCAGTTCGGCACTCTCTTTGGACACGGTGCGTATCTCGGACCTGATTTCACAGCGGAATACCTTCACCGCGCGGCTTCCGCCGCCACCGACCTTTATCAGCGGCAAGGCCAACCTCTCCCAATTGCGCGAGCCCGCGTCAGAAACGAGTTCAAGCATAATGCTTATGATCCCACTACCAACACCCTCGTCTACACTCCCGGGCAGGCCCAGGGTTTCCGGCAGCTCTACCGATTCTATCAAGGCTACTTCGGGCCGGTGCAATCTCAGACTGGTCTTCGCAGGCCCACCATTCTTAACAAGAAGGACATCCACGAACTGACAGCCTACTTCTCGTGGGCTGCCTGGGTCTGCTCAACCAACAGGCCAGGTGAAGACTACTCTTATACCAATAACTGGCCGGGAGAACCACTCGTGGGTAACGCTCCTACCCCCGAGGCATTCATATGGAGCGTATATAGCTTGTTAGCGCTTCTCGGCGGTATTGGCCTCGTGCTTTTTGTGTTCGGCAAATACAGAGTCCTGGGATGGCATCGTTATGAAGAGGAAACCCCTGAACGCATCTCACGGTTTAGGCCTCCCGAGGAGGTCAGATTGACCCCTGCCCAGAGAGCCACGGCGTGGTATTTCCTGGTCGTATCGGGGTTGTTCCTGGCGCAGGGATTACTCGGCGGAGCAAACGCCCACTACCACGTCGAGCCCGCAGGGTTCTATGGGCTCAATCTTTCCAACTGGTTTCCCTACAACCTTACCCGAATGTGGCACGTCCAGCTCGCCATTTTCTTTGTCGCGTCGGCCTATCTAGCCATGGCGATCTTCCTTGCCCCACTGATCGCGCGCCGCGAGCCCAAACATCAGGACAAGCTGGCCATGGGCTTGTTCGGCGCGGTGGTGATCGTCGTTGTGGGGAGCCTTTTGGGAGAGGCGGCAAGCCTCAAGAACTGGGTTGGTCTCGGCGGACCATGGTGGTGGATCGGCACTCAAGGTTGGGAATATCTTGATCTTGGAAGACTGTGGCAGGCCTTGCTTAGTGTCGGGATGGTGTTCTGGGTTGTGATCCTCGTGCGGGGACTGCGCGGCAAGTTGCCATCCGAGCATCCCGGCAATATGCCCTATCTGTTCCTCTACAGCGCTATCTCCATACCTGTATTCTACGCAGTCGGGATGGTGTTCGGCAAGATGTCGAGTTTCGCTATTGTGGACTTCTGGCGGTTCTGGGTAGTGCATTTGTGGGTCGAGGACTTCCTGGAGCTGTTTACGACCATAATGGTCGCGTATCTGTTCGTGCTGTTGGGAGTCGTAAGACAAACGACAGCGACCAGGGTTGTGTACGTGGATATCATACTCTACTCGGTCGGCGGAGTCATTGGCACAATGCACCATCTCTACTTCAGCGGTGCGCCGGCGGTGCATATGGCCCTTGGCGCTTTCTTTTCGGCAATGGAAGTGATTCCTCTTATGCTCCTCACCTTTGAGGCCTGGCGGTTCATACAACTGGGAAGTTACCGCCAGGAGGAGTGCGCGATGTGTACCGCATCGGGAGGATTCCCGCACAAGTGGGCCGTTATGTTCCTGATTGCGGTCGGGTTCTGGAATTTCCTCGGCGCGGGTATCTTCGGATTTTTGATCAACCTGCCGATTGTGAGCTATTACGAGATCGGGACCCAGTTCACGGCAAACCATGCGCACGCCGCGCTAATGGGCGTTTACGGGATGCTGGCGATTGGATTTTTCATGTTCGTCGCCCGCTACTTCATCCCTCCGGACCGCAAGAGTGAAATGGCAATGAAGACGTCTTTCTGGAGCCTTAACATAGGCCTTGCGTGGATGGTATTTGTGAACCTTGTGCCCACGGGAACACTCCAACTCTTCGACAGCTTCCAAAACGGCTACTGGCACGCTCGGCAGCCCGACTTCTTTTCACAGACCGGCATGAAGGTCATCGAGTGGCTCAGGTTCCCAGGTGATGTGCTGTTCATTGTGGGCGGGATCTTGCCGGTTGTATACCTCGCCCTGCGAATGTGGAAGCAGCGAAACAGATATGGCCGCATTGAGCCCGAAACCGAGACGGAGGAGCTTGTCCAGATATATGAGGAAGGCTAGCTGACAGACTTTTTCGTTGGCGGTAAATGCACAGTCTCGCTGTCATCCTGAACTTGATTCAGGATCTGTTAACTGCGAAGGAGATGCTGAATCGAGTTCAGCATGACAGGTAATCATCGAGAGTGAGCACTTACCTACGGTGTACAAACTTGCCTTAACACGGAATCTTATACTGCTATTGGAGGTCAGTATGGTCAAGCTAAAGCGAATCTACGAACCGGCCCATCCGGAAGATGGCTGCCGGGTGCTTGTTGAACGGCTCTGGCCACGAGGAATCAGCAAGACAAGAGCGGCACTTGACCTTTGGCTGAAAGACGTGGCTCCGAGCCCTGAACTGCGAACTTGGTTCGAACATGACCCCGCGAAATGGGATGAGTTCCGTAAGCGCTACTGGGAAGAACTCGAGCAAAATGAGGATGCGGTTGATCAACTACGAGAGCTTGCTCGAAAAGGAGACGTAACGTTCGTCTATGCGGCAAAGGACACGGAGCATAATGCTGCTGTCGCATTGAATGAGTTCATCGAGCAATGAGGAGCTTTTCGCTACACCCAGCGCCCCCATTTCGCCTGGACCTGACGGTATGGGCGCTGCGTCGTGTGCCGGTGAATGAAATGGACCGCTGGGACGGGCACATATACAAGCGGGTCCTTATCGTGCGAGATGAACCCGTGCAGGTTTCTGTTGGCCAGAACCGGCCAGCGGAAACGCCGGAGCTTATCGTAAGCGTGACGGGACCAGGGGCAGCCAAGGTCAGTGAGGCTGACATCACACCTGTTCTGACTAAAATACTGGGCCTTGATATCGATCTGACCGGCTTCTACTCGCTTGCTCAGTCAGATATTCGCTTATCTGAACTTGTCGGCCGATTTGTCGGCTTCAAGCCACCTCGGCTGGGATCTATCTTTGAAGCGCTGGTAAATGGGATCGCTTGTCAACAGATTTCCCTGACTGTATGCACAACTCTTCTGAATCGTCTGTCGGCACAATACGGCATCGCCGTCGGCGACCACCATGCGTTCCCACGGCCTGAGGACTTGCTTGATACCTTGGTAGAGGATGTCAGACAGCTCGGCTTCAGCGGCCGCAAGGCTCAGAACATCCTCGCGATATCCCAAACCATCGCGGATGGGCAACTTGAAGTTGAGAATCTGGAGAAACTCGATGATGATGAGGTTGCAACCGCCCTCCGCGATATCTCCGGAGTGGGACGGTGGACGGCCCAGTATGTAGAACTCCGCGGCATGGGGCGACTGGATGTTTACCCCGCGGATGACGTAGGCAGTCAGATCAAGCTTCAGCAATGGTTGAATCTGAACGAGCGCCCCAACTACGACGGCATACACCAACTAATTGATCGGTGGACGCCTTACAGAGGGCTCATATACTTTCATCTTCTTCTGGACAGCCAGGATCGTCAGGGGCTATTCCAGATGTGACCCAAATCTCGATATGGTCAAAGCAGCCGCCCTACCCCCAATACTTCCTGTCCAAGCTTCGATACTGCACCGCCTCCGCCACATGCTCGATGCCGATGGATTCAGAGCAAGACAAATCGGCGATGGTGCGGGAGAGTTTGAGGATGCGGTCGAATGCGCGGGCGGAGAGGCGCAGGTGCTCGATGGCCTGCTTCAGCATCGATTCGGCGTCGGAGTTTAGCTTGCAGTAGAGCTTCATCTGGCGGGTGTTCATCTGGGCGTTGCAGAATATCTTCGAGCCGGTAAGGCGCGCGTTTTGAATCTCTCGCGCCGCCTTGACTCTGTCCCGGATTATCGCAGATGCCTCGCCCGACGACTTTGACATCAACTCGTTCTGCTTCAGCCTCGGGACCTCCACGTGGATGTCGATTCGGTCCAGGAGCGGCCCGGATATCCTCTGCAAATACTTATGGATCATGTGCGGGGTGCACGTGCAGGGCTTGATGTGGTCGTTGTAGAAGCCACATGGGCACGGATTCATCGCCGCGACCAGCATGAAGTTCGCCGGATAAGTGAGCGAAGCCTGCGCTCTTGCAATGGTCACATGGCCGTCCTCGAGCGGCTGCCGCATCACTTCCAGCACGTCCCGCTTGAACTCGGGAAATTCGTCCAGGAACAGCACCCCATGGTGCGCAAGGCTGACTTCCCCTGGACGCGGGTATGAGCCGCCACCGGTCAGCCCGGCGTTCGAGATCGTATGATGCGGTGAACGGAAAGCGCGCCGTGTGATCAACGCCTCGTTGGAGCTCAGCAGGCCGCACACACTGTAAAGCTTAGTAACCTCGAGCGCCTCCTCCATATTCAGCGGGGGGAGTATGGTCGGAATCCTGCGCGCGAGCATCGTTTTGCCGCTGCCGGGGGGGCCGACAAGCAGGGCGTTATGTCCACCGGCGGCGGCGATCTCCAGCGCGCGTTTTACGGTCTCCTGCCCTTTGACATCGCAGAAGTCCACATCGTAGGCGGGCTCATCGAGCGCTTGGAACTCGGTGATATCGAAGATCGCGGGGAGCATGTGGTCCGGCTCGTTAAGCAACTGAACGACTTCGGTGAGCGTGGTGACCGGGTAAACCTCGACCTCCCCGACAATCGCGGCTTCCTTGACGTTGTGCGCGGGGACAATCATCCGCTTAATCCGCTTCTCACGAGCGTTCAAGGCGATTGGCAACACCCCGCTGACGTTCCGGACCGCGCCATCGAGGCTCAGCTCGCCGACTACCACGCAGCTATCCAGCAGGTCCATATCCACCTGGCCACTGGCGGCAAGAATACCCACCGCTATCGGGAGGTCGAAAGACGGTCCCTCCTTGCGAACATCAGCCGGGGCCAGGTTGATCGTGATCCGCCGGGACGGGAACTCCAGCCCGCAATTCTTGATAGCGGCCCGTACTCGTTCGATGGATTCCCTCACCGCCGCATCAGGCAGCCCCACCAGCGTGAAACTCGGTATTGCGGACGCGACATCGACCTCCACATCGATGTGGTAGGCGTCGATCCCATTCACCGCGCTGGAAGTCACATGAGCGAGCATCGCATCAGTCTCCGTTCCAAGTGGTCTCCGCTTACTATCCCTGACAAGATTATATCCATCAGTTGCCAATCACGTCAATCGAACGCGGATTTTTATGTGTGTCCTAAATCGCGAAGACGCGAATGGGAAGGGAGTTAACCACGAAAGCCCGAAAGAGCGAAAACACGAAAAGGGAAATGGAGTTTTAGGGCTAAAGTGCTAACCCTCCAACTCTTTGCCTCTCAAGCCATTTCGGGTTTTCGGATATTTCGGGCTTTCGAATAAAGAATCCCCTCCCCTTCGCGTTTTCGCTACTTCGCGCTTTCGCGATTAGGAAGCCTCCTGGATTGCACTGTGTTTCAGTGAATTAACAAGCGACTCTTGAATGTAAGTGCTCACTCTTGATGAGTACTTGTCATGCTGAACTCGATTCAGCATCTCCTTCGCAGGTAACAGATCCTGAATCAAGTTCAGGATGACAGCGAGACTGAGCTGTTACTCTTGAATGCGGAGCTTGCACGAAACGGCGGGAAAATGCTATATTATAGTGCGAATAGTCACGGGCCCGTAGCTCAGCGGTAGAGCGGGCGGCTCATAACCGCTTGGTCCTTGGTTCGAATCCGAGCGGGCCCACCAACAACGATCGCGGATTTCGGATTGGCCGGTGAGAATGAATAATCGATTCAGTCTGGACGGGAAACGCGCGCTTGTCACCGGAGGCTCGAGCGGCATCGGTTACGCGATAGCTCAAGGCTTGGCGGAGTCCGGAGCCGATGTGGTCATCGCGGCGCGCGACAGTTCCCGACTTGAGAGCGCTCGAGAAAAGCTCTCGGCCTTCGGTAACGCGGTCCACGCATTCGAGTTCGACGTCTCGAATCTCGACGGCATCCAGCCGTTTTATGATAAGATCGTCGGCGAGGTCGGGCCGATTGACATCCTCGTCAACAATGCCGGGAGGCCATCCAGGCGCGCCCCGGCCCACGAGCTAACCCCACGAGACTGGCAGGAAACCATCGAAGTGAACCTGTCCTCGGTCTTTTTCATGTCGCAGGCGTTTGCGCGGGAACGGATAGCCTCCGGCAATAAGGGGAGGATTATCAACATCGCGTCGCTTATGAGCGAGGACGCTCGCCCGAACAATGCCCCCTACGCATCGTCTAAAGGCGGCATCCGGCAGCTCACGAAGGCGCTCGCCATCGACTGGGCTTCTCACGGAATCCTCGTAAACGCCATCGGGCCGGGCATGATCCACACAAACATAACCCACCCCCTCTTCTTGCAGGATGATTTCCACAAGTGGGTCCTCAGCAAGACGCCGCTTAACAGATGGGGAGAGCCCACGGACCTGGCGGGAGTCGCGATCTTCCTCGCATCCGAGGCGTCGGCGTTTATGACCGGGCAGATTGTTTATGTTGACGGTGGATGGCTTGCGTCGATGTGAGAACCTTGATCGGCGAGGGTTCAAACCATTGATCTTGATCTTGATCGGCGGGGGTTTGAACCCCCGCCGCACGTTCCCCGGGCTTAAGCCCCGGACGGTCACTCGTCTACATTCTTTTGCGCAAGGATAGGCTTGCAAGTCCACCCAGGCCAAAGAGAAGCGCGAGGATGGAAGAGGGTTCGGGGACGGGTGTCAGAAGAAAGGCGTGCTGCGCGTTGTGGGAGTCTGTACCGTAACCCACAATTTGACCGATGTCATTGATCGCGTAGCCATTTTGCAGCGTGAAACCTGACGCGGAGCCTATCAGTGCGTTAAGGTCGTACATTGCCCCTTGCTTATATATGAACGCGTGCTTATTATTGAAGTCCAGGTAAACCTGCCCAACCGCCTCGCCTGAGTTGTTGATGCCGTATGCCCGGCTTTGAGTGTAGCCCGACAGCAAACCCAGGTCGTGCATCGTCCCATCGTAGAGAAAGGCGTGCATGATCCCGCCCATGGCATAGGATTGTCCAACCACCTTGCCGGAGTCGTTGATGCCGAACGCGTCGCTGTAGCTTCCGCCCCAGAGCGTGCCCAAGTCGGTCATTGTGCCGTTGTGCCAAAGAAACGCGCTGCCATTGGGACCTGTGGATCCCACGACTTGTCCCGAGTTGTTGATCGCGTTGGCTTCGACTGATGTCGATCCGCCGAACGTCAGGTTGTTCAAGTCGTGAATGCCTTGTCCGTCGTAGAGAAACGCGTGGCCTTGAAAGCCGCTCGTGTATGTGTATGAGTATGCGGTGCCCGCGATCACGCCGGAGTTGTTGATAGCATTGGCCAGGGTCCAGTAGGTATAGTTCGGGATCGTCCCCAAGTCAGTCATCTTGCCGTTTTTGTAGAGGAACGCGTGGTAATCGGCACTGCCTCCGGCAGGTCTCAAGTAGCCCACCACGTCGCCAAGATCATTGATGCCGGTTGCCACGCTGTTGGGATATCCCGGCAGCGAGCCGAGGTCGTGCATCGTTCCGTCGTAAAGGAATGCGTGCTGGTATCCATCGCTGCCTGTCCGGTAGCCAACGGCTACGCCGGAGTTGTTGACATCAAACGCCCAGCCCTCGCGTCCGCCGGAAAGCGCACTGAGATCAGTAAGCGTGTACTGCGCCGCTTGGGTGCACGACGCCGGCGTAAGCAAGCAGATAACCGCAACAAGACCTTTCATTTGTCTCTCCCCCTATTGATCGGCGAGGGTCCAAGCCCCCTACGATCACAAACTGAACTATACCCCGTAAATGCTTGCTTGTCAACTTGTATCTGATAATGTTGAACGGCTGTTGATTTAGCTTGCTTGGTCCGGTATAACCTGCCCCGTTAACAACCAGTGAACAACTTTTACCCAAAATAACCCGAAAATGCGTCTGGCAAAACGGCATAGTTGTTGTCTTATAATTATGGAAGGCAAATATTTTCGAGCGGTCAGGGAGTCGATCCCCGGCCTTTCTTGTTGCCTGTGTGGCGAACATACGTTCGGTTGCTTCGGTTGCTTCGGTTGCATGCAGCCGAAGCATCATAGCTTCAAGCATCAAAGGAGGTGAGAGCGTTGGTCAGATATGTCCATTGCCCCGAGTGCGGCGCCGTGATGAGGGTCGAATCCGGCTGCGCATTCTGCCCCGAATGTGGGTGGAGCGAGTGCATGTAAGAGTGTGCTAAGTAAATCACAGTTGATCACTTGTATTTGTCACCCTGAACTTGATTCAGGGTCTGTGCGTAGATGCTGAATCGAGTTCAGCATGACAGAGTGCAAGTCTACTTCCGTGATTTACTGAGAGAATAGGAGGTAAGACCAGATGGCGGATAGTCCGATAGAGGCTATAATGTCAAAGCTTAAAGGGGTGAGAAAGCAAGGAAGCGGCTACATGGCGCGATGCCCTGCTCACGAGGATAAGCACGCTTCGTTGAGCCTGAATGAAGGAGATGACGGCAAATGTCTGATCTACTGTCATGCCGGATGCGCACCGGCGGCTGTCCTGGCGGCGATGGGTCTCGAACTCAAGGACCTGTATCCGCGCGCAAGCCCGCCAACTCAACGCATTGACAAGGTGTATCCCTACACCGATACCCACGGCAGGACGCTCTTTGAGGTGGTCCGATACGTCCCAAAAGCGTTCAGGCAGCGTGTCCCGAAGCCCGGCGGCGGCTATTGCTGGAGCGTGAAGGGCGTGAGCCTGGTGCTGTACAGGCTGCCCGATATTATCAGCGCGATCAATTCCGACGTGCCGATACTCATCGTCGAGGGGGAAAAGGACGTCCACGCCCTCGCCGGGATATGGACCAGCGCGACGTGCAACCCGGGCGGCGCGGGCAAGTGGCGGGATTCCTACTCAAAGAGTCTCACAGGCGCTCGCGTCGTCATTCTCCCGGACAACGACGAACCCGGCAAAGCGCATGCCCGGATGGTGGCGCGCTCGCTACGGGGATACGCTAAGAGCCTGCGCGTGCTGGAGCTGCCGAACCTGCCCGAAAAAGGCGATGTGTCCGACTGGATAGCGGCGGGCGGCACGCGAGATCAGCTTATGGAGCTTGCAGCTTCGGCTGCATGCAACCAGAACGTACGTGCTGATGCTTCGGTTGCATGCAGCCGAAGCAACCGGACCTCGGTCTTTGACGGCTTCCCGCTCACCGACCTCGGCAACGCCGAACGCCTGATTGCCGCCCACGGCTCAAAGTTGCGCTATAACGAGGACTCCGGCAGGTGGCTGGTATGGAACGGCAAATATTGGCAGCCCGACAACACGGGAGAGGTTGACCGGCTCGCTCGCGATGTTGTCAGGGGGATGGCCGATGAGATCAAGGCGCTGTGCGACCGTCTCAAGGACGCCCGGTCTGACGACGAACGGGACGCGCTGCACTCTCGCATTGACGACCTGCAAAAGCACATGCACAACTCCGAATCTCGCTACAAGCTGGACGCCATGATCAAGCTGGCTTGCCATTGTCCCGGCGTTCCGGTGCTGTCGGATCAGCTTGATTCCGACCCATGGCTGCTCAACTGCGCGAACGGAACCATCGACCTGCGAACGGGAACGCTAAGGCAACACGCGCAATCCGACCTGATAACGAAGATGGTCGCCCTTGACTATGACCCCGAAGCGTCGTGCCCTCGCTGGGAACAGTTCCTTACGGAGGTGTTCCAGAATGACGGCGAGCTTGCGGCGTTCGCGAAACGCATGGCGGGCTATGCGCTCACCGGCGACACTCGGGAGGAATGCCTGTTTATCCTCACCGGCAAGGGGCAAAACGGCAAGAGTAAGTTCGTGGAGACGCTCCGGGCGATACTCGGCGAGTATGCGCGAGACACGCCCATCACCACGTTCACGGAGCGCAGGGAGGCCAATTCGTTCGACCTGCCTGCGTTGGCCGGGGCGCGGCTTGTAACGGCGGCGGAGGGCGAGGGCAGCCACGCGTTCAATGAATCGTAAGCGTACAATAGCGCACACCTATGCAGCAAATGGAGATGGTGCTATTCTGTCAGGGTATTTGCAGTTGCGTGCGGCTGCTGTGTCCTGAGCGCA
>JAMCYN010000104.1 GCA_023474015.1 Armatimonadota bacterium
CCAGGCACGTGAACAACCCGAATAGTATTGTGCCGACAACCAGTGCGCGAACGGACCTGGTCATCAGTGAGGTTCTCAGCACAATCGCCAACGCCGCAAGTAGTATCACGAATATCCAATTACACAGTCTTGGAAAAACCATGCGAGGACTGTGGGTTTCGGAGGGTTGTTCAATGATAACGTCTTCCATCAATCACTTTACGACCTTCCGTCGCCTATTGTTCCAATCAAGCAAGCATGACGAGACGAGAAAACAGACTGAAACCGCGATTCTCTTAGAACCTCGTCAGAACGAACACCGAGCTCAGCACGTCGGATACCACCTTGGTGACGTTACCAACCCTCTCCCATTTCTTAGCGATATCGATCAGACCCGTGGTGGGAACCACGATAATGTCGCCGGGCAGGACACTTTTCACGCGCTTCTGCGGAAGAGCATCGCCATTGGTCCTCACGACGACCACATCGCCGCGCGATGCTTCCTGCGAGTACCCGCCGGACCGTTCGATGTAGTATTGGGCGCTCTTGCCAGGACCGGCGGCGAATGAGTGCGGATGCAGTACGGCTCCGATGACGGTCACCACATTCACCAGTTTTGGCACAAGTATCCGGTCGCCATCGCGAAGGGCCAAGTTGTCGGGCGCGTCGGGGTCCTTGAGAGCATTTCCAAGGTTCACGGATATCCTTGAGGAGTCTTTGGCCAACTGCTCAACTCCGCGCTCTATTTTAAGGTTCAACTTAGAATAAGGCGAGTCCTGGATCTCGTCATCAGGAAGTGGAGCGCCCATGGCGCTGATCTGCTGCTCTCTCTGCTTTTCCCGCTCTATCCGGCGGAGTATCTCTTCCGCGGTCTGGGCGGACTTTTGGTCGGCAAACTGCGCATTTCCCCCATCTTCGGTAGCCCCGGAGGTTTTCATCGTCCCCGCCGTCTCTTCGGTCCCCTGTGTCTCGCCTTCCTTTGCGTTATTGCTGGTTGTTCCGGCACTAGTCGTGACGGACTTGGTTCCGTTGGTCGCATCCGATTCAGTCACCTCGACAACCTGCGTGGGCTTAGAAAGCTCAGCGGCGGACTTGCTTCCGGACTGCATGAAAATAGATGGCAGTGTCACACCCGACTTCGCAAGTTGAGTCAGAAACTGCTTGTCCGCAAAGATACGTGACTTGGCAAGTATGGCGTCGGAGTCCAGTTCCTGCTGCGGCTTCTCGACACTGCTCCTGCGCCTTAGGAATATCAGCCCGTTGGTGTCGGCCACGCCGGTAAGCCCGCCTGCCCGCGCGATCACATCGGAAAGCTTCTCGTCCTGGTTCGTCAGTACATACGGCCCCGGATGCTCAACCTCTCCTGTCAGATAAACCACCTCCGGGGCGCGCAGTCGCGGGTTGATTGCCGTGACCGTGACGACATCACTGTCCTGCAACACAGGGTCATTCTCAGGGGATTTGTCAAGCTCGGCAAGGTTGATGTGGCTGATCGCGCTGCAGCCGGATCCGACGCAGTGCGCTACTTCAGCGTTACCGCTAGCCTCGGGCAGAAGCCCACCAGCGGCGAAGAGCAGATCGCTAATGCGCATGCCCTCGGACCGAACGAATGTGCCGGGCCTCTGTACTGCGCCCTCGATTCGCACATTCCGATCTCGCCAATTCACTTCATCGCAAGTGTAAACCGTAATTTGATCGCGGTCGTGCAGCTCGACATTAGCGGATGGATCACCGTTAAGAGCGGATTGCAGGTCGACCCTGACAAGCGTGGTCTTCTCGTTGTCCCCAAGACGCAATAAGTCCGCGCGCTCGAGGTAGGCCTGCGGCAGCACTCCACCCGCCGCCGCCACTGCGTCGCTGACGCGCATATGCCCGGCTCTCTTGTAGACCCCAGGCCGCACCAGTGCGCCGCTGACGGTCACGAGCTTCGGCCTGAACACGACCTGCTCAGGCTCATAGACGAAGACACGATCAAGCTTGGTAAGTTTGATATTACTCGTGGTATCGCCCTGCAAGGCCTTGTCGAGGTTGATAGAGATGATCTCGGTTCCTTTCATAGGATCGAGCCGAAGGATATCGGCGCGGCCTCCGTAGATCTCCTTACCCACTGCAAACCCCTGCGCCATCTTCACCAAATCCGTGACCTTCAGGCCATCCTGGAAGCCATACAGACCGGGAGCCTTGACCGGGCCCTCGATACTGACCTGATTCGTCCTGTCGGGACGGACGCTGATGACCGTTATTTGGTCTCCAGGCTTGAGAGGGAAACCGGACTTGCCGTCGCCGCCATTTATAGGCTCACTCAGAAGCACTTTATACTGGTTGTCCTCAATGCGCTCGACCTGCACTGCCTGGAGATAACCGCTCGGTTTGGATTGACCGGCCACATTCAATATCGCGCCCAGATTGGTCGGGAAGGTCGGCTCGTAGCGTCCCGGCCTTACGACCTCGCCGCCCACCGTCACCGTGGGACCCACCGACGGTACGAATATCAGGTCGCCGTCCTGCAGTGGGAGGTCCTGCTTTTTGTTACCGCGCAGAAGGAAATCATAAAGGTCGATGGTGCGCTTGGGCTCAGCATCTCGGGCAAGCTCTATATGTCGGAATGTGCCGGACTTGGTCGGCCCACCCGCCTGCACGAGCGCATCGAGTACCGTCGCAGTGCCGCGCAGTATGTATGTTCCAGGTCTTGCCACATCGCCGGAAACCTGCACCTGGATGGTGGACATTGCCGCCACCGTTACCTGCGCGTGGAGCTGCTTGAACTTGGAGCTGATTTTCTGTTCCAGAATGTTCTCGATCTGAGAGGTCGTCTTTCCGCCCGCCGAAATGCGACCCGCGCCAGGAACCAATATCGTGCCGGTATTGTCCACAATTAGCACATACTCATCCTGTGCGCCAAGGTTGCTAAGCACTATGACACGCACCTTGTCGCCCGAGCGGACTTTGTAGTTCTGTGGAGCCGGGCGAAGATCGGAGTCAGCGACCGGCGGCGCGCTCTTGAAAAAATCCATGCCGAACACGTTGCGTCCATTGTCCCAGCGCTGGTTCATAATCTCCATCGCTATCCGAAGTTGGAACAAGCGGTCCTGCAGGTCCTGCCACTGGATCTGCGCCAGGGTCGAGGTGTCCAGCGAAGAAACGCGCTTCAGCTCGTCATCGGTGAGCGTTAACTGGCGATTGATCTGATCCAACTCGTCCTGAGGAGGGGGGGCGGTCTCTCGGCGTATTGCCTTGATGCGCTTATCTAAGTTGATGATGACCTGGTTTACATTGATCAGACGCCGTTGGAACTCTTCCTCCAGCTTCATCTGCTGCTCCGCCTGCGTGGGCTCCGGAGCAGCTCCATTGACTTCTTTGCTATCTCGGGAGCGAGCCTGCTGATCGGACTGCTTATGTTCCACCCGCGCGGCGGCGGGTTCATCCTTTTGCCAGCCTGGTGTGTCCGCTGCCGTGGCAGCCGTGGAAAGGTTAACAAGTAGGGCGAGTGGAATGAGAATCGTGCTGAGTTTCATAGTCTTTCGATCACCAATACGAAGAATATTCTGTCTGGCCGCCTTAGGCGCGGAGTACGTTTCGACTGTGCAAAATTATAGGCGCGAGGCTGCTTAATGTCAAGGAAGAGCTACGGCGGTGTCAGGGCAATCGCACTAAAATGAAAGCAGCCCCCCGGCTATGCTGCGGGAACGGCTACTTGCACAAACCTATAGATTCTGCACGGTCGAAAGTTCCCGCAGCACGCACTGACGTAAGGCTGTACGAGCTGCGGGAACTCACGTCTGTTGCAATTTGATCACTCCGTGGACCCCGTCGTTCCCGTAGCATATCCGGGGTTCACACAACATTTATACGTGCGTAGGCCCTGACGGCGGCGTATTGTGCAGAAGCTGAGTCTCGTTTGACTCGAGTGTGCCGAACACCGGCTCGCGGCCGTCTTTCACGCAGCAGTAGCCATATACATACATTCCCGCCGACCAGCATTGGTCCGTGGCTCCCCTGGGCTCCCCGGTGATGCCGTGAAACCACTCATTGAACTCCCACTCGTGGTCGCGGCCCTCGCGGTTGGTCAGCGCCAGTCTGTGGAGGACATCCTTTGCCTGATCGAGGCGCCTCGCCCTCACAAGCGCCGCCACGTAGAGTCCACCGACCCAAGGCCACGACCCACCATTGTGATACTGGTCGGGCATGTTCAGCTCGTGCTCGGTCCGATAGTACTCGCGCCAATCCTTGTCTCCGGGTTGTATTGGCGGATGCATCGTGCGTATCGGACGAGGTTCATACAGATGGTGACGGTCTATGTAGTCGAAAATGGTCGACGCCTGCTCGTCATCCGCAAGCCCGAACGCGACCGCGAAAAGGTTGGCGGCAGTGTCGAACCAGTCACCGTGCTCCTGTTTCCACGCGTAAGGCCTGAAGTAACCAAGCTCGGCGTTCCAAAGATAACCGTTGATGCCCTCCCGGACAAGGTGGGCTCGCTTGATATCTCCGTGAAGCTCCAATGCGGCGAAGTAGAGAACATTGGTATAAAGGACATGGCCGCGATTGTCTATGATGTCCATCCAGTCGGTGGCCTCTTGCTGCTCGATCAGGCCGTCCTCGTGAGCGTCCTGATACGACAGCCAGGCCATTGCCTGGTTTGCGGCTTCGTGGAATTCTGGGCGCTTGCCTATCAACTGCTCGGCGTAGGCAAGTGTAAGTACGAACCAGAGGGATGCGTCCGCCGCTCCGAAAGCGATCAACCTCGGCCTGGACGGAACGAATGTGTCCACGCAGTTTGGAATCTGCCCGCTGGTCGCTTGCCTGTCCATCAGCGTGTCCATTGTTTTGAGCCACTGCTGCGCGTAGCGGTCCTCGCCGGAGACCAACCCGCCAAGCGACGAAATCAGAGCATCGCGCGCGTAGATAGCGTTGTAGTAGGTTGGCGACGCGAAGAGGCCGTTGGGCGTCGAGCACTTGTCGAGGACGGTCTTGGCCTTGTTAAACGCCTCTTCTATGAGCACGGCTTTCTCATCCACTTTCTTGAGATTGCTTTTTGGCATCAGCTATCCTCCCGCGGAGACAGCGGCGTGGGTCATGATCCGCTCATTTATGAGGCGGACTACATTCTCAGCCATTTGACGATAATGGAAACACTCCAGCACGTGGAGCCGCGCGGTGGCGCCCATGCGCAGGGCAAGGTTGTCGTCCGTGAGGAGTTGCAGCCCGTAGTCGACCAGGTCATCTACGTCGGCGCGCAGCGCAACTACTTTGGGCTCATCGAATCGCACCTCGAATTCCTCGCTGTAGCCCTGCGCCGGACCGACCTCACACTCGGTGAGGGAAATCCATCTTGCCACGCGCGCGAGGAAACCGGTCTTGCCGTGCACAACCGTTTCCTTTATTCCCATCGCATCCACGCTCAGAACGGGCTTCCCGCAGGCCTGGGCCTCGACGTGCGGCATGCCGAAGCCTTCCAGGCGGCTTGGCCCCGCGTAGATATCGCAGGCGTTGTAGAGATAGGGCATGTATTCGCGCGAGAGCACGCCGTCAACATACTCGACCTTGTCCCGAATGCCCAGTTCCTCGGCCAAAGCCATATCCAGCCGATTTTGACGGTCCGTGCGCCCCTGTTTCCAAACCTTGCACACGTACCGCCAGTTGGAGTACTGCTTGTTTATCTTCGCAAGCGCCATCATCATTTCGCGGCTTCCCTTGCTTGCCCCGTCGCCGCCGATTGTGAGGATCAGCTTCTCGTCATCGGCCACGCCCAACGACTCGCGGACCGCGCGCACCTTCGGGTCGTTTCTGGGTATGGGCTTGAATGATTCGGTGTCGCAGCCGATGGGCTGAACCACCATTCGGTCGGGCGAGACCCCATCGCGAACATAAGCCTCCTTAACCCAACCACTGGTCGTGAGGATAAGCCGGAGCGAGTTCAGCTCGTCCTGGTAATTGGCCACCCACCCGTCTGCCACAAGCCACGGAATGGGCTCCACACCGAACTTGCGTGGATGGAGAACCAGCTCCGGGAGCTGGCCCCAGTAGCCGACGCCTATTGCCACATCTGGCTTGAAGCATCGATACAACCACTGTTTCTCGAGGTCCCCCGCGAGGTGGACCGGTGCACACTCCACGCCGATTTCCTGAAGTCCCCTATAGAGAAGCGCGCCCTGCGTCGCCAGGCCCGCCGGCGGAGATGGATACTCATACATCATCAGTATTCGCAATTTTCATCCCTCGCTATCAATCCAAGCTTTGGATCAGAGTTTGAAGCCGGCCAATATCGAGCGTATTGCGGTGAACCCGAAAAGCTTCCACGGGGCCGGAGGCGTTGAGTTCAAAGCTGTCCGGGCTAAAACCATAGATATCGCGGACAATCTTGCGTTTCTTATCATACTCCTCATCGAGCAACTTGACCAGGATATCGGCGTCGGCCGCCGGCTGGGGCCGACTTTTTCCGCCGAGGTCATCGTAAGCAAAGAAGAGCAGCTCGCCAGTGATATCTCCCGAATCGACCATATTCTGCACAGCCCGGTGGGCCTGCTCGTGGCGCTCGTGGCGCGTGTATTCGCCTTTTTCGCCGTGCGTGAAGATGAGATCGGGCACATCGGGCGCGAGGGCGGAGACTCGTTGGTTGATTTCGTGGAGGTCAGAGGAGAGGGGCGCGAGCACCGGGCTGTCGTCCAGGTTGGAGATGGATGCCCTCGCTCCAAGCTCCGCCGCCGCCCGATAAAAGCGCGGCGCTCGGTCGACATCATTTGCCCTGCAGAGACTGACTATGCGCCAGTCCCACTTGGGATGTCTAAGAATCAATCCGCCCATCCAGATGATCTCATCGTCGGGGTGGGCAACCACGATCAGGCACTTCACACTTCTCGCTCCTCAATAGCAGCCAGACCCATCAGTTTCCTTCTACCCAAATATGACGAACATAACCTGGCAATGCGACACAAAAGGAGTAACTGCTCACTCTTGCTGAGCACTAAAGGACAACCCAGCATCCTGAGCTTTGTCGAAGGACGCAGTCAAGTTTCATCACTCGTCACCTCGCAGGCGCATGCTTCGACAGGCTCAGCATGCTCACGTTGTACATATCATCTGTGAGCTGTTACCAAAAAGAGAATATACGCCAGTAATCCACTGCTCATGATTATAGACGACAGTTACCTGTTTCAGGAGGTGAATATGGGGATATTTGTAAGTGCGGACCTGTTTCTTACGCCACGCTGAGCGCGGTAAGCAGGTCTCCGAGGTTGCGGGCCATGAATTCGACCGCCCCGACTGCGCGGGGGTAGTCCATGCGGGTTGGACCGATTACACCTATGGTACCGGCGATGCGGCCGTAGATGCGATAGGGCGCGGCGACGAAGCTGCAGTCACGCATTTCACCCAGGGGGTTCTCCGAGCCAATAATGACCGTGGTGCCGGGGCCCAGGTAGACCGTGGAGAAGAGCTTGTAGAGGGCCTTGCGCTGCTCCAAAACCGACAGCACCGCCTCCAGCCGCTCGATGTCCTTGAACTCCGGCTGATGCATTATGTAGCTTGCGCCTTCAAGGTGCACGTCGCCTTCGTCGGTCGATTCCACCTCGCGCCTGATGAATTGCATCACCTTGCCCAGCATGTCCTTCATATCGACGGCGTCCGGCGGCAGGTCCTCCATCGCGCCGGCGCTTATGGATTCCAGTGTTCGCCCACCAAGCCTGCGCGTGAGGAAGTTGGTTGCGCGCACGGGGTCGGGCTGGACAGTGGCCGAATCGAACTCCAGAAGCTCATGAATGACCCTGCCATTGCTCAAAACCAATACGGCCAGCAGCTTGCTGCGACCAACGTTCGCCACGCTGATGTGGCTGACAACGGCGTCCTTGGCCATTGGGCTGGTCGCCATGGAGGTATAATGCGCCAGGTCCGCAAGAATGCGGCAGGTCTGCTCGATGATGATGTCTACCTCTGTCCGATGCGGTATAAGCCTGTCCCTCGCGCCGGCGGCCTCGATGCTATCGAGATCGACGGCTTCCATCAGCCGGTCCACGTAAAATCTGTAACCGAGGTCCGAGGGTATGCGCCCGGCGGACGTGTGAGGTTGATGCAGGTAGCCCAATTCGGCGAGTTCGGCGAGTTCGTTGCGGATGGTGGCGGACTTGACCCCAAAGTGATAACGGGTCATAAGGGTATGCGAGCCGACGGGCTCGACGGTGCGCACGTAGTCGGTCACAACCGCCTTGAGGATGACCTGCTTGCGGGAGTCAAGCGGGGTGATAGGAATACCTCTCATAATGCTACTCGCCTGCGCACGGGCCGGTTGCGGCAAAAATGCGCCTCTAAATGGATATTAGCATTGGGAGAGGCTTCATGTCAAGTTTGCGCGGGGGATTCGGAGTGGCGCTGTTGGAGAGTACGGCCTGTATGCCCCACGTTCTTCTCCACGCGCGCCTTCAACACCGACCATGCCGCCGTCATGAGGCACAATAGCACAATCCCCACGACGAGCATCGAAATCTTCTCCTGCCGGGTCAGATTGAACTCCCGCCGGTTCGCCGACACAACGGCGATAGCAAGCACGATCAGCGCGGGCAGAGAGCTGAGCAGGCCGAACATCACGGCGAGCATTCCAATGGTCATTGCGCAGAAGACGTACACATAGTTGCGCGCGCCGTTCATCTTATGTTGATGAACCGCCGCGAATACCAGCGCCATGAACAGGAAATCACCCGGCCCGACCATCGTGACCGGCATGAATGTCCCAGTTCCGACCTGCGGAATCGGCGCGCTCACGGCCGGGGCGATGCTCGGAGCGTGCTTGAGCATGGTCGCGACGGGGCCGAAGAACACGGTCCAGAAGTCGATGCAGGCGGCGATCATGACCACGGGCAGGAGGAGGTTCTTGTCCTTCACCCGCACGGCCACCAGGCAGCCGATGCTCGCGGCGGCCAGCACCTTCAGGACGTTCATTGGCATCGCCAGCGGCCCGTAGTAGTTGGCCATGATGAACAGGTGCTCTTTGAGATTCGGATAGTGGTGGAGCTTAGCAGGCAGCTTGGCATGGATTATCACGATCCCGAGCATCGCCGCTATCAGCCCGAGGCACGCGACCAGCGCGAGTAGCCCCTGCCAGAAGTTCAACTTGAGCTTGGCGAAGAAGTATACGAGGGCTATCTGAATCGCCATGAAAGCGACCGTGGGCGCGGCGACTATCACGACGGCTCCGAGGTTTAGAATGAACGCGGCGGGACCTTTGATGAACAGGACCCCGGTGTCGATGGTGTTGACAATGTGAGGCAGGAAGGTAGCCCTAGGTACCAGGAGCCACAAGGCGAAATACGCAATTATCGATAGCAACAGACCCGACGCCGGTGACTTCCTGAACAATCCAAAACTCCTTGAAATTAGAAGTTAGAGGTTAGACTTCGACCTCTTGACTTTGAGGTTGTATCGGGAAACCCTTTTCCCGATACCCATGCGTCAAGCGTAGGCATTTCGGGATAGGGGTATCCCGAAACAACTCGTTTCCGTGTATTTGACATACACCCCTTCGACCTCTTGACTTTGACAATGATTATACCACACGCTAGAATTAGGATGACATGTAACAGGAGAATACTAATGAGCCAGATACGAGTAGTCATAGCCGACGATGAGTCGATAATACGAATGGATTTGAAAGCCCTCCTCGAAGAGATGGGGCATGTTATCGTGGGAGAGGCCGCCGACGGCCAGAAGGCGCTGGAATTGACGCGCTCCTTGAAGCCGGATGTGGTGATTATGGATATCAAGATGCCCGTGATGGACGGCCTCGACGCCGCGAAGATCATTAGCGAGGAGAAGATCGCCCCCGTGGTCTTGCTCACGGCCTACAGCCAGAAGGACCTCATCGAGCGCGCGAAGGAAGCCGGAGTCTACGCCTACCTGGTCAAGCCGTTCCAGGAATCCGACCTCCTGCCCGCCATCGAGATAGCGATAGCCCGATATCTCGAGCAGCAAGACCTTGAGAGCACCCTCGGCGACCTCGAACAGAAACTGGAAACCCGAAAGATCGTGGACCGCGCCAAGGGCATACTTATGGACAAGTATAAGATGGGCGAGTCCGACGCCTTCCGCCGCATCCAACAGCAGAGTATGAACCAGCGCCGCTCGATGAAAGAGATCGCCGAAGCTATTATCATCGCGCACGAAATATAGAAGGGTTTTTAATCGCGGAAGCCCGAAAACCCGAAATCCCGAAAAGGACAGAGCACAGATGGAGGACGAAGAGGCGCTGTTGGAACGAGTAATGTTGGATCCAGACATACAGGGCGGACGCCCGGTGATAAAGGGTACGCGAGTACCCGTATCAAGAATTGTTGGAGCGTTCTCGGCCGGGGCGGACTTTACCGAGTTGAGAGAAGACTACGGTATCGAAGACGAAGATATCAAAGCCGCGCTCGCTTATGCAGCGTTAGGGTCATCAGCCAACAAGCCCGAGATTTCATGCTAACCCGACTTTACGAAATAGTTTTCAGGAATGGGGTTTGAGGCCCAGTTAGATGAGCCGCATAGACCCTGAATTCCAGTTTTCTGAGCGCGATTTTCGCAAAAGGAAGCCGCATTATAAGGTATGACCT
>JAMCYN010000146.1 GCA_023474015.1 Armatimonadota bacterium
GTAGCCTGATCACGCAGTTGCATTGCCCGCCATATCTCTTCTTCACCGATACAACCTGCTCTCGCCATGGTATGCACCCTCCACAGCAAGAGTATATCATAGTGTCAGCTTGAAAGCAAAGCGGAATAAGAATACGCTCGATTTTATAAGCCAAAGCGACCGGGACCAGTGCCAGGAATGCATTCCAAAGGACTGATAAGACAAGCAGACTAGGATTCATAGTCTCGAATACGCATGGGTTGGCTGGAATGTTCCCAAGGAGGTTCGCAACTGACAGTGAAAGCGTGGCTTTTCACGCTGCACTTTCAGAAATATGACTTGATTTGTAGGCGCGAAGTTGGTATACTGCAACCGAATGGGCAACCCCTTTAGCCTTCGCTGCCCGGCAGCCAAAAAGCACTCAATCATTATTTCATACCTTTGTCGTCCTGGCGTGGAGAGAGGAAATGATGGGGCAGATAGAAGAACATCTTGAACAAGGTGTTGCTTTGAAAATCGACGGCCTCTACGAAGAGGCTGAAAAGGTATTCAAGGGTATCCTCGAGGCAGACTGTGAGAACGTTGAGGCCCACAGGCAGCTCGGTCTGATCTATGGCTTCATGGGGCTTTTCGACGAGTCCATCGAGGAGCTGCTTGTTGCCGTACGCCTCGACGGACGCAATCTTGGCGCGAGAAACGACCTTGCACTAACATATTCAATGCTGGGCATGTGCGACGAAGCCAAAGCCGAGTTCGAGGCTGTCCTGATGTGCGACCCCGAAAACGAAGTCGCACGCAAAAACATTATATATTTCGTCTGAGTACCTATGAAAAAAAGTAAGCTCATAAAGGTTATATTCGAGCCCGACGGGACGGAGGTTTTCGCACCGGCGGGCACGTTATTATCTAAGGCCGCGGCGGCTTCCGGAAGCGCGGTCGAAATGCCGTGTGGCGGAAGGGGAACCTGCGGAAAGTGCAGAGTAGTTACGTCCGGCGCGGTCGGTGAACCGGGATCCACCGAAGCGCGCATTCTCGGCGTGGACGATCTCGCCGCCGGCGTGCGTCTGGCCTGCCAAATGAAGATCGCCGGCGAGATGACGGTGACAATCCCCGACACGAGTCGCTCCCTAGTGCAGAAGATACTCAGCCAGGGTGTGCTTCGCGAGTGCGAGGTGAGGTCAGGTGTGAGCAAAGTCTACTGCGAGTTGGCCCCTCCGCACCTGGAGGACGAGCGCGCCGAGTTCGAACGGATTGCCGCATACCTCGCTGCCCGCGACATCAAGCTAAAGCCTAACCTTAACGTAATTCGTGAGATCTCCATCGTGTTGAGGACGGCCCAATACAAAGTGACCGCTGTGGTGTATGGGGATGAGCTGATCGCCTTGGAACCGGGCGATACTTCCAGTCGCTGTTACGGCATTGCGTACGACCTCGGCAGCACCACTATCGTCGGCTACCTGATGGACCTTGCGACCGGCCGGGAGATGGCGGTGTCGGCTGTTATGAACCCTCAGGTGGTTCACGGCGACGATCTGGTCTCGCGAATCCTCTTCGCAACCACACAGGAGAATGGCGCCGCTGTGCTTCAGAGCGCTGCGATGGGTGCGCTCAACCGCATCGCCGAGACTCTGGCTAAGAGTGCTGGTATATCGCTTGAAAACGTCTACAAGGCTACTGTTGTCGGAAACACATGCATGACGCACCTGTTTCTGGGGATCGATGTCGCAAGTTTGGGACAGTCGCCGTATGTGCCCAGCGTGTGCAGCGATGTCATAGTTTCAGCGCATGAACTTGGACTAACAATTAACCAAGAGGCCAAGGTGATAGTGCTGCCGAATATCGCCGGCTTTGTGGGGTCGGATACCGTCGGGGTGATGGTTTCGACAAAGTGGGAAGCCGATGGCCGCACCAGACTGGCGGTCGATATCGGTACCAATGGCGAGATGGCGCTGATGCACAAGGGTAAAACTTACGTTTGCTCCGCCGCCGCCGGCCCCGCGTTCGAGGGAGCTGGAATACGCTGTGGGATGCGCGGCGCGCCCGGCGCGATTGACAGCGTGGTGATCGACGAGACGGTTCGAATAAGCACCATTCAGAACCGCCGTCCCATCGGAATCTGCGGCTCGGGCCTTGTTGATGCCGTTGCGCAGATGCTCGATGCGGGGATTATCGACGAGACCGGCAGGCTCGTATCGCCCTCGGAAGCGGATCATCTATCTCCGGATGTTCGTGAGCGGCTTATCGAAGGCAACGACGGCGTTGAGTTCGTTCTTGCCAACCGAAAAGAGTCCGGCAGCGGTAGGCCGATCACACTCACTGCAGCGGATATCAGGCACATGCAGCTTGCCAAGGGCTCAATTCACGCGGCGATCCAGACCCTGATCCGAAGCGCGGGAACTACCGACGACGAACTTTCACAAATTCTGCTTGCGGGCGCGTTCGGCAACTATATTCGTGTGGAGAGCGCTATTCGCATCAGCCTTATCCCAGAGATTGATAAATCCAAAGTGATCTCCATAGGCAATGCGGCCGGAGCGGGTGCGCGGCTGGCTCTCCTTTGCGAGCACGAACTCGAACTAGCGAGGCAACTTGCTCTTAACGCCGAGCACCTGGAACTTGCGATTTCCCCTGACTATCAGATGGAACTGATGGACCGCATGATGTTTCCGGCCAGTCAGTTGACAGTTGACAGTTGACAGTTTGGTGTTGGGTTTCGGCATTGAAATACCGAAACACCGCCACCTATGGTCCCTTCATTCTGCATTCTACACTCTGCATTCTTCATTACCCCTTCTGACCGCACGAGGTTACCATTGCGCGCACGATGTTACCAAGAGAAAATGCGCTCAATTGTGCCTTTTGCCCTTGCATGCTTGATGAGGAATGTATATACTGTTTTTGAATTGGTTTTACAATCAAGCTCAGTATCCGCGGTGCTATACGGTGTTGGCGACGCTATAGAAGCGCGGCGGAAAGATTACAGGAGGAGCTAAAGTGGCAGATTTGGAAGCACTGGCGCAGGCCATTATCGGTGGCAAGGCACCCGATGCAAAGCAGATTACGGAGCAGGCGCTGGCAGAGGGTCTCAATCCCGGTGACATCCTGAACAACGGCCTCGTTGCGGGTATGAACGTGGTCGGCGCGAAGTTCAAGAACAATGAGTTCTACGTGCCGGAAGTCCTGATCGCGGCCCGCGCCATGAAGCAAGCTATGGAGGTTCTGCGACCAAAGCTGGCTTCGAGCGGTGTTGTGTCCAAGGGCAGGGTCGCGATTGGAACGGTACGTGGAGATCTTCACGACATTGGTAAGAACCTGGTCGCCATGATGCTCGAGGGCGCCGGTTACGATATCATCGACCTGGGTGTGGACGTTAAGCCTGAAGTGTTCGTTGAGACAGTGAAGAAGGGCTGTGAGGTCATTGCCCTTTCGGCGCTTCTCACCACCACGATGCCGGCCATGAAAGACACCATCGATGCCATGAAGGCCGAGGGCATTCGCGACAAGGTCAAGATCATGATCGGCGGAGCTCCCGTTACCCAAAACTACTCCGACGAGATCGGGGCGGATGGGTATTCACCGGATGCCGCAAGCGCGGTAGACAAAGCCAAGGAACTACTGGCGGTTTAGTACGGTATAATTGATTAGATTCCAACAGGGTGGGGCCGCTATACACGCGGCCCTGCCTTTATCTTAGGGCGACGGAGGATGTGAAGCTCCTTGCAAGGTAATCTTACGCCTGGTTCATTCGGCCTTATCTGGATCGCCATCACCCTGGGGAGTTTCGGTCAGATTCTCCTGAAGCTCGGGCTCGGTCACAAAGACCTGGGCGGTGGCTCGATCGTTGCTACTCTCTTCAAAATCGTCCTCGCAATGACGAATCCCTACCTGCTTGGGGGCCTCGCTCTCTACATTATCAGCACATTCTTTTGGATTCTCGTCCTCAGCAGAGTACGTCTGAGTGTAGCATATCCCCTGATCAGCATGAGCTACTTTATGGTCGTGATCCTCTCGGCTTTGGTGCTCCACGAGCGCGTGAACTGGGCCTATGCAGTCGCTGGGCTCGCGTTCATCAGCGCGGGCGTGTCTTGTATCGGGCTTGGGCTCGGAAGAGCGCGTGAGAGGGGCGGCACGTAATGCACGGGATAACTCTCGCTTCTTTCGGGCTTATATGGGTCACGCTTGTGTGCGTGAGTGTGGGACAGATCTTTCTGAAGCTGGGGGTCGGCACCGAGAAAATTCCCGTTGGTAGTTCTTTCTTTGCTACAATCGGCAACATTCTCGGCGCTATGCTTCGGCCTAAGGCGATTATAGGCTTCGGCTTCTATGTAGTGGGGACATTCATCTGGCTGCTGGTGCTCAGCAGGGTGGCGTTGAGCATCGCATTCCCGATGTTCAGTATGAGCTACTTTCTGGTGGTTATCCTCTCCGCGACAGTGCTCAAGGAGCGTGTGGACTGGCGGTTCGCGATCATCGGCCTGATACTGATCAGCATTGGCGTGACCTGCATCGGCCTCAGCAGCCCGAAGGGAGGGAATAGGGAACAGGGAATAGGGAACAGAGGGCATAGGGCTCAGGGCATAGGGCATAGAATAACGATGGTCCGGGATTTGCAATCCCGGACCCATCTGCATGCTGCGGGAACGGCTATTTGGACGAAGCTACCTATGACCACAAACCTGAGTTCCCGCAGCAGGTGGTCAGGAAAGGCGGTGGGTAGAGACGTCTAACCCGGCGCTACGACGGCTACTGCCCTACTTGCTATTCCTTGCTCTGGTGGTCGTGTTTCTGTGGAAGCCGATCTTCACCGGTGCCGCGCTGCTCCCGGGCGACTATTTGGCGAAGATGTCGCCGTGGAACACTGTCATAAAGGCCCCGAACCCCGAACCTCAGTGGAACCCCTTGCAGTGGGATGCCATCGCGCAGTTCTACCCCTGGCGAGTCTTCTACGCCCGGTCGATGAGTTCGGGCCATATACCATTGTGGAACCCTCACCAATTCTGCGGCACGCCTTTTCTTGCGAACGGCCAGTCGGCCGTGCTCTATCCTCTGAACCTGATTTTCCTGATTTTCGACCCGATAACGGCATTTACCATCTTCGCCGCGCTGCATATGTTTTTGGCTGCATCTTTTACATACTTGCTCATGCGCGAGTTCGGCTGCAAGGAACTGGGTGGAATCGTTAGCGGCATCTGCTTCGCGTTCTCGGCGTTTATGGTGTTGTGGCTCGAACTGCCGACGTTTATCGCTGTAGCGACCTGGCTGCCTCTGATATTGCTATTGATTCACAGATCGGTCGAGAGACATTCGATATTCCACGGTATGCTCGCGGGCGGGGTGATGGCTGTGGCGGTCTTAGGCGGGCATTTCCAGGTAGCGTTTTATGTGATGCTGGCAGCGATGCTATGGTGGATTTGGAAGCTGATAGCCGTATGGCGGGCCGATGGCCAACTCTATGCCGTCGTCAGGGTGGGGGCTCCATTTGTAGCGTTTCTGGTCATAATGGGCCTGATCTGTGCGCCGCAGGTGATCCCCTCGCAGGAACTCGCGATGAACTCGCACCGCGTGCGCGATGTCACGCCGGAGGGCTACGCGAGGTTTCTCTCCAACGCAGTTGCCCCGTATCGTCTGATAACGGCATTCGCGCCCGATTTCTTCGGCAGCCCAGCCAAGAACAACTACGCGTTGCTCGGCAACCTAAATGGTCACATCGGTAGCGCCGCCGACTACATGGAATACGGTATGTATATCGGCATCCTGCCCCTGATGCTGGCGATAATTGCACTGGCGCAAATTTATAAGCGCAAGCACGTCGGCTTCTTCGCCGTTCTTGGCTTGATTGCCATACTTGCCGCGACAGGCACTCCGATCAACTCCATCTTCTACTATCTGATCCCTGGCTTCAGCGCCCTCGGTGGGCCGAATAGGATATTGCTGCTGTACTTGTTTAGTATGGCGGCGCTGGCGGGGTTTGGAGTGGATTGCTTCGAAAAGCACGCGGAAAATTACGTGATTCGCCGAGGTAGGCGGATGCGCTGGGGAGCGTACTGGACTATTCTGAGCCTGTGCATATTGATATTGTTGTTTGATCTGGGCATTTTCCTGGCTAGGAACATCCTCGATCTGCCGCTCCATTCTTTCTCTGGGATAGCGTCTGCCGATGCAGGTGCAACTCTGTTGGTATTGGCGCTTACCTCGGCGGTTCTTACGCTCGCACGGGCGAAATCTGCACTAGGCTCACCTGTGTTTGGATCGATGGTCTTGCTCTTGGTTGCTGCTGACCTCTTCGCCTTCGGCATTAACTACAACCCCACCTGCGACCGCTCCGAGGTCTACCCGAGGACCAAGCTCACGGACACGCTCAAGAGGGTCGCGGGTAACTCCCGCATCGCGCCGATCAATCCAAACTGGAGCCTGTTCCAGACCCCGAACGCCATCCTCCCACCGAACTCCGCGATGGTGTATGGACTGTACGATGTCCAGGGGTACGATTCGCTATACACGAAGGCATACAAAGATTTGTCAAGCCAGGTTCAGGGAGAGGATTCCAGCCCACCGGAGAATGGGAATATGGTGCTGATGCGCGACTACAGCCCGACCCTCGGACGGATTGCCAGTTACGTGGTCGTGGGAGGGACAATTGCCGACCCGAAAGCGAGGCTTATCGAAACCATAGACGGAGTTCACATCTACGAACTTGACGGCGTTTCGCACGTGCCCCCAGCGTGTCAACCTTACCAACCATTCTCCTTCAGATTCGGCCTTTTCCTGATGCTCATCGGCGTATCGTCGCTGTCGATGGTAGGCGTATATCACGGGATGAAGTATAATAAGCGCAGCCGATGAACGACCAAGCCGATAAGTCAGAACGAAACTGGGTCCTTGCGTGGGCGATAGCTGTCGTGCTCCTCGCCTCTACGCCTTACCTCGTCGGGGTTAGGATCACGCCCCAGGGATATCACTTCCTCGGCCTCACGCACAACATCGACGACGGCGCGGTCTATATTTCCTGGATGCGGCAGGCGGCGGACGGCCATTTCTTCATCAGAAACCTCTTTACTAACGAGCCACAGACCGCGCGGCAGTTCAATGTCTTGATGCTCGCAATGGGCAACTTCGCGCGTGTGACGCACCTCCCGCTCATCTGGGTCTTTCACATATTCAGAATGCTTCTTGGGGTAGGGCTGATCCTTGCGATCTGGCGTTTCTCAGGGCTATTTCTCGATAATTCGGACCAGCGCAGGATTCTGATCCCGCTTGTGGGGCTTTCGGCGGGCATAGGCTGGCTGATTCCCAACGTTAGGATGCCGGTCGGATCGGTCGATATCTGGCAGCCCGAGGCAATAACGTTCCTTGCGATTTACCTGAACCCGCTGTTCCTCGCAGGTCTTATCCTGATGGTAGGTTCCCTGTATTTCCTGATCCTTATGCAACGCGCGGAAACCATGCAGCATATTGAGCCCAATCGAAGTATGCGGCCAAGTCGTGAATTACGCTACGCAATATGTGCAGGTATGTCTATGTTTTTGCTAGGAAACATACACACATATGACGTGATTACCGTCGCCTGCGTCTGGATTTCGTACTTATTGGTTCTCTGGATTATGGAAAGGCGATTCCCCGCGCGCGCTGTTCTCTTGAGTATACTTGCCGCCGCAATCGCCAGCCCGACGATAGTCTATACGTTTTATCTCCTCCGGATCGACGAGGTCTTCCGCGCCCGCGCCAACACCCCGACCCCATCCCCCGCGATCTGGTCATTCTTCGAAGGCTACGGCATTATCCTGCTCGGCGCGGTGGTCGGCGCGGTTTACTCGGTGATATTGGCTCGGCGGGAGCCTCACCCTCCCTTCCCTAATTCAACATTCATAATTCAAAATTCAAAATTGCTCTTGCTCGTTTGGTCGGTCGTCGGCTTTGTGATCCCCTATATACCCGTGGCTCAGCAGCGCAAGCTGATAATGGGTCTGCACATCCCCCTATGCATCCTGTGTGCGTACGGACTCACTCACCTGCTTTCGCGAGCGCCCAGAAGTGTCGCCAGAGGCCTAATCCTGGCGTTCATTCTATTCAGCATGGGCAGCAACGTGAGGTTCCTATCGCACGATGTGAACCTGCTCAGGATGGGGGAAACCGCTCCGCACTTTCCGGCATTCATCAGCACATCCGAGCTTGCCGCTATGCGATACATTCGTGATCACACAAAGCCCTCGGATACCATCTTCGCCCCACCGGCGTTTTCGCTCTTCACGCCCGGGCTTACCGGCCGCCAGGTCTACTACGGCCACTGGAGCGAGACTCCGGAATATGGAGAGAAAATCCTGGAGTGGAGCACATTCGTAGATCCGTCGATCTCATCGAAAACCAAAGCCATCATTCTTCGGAGCACCGGCGCATCATACTATGTTTCGATAGTGCCTGAGACGCAGCCGCCAACCGATTTTGACGGACAACTTATGGCCCTAGCCTTCTCTGCAGATAATGTGAACGTTTACCACATAAATATGCCAACATCAACGATATCCCCCTGACTAAAGCGCCGTTTGCTGTTGACTAACGAGCAAACATGTGGTATCATTTTTGTGTATGGATACAAAATCCGGGGCTGCGTTAGCAGTATCCCGGTCATATATTTGCCGGTGTTTGTGAAAGGATTCACAGTTTCCTGGCTATTGCGGAGGGTGACATGGGAATCCGGGAGAGATTAGGCGTCTTTTTTTTGCCTGTGATCGTGATTGCTTTCACAAACTTGGTCGCATCATGCGCTTTTGCACAAGGCTCGATACACATACAGGCTGCCAAGCGGACGCCTAGACTTAATAAGGCGGGCGGAAATGGCAGTACATATGTGCCTTACCATAATGGAGCTACGCTTCTTTGCTCTGATTGCCACGTCATGCACGCGAGCACCCAACACGATTATGCAGGCACACCCGCAGCTTATGTAGGCGATCCGAGCCCGAAGTTGCTTAAAGCGGGCGACAGCACCAACCTTTGCCTTGCCTGTCACGACGGTAAATCGGGTATTCCCGACGTGCTCGGCCCGGACACCAATGGCCTTACCGAGCGGTCAGCCGGATTCTTCGAGGCCTCGGACACTCCAAACTACAAGGGACACAATCTTGGTACAGGGCTGAGTAGCGGTTCGGACCTCTGTACTCGGTGCCACTTCGGGGGCGACTTTGTTACAGCGAAGGTGACTTGCGTTGACTGTCACAATCCTCACGGGAACGGTAATGCCAGGAATCTTCAGTGGGCATCGTGGCCGGGCGGCGAACCTCCATTTGGGCTTCTGGTGAATCCCTCGGTGACCGGGATGGCCAAGTATGAGCGCGCGAACGTATCTTACGGCACGCTCAACTCGGACACACTTCGAGAAGTAAGTAATATGTGCCTGGACTGCCATCATGTGTTCTCCGGCGGCAGTTACATCGACCCGAACGGCGACGGCATCCATCGTCGGCACCCTACCTACGACAGTGAGCGCATGTCGCCAAACAGCATCCGTCAGGGCGAGGCGCTGGGAACCACGGATCCCAGCCACTGGCTCGGCGGTACCGGATCCGGTTTCACGGACACGCCCAGAGTGCCCTTTGTGGTGAGCGGAGCGTCCGACTTCTCAAGCGCCACGGCAGTGAACGCCGACAGCAACGGCGTGTTCTGTCTGTCCTGCCATAAGGCTCATGGCAGCTCTCACGCGTTCAGCCTGACATGGTCGGTTGATACGGGTACTAGTGCCCGAGGCTGCGACCAATGCCATAACATCGCGGGGACTTAATCCGGCAAGTATTTGTTACTATCCGCTGCGCCGTCTGCCACGACGTCGCCCACTTTTTTTGCTAATTCCCAAGGACATCTATTGACAACCGATATTAGGGATGGTAGTATATATCTCGCGCCTGGGGGGAGATCCTCCGAGGCGCAAATTGTTCCTTGAAAGTTGAATAGTGCAAGCAAGTGATTTGTATGAGTTTCAGCTTATTAAGCGCTGCCGGAAACGGCGGCGGATAGAGCTTTCCAGGTAATCAGTTGTCAGTTATCAGTTTTCAGTTGTCAGTTTTTTACTGTCAACTGCCAACTGTAAACTGTCAACTTTAGATTTTCTTATGGAGAGTTTGATCCTGGCTCAGGACGAACGCTAGCGGCGTGCCTAAGAAATGCAAGTCGAGCGAATCTAGAGGTTAGAGGTTAGAGTTTAGAGGTTAGAGTCTGAGGAATCGGCTGTAGCCGATGGTATTTTATCTAACCGTCCGAAGGACACCTTTGAATCTAACATCTAACATCTAATCTCTAACTTCTAGAATTAGCGGCGAACGGTCGCGTAACACGTAAGCAACCTGCCCTGAAGTGGGGGATAGCCCTCCGAAAGGAGGATTAATACCGCATGTGGATGGTTCTTCGCATGTAGAATCATCTGAAGCAGCGATGCGCTTCAGGATGGGCTTGCGGCCTATCAGCTAGTTGGTGGGGTAACGGCCTACCAAGGCGACGACGGGTAGCTGGTCTGAGAGGATGGTCAGCCGGACTGGGACTGAGATACGGCCCAGACTCCTACGG
>JAMCYN010000107.1 GCA_023474015.1 Armatimonadota bacterium
GGTCGGCTCAACATAAGCCCGCCCTGCTCACCGCAGGGTAGCCGGCGAGATCCTTCAGATCGACCATCATCTCGGCGAACTTGAAAGCCGTATACATCGGGTCTATAACCGGGGCGCCGATAACGTCCACCGGGTCAGCCTTGAAGTAGCTGGTGAACAGGGAAGAGAGGATAGTGCACCCGGATATGATCACCTCGGCCCCGTCTTCCTTGATGCACTTTTTAGCCACCTCGACCAGCCGATTTGCCACCTCTTCCGTGGGGGTGATCTCTGGGTAAAGCTGGTTCGCCCTGATGCCGATGTGCCTTATCGAGGCCATGCTCTGCCGGACTCCGTAGAGATCGACAAGAAGCTTGTCAAACCTCTTTGCGACCAGTTCCTCGACGGTGACCACCGACCACCTCGCGCCCATGGTCGCGGCAAGGTGCGTCGCGGACTCGAAGCATCCCGTAACCGGTATGTCCACCACCGCGCGCATCTCGAACAGCCCCGGGTCGCTCACGCACGAGTTCACCACGGCGTCGTAACCCTGCTGCTCGGCAAGGATGGTTCGCTCGACGGTCGCGTTTATGCATTTGAGCATGTTGTAAGGAAAAGTGTTATAAGGAAGCGGAAATACGTCCTTTACGCACTCGTAGTCGAACTCCGTCCCAGGCCGCGCCACCTTTTCCAGATTCTCTCGTCCGAAAGGCTCCGTGCTGCCGAACGGGCAGATAACCAACAGTTTCATGTCATTCTCCTTGAATAAATACTTGCTTCTTATGTTGAGCCGACCACTTCCCTGATGACCTTGAGCGCGATCTCGACGCCATCGTCGGTGATGTGACGATGGAAAGTGAACCGTGCAATCTGCTCGGTAAGGCGATGGCCCCTGACTCCGCGCTCCAAGAGGCGGGCAAGGAACTCATCGGTGGTCAGTCCTGTTTGCGAGATGTCGGCCATGACGATGTTAGTCTGCACGCTCGCGAGGTCGACCGATATGCCGGGCATTTCGTTAAGCTCATTCGCGAACTGCTTAGCGCGCCTCTGGTCATCGCGGAGGCGGTCCACCATGGTCTCAAGCGCGACGATACCGGCGGCGGCGAGGATACCGGCCTTGTGGAAGCTCCAGGCTCCGAGCCGCTTCAGATTGACATAGGCCCGCTCGATGTCTTTCGTACTGCCGCAGAGCATGGCGCCAGCGGGCGCGCACAGCCCCTTGATGAGGCTAAACACGACTGCGTCCGCCGGAGCGACCAGTTCAGCGGGCGTCACATTGAAAGCGAACGCGGCATGCAGGATTCTGGCGCCGTCGATGAAGACCGACGCCCCGTGCCGGTGAGCGACGTCGCAGAGCGCCTTTGTCTGCTCAAGCGATGTCACCGTCCCTCCCGCCATGTTGTGAGTGTTTTCCAGGCAGACGAGGTCGGTCACAGGAATGTGGTTGAACCTGTTGTCGGTGATGGCCGCCTCGACATCCGCCGGGTCCATCACGCCTGCCCGGCCCTCCACCAGTCTGGGGTAAAGACCGCCGATATAGGAGATGCCCCACTCCTCCGACCAGGCGATATGAGAGTTCTTCTCGACGATCACCTGGTGGCCGCGCTCGGCAAACGTCATCAGCGCCACCAGATTGGCCATTCTCCCGGTCAGCACCAGCAGCGCCGCCTCCTTGCCCATCAGCCGGGCCGCCATCTCTTCCAGCCTGTTTACCGACGGGTCCTGCCGGTCGATGATCCAGTCGGGCTTCGCCGCCCGCATCGCATCCCACATCGCGTCGGTGGGTTCATTGATAATATCGCTCTTGAAATCGATCATTTTCCTATCCTTCGCACACTGTCATTCTGAGCGCCCGACCGCGCGCGATGTGCGGTAGTTTCGTAAAGAAACCTACCCCGCCAATGTGGGGCGTTTCTCCCCAAACCAGGGGAGGTTTCTTAGGAGCCGCAGGCGAAGAATCTCAGCCCAACAAAGCAGATCCTTCGACTTCGCTCAGGATGACATGAATGATGAGGCTTACGAGACCCCAGCCTTCTCTTCGACTCGATCCGAGATTGATTTCAGCTCGCGTTGAACGTCGGCGGGCAGCTTGCGGCACACGTGCTCGCTCAGTATTCGGTCGATCTTACGCCGGACCTTCTCTTTTGCGTCCGTCGATCCGGCGGCCTGCCAGCCCTGGTAGGTGTTGCGGTCGAAGATGCCCGGTTCCCACTGCTCGCGGTAACGCGCCAGCGTGTGGTCGCACGACAGGAAGTCGCCCTCGATTCCCAGCTCGTCTATCAGGTCCAGGGCCAATGTGTCGTCGTTCACCGGAGCGCCCTTCTTGAACTGCCTTATCCAGCTAATGATCTCGTCGCACAGTGCGAGCATTTCAGCCGAATAGGTGACCCCGGCCTCGATATAGCCCACATCGTGGATGAGATTTGCCCCGACCAGCGAGTCCGCCATCAGGGTCAGGCTCGCTTCGGATACGGCTTGCCAGTCCGGCAGCTTGGAGTCGCCGCATCCGGCAGTTCCGAAGCACGGCAGGTTGTAGAAGTGCGCCATGTCCGAGGAGAATATACGATTCTCGGGCGCGGCAAATGTCGAGAGCATGGTCTTCATGTCCATCACCACGATCCTGCCACCGCGCACCACAAACGGCGTGCCCTCACGCACGAACTGCGCCAGCACCAGCGCCGCAAGCTGCCCCGCCGCACCCATGGCCTGGTAGCCAGCCGCCGTGATCGGGCTGCTGACGCCCATAATCGCCGAGACCAGATATAGGCAGGGAAGCCCTTTTTTCGCCGTGTAAAGAAGCTTCCGGACGGTGTCCTCGTTATGCAGGAGAGCGCGCACAGGCTGGATGTAGTGGATGAAGAATGGCCGCTCTCTCAGGCTCTCCGCGTTTCCCGCCACATTCTCCGCCATCGCGATAATGTCTCGCGTGCCCTCATAGTGGAACGAGACGCCAATGATGGGCTTGGTCGAATGATTGAGCATAATCTCCATTTGCTTACGGTCCGCGCCGCCGCGCGGGATATCGGTTGGGATAATCATCGACATCAGGAAGTCGATGTTATCCAGGCCGTCGCAGAGAGTGACCAACTCCTCGAGGTCCTTGACCAGCGGGGCTCTGTGTTCACCCGTTCTGTGATCCAGGATATTGAGGCAGTCCGAACCCGGACCATACAGGCAGTTGCGCGCCCCGACTTCGTGCTTCGGGTTTCCCTCCTGGTCGTGGAGGGTGAATGTGTGCGGCACGGTCTTGAGCGCCCAATCGACCAGCGACTCGGGAATGTACACACGCTCGCCGTCAACCCTCGCGCCGCCGTTCTTGAAGATGGCGAGCGCCTCTTCGCTCTGGAAGACCACACCCGTCTTTTTGAGTATTTGGAGAGCCGCGGCGTGTATCCGCTCGCACTGGTCCTTGCTCAGCGTGCTGAGGACCATCTCTTTGAGTTCGGCATCTTGCTGCATTGGTATTCGGACCTTTCTTTAGATTTGACCGCCTATCGGCGCCGCCGCCCCGGCGGCCCTGAGTCTTCGCGTTTCCTCGTTATTCACTTCAAGCGTCTTTGAATCGATGACTACTCCATAAACATCTCTCGCACGCTCTATGGAGACAAGCCCTTCGAGCACATCCCAGCGGACTTTCTCCGGCTCCCTCTCGAATGGACTGCCCCAGCCGCCTCCGCCGGGAGTAATGATTGTTACATTCTCACCCTGCTTGAGCTGGGTAGTGAACTTCGTGCACAGCGATTCGGACTCCTTGCCGTCGGCGTCGGCTAGAAGGCAGTGAGAAGGGGCGGCGTTCTTTCCCCCGAAAGCACCCCAGGGCGTGATCTCGTGACGGTCCGTGCTGACGCTCACCTTGGTATTCGGAGTGAGCGCAGTGACCGAGCGCATCAGCCCGACTCCTCCGCGTCGTCGGCCCGCTCCCTCCGAATCCGGGACCATCGAGTATTCCTTGACAAACAGCGGGTATGTCGCCTCTATGACCTCGACCGGAGTGTTGCGAGTATTGGTCATGTGCGTCTGGACAGCGTCCATCCCGTCAAGCTCCGCCATGGCCCCCTGGCCGCCCGCGTAGGTCTCGACATAGCTGTACATATTGTCCGACTCGGGCATCTTGCCGCCTACGTTCAGGATGGTGGTCACGCCATAGGACGCGGCCTGGGTCTTGTCCTTGAACGCGTCCAGCAGCGCCCCGAGCAGCACATCAACGACCTTGGGTGATGTGATAATCGTGGAGTTGCACACCGGCGCGGGGAACTTCGCCGCGACCACCGAGCCGTGTCTCACCTTGACCTCAAACGGCCTGTAGGCCCCGGCGTTCGGTGGGATATCGGGATCGATCAGGCACCGGAACACGTAGTAGACCCCGGCGTTGGCAGTGACTATCGTGGAGTTTATCGAGTCCGGCTGTTGGTCGTCACTTCCCGAGAAATCGACGAATACCGAATCTTCCTTTATCTCGATGGAAGCCGATATCTTGATGAGTTTCTTGGTAAGCGGCGTGCCTTCGATGAAGTCCTCGTGGTAGAACTTGCCCTTGGGCATGTTCCTGATTCCGGCGCGCATACGGGCTTCGGAGTAATCCATCAGCGCCCGCATATAGAACGCGATGGTCTCCTCATCGTAACGGCCTATAACCTCCCGCAGCCTTCGCGAGCCGACGTTGTTTGCGGCCACCTGCGCCATGATATCGCCCCGGCTCTCGAATGTGGTCCTGACATTCTGGTTGATGAAGCTCATGAGCTCTTCGTCGAGCAGGCCGTTTTGCATCCCAACATCATCCGCGAAAGCGATAACGTTCAGGTATGGACCACAAGCATCCAGAAATCGTTCATACCGTCTGATCTGTATCTCCGCCACCTTCTCAAGAAGGAGGCAGGCAAAGCGCGGCTGAGCTACCATGTCTTCCAGCAGCTTGCTGAATCCTCTCATTGCAAGGGCCACTTCAAAGATGCTCGGCTTGTCCACACTACCGACCAGCGCTCGTGAACTCTGTGCATAGAGCCGCTCGGCATCCTCTCTCAACCGCTCGGTGCGCCCCGGATCCTCGGGGTTAGGCCAGTCATATGCATCTATATCCGCAATAGTCGCATCAGCCAAGGGAGTTGACGTCGATGCGTACGACTGTCCATCGGACTCTGAAACCTGATATTCGATGCCCCATTCATTCACATAACGTCCATCCGGATACTTGGTCTCTTTGCCGGCGTGCGGTGGTCGAGAGCGTATGGTCTGGGTGTCGACATGCAGCAGATCAAGTATATCCTCCTCAACAACAATCTTCTCTGAAGGGATTGACTCGATCACATCTTGTCCGACAATCCCTAAATACTGTTTCAGTCGCGAATAAGCCACGCCGCGGATAGTGGAGACGATAGTACCGCCGATATCAAGAGGTACTCTATCCGGCTCCTCGTGATTTAGAGTTCTGAGCACTCTCTCCCTGGAAGTCATGTGCAGGCACTCCATTTCCACAACGTCGGTTCACTTACCGGTGGCACGCGATCTCGTTATATTGACTGCAATTCCGAGAGCTTGTGATAAAGCTGTCGCATCAGTGGATATATAGCCTCGTAGGCATCGAGCTTCTTGCCATACTGTTCGGCCGTTGTAGCATCAGGACGATACACTTCTCGCACTCCCACCAGCTTGCCTGAAATCTCGGGCGAATCGTATACCCCAGCTCCCACACCCGCGAGAATAGCCGCTCCCAGAGCCGGCGCTTCCGAGGTACACATCGCCATCAATGACCGATTCATAATATTGGACCTGATCTGGAGATCGACCGATGATTTAGCGCCGCCGCCGATTGCGTGCATCTCTTGAATGCAGGCTCCACCTCGCTCGATTAAGCGCAGATTCATGGCGAGTTCGTATGCGGTACCTTCAATAGCCGCCTTTATGATATCTGAGCGTTTTGTATTCAACTCAAGTCCGAGAATACTGCCCTTAACTGATGTGTCAAACCACGGAGTTCCCGTGCCGGAAAAATGCGGCAGGGTGAACAAATTGGTAGGATCGTTAGGCAAATCCGCAAGCATCAGATCGTATGCGTCCTTCCCGGCGGACTCCGACTGGCTAACTTCCGTCGGAGCAAAATTATCTCGGAGCCAACGCAGCAAACATCCTCCCGTAAGGTTGTATGCCATGGTCACGAATCGGTTTGGCACCACATGCGGATAGCACGGGAAACCAGCCGCGCCAAGTGATGGCTTGAAGTCGTCCAACACCGCGCAAATGACGTGCACGGTGCCCAGCGCATAAGTTGCCTGGCCATTGCGAACAACACCAGAGCCCACAGCTCCACAGGGCTGATCGTGCCCGCCGACTACAACGAGGGTGGACCGTGAAAGCCCCAGTTGGTCGGCAATCTCCGGGGATGGATGACCGACCGGAGTCCCGGACGGCGCGATTTCAGGCAGCATTTCCGGATCGACTTCCGCTGATTCCAGCATGGTTTCGGACCAGCGCTTCTGATGAACATCGAACGCCATCGATCTGGCAGCCATCGAATAATCTATGATCGGCGGCAGGCCCAAACGAGTTAACACGAATTCCCCATAACAGAGGAACTTATGCGTCTGTCTATAGACTTCGGGGCGGTTTTTCTTTAGCCAGCAGATCTTCGGCAGAGGATGGCTGTAATCGGGAGTCTGCCCGGTAAGCTCAAAGGTGCTATCCCGGCCCACCCGCTCAGTCAGTTCCTCTACTTCCACCCGGCCTCTGCTGTCAAATGATGTTAGGGAGTTGCACACCGGACGTCCGTGGCGATCAACCGGAGTGAAAGCCTCCCCCATAACGGATATGGAAAGAGCGTCTACAGGGTTTGACAGCGAAGAGGTAGCCTCCCGGATGGCGCTGGAAGCACTGTGCCAAAGCAACTCGGGGTCCAATTCAACCATGCCTGGTTCCGGGTGTAGCATGGGGTACTCACGGTAAGCTGATGCCAGAACATCTCCCTGCTCGTTAAACGCTACCGCCTTGCAGCCCGTATATCCTATATCCAGACCCATAAGCGTCTTACTTGAACTCATTGTTACCCCCCAGACAATCTAATGTGTAAGCGAATTGCCATATCCAAGGACTATAACAGCCAAAGCCAAAACCACCAGCCCGGCGTACATGGTCCGTATCGGCTTGCCCTTACCCGTGCGCCATTCCCCCGCAATCACTCCCCATATACCTGCAACAGCTATGGACCCGCCGTTGAATATCGCCCAACCCGCGGAAGGTCCGAGAGTCCCCATAATGGCGGCCGCCCTGCCGTATGTTGCCACGCCGCCGAGCCAGAGAATGCCCATAAGTCCGGCGAAAAACCAATGGTCAAGCCCCGCCCTGCTGGTACGGTACACGGACCAAGTCTTTCGCTTGTTCAGGATTGCAGCCAAGAAGATGAAATTGCCCAAGAACCCGCCAAGGCAGGCAATCGTCCAACTGGCATCACTTGCCGCAACAGATGATGCTCCGTTTGCGATTGCCGATTTCATTATCGGCGCGCCGAATACAAATGCGAAATTGAGCATGGGAAGCAAGATGGCGCCGGATACAATGCAATAGATAAGTCCCTTTGCATATGAGCCTTCGGGCTTGACCATCTCAGACGCGCCACTCCTCTGCTCGGCAGCTCTTTCTTGTGTCTCTTTTGAGATGCCGGCTCGCCCGGATATTGCCACTCCGACAAGAGTGAGCAGAACCCCCGCTGTCACAGTCAAACCGCTGGGCGTAAGGAACACCTCCGGTTTCATAACAAGCGGCACAAGTGCGCCAACGCCGGTAAGAAGTCCGATGGTTATCGCAAACCCAAGCCCCACGCCTATTATGGAAGACCCACGGCCGAAGAGATTACTGCCAAACCCCCAACCAAGGCCAAACAAGAACACCATTAAGAGAACACCGCCCCCCGAATCCCGCAGCGCACCCAGCAAATTCGGCACGGTTATGAACGCGACAGTGCACGGGGCTATTATCAAACCGACAAGGCTATAGACAAGCCACGTGTTTTCCCACTCCCACTTGGGGGTCTTCTTCATGGGTATCATGAAGCTACCGACCAGGATGGCGCTGAGAACCGCCACAATTACCCCGACTAAAGGATTCATGATTCTATCCTCCATCCTAACTCGACTATGAATCCGCACATGATGCAAGCAATGTCGCGTGTGAGGTTATGGGATACTCGCATAGCTCCTCGCAGTATTGCTGGTGGCCTTGTAAGATTACTTACAAGCCGTCCTCGATTCCGACAAGCCGTCCGGCAAAAAGCATGGCCGCCGGGTTGCAGTGGAGCCTGCCTGCCAGGTTCAGTAGGGAGATTATCAGGCTGCCCCTGCCGTATTTCTTCTGGGCCACGGCCATGGTCGGATGCCAGCCACCGGTCCAACCTCCGTTTCCGCTGACGAGAACGGCATCCCAGCCCGGAGCATCGAAAGTCGTGGACAGGAACGGAGTCACATAACCCACAGCCGGATCGTGCCAGAACCTGAAGTCATTCGGTTCGAACCCTTTCACAAGGCGGTGTCCGGTATATCGAGACACGAAGTGACGAGGACCCATCCCGCAGGGAACGATCGATATTGTGTCGCCGCCGATGTCGTAATCCCCGACGGGCAACTCCACAAATACGGCCGTCGCACCGCTCGCGACCGCACGCATAATCGACTTTCGATTCTTCTTGAACCTAGCGGGATCATCTATCAAGATCACCTCATCGGCTGCGGCCAAACCCGAGTATCTGGTGTCGAGACCGAGACCCACGGCCAATCTGGAAGCACTTCCCGTCACGTCGCCTACTATCTGGGCGCGTCGTCCGCGTTTTTCGCTGGGACGAGGAAATATGTCGAGGTCCACCGATGTGTCATGCAAGACCCTGCCAGTGGAATCGACAAGCCCGAGACGCGCGACTGCCCGTGAGCGCTCCAACACTGTCGGAGTTCTGTAACGGATGAACCCCTGGAACGCGCTGTCGCAAGAAGAAATGTTCGCCTTTACGCGTCGGGCAAACAACACTTCTCCGTTCATCTCAAGCTGATAGTGTAGATACGCATCAGCCGGTGTGTCGATCAGGTCATTGCATATCCAGGCTTCCAGGTCTGTAGTCTCGCCCGAGAAGAACGAGTACCTGTCCGTGCGAAGATTGACAGCAAGCGGCGTGAGCGCATCTCGATACGCAAAGTATGCCGGTTTGGGTCGGCGCTCAACATCCATGATCGCCTTCATCCACCCGGATGGGAAGGCATCTATGAACAAATGTATGGCAAAACTGTTCATCCGGCTGTCGCGCCGGAATGCCTCGGTGAGAAGCCGTGCGATCCAGGCCTGGTGGGCCTGGCTGGCCCTCACCCACTCCTTAAGGCTACGCTGAGTGTCGAACCACATATAGTGAAATCGCCCTGTTTGAGCCCGCACTATGCGGTCTGGAGACCATTGCTTTTCCTCTTCCCGCGTTTGAGGCAGCCAGGAAGAGGGATAGTACTTTCTCATGACTTCGACCGGGTCCAATCCTTCGGACCCAAACTCACCGCAGCCGTAGTGCCAGCCGGGCTTGATTCTCTGCCAATAGCCAGCGTGGAGCCTGCCGAGGTCCAACCCATGACCGTTATACCATCCGCAGTAGCAGTGGTTGTCCGGCAGCCCGGGACCAGGGGGATCATAGTCGCCGTCCGCGGGCTTTATCACGCGGTCGGGATTGGCGAGTCGCACCGCCTCGGACGCGGCGGTGAAAAATCTCTCCAGCTCCGGGCGAGTAAGGTGACGGTGGGGTTTGCCCCACCCGTTCGGAAACGGCTCGTTGATGTATGTCACCAGGATATTGCATGGGTGCGGCCTCACCAACCGTTCCATCTCTTCAGACTGCTTCACGGCCTCCGAGAACTGGTTTCGTCTGAGCACGGCAAATAACGGCAGATCGGTTTGAGTCATCAGGCCAAGACGGTCGCAGTAATCGTAAACCTCGGGCTGAACAGGCCGCTGCGTCAGACGCCAGAAGTTCAAGTTGCATATCTTAGCAAGCAGAATATCGTCGATCAGACGGTTCCAGTCCTTCTTTATGACGCACTGCTGCTCGAATCCCATCGTGTTGGCGCCGCGAAGGCGAATCTGCCGCCCGTTCAAATAGAAGCGTCCCTTGGGCTCCGACTGTTCATCCATATCGAACGACCGCATCCCGAACTGGCGGGTCCCGGCGTCGAGAACGCCCCCATCCTTATCCACCAACCTGGCCTGCAACTGATAAAGCCAGGGCTCGTTAATATCCCAAAGCCGGTGGCCGGGCATATCGAACGGCAGCCTCAGGTAGTTTACTCCGGGGCCCGTCTG
>JAMCYN010000026.1 GCA_023474015.1 Armatimonadota bacterium
AGGCAGTCGGCACATTCGCAGGCATGGCTGCGCTAACAGCCAAGGCAACCAAGGCCACGACCCAGGAGATGGTGGAGACATTCACCACCGGCTACGGCATATTCAAACCGCTCGCGAAAGACATGTCGGACATGGAATGGGCCAGGATGTTTTCGGGCGCTCTTTCTCAGACTGTCGGTGTGTTTAAGACGACAGGCCCGCAGATGGCCGAAGCCATAAAGAACATCGGCGCAATCGCTGCAGCATCGAACGTGCCACTGCAGGAGCAGATGGCGATCCTCGGGCAGCTTCAAACGACGATGCCCGGTTCCGAGGCAGGCACGCTCTACAAGGCATTCATGTTAAAGGTCGCGGAGGCAGGGGATGAACTCGGACTGTCGTTTGTGGATGCAGGCGGCAGGCTCAAAGGCATCGTGCCGATCTTGCAGGAAGTGAAGCGTGGATTCCCCGATCTCTCCCAGGCGGCGGCGCAGGTGAAGCTCAAGAAAGCATTCGGTTCGGACGAGGCTGTGCGGTTCCTACTTCAGATGTCGATGGGCATGGACCAGCTCGAAGGCAACATCAAGAGCGTTGGCCAGGCAATGAAAGGTGGCACCGCAATCACCCTGGAGATGGCAAACGCCATGAACATGGATATAGGCTCGCAGTTCACTCTCGTAAGACAGCAGATTCAGAACCTGGCAGAGATCCTCGGACGAACCCTGCTGCCTGTCGTGGTTCCGGTCTTCCAGGGGATATCTCGGTTCATCTTTCGCTTGCAGGACATGGCGAGGTCCACGCCCGGTGTCACGAGAGCTATCCTCACACTCTGTGTCGTACTCGGCGCGGCGCTCGTCGTGGTCGGCAGCGTGACCGCCGCGATAGGAACGATTGGCATTGTCATGCCTGCGGTTCAGGCGGGAATCGCGGCGCTGGGGCCGATGCTGGCGGGAGTCGGCGCGGCAGTTTCAGCGTACTTCTGGCCGGTGGTCACAGTCATCGCTGCCGTGGTTGTCGCCGTGATCGCGCTCAAGCGTGCCTGGGAGACCAACTTCGGCGGCATTCGGGACATAGTAATGGGCGCATGGAACAAGGTGAGCCTGGCGTTCCAGGGCATCCGCGCGCTTATCGGTTCGCTCACTGGCGGCAGCGGTCAGATGTCGGCGGAGCTTGCGAAGAAGCTGGAGGCCGCCGGATTGATGAAGTTCGTCACAACCGTGTTCCAGGTCTACTACCGCGTGCGGCAGTTTCTCACGGGCTTGTGGCAGGCGTTCTCGTCTGTGTTCGGGAGTATTCGCAGGATTCTCGAGCCAGCGATTCGCGCGGTAATGGGCGCGCTTTCAGAACTGGGCGGAGCGCTGCTTTCGGTATTTGGAATCTTCGGAAAGACGGCGACAGCGGTGGACTCGTCGTCGTTCAAGAGCCTGGGCCAGACTCTGGGCAAGGTGCTCGGCGTGATAGTGCAGATCGGGGCGTACGTGCTTAAGTTCGTGATCTACCCGCTTGTGTTCGTTATCAGGACTGTGGCGCTGGTTGTGAGGGCTGTGGTCTGGCTTGGCCGTGTCATCATCGGAGCATTCGTCGCGGTGGCCCCTTACGTATACAAGTTCTTCCTGCCGCTTCGGATGCTGGTCCAGGGCTTGCTCATGGTAGGCCGTGTCGCATATACAGTTTGGCAGATGATAACCGGCCAGGTGTCGGTCGTTGATCGCCTCAAGACTATCGGCAGCGCCATATTCCAATATCTCGCCACGCCGTTCAACTGGGTGCTAGATGTGGCTTCCGCGACGTGGAGCTTCCTGCGTGGGCTGTTCTCATCGATTAGCGGATTCTTTGGAACCGCCGCGAGTGGCATAATGTCGGCATTTCTGAACCTGCCTGTGGTGAGCACACTTACCCGCGTGTTCGGCACTGTGCGGGCGTTTCTATCGGGCCAGTTGAGTTTTGCTGAGGCGGGCAAGAAGATACTCATTACCCTCGGCCAGGGCATCTGGTCTACGGCGAGCTATCCGTTCCAGGTTCTCAAGCGAGCGCTGGGCTGGCTTCGCAGATTGCTGCCGTTTTCGGATGCGCCGGAGGGCCCGCTCTCCAGCCTGACTGAATCCGGCGCTGCGCTGCTGCGGACTCTTGCGCAGGGCATGCTTACGGTAGTGACGCTTCCGGCGCGGGTTCTGAGCTACGTTTTTCAGCGGATGATGGATGCTGTTGGCTGGGTGTGGGACCGCCTGAAGTCAACCGGCTCACAGGTCATATCGACCCTATCCGGCGCTCTGTCGACTGGTGTACAGATGGCAGGTTCGGCCTGGAACGGGATCACCGGCATAGTGTCATCGGGATGGGATGCCATCATATCCATCGGTTCATCGGCATACCCGCTTGTATCAGCGCCATTCAGATGGGTTGCCGGGGTTGCGGGATCTGCATGGTCGCGGGTCACCGACTTTGCAGCATCCGCGTGGTCAAGCATCTGTTCCATGGCGTCATCGTCGATTGGCTGGTTGAGATCGCCGTTTGCGAGCCTGGTGAGCTTTGCTTCTTCGGCGGCGTCGACTGTGCGCGGCGCGGCATCCAGCGCGTTCTCCTCGATTCTTGCGGGCGCGCGGTCTCTTGTGGCGAGCGCGTTCCAGAGCGGCAGGTCCATGATGACCACGATAGCATCCGGTATACGCTCGGCGATGTCTGCCCCCTATGAGGCTGCGAGGTCGGTGTTTTCAAGACTGCGCAGGCTGCTCCCGTTCTCGGACGCGAAAGAGGGGCCGCTTGCGACGCTCACTCGCAGCGGCGCGGCGATGCTGGAGGCGTTCAGTTCGGGGATTGCCGGAGCGTCGAAGCTGCCGGCCCAGGCGCTGAGGCAGGCTTTCGGACTTGCGAAGTCGATGGTTCTGCCGACAGCGGTCGCGGGGACTCTGGCTCTTACTCCGGCGATTGCTGGCGCGATACCGGAGATTGCCCCGCCAAGGATCGCGGTCCACAAGGCGCCGACAGGCGCGGAGGAGGTCCGGCAGGCAGATCAGACCAGGCTGCTGGCGGCCGCGCGCGGATCGGCAGTCAATGGGACAACGGAGGCCGGGGCGCAATCACATGACCTGCGCCCGATACTTGAGGCGATACTTGCCAAGCTCGATGCGTTGAATGATCGGCCCATTGATGTATCAGTAACCACCACGCTCGACGGCCGAAAGATTGCCCAGGCTGTCTACAAGGATATGCGGGAGAGAAAGGTCAGGAATTATGAGTCAGCCTGAGGCCAAGAAGCGCACTGACCTGAAAAAGACGACAGGCTGCATAGTGGATGTGGTGACACGGGAGTCACTGGAGTTTCAGTACAACCCGGATGAGATAACCGATGAAAAGAGCACGGACTTTGCCACTATCAAGGTGCCCGGCATGAGCCACCCGCGCTATCAGTATGTCTCGGGTGAGGCCCGGAAGATCGCATTCAAGCTGGTGCTCTTCAAGGGACCGGTGAAGCAGAAAGTGGCCTGGCTCCAGTCGCTGCTGTATCCGCAGCATGAAAAGACAATGCTAAAGAACGCGCCGCACAAGGTGCTCTTCTTCCTGGGCGATCTCTATCCGGGTGTCACATGCATCGTGCGGCAGGTCAGGAGCCGCTACTTTCACATGTTCGACAGGGATAGTCTGCTCCCGCAGCACGCCGAGGTCGACCTGACTCTTGAGGAGATAGTGTCGAAATCTGTGAGCTATACAGAGGTGCGCAGGTGATAGGACCGGATTCGAGATATGCGACATGCGTGCTATTTGTCGACGGAAGCCAGGAGTTCATCGGCACAAGGCAGCGCATCGATACCACGCCCCGGCCTGATGATGTGTTTCACGTTGTTGTCGAGGGCGACCGAATCGATCTTATTGCCTATCGATACCTTGGCCGGGCGGAACTGTGGTGGGTGATCTGCGACTACAACGATATCTTCTTCCCGCTGAGCCTGGAGTCGGGAAGGGTGCTGAGACTGCCGTCAGTCGAACATGTTGAGATGAGAATACTGGGATAGACTCGCTTTCGGCTAATCATATACCTCGCGTCTATGCCTGACACGGGTGACACCTATCAACCGAGAGGTATCGTCAATATCATACACTACGCGGTAAACGCCGACACGGATACGGTAGAGACTGCCGCTTCCCTTGAGTTTCAGAGAACCTCTTGGACGAGGAGCCGTGCTCAAAGCGCTGATAGATTTCATCACGCGCTGCTTGACATCGGAAGGAAGGGAGCGTATTTCCTTGGCAGCGGACTCACGCACCTCAACTTGGTAATCAGGCTGGTTGGGCATTCTCTTGTTCCAACTCGGCCTTCAGAGTTTCCCAGGGGATTGAGGGTTCATCCTTGCGAGCTTCGGAGACCAGGACATCCTGGAAGTCTTCCCAGAGCTTTCCCCAGGCTCCAAGGTCTATCATGACGGCTTTTCTCTTGCCGGTATCGTCGATCAGGTAGTCTATGCCGCGCACTTGTGTGCCTCCACAGGTTCGGTATTCACACTACCATTATAGCCTATTTCGTGGAGCAAATGAACATAGATGTCTATCAGCCAACGTTTCTTATTGAGATTGAAGGCAAGCGGCTCTCCAAGGACATTACGCATGAGATAACCTCGTTTGTCTTTGAAGATAACGAGGAGGAAATGGACGTGATGGAGGTCGCCATCACCGACCGTAACTTGCAGTTCGTGGACGATCCACTCTTCCAGGAAGGAAACGAGATCGTGGCCCGGTTCGGCTACACCGGAGACCTGTCTGTAAGGAAAGCCGCCGTCATCAAGGAAATTGACTACGACTTCCCGGATAGCGGCGAGCCCACCATGCAGATAAAGGCATATGACAAAGGCCATCGGCTTGCGGGCAGGCAGATCCAGCGAGTGTGGCAGAAGAGTGCTCCAGGGATCCTTTACTCCGAGATCGCCGAGAGAATCGCCAGCGAGCATGGACTTACTCCGGTGGCGACAAAGACTGTGGGGCGGCATCTGCGGGTGGTTCAGGGCAATATCTCTGACGCGCAGTTCTTGAAGCAGCTTGCCGCCAAGTCCAGGGACAAAGACGGAAAAGGAGTGAGTGGATATGTGTTCTATGTTCAGGACGACGAGTTGCACTTTCACCCGAGGAAGCTTCACGCGAGGCCCGCCCTGGTGCTTGAGTATTTCACCGACCGCGAAGGGATAATGCGCTCGTTCAAGCCGTCCACCCAGTCGCAGGCTGTCAAGGGTGCCGGAACCGAGACCAAGGCCGTGGGGGTGGACCCCCGGAAGAAAAAGCATGTCGAGCATAAGGCGAACAATGTCACGACGCCTGAGCGGACATCACTGGGCAAGAAAACGTATCTTGTGGACAGCAGCACCGGTGAGGGCAAGTATCGCAAACAGGAGTCGGGCAAGATAATGCCTGGCTTCGAGCGGTCCGAGGGCTTTCACGAGGAACCTCGCCAGGAACCGGCTCAGGATAGGGCCGAGACCCAGTTCAAGAATGCTGAGATGCGACAGGTCGAAGCGACAGCCACGACCATTGGCATTCCGACTCTGGTCGCCAAGCAGAACATAGAAATCCGGGGGGTAGGCAAGAAATTCTCCGGCACATATTATTGCACTTCGGTGCGGCACATCTTCGGCGATGGCTATTCGTGTGAACTGAAACTGAAACGTAATGCCCTCGGTAAGGGCGCGGGAAGCAAGTCGGCCGAGGTCAAGGGCAGGAAGAACGAGCAGGAGGCTCCCCGGCACCCAAAGAAGGGCGTGGCTAAGTTGTCACCTCGAAGTTCGAACAAGACGGTGGCCACGCCGGTGAAGCGCAAGCCGAACATGGTCCGCATCGACGCCGACACCGGACGAATACTCAACAACTGACTGGCCCCGAAATAATCGGGGCAGGCACCCGAAATGATCGGGACAAGGGAGGTACATCTCATCATGCATCTGGATCAGACACTACGAACCATTATAGAGAACCGGGAAATCCTGGTCACGTTCATCGTTTCGCTCATCGCGATTATCAAGCTCACCTCCTGGGGTCGGGCCCAGGCGACGGCACTCGATACAATCGTCGGTGTCGTCGAGGGGCTCGGGGCGGTGGATGTGAAGCGCGCCGTTGCACGAACGGAGCCGGACCTGCCCGAGGCGGCAAAGGATGCCATCATAGACTCGGTGGCTAAGGCGGACCCGAAGAAGTCAGCGAAGTGCCCGTTCCTGCGGGCCGTCAGGGAACTCTTCCGAGGGTTCTGAGGAGGTAGAGGCAGGCCATGCTCGAGTTTCAAGACTCCCAGCACGAGGAGCGTTACAAAGACAAATGGTACGGCAAGTACCGCGCCTTCGTGCGCGATAACAACGATCCGGAGCGGCTGGGCAGATGTCGTCTCGAAGTGCCCGCGGTGCTCGGGGTCGGCGAGGAGAACTGGTCCGACTGGGCATGGCCTTGCTTTCCCTACGGCGGCAATGATGACGTCGGCATGTTTCTTGTGCCCGAAGAGGGCGCGTCAGTATGGGCGGAGTTTGAGGGCGGCGACCCTGCATTTCCTATCTGGGCTGGTGTGTGGCTTGCGATGAGCAATCCCGGCGAACAGCCTGAAGAGTCGAAGCGGCTGTGCAGTAGCACAACGTGCAGGGACTGCGGGGATAAGCAGGAGCACGCATCGGATGCGGCGGACAACCTGGAGCACCGCAAATACCATGCTCATCCGGCTTACTACTGCCCGCGTCGGAAAGTGCTCGTAAAAACCGAGACCGGCCATACCATCGTGATGGACGACCGGGACGAGGAAGAGTTTCTCAAGATCATAGACAGGGCCGGGCAGATCATTCACATGCACTGTCCGGTGAAAGCGGAGGTCCAAAGTGAAAATACTCGGCGGCGTGGGACGTACGATTTTGAGGCAGGCCCGGCAAACGGCGAAGCGGATGCTGGTGCGCGAGGCGAAAAGATCGATGTCGCGCGCGATATCAAAGGCGGCAAAGCGTTTGTTCAGGTGACGGATGCCTGCCGCCAGTTCCTGCGGCTTGAGGCATGGCAGGACAAAGAGAAGATTCACATCCAGTCCTCGGATAAGACGCTCTCTCGCTGGCAGAAGGTGCTTATCGATACGACCAGGGGCCATGAATCCATCCATATCTGGGGGCTGGATGGGACACAGGAAATCCAGATTTGTTCCACACCGGGCAAGGAACAGGTGCGGCTGACTGACAAGGCTGGCCAGGCGCTGGTGCTATCTTCGGCATCCGGTAGGGAGCGAGTTCAGGTGACAGATAAAGCGGGCAGCAAGCTCACGATGGATGGGGTCATGGGGCATGTAATTGTCCGCTCGACCGGAAAGGTGCTTATTAACCCATGAAGATCCCCGAACAGCATATCGGCCTGAAGCGCATTGCGCGGGTCTTTCCAAGGCGGACCAAAGCAACACCCGTGGACGATCTGGCGTTCTACGATGAGCCGGGGCTGTTCCCGCCGTGCGTTGACGAGGTGCATGTGTCCGTGACCTTTACCTATGATTTGCCACGGGCGGAACATCTTGCCAAAGCGTGGGAGCGAGTCGCGCCTGTGACGATAGGTGGACCAGCAACAGGAATGCCGGGTGGGGAGTTCACGCCCGGAGCGTATCTTAAGGCCGGTTACGTTATCACCTCGCGCGGCTGTCCGAACCGCTGCTGGTTCTGCAGCGTATGGCGGCGCGAAGGCAACACCAGAGAACTGGTGCGCCGTGACAGTCGATACGGTATCCCCGTCTAAGACGGGATGAACTGAGAGGAGGGTTCATAGGTCAACCGACCTACCTGGAACCGAAAGGCGAAGGGGAAAATAGCATGTCGGTAAAGCGGAGAACGGAGAGAAGGCGTTGAAACCGGTGCTCCGCAAGACCTGCGCGACAAGGTGAAAGCTATACTGCCTAAAGCCCAATCCTGACGGTGTATCTGACCGCCCGTTCCTTTAACAACGCATAAATGGGACGCCGCCTGTGCGCTGATCCGGCAGTTCAATCGGTGCAACCTCTCCAAGGCGGGTCAACAGTCAATGAGACTGCATAAAGGATGAGTGGGTCACCTAAATCGCGCTACTACGTACCGGGTCGATGAAGCGCGGGATGGCCTAAGGGGCACGAGCCCTATGGCTACAGAGTTCCCATAGTAGTCAATGTGAGTTTGTAATGAACTTTGCACGGGTGGACTGCAATGTGCCACTGGTTCGTTTACCGCCGAAAGGGTGACCAAGTAGGCGGGAGAACAGGCGAAGGGGAACAGGTATTCTGACAATCAGGCAAGGAGGTTCGCGGGATGCGAAGTGCCGAAAATGTCCTGAACGTCATTCGTGACCGAAGCAAGCGTGGCTTGCGGCTGGATGAAGACGTTTATCGCCAACTCTATAATGCCAATCTGTATCTCCGAGCGTACAGCCGCATCTATAAAAACGATGGGGCAATGACGCAGGGAACTACAGATGAGACGGCAGATGGAATGTCCCTGGAGAAAATCGAGGCCATCATAGAGCAACTGCGCTATGAACGGTATCGGTGGACACCAGTGCGACGCGTGGAAATCCCGAAGAAGAATGGGAAGACCCGACCGCTGGGCATTCCGACCTGGTCGGACAAACTCCTGCAGGAAGTGGTGCGCTCCATTCTGGAGGCATACTACGAGCCGAGGTTTTCCGACTGCTCGCATGGGTTCCGACCGCAATGCGGATGCCACACAGCGCTGACAACCATACAGCGCACGTGGCTCGGAACCAAGTGGTTTATCGAAGGAGATGTTGTCGGCTGTTTCGACAATATCAATCACGATGTTCTGATGGACATTCTTCAAGAAGACATCAAGGACAACCGCTTTCTCAGGCTGATAGAGAACCTTCTCAAGGCGGGGTATCTGGAGGACTGGAAATACAACGCCACCCTGAGCGGTACGCCGCAGGGTGGAATAGTATCGCCAATCCTCGCGAACATCTACCTCGACCGGCTGGACAGGTTTGTGGAGAAAACGCTCATTCCAGAATACACGCGGGGCCAAGAGCGGAAAGAGAATCCTGCCTTCAATAAGCTCTACAAAAGGGCATGGTTTCTCCGAAAGGTCGGACGCCACGATGAGGCGCGGAAACTGGAGAAACAATACCAGCGGATACCCTCAATGGTGGTGGACGATCCTGACTATCGGAGGCTCCGCTACATGCGGTACGCCGACGATTTTCTGCTTGGCTTCGTGGGAACGGTAACCGAGGCAAAGGAAATCAAGGAGAAACTTCGGACATTCCTGCGCGATACGCTCAAGCTGGAACTGTCCGAAAAAAAAACCTTGATAACCCACGCCCGAAGTGAGGCGGCAAGGTTCTTGGGGCATGAGATCGTAGCCCAATATGAAGACAGCAAACACACTAACGGCAAACGTTCTGTGAATGGTGTCATTGGACTGCGCGTCCCTGCGAAGTTTATGGGAGAACGATGTGCTCTCTATATGGCGAACGGCAAAGTCGTTCACCGACCGGAGATGCTAAACGACCACGATTTTACGATCGTTGCTGACTACGCATCGAAGTACAGAGGATACGTCCAATTCTACAAACTGACTTTCAACCTGTCCTGGCTGAACAAACTCCAATGGGTCATGGTCACATCCATGCTGAAAACGCTTGCTCACAAGCACAAAAGCAGCGTGACCAAAATGGTGAGGAAGTATAAAAGTACAATCCAGACGCCATACGGCCCAAGAAGATGTTTCGAGGTCATCGTACGGCGAGAAGGCAAAGAACCACTTATTACTCGCTTCGGCGGCATACCGCTCAAACGCGATCCGAAGGCAGCCATCGAAGACCTGCCGACGATACGCAGGAAACCATCGCGTAGTGAACTGATAAAACGCCTGCTCGCGGATGAATGCGAAATCTGCGGCGCAATCGGAAACATCGAAGTTCACCACATTCGCGCACTGAAAGACCTGCAGGTCAAAGGCAAGAAGGAGAAGCCTCTGTGGATGCAGATTATGTCTGCACGGCGGAGGAAGACCCTGATGGTCTGTAGGAAATGCCACAGTAAAATCGAACACGGGAAACCGTTGAAGAAAGCAAAGGTCACGACATAGGATACCGGGAGAGCCGTGTGCTGGGAAACTCGCAAGCACGGTTCGTCGGGGGGCTGACGGAAAAGGAGTCGAAAGACCACCTCGCCGGCAGCCTACCCACTCCCGTCACCGAAGGCTGGAACGTGCTCGATGACAACCTGCTTGCCTGTTCCGAGCAGCACATCAGGGCGGTCTTCGCCATGCTCTCGCGACAGC
>JAMCYN010000036.1 GCA_023474015.1 Armatimonadota bacterium
TCATTCCGAACGTAGTGAGGAATCTGCTTTTGATACGTCTGGTTCAAAGCAGATTCCTCGCATTCGCTCGGAATGACTAAATTTGATACGTTCGTTTTCACGCGAAGCGTGCCGCGCAGTAGGTGCGATTAGTTCAATAGGTCCGGGATTGCAAATCCCGGACAATCGTTCCCCCATCTTCTAACTTCTAACCTCTAACCTATCCCTCGTGCCCAGTAATTATTATTAACCTCGCTCGCTTTCGCCTCAATTGGCACGTTTATTGCACAGTTACAGTTAAGCAATAGCAACTTGTTTAGCCATGGATCACGAGCTAAAGCGCCTTGGAACAGGTGTTTTGATGGGCGGTTTATGGGTAGCCGGGGGCATTGGCACGAAATGTGCACAAATTGCCATGGCTGCTGTCAATCGGATGAGACATATATCTGCCCGCCTAGAGAAGCTATTTATGCAAAACGGCGTTCATTCAATGCTTAGTGAAATACGAGACGAAAGGAGGGGTGCGTTTTGAAGAGATCAGTATTAATCGTCTGCGTGCTTGGCCTGGTGATGTTAGTCGCTGCAAGCGCTGTCAACGCGAACAGCTCGCAATCGTTCAGTTGGACCAGAGCTCTCGCCGGAGAGCGCATAAACTGGAGCGAGACCATTGCACTGCCGCAGTACAGCGGGCCAATCGGTTCGCTGTCCGGCATCGACATCGCCCTGGAGACCTCCATCGACTGCGAGATCGGACTTGAGAATCTAGCCAGTGGGCCTTCGGACTTGGCGGTGGACCTCAAGGTCAATTCACAGGTAAAGCAGGGCGCCACAACCCTACTCTCCCAGGACTATGCGAAGGCTCAGAGCTTTAGCTCCATACCAGCCTTCGATAATGACTTAAACTGGGGCGGGACTTCGGGTTTCAAGGTACAGCACTTTATACAGAATGCGACGAGTGCAGTGCACTACTCGGTGGCCGCTGCTGATTTTGCCAGTTATGTTGGAGGCGGGAACGTCAACTTTGACGTCAGCGCCACCAGCGTTCACTGGATACCGACCGGCAGCGGAGGCAGCATGGCTGCTTACTACTCCGCTATCGTGCCGGCCAAGGTGACGATCACCTATGATACCGTACCGGAACCCGGCTCACTGCTCGCGTTGGGTAGTGGTCTCATCGGGTTAGTCGGTTTGGCCATTCGGCGCAGGAAATAAGTCTACCCGGACGGGATAAAGTTGTTTGTGCAAGAAGGCATCCGTTTTTGGCGGATGCCTTTTTCTTGCGTGTGCCTTGTCGGATCAGGATATCTTGAAGATGGCGTAATAGCCCTGAGCGCTGAAGCTGGTTACATTGACTGTCGCGGTCGCCCGGTCGGAGGAAATCGTGACCTGAGCGCTGGAAACCTGGGTCCAATTGCCCGCCGCGTCCGTCTGGAAAAGAAGCACCTGATCCGAAGCTCCAAGCGGACTGGTCAACGTGAATGTCAACGTCACCTGTTGGGTAAAACTCGTTCCGGCGGGCAAGGTCTGCGCGGCCGATACGAACTTCGAACCTGTGGGATGGCCGGGTATGTCGGCGGCAGCCTTATACGCCACCGTCGGCGTGACGCCATCCGGCGCCGCGCCCGATGGCACGGAGAGGGTGACAGTCGGGGTTGTGGCCGCTGTCCCTCCTCCACCACCGCCGCCGCAACCGGCGAGGACCGCCACACCGAATATGCATAGCATCAAAAGGAACCTTCGCATTTTACTCTACCTCCCAAGAATTGGACTAAAGACTCTACTTTCCGTTTGCTTTGAAATCACTTAGCCTGCGCTCAATATACTCGTAGAACTCGACATTCGTGCACTCGCCGTGGTCGAGTTCCATTTCGGAATAGGGCCTTCCGGCGACATACGCCAGATGGCTCTCGACGGTGCTCTGATCGTGTTTGCGGTCGACCTCGAACATGTGCCGCAGGCTGCTGTCGGGCAACTGACCCTGCATATCCGGCGGAATCGCGCACAGATACGCAAGCGTGACGGCATCATCGACCTTCACACCAAGTTCTTTGTAGTTAACCTCGATGTATGCGCTGAGGTCGGAATCCTGGTCGGAATACTCCGGCACGTATTTCTCCAGAGTATCAACGGCATCCGCGAGGAAGCAGCCCACCGCCGCTGAGAAACCATGCATCTTGCCCGCCATCACGACCGCCGCATCGTCGGATGCGCCGGGACCGACCTTATATCGAACATACATATATGCCACGTTCGGGTCGCCGTTCAAGGCGAAGAGACCGGCTTTCTCGAACTCGTATATCTCCTGCTCGTGTGCCTGACGGGCGAGATCGAAGCCGTTGAGACCCAGACGTCTCAAGACCACCTGGTCCACAAGACAGCACTTGCCATAGCCCATCTCGACGCCATAGCGCTCGTTCGCGAGATTCCTGATCTCCGCGTCGTCCCGCAGGCCGCCCATGTAAAGCCCCTGCAGCAATCCGTGCGGCTCAATCTCCATATAGCGCAGCGCGCCGCATCGCATCAGCGGCTCGCCTTCGGCGTTGCATGCGCTGTGAATCTCCTCGCCCGCCACCGCCCGCTCGATGAATTCCATTATTTCGTCGATCAGCTCCTGGCGAGCCTCCTTGACGGCCTTCGGGTCAAACCTCAGCGAGCGTGAGATATCGTCCAGGGTGGTGTTGGGGAACCTCTTGCCGTAGAACAAGCCGTGCCCCTCGTGCGCATGGCCCTCCACCGACTGCATCAACAGAAGCTCTTCCACTTCGTGGGTGCACCGCAGGACGATCTTAGCATCGAGCGCGGTAAAGTCATCTCTGAGCAGGTTCGGCGGAGCGACGCCCTCCAGCCGTGGCATTTTCATCAACATACGGTGGTGCTTATTCTTCGAGGACAAGTCTACCCCTCCCTGCCGGTGATCAAACTGCTGAGTTGATTATACCACCGTTAGCCGAGCTCCGCACTTGCACATTGAATAATCTTGGATTAGTATTGAGTCATATTATGGTTATCGAACAAAGTTCCAGAGAAGAAGTGGTCAGGTTCGCCCTTCGACCGTTGGATCATGTAAAGCCGGCATACCAGTCGCTGGCTTGCGGCTACTCACAGATGTGGGGGCTCCGCTGCATCTTGACGGATGCGAACGGGCGCCTGGTTGCGGACAACTGCCCGCCCGATGCTCCCGAGTTCAAACCCGGGGACGTGCTTACACGGAGGAGGGCGATCGAGGAAGCCCTGCGTTGGGGAGAGCCATCTATGCAAATGTGCCCGAGAGGATTTGTGGTGTGGGCCGTACCGGTGATGGAGAACTCAGTCGTGGTAGGCGGACTGCTGGTTGAGCAGGTATCCGTCGGGACGCCCGATGAAGGCAGATGGACGCTCTCGCCCAAGGACATCCGCCGGGCTGCAAGGGACCTGCTGACGATGGCGGAGGAATCAAACCTCACCAACTCCGCCCTGCTGGAGCTGCGCAGGGTCGCCGCCGCGCGCGAGTCGGAGCGGGCCCAGGCCATCCAGGAGCTTAAAGAACTCAATTATCAATCCATCCGCGATATCTACCTCACCGAGGAACCAGGACTGATCGCCGCCATCAAGCGCGGCGACCGCCCGACCGCCCGCGAAATCATCAACCGCATCCTGGTCGCCATCTACTTCTTCGGTCGACGACGCCCCAAGCTGCTGAAGAGCTTCATTCTGGAGTTGGTCGTTAATATGTCCCGGAGCGCGGTCGAGGCCGGAGGTGACCCCAGCGAGCTTTTGGGCGCGAACTACTCCTCATTTGCCGACCTTGCGCGAATCGACACCGAGGAAGAACTCTGCGCGTGGCTGGTCTCGATGCTCGAGCGGATGATGGACGCGATCAAATCTAACCGCCAATACCCCAGCACGGTGCTTTTGGGCGAGGCCCTTAAGTATATGCAGGAGCACATGAACGAGGAACTCTCAAGGGATGTGATCGCGGACGTGGCTTGCCTGTCGCCGTCGCACTTCAGCCGCGTGGTCAAGCAGACGTTCGGGCAATCATTTACAGAGCTTCTTGCGCGGATGCGAGTCGAACGAGCGCGTGAGCTCCTCTCGCGCACCGAAAAGAGCCTCATCCGTATCTGCCTCGACTGCGGATTCAGCGACCAGAGCTACTTCACGAAGGTCTTTCAGAGGTACACCGGGAGCACTCCGGGGGAGTATCGGAGGACGCACCGGGCAGGAGTGAGGTAGTCTCAAGATACTAGCAGGCTCCAGATAAAGCCCACGACACCTCCCCCAACCCCTCCTTCGCAAGGAGGGGAGAACGAGAATTCCCCCCTTACGAAGGGGGGATTAAGGGGGGTTGGCACTTTGTCCGGCGTCTGCTAGCCCACCTACACCGCCGCCAGCCTCAGCCAGTATTCAACATAGGGCATCACGTCCACGGTTTCCTCAGTGAACTCGGGGCACCGGCGAACATCGGACTGTCGCGCGGGCACGACCACGACGCTGTCCGTCATGTCCAAATACATGCCCTCCACGGGAATCAGCGTGGTTCTGCCCGAACCGTAATCCATCACGGCGGCAAATATGATTTGACCGGTCGCGATATCCGCGAGCAGGTCCGACACCGTGCCGAACTCCACCCCGTCGGTATCAGCGACACGCCAACCCATCGCATCGGGCTGGCCTTCAGATAATTGATATTTAACGCGGCTCAGTCTTACCAGGCCGCCTTCCTCCTCATCCTGAAAGTCGGGATAGTACTCCATGATCTTACCCTCGCAAATCATCAAACAGCTATAAGGGCAGACTCGCCCCACAACAATGGGTTACCCTCCGGGAAGTCAAACGACACGAGGATATGCTATAATTCCGCTAAGCGAACCATTTCAATCACCCCGGGGGAACACATGGTCCACGTCTCGAAGCCGCGACTCTCAACAGCCGTCCTCTGCGTGATCCTGGCGCTCATCCTGACCGCCACGGCGTATGGCTCCGATAGGCCGGACCGGCTCACCCTTACGATCCTCTACACAAACGACGTGCACGGCCACCTCTTCCCGTTCGACTATGATAAGCTCGGCAAATTGGAGACCGATGTCGGCGGCGCGGCGCGCCGGGCGGCCCTGATCCGGCGGATCAAAAGCTCCATTCATAACCCCGTGCTCGTAATGGACGCCGGAGACACATTCACCAGGGGACCGTTGCAAAACCTCGAGGGCGCGCCGGACTTCGACGTGATGAACGCCGTCCCCTACGACGTTATGACCCTCGGCAACAACGAGTTTAAGGGGGACTCGTACAAAGGCACGGGAACCCCCGAGGGACTGAAGATCACGCTCAAGCGCATACAACAGGCTCGCTTTCCCTTACTGTCGGCGAACGTGTTCGACGCATCGACCGGCAAGACATTGGTTCAGCCCTATCACATGTTCGACTGTGGCGGCGTCAGGGTCGGCGTGTTCGGAGTCACGACCCGCCGGGTCGCCGGCTACCCAGAAACTGCCGGGCTCAGGATAGATGACCCAATATCGACGGCCAAAAGGGTTATTAGCGAGCTTGAGTCACGATGCGACTTCATCATCGGTCTCACCCACATCGGCTATCCGTATGACCTCGAGCTGGCGCGCGCCATCCCTGGAATCGACGTGATAATCGGAGGCGACACTCATACATGGATTTTCCAACCTCAACTTTATACAAGCAGGGCGGCGGACAAGCCCGGCTGGTGGGTCGGAGGGACGATCATCTGCCAGGCCGGTGAGTGGGGAAAGTGTGTGGGCAGGCTGGATGTCTCCCTGCGTCTCGGGACGGACCATCGTTATAGGGTGTCGGAATATACGGGCGAGCTGATCGACGTTGGTTCATCCATCAAGCCCGCTGAGGACATCGAGCGTATAATCGCGGGCTACGCGCAACCTTTCACCCGCCCTATCGGTAAGCTCAAGACCGCTGTCCCGCTGAAGGACGCTGCGGCCTGGGTGGCGGAGCGACTGCGGGTGGCAGCCGGGACTCAAGTTGGTGTAGCGCCCAGGGATGAGGTCGAAAACGGCCTCAGGGCCGGCGGTGTCACCGAGCTCGATATCAGAAGGATGATGCCGTTCGACGACAAATTGCTCAGGCTCAGCGTGACGGGAAAGCAGCTCAGGAATTATGTCACCGGAACTGAAGTGGGAATGTCCGGCGCGCGGTGGCGGGATGGTGAATTGTACATCGGCGAGGAAAAAGCCTCGGATTCGGCGATCTACACCCTCGTCATAGCCGACTACTACGCCATTAACTCGCCGATCCTCAAGGGCGCGGCGTCTCAGAGCGTGGGAATCATGACGCGTGAGGCGGTTGCGAAGTACATCTCGAGGTAGGCTCGTGCCGTAACTGCTCAGGAATCGTGAGTATGTGAATCCCCTCCTTAAGAAGGAGGGGCCAGGGGAGGTTGATTCTTCGGAGTATCAACCCCCTGCAGTCCCCCTTCATAAGGGGGACCAAGATTGTACTCACCAACCCGAAGCTGTTACCTCATCTGGAACTTGGACGACCGTGCTATAATAGACACATGGAAACCCGGACCGAACACGACCTGCTCGGCGCGATGGAGGTTCCTTCGGAAGCATACTACGGCATCCACACGCTCCGCGCGCGCGCCAACTTCGACCTCTCCGGCATTGGGCTTCACCCGGAGCTGATACGGGCGCTGGCGGATGTCAAAAAGGCCTGCGCGCTCGCGAACCTTCGCACGGGCCACCTGGACGCCAAGATCGCCAACGCAATCTCCGCCGCCTGCGACGAAATCGCCTCAGGCAGTCTTCATGATCAGTTTATAACCGACGTTTTTCAGGGCGGCGCAGGGACCTCGGCTAACATGAACGCAAACGAGGTCATCGCCAACCGCGCAATCGAGCTCCTCGGCGGCCTTAAGGGCGACTATGCACTCGTCCATCCGCTCGATCATGTAAACCTCTCGCAATCGACCAACGATGTCTTCCCGACCGCCGTCAAGCTCGCCGCGATCCGACTGCTCATCCCCGCGAGCCAGGCCATGACCCATCTTCAGAAGGCGTTCCAGGAAAAGGAGAACGAGTTCGCGGGTGTCCTCAAGATCGGGCGCACCGAGATGCAGGACGCGGTGCCGATCACGCTGGGCCAGGAGTTCGCCGCGTGGGCGCAGGCGGCGCAGCGCGACTGGTGGCGGCTGTACAAGGTCGAGGAGCGCCTTCGCCAGGTGAACCTCGGCGGCACGGCTGTCGGTACCGGCCTGAATGCCGACCGCAAATATGTTTACATCGTGGTGGACATCCTCCGCCAGCTCACCAACGTCCCGCTCGCCCGCGCGGAAAATATGATCGATGTCACGCAAAACGCCGACGCATTTGTCGAGGTATCCGGCCTCATAAAGACCGCCGCTGTGAACCTCGCCAAGATCGCGGGCGATCTACGCATATTGAGTTCCGGCCCCAAGGCGGGGTTCGGCGAGATCAAGCTTCCCTCGCTCCAGGCCGGAAGTTCGATAATGCCGGGCAAAGTCAACCCGGTCGTGACCGAGGCCGTCAGCCAGGCGGCGTTCCAGATCATGGCAAACGACAATGCGATCACGCTCGCCGCCATGAACGGCCAGCTCGAGCTTAACGCATTCTTGCCGATGCTCTCGCACAACCTCTTCCAATCTTTACACCTCTTAAGAAGCGCCGCCGACCTATTAGCCGATAAATGCGTTCGAGGCATCGAAGCCGACGAACCCCGCTGCCGCGACTTGGTCGAACACAGCTTCGCCATGCTCACGGCGCTTAGCCCCTACATCGGCTACGAATCCGCCTCCGACCTCGCCCGCGAAGCCTCCGAGTCCGGCAAGACCATCCGCGAAGTCGCGCTCAAAAAGAAGCTTTTCACGAAGGAGCAGCTTGATTTGATCTTGTCGACGGTGGAGATGACGAAGCCGGGGATCGCGGGGCTGGGGAAGGGGAAAGTGCGCCCGGAGAACATCCCGCCGACTAGCGCAGTCTAACCGACTGGGTAAAGCGCAACCCTCACGAAGCAGGGAGGTGTCCGCTCTGAACAGCACAAATCGTTCCAACAGTGAAATCCAGTGGACCGAGAGAAGCTGGCTGGCGGCGGCTTCCGGCCTTCTTGCCGGGCTGATGGCCGTCATTCTTACCCTTAGCCTGTTCTCGTCGGACCTGACCATCAGTCGGAACCCCGACCCGGACAAGTGGATGCGGTTCGCCATGATCCTGATCTACCTGGGCGCGTCAGCCTGCTCGGTAATTCTCGGCGTAGTTGCGCTGGTAAGCGCACGAAAGCGTGGGGCGTGGCTCACGAATGCGGCATCGGCCAGGGCCGGAATATCCGTCGGCTCCGTTGCGACCTTGTTCGCGGCTTTCCTAGTCTTCAACTTCTTCGCGAGCGATCGGGAGATGGCTGAAGAGAGTGCGCGCATCGGACATGTGATGCAACTGTGCATAGCGATGCAGATGTACAGCGAGGACAACGGTGGTAAACTTCCTCCATCAGCGCGCTGGCGAGAGAGCTTGCGCGAGTATATCAAGCCGAGCTCCGGCATCCCGCTCTTTCCAAAACCTAACGACCGGCTCGCATACGCAATGAACAGCCGCCTGGGTGGCGTTCCGATCAAGTCCATATCCCATCCGGAGAAGACCATACTGATCTCTGAATCAACACCCGGAAAGTACCTCGTCAAAGGCCCCGACTCGTTCCCGATGTCCAACCACGACCAGCGGCGAGTCGTAGGGCTAGTTGGCGGGTTCGCCGACATAGTGGCAACCCGCGCCGACCTTCCCCGGTTCAAGTGGAGCGTCAAGTAGTCTGCGCGACTCTGGTTGCATAATGCCACCACCCATGGTATATTCACCATGAAAGGAGTGCTCAAAATGGCTACGTTGCACGTACGAAACATTCCTAATGAGATTTATCAGGCCATACAGGCATTGGCGTCGAAAGAGCAGCGTTCGCTAAGCGCGGAAGTAGTTATCCTTCTCGAGCGCGCAATTGAGCAGGCAACGCTTCAAGACCAACGACTGGAGGTGCTTGAGAGCATCAGCAAGCGACGGCGCAGTTTCCGTCAGCCCGAGGGTACGCCAAGCAGCTTGGAGTTGCTCCGCGAGGATCGAGCACGCTAGCTGTGGACGTTCCCTTCCCAATTCATAATTCAAAACTCACAATTCAAAACTCCCGAAAAGGCTACCCATGTCCACAAACCTAAACCAAACCCCCTCCTCCGAGAGGGTGCATATATCGATATTCGGTCGGCGCAACTCGGGCAAGTCGAACCTGATCAATGCGCTCACGAACCAGCGGCTCGCCATTGTCTCCGATGTCCCCGGCACCACCACCGACCCGGTGTCGAAGTCCATGGAAATCCTGCCTATCGGGCCGGTAATCGTGACGGACACCGCCGGGATCGACGACGTCGGCGACCTCGGCAAGCTCCGTGTCGAAAAGACTCTTCGCGTGCTGGAGAATACCGACCTGGCTATTCTCATAGTCGAAAGCGGCCAGGCTCCGAGCGGGTGGGAAGATGACCTGGTCGCCAAGATCAAGGCGCGCGATATTCCGCTGCTGATCTGCGCGAGCAAGATCGACGCGAACCAGGGCTACTGCGATATCAGGAAATGGGCCACCGAGCACAGCCTGCTCTTCGTGCCTGTGAGCGCGGCGACACGCGAGGGAATCGAGGAGTTAAAACAATCGCTCACCCAGCTCTCGCCGACGGGTCTTGGCGAGCCGACGATCATCGGCGATCTGATCGCGGGCGGCGACATCGTGGTGCTGGTGGTACCCATCGACAAGGCCGCGCCCAAGGGTCGGCTGATCCTGCCGCAGGTGATGACCATTCGCGACGCGCTCGATCACGACGCCATCGCAATTACGGTCAAGGAGCGCGAGCTTTACGCCTGCCTGCAAAGCCTGGGTCGCAAGCCCAAGCTCGTAATTACCGACTCGCAGGCGTTCCTCAAGGTAGACGCCGACACCCCCAAGGACATCTGGATGACCAGCTTTTCGATTTTGATGGCGCGCTACAAGGGCGACCTGGCCGGGTTCGT
>JAMCYN010000002.1 GCA_023474015.1 Armatimonadota bacterium
TGATTCCGCCTTGGGCGGTAACAACACTCGCAAAAGTCCGCTTTGAGCGGCTCATAACTAATCAACAGAAAACCGCTTTGAGCGGTTCACATATTCAAGCCTCCGGCTTGGCCGGAGGTTACTGACTGAAGAGGTTGTTGAGGAGGGCAAGGGAGAGACATGAGCTACCCCGCGTGCAAGATGCTTCAGGAAGCTTTTCACCCCGAAGCTTACCTATAGACGAGGGCTGGCGTCGGCGAAAAAAGCCTTCCGACGCATCTATATAACAAGGCTATGTCGGCGAATCTGCTCCGACTTAGATTCATGGGTGTTATAATGGTGTGGGGAAGGCTTCGGACAGAGGTAATAAGCAAGATGCTTAGCTGGGATAGAACGGGCAAGTTGATTGTCATAATCATTGTCGCCGTGGCGTTATTGTGCGGCGCGTCGGCGCTCGCCGCCTCCAAGTCCAAGATCGAGGCGCAATTCGGCGAGAATGAAGTCAAGATGGGGCAGGAGGCCGCGAACCAGATCGCCAAGGACTGCAAGCTCAGCGATAATGCCGCCGACCTCAAACACCTGAGGGAGATCGGCGAGAAGCTGGCCGCTATCGCCAACAAGAAGGAGATCGCGTCGGTTTACGGGTCATCGAAGGTGACTCCGTTCCAATACACGTTCAATATCGTCGAGGACGACGACGTCAACGCCTTCAGCGTGCCGGGTGGGTTCATCTACGTTCACCGCGGGCTTCTCAACTATGTCCAAACCGATCAGGAGCTTGCGGCGGTGCTGGCCCACGAAATCATCCACGCCGCCCACCATCACATGGTCTATCTCCTCACCAGGCAGGCGTCCCTCAACAACCAAATGGCAATCGCGCTACTCGCGACGATGCTCGCCGGGGCGAGGAGCACCGATTTGGGGAATGTGCTGCTGGGCGTGCAGCTTATTCAGATCGCCAAGTTGAACGGCTACGGTATGCAGGCGGAGCGTGACTCCGACGCGGGAGGGATCGTGCTCGCTCACGACGCGGGATACAACCCCGTGGGGCTGCTGACCTTTCTCGAACGCCTAGCGAAGCGGACTGAGGTGGTGGACTACGGAATCTATCGCTCCCACCCTCTCGATGCCGACCGTGTCAAGGCTGCCAAGAACGAGATACTGGCGATGAACCTGCCGATCAACCGCAGGGACACCACCAAGGCGATCAAGGCCGAGGTGAAAACCGACACCATTGATGGCGCGCAGGTCCCGGGCATCTGGATAGACGGCAAGCTGATCTACCGCCCCGCCCGGAAGGGTGGCAAGACCTCGGACCAGCGAGCGCAAGAGATCGCCTACCGTATCAACAAGGCCCTCGACGATGGCATCCAGATGCACGAGCTAACGGTGGACGCCTTAGGCGGAGTCATCGTCCGAGGCAAGGCGCTTATCACGGTATCCGACGAGGACGCGAAGTTGATGAAGATGACCCCCGCCGAGGTCGCCAAGGCCGCCGCAACGGCGATTCGGAACGTGGTCTGGAAACAGATGGTGGATACAATACATTAGGCTATAGAGGACCCTTAATGACTAACAAGAACCTGCCGTATGTCTGCAACTACACGGCGCGGCCGATCACGGTGTCGGGGCGCCTAGACAACGAGGCCTGGCGCAGCGCCAATCCGATCGATTTCCGTATTCCCGTCACGAACGAGCCTCCGATCAGCAAGACCGAGGCGCGCATGCTGTGGGATGATAATTACCTCTACGTCGGGTTCAAGGCGTATGACAAGGACATTTGGAGCTATCTTACCGAGAGAAATGCACCGACGTGCAAAGAGGATGTCCTGGAGATATTCTTCAAGACCGACCCCGACCTCGCTCCGTACTTCAACTTCGAGATCAATGCGCTGGGAACCGTATACGACGCGTTTGTCCTGAATCGCGCGGCCGGCGGGCCGGACCACCATCGTTGGAATCAATGGGACCTGGAAGAGATGAAAGTGGAGGTCTTTATCAAGGGCGAGTTGAACAACCCGGACGTAACTGACGAATACTGGCAGCTGGAAGTTGCCATACCGTTCGACGGCCTCCCGACCTTGAAAGGACGGGCCCCCTCTCCCGGCGATGAATGGCTTTTTCACCTGGCCAGATACGACTACTCCATCCACCTTCCCGAAGGCGTCGAGTTGAGCTCCACGGCAGTGCTGAGCAAAGTGGACTTCCACCGCTACGAGGACTGGCAGCGCATGGTCTTCGATAGGAACGGATAGCAGAGCCTCTTCAATCCCTCCCTTCACCTTTCGTGTATTTGTGGTGGAATTACCTTCTGTTGCCTGTCGTTTCCTACTCCTTCTCCGGCGCCGGAGCCAGGAACGTGGGAATCGCGGGCCGCTCGAGGGTGAGTGCGACGACCTTGATACTTGGGTTGTTTGGCAGGATCATGCTGGTGAGCGTGCGGGCCGGATCGAGCGGGAGCGTGTAGTGATAGAGATAGCACGCCTTGCCGATCTCGTCGCCGCCGTGGGTGTGGCGGTGACGGGTCATGCATGCCACTTTCTCGCCTTTGGTGGGGCCGGTGGTCCAGTCGCTCGCTTCGATGGAGGCGGCCTGTGAGCCGTCGTTATAGTTCAGCGATAAATCACCCTTCGCCGCGCCGCTCGATGAGGCACAGAGGATATGCAGGGCAACATAGCTCCCCTTCTCCACAAGAGCCTTCTGGCCGGAGCACGCAATTGCGTTCTTCGCACCGGGGAGCTTGTCCGGGTATGAGAAGCTGATGCGGCCGTCGGGTTGGCTCTGAACATCCGACTGATAGCCCGAGGGGTAAACGTGCTTGATCTCATCGGCCACTCCGGCATCCGGAGGCATATGTTCGGCGGGGAAGCTGGAGCCTTTGCCGTCGAAGTCGCCTACAGTGCGGTCGGTGTCGGGGCTGGTTGCGTTGACATCGTATAGCCCGCTCAGGTCGGCGAACGCGAGTTTTCCGCCGGTAACCTCGACGAATACCGGCAGGATATCCCCGCCACGGCTCAGCGGCTGCGTCGATTGCCACACGTCGTCTATCATAATATCCCAAACCAGCACGTACTGGCCGTCGTAGTCCGGGGCCTTGGCCTTAGCGGTCAGGACGGTGGATATGCCCGGCTGGATGTTTGCCTTGATCGGGGTCAGGATGCCGTCCCAGGCCATCTCCGCCCCGTCAAGGTGGTACCAATGATAGCCGATCTTCGTGCGCTTGCGGTCCCAGGTCTGAACACCGGTGTTTCGGATTACGATCTTCACGTCGGACGTCTGCCCAGCGGTCAACTTCTTCGGAAGATCGCAGTCGACGATCCGCGGGCCGTAGTCCGTATCGAATACATCGATGGCCCGGCTGAGCGTGCGCCCCCCAATCTCGGAAAGCCACTTCTCACCGTTGAATATGTCGAATCTGAGTTGATAGCCCCACGGCTCACCCTGCTTCATGCTCTCAATAGGCTTCTTGTCGGGCTGCGTCAGGTCCAGATCGAGCGTGAACTCGGCAATCTCGCCCGGTTTGCAGTCTTTGGCGAGAAGCGCGCGGCAGTCCCTCATCGGGACCTCCTCGGCGGGGCCATCCTGCGTGGATGCAACCTTGTAGAGCTTGCAGGCCAGTTTCGTGACACCCTTGGGCCACAACTGCGAGCCGTCATTGCGCACGCGGACCTTCACTGCATAGCTCTGAGCGGCGGCGGCCATCACGGGAGTGCGCGCGGCCAGGTAGGTAACCCCCCAATCCGGGGCAGGCCCGACGATGAGCGGCACTATCAGCGGCTGGTCGCCCAGCACGGAGAACCACTTGTTGTCCGAAAGCCTGATAAGCTCGATGCGAAGCTCGTACGCGCCGTCGGGCATGGCGGCGGCCTGAGCGTTGACGGTCGCAACGCCGAAGTTGACAGTGACTGTCTCGCCAGGCTCAACGTCCCTGTCGAGTGGCCTGCGGACCTTGCTTTCGCCGTAGTAGCGACCGCTCTTATACCATCGATAGCCCACCGCGAAGCCGTCGGAGACCCTCCACGGCATATTCCCGGCGTTTCTTATCTCAAGCTCCGCCTGGGCGAATTGTTTGGTGGGTATCACCTTCGGCACGCTATAGCGCAAGTATTGAGCACGGAAATCCCTGTTGCCGGTGAAGCGGGCAATGCCGGACTTGGTCGCGTCGATATACGTGCGGTCATACTGGCGGCTGGCGCAGAGGTCACTGCCCTGGCGGAAGTCGTTCCAATTATCGCAGAAAACCCAGTTCGGGTTCTTCGCCAGAGCCTCATCCCAGTCCTTGCGATAGGTGTCGCCGCCCATTCGCGAGCGTATGCCGGAGACGCTCTCAAAACCCGCGCCCACGCAGCCGATGCGTATGCGGCAGGTATCGTCACACTTCGCGCCCTGGCTGGAGGCGAAGGCTGCGATGCCGTCGAACAGATCGACAGGCTTCGGCCCCTTCGGAACCGAAGCAACAACATGTTCGTCGAGAGCCGTTGTGTCCGCCATAGCGACCCAGACCAGCGGCCTGCCGAAGTCGCGCTCGAATGACTCATTACAGAAATCTCTGACGGCGGAGTCGAACAAATGCCCCCGAACAACGAGGAAGACGATACTCCCCGGCTGTCCGGCTCGCGGTTTGGCGGCGGGGGCAAGGGCGCAATACTCATCCGGAACGCGACTGAAAAACGCCTTGATCTGGGCGTAGTAGGCGCGCTTGATGTTGTCCTTGTCCGCCTTTGCATCGAGTCCCACGGCGTTCCCCGGCAGGAACATCCCAACCATCGGGAACGGCTTACCCTCGGCGCGAAGCTCTGCAAGGGCGTTGACCATGCAGTCAAGCCCCTTCGCGCCATAATTGGAGTTGGCGGAGAATACCGGCAGGACCACGTCGATGCCCGCGGCGCTCATAGCGGAGAGCTCTTCCTTATGCCACTGGGTGCGGTCATAGCTGAACCACGGGCCAACGTTCTTGATTGGATGATCGCCGAAAAGACCCGTGTCCATGGCGGTTAGCACGATGGGTTCCGCCGCCTTTCGCCGATCAGCCTGATAGTTGTAGCAATAGGGCGTGAACACCATCCGCTGGGGGGGGAACTTGGCCTCGTAGACAACGCCCGGCGGAAGCGGAATATCGATGGCCAGCGACGTATTGGAGTGCCATTCCTTATCGCCGATCACGCCGTTGATGAGCGGCGGCCTGGCGATATACTTGGCCGAGAGTATCTTGTCGGGCCCGGTGGTGGCAACTCCGAACGAATACGCGGCGAATACCAGTTTGGACCATTTCGCCGGGCAGAGGAGGTCGCTCTCCGTTTTGACCAGAGGCGAGAGGCTCACGAAGCCGCCCTCCTCCTTGCCGTGCCTGCGGACGACCATGTTGTAGCTTATCTGGTCGCCGATGCCTGGCCTGGTCATATTCATGATGTCCCAGGGGATCGCCATCTCGACGGTGTAACCCATGTCGATGTCATCGCCGTTGTTGATGGTCCCCTGGACGTTAGCGCCATACTTGAACGTCCATACGGTGGCGGGTTCGAGTTTGCCATCGCCGGTCCCGGCTCGGAACTGCGCGCCGCCAGCCGGTGAGATGGTCATGGAAAAGCAGGATGGGCTTGCTTTCTCGGCGCGCTTGCCGTCCGTCTCTATATACACCGTGATAGAGTCATCGCCGTCTACGCTTTCGTTGGGCTTCGAGTGCGTCGCGCGAACATCGGGGCAATCGACCTTGAACGCGAGATAGAAGTAATTCTCATCCCAGGTGGAGAAGCACCTGACCTGGTCCTTGGCCACTTCCTGCGCTGGAGCAATACTTGCGGCCATCGTGACCAGCAAGTAAGCTGCGGCCAGCGTGAACAGTTCCTTGTACTTCATACACGACCTTCCTGGCGAAATTTAATGCAGAATGTAGAATGCAGAATGACCTATGGAATGAGGTCCTTTCTATTCTGCATTCTTCATTCATCATTCTGCATTCATCCCTTCAGCTTCCTAACGAACCGCGCGACCCGCACCATCGCTTCTTCTATCTTTTCTATAGAAGTCGCGTACGAGCAGCGGATATAGCCTTCTCCGCACTCGCCGAATGCAGTTCCCGGCACGACGGCCACATTTTCCTCGAACAGAAGCCGTTCGCAGAACTCATCGGAGGTCAGGCCCGTCTCCCTGATCGAGGGGAACGCATAGAACGCGCCGCCCGGCATGTGGCACGGCAGCCCGGCGTCGTTCAGGCCCTTCACTATTACCCGCCTGCGCTGGGCATATTGCTCGATCATCTCCTCGCTCTCCTGGTAGCAGTTCTTGATGGCCTCCAGAGCGGCGACCTGGCCCATCACCGGCGCGCAGAGCATCGTATACTGATGAATCTTCATCATGGCCTCGATGACATCCGCCGGCCCAGCCGCGTAGGCGATTCTCCAGCCGGTCATCGCGTAGGCCTTGGAGAAGCCATTGAGGAGGATTGTGCGCTCATAAGCCCCCGGAATCGTAGGCAGGCAGGTATGGACGCCGTCGTAGGTGAGACGATCATATATCTCGTCGGAAATGATATACAGATCGTGCTCCCGAGCCAGCTTCACTATGCTTTCCAGCATCCCACGTGTGGCGGTGGCGCCCGTGGGGTTCGACGGATAGCTGATGAGGATCGCCTTGGTCTTGGGCGTGATCGCCGCCGCGACCTGCTCGGGGGTTATCCTGAACTCATTCTCGAAGGTGGATGATATGACAACCGGCACGCCCCCCGCGAACGTCACGCACGGCTTATACGAAACATAGCACGGCTCCGCGACTATCACCTCATCACCGGGGTTGAGAACGGCGCGCATGGCGAGGTCCATACCTTCGCTGACGCCGACGGTGATTAGTATATGGTCCTCGGGATTATACTTAAGCCGCTCGTGCCTGTGAAGATACTGCGAGATGGCTCTGCGCAGTTCGAGCATGCCGTAGTTAGACGTGTAATGCGTATGGCCGCGTTCGAGCGAGTAGACACACGCCTCGCTGACGCGCCAGGGAGTGTCGAAGTCAGGCTCGCCGACGCCCAGGGAGATGACATCGTGCATCTGGGAGACGATATCGAAAAATCTGCGAATGCCCGAAGGGGGCGTCGCCCGAACCACCTCGGATATCGGCTTCACGGGGTAACCGCCAATCTCTCTTCCGACGACGTTTCCTCGAACACGTCACCATCGGACTTGTATTTCTTGAGCATAAAAGCGGACCTTGTGGAGAGCACGCCTTCGAGCGTGGCGAGCTTCTCGGCCACGAAGAACGCGACCTCTTTCATCGTCCTGCCTTCGACCATCACGCGCAGGTCGTAGTCGCCCGAGACGAGATAAACCGAATGGACCTCAGGGTACTTGTAGATACGACGGGCGACATCATCGAAGCCCACGCCCCGTGTCGGGCTGACGCGAACGTCTATGAACGCGATGATGTGCTCCTTGCCGGCCTTTTCCCAGTCGATGACGGCCTTATAGCGCCGGATCACCCCGCGCTCCTCCAGCTTCTTGATCGCCGCGACGACATCCGCCTCGGGCTTACCGATCATAACGGCTATTTTCTCGGGCGACACGCGAGCATCGCGCTCCAATATGTTGAGAATTTGCTTATCCACTGATCTACCTCACTCGCCGTTGAGCCGGATAGCGCCTTGTTGGTCCGGATTTGCAATCCGGGACCTATCCGACAATCTCGGGATTTGAAATCCCGCAAGCCTTACGTTCGTGCAAGGGGATCACAGATCCCCAGACTGCCCCTTTCGTCCCGGATTGCAAATCCGGACGAACAGAGAGGCGATCACTTCACCTTCGCTCCCGCCGGCACATCGGACTCGGGTTGGAGAATTACAGCGCGGCCTTCGGGGCCGTCCGCCGCGAGGAGCATACCGTTCGATACGACGCCCCTGATCTTCGCCGGTTCGAGGTTCGTAAGCATTACGATCTTCTTGCCCACGAGCGTCTCCGGTTCATAGAACAGCGCCACTCCGGCAACGATCTGCCGCTCCTCATCGCCCAAGCTTACCTGCAGCTTGAGCAGTTTGTCCGCCCCCTCGACCCGCTCAGCCGATATTACCTCGGCAATTCTTATCTTCAGCTTGCTGAAGTAGTCGTACGAAATGTGCTCCTCGGGTCGAGGTCGGAGGTCCGAGGTCGGAGGTCCGAGGTCCGGGGGACTGGGTGCAACATCGGCCTTCTTCTTGCTCCCGAGGCGCGGAAAGATAGGGTCGGGGCCCTGGGTCTTCGTTCCGGGCTTGAAAGGCTTCTCTTCGAGCACGTTGTCCCACTTCAGCGAAGCGAACTCATCGCCTATCCCAAGCTGCCGGGCGATCTCCGATGAGGTGGCGGGCATAAACGGCGAGATCATAATCGCCGCCGCGCGGGCCGCCTCCATCGCTGAGTAGAGCACGCCGGCAAGCTCGTCCGTCTTGCTCTGCTTTTCGAGGTCCCAGGGACGGCGGTCGTTGACATACTTGTTCCCCGCGCCGATCATCTGCCAGACGGCCTCAAGCGCCTTCGTGAACTCCAGCTTATCGTTGGATTCCCGGGCGACTCTCGCTGCTTCGCCGATCACTTCCCGCAGTTCCCCCGCGTAGCTTTTCGGGTCGGGTATCGCGCCCTCAAAATACCTATTGAGCATGCTCAGCGTGCGGTTGAGCAGGTTGCCCAGATCGTTCGCCAAATCCGAGTTGAACCGATTTCTGAACGACGCTATCGAAAAGTCGCCGTCCAGCCCGAACGAAACCTCCCGCGCAAGGAAATAGCGAATCGCGTCCATGCACACCTCGGGCCGCGCACCCGACTCCTCGGCGAGATCGGCGGCCAGCTTCGCGGGTGAGATCGCGTTGCCCTTGGACTTCGATATCTTCTCGCCGTTGATCGTCCAGAACCCATGGCCAAACAGCGCCCTCGGCTGCTCCAGCCCCAGCGACATCAGCATCGCCGGCCAGAACGTGCAATGGAACCGAACGAATATGTCCTTGCCCATAAGCTGCAGATCGGCGGGCCAGATGCTGTTGAACTTCTCATCATCGGTCAGGTAGCCGACCGCGCTTATATAGTTGATCAGCGCGTCGAACCAGACATAGATAACCTTGCCCTCATCGCCCGGCACAGGGATGCCCCAGCCCTGGTTGTTGCGGGTGATCGACACATCCCTCAGCCCCTGCTTGATGAAGCTCACGACCTCATTCTTGCGGAACTCCGGCTGTAGGTAGCCGGGATGACTCTCTATATGTTCGAGAAGCCTGTCGCCGAACGCCGATAGCTTGAAATAATAGTTCTCTTCCTGGACCCACTCCACCGACCGTCCGCACGAAGGGCAGTTGCCTCCCTCAAGCTCGGGTTCGGCGTAGAAAGTCTCGCATGGAGTGCAGTACCAGCCCTCGTACTGCCCTCTATAGATATCGCCCTGGTCGAGCATCTTGCTAAAGATCGCTTGGACGACCTTGACATGGCGGTCTTCCGTTGTACGGATGAAATCGTCATATTGGATGTCGAGCGTGCGCCAGACTTCCTTGAACTCCTCGGCGAGCTGATCTACATACTCCCGCGTGTCGATGCCCCTTTCCTTCGCGGCGGCGGCGACCTTGGTGGCGTTCTCATCGGTGCCAGTAAGGAAATAGGTCTGATTGCCCTTGAGCCTGTGGTAGCGCGCGACCACATCGGCGATGATCGTGGTATATGCGTTGCCGACGTGCGGGACGTCGTTGACGTAGTAGATGGGCGTCGTTACGTAGTATGTACTCTTGGGCATTGGGATAATCGACCTTCCGAATTGTTGACTGGAGTCATGGTAAGGTCTGGAGGGGGTGATTGTCAATGGCACGCTCAGAGTGATGCCAACGCTCCCTTGTAAGGGCCGCCTCGCTATGATATACTAACGGCGGGACATCCCGGGTTCGGACTTCGGACACCGGACTTCTAACTTCAGGAGGGACAGGCGTTGAAGGTCATCTGCGCAAGGAAGGAT
>JAMCYN010000061.1 GCA_023474015.1 Armatimonadota bacterium
GCTCCACAGCAGCGTCGCGACCTCTGACGGAAAGATGCTCTGGTTCACGAGCCCAGCCTCGCAGCAGCCACAGTCCCAGAAGACGGTCGGCACAATCGACATATCCAGTTGGGACCCGATTGGGCACGCCACGATGAACTTCGTTGGTCTGGCGGACGGTGTGAGCGCGATTGCGGCTTATGACGCAGTGCCCGAACCATCCAGCCTGCTCTCTCTTCTCGGCCTCACAACCGGAGCGCTCGCTCTACTGCGAAGACGCACCCGAAGCTGAGAAGCTGAAGAGCTGATAAAGGATGCAGCCGCGGCTTCGGGCGAAGCATTTGCGGCTAAGATTACAGCATTCTATCCAACTCATGGGCAAATGCTTGCGCCCCTACACTCGACTGATTCACGTTGGGCGTTTCAAGATTTCGAAAGTAATCTCTCCCAACTTTCACCGAGGCTAAAATCCCGCTTTGTGCTCTCAGACTCTTCGCTCTATGGCTCCCTTCAGAACTGCCTGAATGCTGACCTCGGCTGCTGGAGTATGTAGCTCCGCTCCATCTCCTGCTTCCAATCGTATACAGTCGTACTAGCCGAAATGGGATAGGAGAACTCCAGCTTCGGCGCGGACCATACGATCTTGCCGATGCCTGTAAGATTGTTCGGATCGAACTGGTATTCGAACACCTCGCCGTTAAACATCTTCGTGCCGGACTTGTCGCTGCCCGAGTAGCTGTTTGTGATCAGCCAGTGCCCATTCGGCATTTCCTGGACGTTCGTCGCCGACAGCGGGACACCCAGGGACTGAACATTCGGCTGCGCATCATCCCTGTCGATCATTTCGCGGTAGTCATTATCCGAGATCATCCGGACAATAGGCATATTTGGATCGTTCGTAGGCCCAGCGTCGTATACGCCGTGGTTGTCGCAGATTATCAGATGCATACCGTTTTGCCGCATTATCGCCTGGAAGTATCTGGGGTTCGCAAGCGGCTGCGCGGGATTTCCGCCAGGCGTAACGTGATCACACGCCGCGATGATTTCCCCAGGGCCCTTTCCCGTGACGATGTCGACCTGGCCGTAATCCCAGCCGCCGCCACCGCGCAACCTGCGATAATTCAAGTCCACAATCGCGCCACCCAAACCCTGAGGGTTCGGGCTGTTGGGATCGACCCTGAAGTTGGATATGGCGGCCCAGATATCGTGGCCGCCTTGGGACGTATTCGGATTGGGCACGACCTGCAGGCAGTCGAACACATACCGTTCAGCCTTGGACTCTGTGTTGCTGACCCAGTTTAGCTCAGGCAAGATGAACAGACTCTGGGAGTCCGGCTCGGTGCCGGGGGTGACGATCAGCTTATCCTCGTTGAACCTGTAGACAAGGTCCAGCACGCGGCTGTTCCCCGAGTCCGCGATCAGGCAGTGGGTAACGACGGTCTGGTCGCCCTTGCTCAGCGGCTCCATCTCGGTCCAGAATATGGCGTCAGTCGGGCTGCGAATCTCAGTGGGCTGCCCCGGCCGCAGCAGGTGTTTGGGGTCGGTGAACTTGTCATAGACCCACCTGATCCAGCCGTCGGTTAGCGTGGTGCCCGCCTTCGCGCGAACCTTCTGCACGCCCACCGAGCCGGACTTATCGATCTTGCAGACCTGGTTGGTCCCTGAATTGGTGATAAGTATCTCACCGGTCGAGATATACCGTGCCCTCGCGGGCTTGTTGACCGGCACCGACCTGCGCGCGGGCGGCTGGTTGTCCGATGGGGGGATCGAGACCGGCACGAAGAACGAATCCACCGACCAGTTCACCTCGCCTGCCGCGTCCACCTCGACAAGACGGTTGTTGTCCGCCACAAGCGTCGTGGGGTTGGAGTAAGCATACAGCCCGTCCGGTCCCGGAACCAGCATTACGCCGTTGGATCCCGATGGAGACACATTAGCCGAACTCGGCAGCCCCCCGCCGACGTCCGACACCTTCTCGCGCCAGAGCACATACTGGGGATCCGGTTTCCAGTTCGTATTAGTCGAATCAAAAGGATCAATCGGCCCGCCCAGGCTCTCCCCGGTCTCGGCGTTGAGCGCATACAGGATGCCGTCATCCGTCTCGAAATATACCGTATCGCCGACCACCACCGGCGACGAATGTATGCCGGAACATGGGACTTTATCAAACGGCGGGACTACGTAATACCACAGCAGGTTGCTCCAACCGCTCAGGTCCACCGAATCGGTCGACAGCGATGGAATGGTCACTGGAGGCATCATAAGCTTGGCCAACGACACGCTCGGTCCCCACGTGGACCAGTCTATCGGCACTTCCACATTGTCCAGCGACACCCACACCGGCAGCGAGGGCGAAAACGTGTTGCCGTCCACCAGCCCCAGCAGTCCGCCGCCAACGCCGCCTCGGAGCTTGGGACGGTCGAACGTGTCGAATGTTATCGTGCCCCTCTCACGGTCGATCATATTGTTGGGAACCGTCACCGCCTCGGCCGTCGGCCCAAGGCCGCTCACATTGCCGAGAAGATCGGGCTGCCAGACCTTGACCTGAAGCGGACGGTTCGTTGCCATGTCATAAAGCCGCTTCGGCGTCTTTATCGGCCTTCCGTCGGGCCCAAAGCCACCGTTCTCATTGATTCGAATCACGAAGTCCGGGCTAGCCTTGAAGCACAGCAGCGCTCCGCGCGAGACCATTGGTCCGGACGAGTCACCCGAGACGGTCACGAACACCTTGTCCCCGGAAACCACCGGCGAGGAAAACGATTGCGGCCGGAACATATAGTTCAGCGACTGAGCGCTCAACGGCTTTTCCACGAGAAGCCCCGGCAGAGGGACCACACCCGTCGTTATGCCCTGGAGTGCCACGGGCGGAACCCCGCTGTGTAGCATGTAGTTCCACTTGGTCTGCTGCATGGTGCCGTCGTTTTTGAGCCCGTATACGGACCCGCCGCCGCCCATCGTTACGTTCGCGTTTCCACGCACGCCGTTAACGTAAATCATGCTGTCCGGACCGAGGGCGGGAGTAGCCACAATCTCCGTCTTCATATAGCCGCTGATGTCGTTGTTGCTGTTCGAGCTCGGCTGGAGAGGCACCCTAATGCGCGGGTACTGGACAACAGTGAGGCCTCCGGCTGAAGCATAGTCCAGCGAGTAATCAGCATATACCATCGCATCCGTCGGCATCCCGCCAGTCACCTGCACGGTTATCGCTCCTCGCTTGATATTGTCCTTATCCAGAATCCCGTTCACGATGCCGCGATTGGGAGTAACAACGATGTTCGTGGGCGTAATTCCCCTGGTCTCAATGCGAACCACGGGCGGGGGCGTCGATGATATGTTCGCATCCATGTAGGCGGTCTGGAACTCAGTATATTCTCCGGTAGCCGGTGTTGTCGCTCTCAACTTCAGCCGGTCGTTCTTCACATACACAGGCACGCCGTAGATGTGGTCGTTTTGCTCCATGCCACCGACGCCTCCGACGACCGGTGGCGCCGTCGCGCACCAGTAGACCATGCCGACCACCGCCCCGCTGTTGCCGGTAGAAACGAACCCGAAGTTCGGGCCCGACTTGAGCGTCGCATTCCCTCCCGCGTTGGCGAAGTCCGATGGCATAACCCAATGCGAGGCAACGTCTGGATCATTCGAAGCATTCCAAATCTCTAGCGATGGGTTGTACGCATACAACCGCCCATCGCCCGCAGCCGTATACACCCAGCCATTGATGTAAATCGGCGGGTTGGGATGCGGGGTGGCATAGGTAGTCCACGGCGGCACAATAGGGCTGGGCTGGTCCATGAGGATTCCATTTTGGTTAGGGAACGCATTGAGCATGTATACGTTGCCCGAGGACGACATCACCAGCACAGCTTCCACCGTCCCGTAAGGGTTGTTCGGGTTCTGAGCGGTCACTACCTCGGGAGTGGATAGCATCCCTCCATCCCCTTGCCAAATCCAGATCACATCCTGGCCGTCATTGGTCATCCCGCCCACGCCTTGAAGACCGTCATCCGGGTTGCCGTCCTGGTCGAGGTCTTCCTGCGGCTTTACGTCAAGAGCAAAAAGTGCCCCGCCGCTGGAATAGAACGCCACGTTCTTGTAGATCACCGCGCCCGACTCACCGTTGGGCGGCGCGGGCTTGAGTGACCACATTTTAAGAAGTTCGGTGCCGCCGACCGTATCGATCGACCTGCCCGAGTGCCTGGGGTCCTTCCTGAGATCGGTCCAGGAAGATGCCCACGCCATAACGTTGTACGCAAACTTCAGGCTCGGCATATTGTGCGGATAAGGCAAGAAACACCCGCCTCCGACGAAATTCGCCGTGGCCACAATCCTTCCGCTGCCGTAAGTGTTGGCTGCAATGCTCGTCTCACCGCCGCCGAGTTTCGATACGATCGGGAAGAGCACGTCGGTGAACAATGGCGCCTGCAGCCCTTTCCAGTCACCTGTAGACCCAAGACTGTACCCGGGATTAACCGCGCTCGCTCCCCAGCTCGCGCCAAGCATCGGGATCTCCTGATCTTCAATCCAGTAGGGCGATGTGAGGAGTGGATGGTGGCGACTCGCGGCAATGTCACGGCCTGTCGTCGCCGTCGACTGCATGAAGTAAACATTGGGCAGAAAGAACGTCCCTGGGGTACTCGACGGCAGGCCTAAGCCATCGGTAAATGTCAACGGGTTGCCCGTAACCCCCGAGTTGTCGACCCACAACACCCCGCCGCCATCGACGAACCTTCTCAGCTTTTCCCTGTCCTCGTCCGCGAGTTTTACGTTGTTTGCGGCGGGCAAGTAGAGAACGTTCATGCGCGAGAGATTCCGGGCCGTTGCAAGGTTCACCTGCCAGAACAAGGGGTTCTGCTTGTCGGGTTTCTTGCCGTTTGTGTCAACGGGCGCATAGGGGTTATCGAGCGACCAGCCCGCGGGCTTCATGCTCGTCAGGTAGTCCAAAAGATTGAACAGGTCCCCCGCCCCGCCCGCGGAGCCGAGCCCGAGCGGCTGGGTATAGTTCCCCGTGGTAGCGCCCGATCCGAGCACAACGATACCGCAGTTGACGGTCTTCCGCTTGCCTGCATACAAATACCCCGCCGCGTTCGACGGAAGCCCGGACGCAATTACAGCGGCCAGGGTTATGATAGCGGGAATAAGCCGGGAAATCCTTTTCATGTGCATTCACCTCGATCGCGACTACATCACGTCGCCGAAGTAGATAAGACTGCGTGCGACGGGCAGCCTGGGGGCAATCGGAAGCGGACGGTTGTAGATATCCGTCCTTATGGGTGTCCACGGCATCGAGGGGTCCCTGAGGCTCGCGAGCGGCCAGCCCACGTGATCGTCATAAAGCAGCGTCAAGCCCTCGCCCGGGTGCGCTGTGTGTACATTACTCGATCCGTAGAACTCCGGAATCTTCCCCCATTTCGCCATCCACTCTTCCACATCGCTTATGGGCGCGGGCATATTCTCGCTCACCGCGCCGTCCACGATAATTCGAATATCCAGCGGCTGCCCAAAGAATGGGAACATAGGCCTCTCACCAGCCAGGCGCATGTTGTTATTTCCGGCATAGGCCGACTCCGTATCCGACGGGTTCGGATTGAACCAGTTACCCGGCAAAACGAAGAACGACCCCTCCTGGGCGTAGAGTACGGCCTCGATGCGAACGTCGAACGGCTGCACCGCCAGCCCGCCCAAAAGATAGTTGCTGCGTGTGTAAGTGGTCTGGTCAAGCGCAATCTGGAGCAGGTTTGCCACACCGATGCCCATGTTCATATGGGCATTCGTGATGCCGTTAAGCGGAAACACCTCGCCGATAAACGCGCTCCCGATACCCCAGCCGGGACAGTTGAAGCCCGAAGCAGGGCCGTTGAAACCCGGATCTCCTATTCCCCAGATATACTCCGGCAATCCGGGAGCGGGTATATGGCCCGGCCAAGGATTATTCAACGCCAGAATGCCACCATTTGTCGCTATATCGCTCGGGTTGAGCCAGGCGTTGATGTAGGACGAGCCATACTGGCCGGAGTGGCGGAGGAAGAGATACCAATTGCTCGGCGCGTTCGCGCCACTATCGGACTCCCACGGCCCAAGCTCAAAACCGATCCTCGGCCGACTGTCCGGTTCGTTAGTTACAATGATGTGATATGGCGGCTGGCCGTTCTGAGCGTCCGAGCCCACGCTGTCGCTACCGATGCCGTTCTGGGGAGCAAAGAACTGGGTCGTATTAACGCAAATGTTCTGCTTCGCCAGGAGCGCAAGCCCGCACGTGGGATCCGCGCCGCGCCATGTATCCATGCTGGTGCTCCTCCAAGCGGGATCACGATATTTGAGCAGGCTGCCTTCGATGTAGATATTTTCACCGGAAACCACCGTGAGCTGCATATTCGGCGGGAGCATTCCGCGAATGCGAACGTTGCCTTCGGCGTAGATCACGCCGTTACCTTCGATTCGCCGATTGCCGTCGCCGCCCACGGAGGGCGTCATCACCCTGCCGTAATTGCAGTCCGGGTAAGGCATTCTGATCGTCCGTCCCCAGTCCGGCCTGCGGATTCCATTGCAGTCATACCAATCCTCGCCATCGGTCCTGGTGATCCTGAAGTAATACTGCTTACGATTATTCTCCACCCTCTCGAAGTCATTCGGCTCGAGCACGATCATGACTCCCGGAGGGATGTAGAACGGCCCCTTCCAGTAGGGCGATATTGGGTTGTTCGGCTTGAGCCAGTCCGACCGAACGGAATACCCGCCGATCAGCGTCTCGCTTTCGTCCTGACGATCCTCGGTATTGCTGATATAAATACCCCGGCCCCATCCTAGCCCACCAAGGTTAACCCATGACCCATCCGCCGCCTGAACCCGCTCGCCGGAGTTGAGGGTCAGCAGCCGATAACGCGTGGTGGAGTTGGTGGTATCGGGCTGATCGATGAGCGGGGGCTCGATCCGCTTTATGCGCCTGGTCGCGTCGCCTATCTGGGGCCTGCTGTCTCGATAGAAACCGCCCTGGCTGCTGAATGAACCGTCATCGCTCGGGAGCAAGTTAAGCGGCCCCGTCTCGACACCGCCGTTCACGTTGAGCGCATAGAGATTCACGGGAAATGAATCCGCCAGCTTGATATCACCCGCCACCTCCACCATATCTATCGGCGTCAGCTTACCGGCGTTATCCATGACCCCTCTCAAAAAGAGCTTTATCTCATCACTAGGAATCCCGTACCACATCAGGTTGCCGTTGACTCTAATCGGCGCGCCTCGATAACCGAACCTGGCGTCACTTGCTTGGCCGAACTTCACGTGATAGCCCGGACACCCGAGCGGGAAGTCCGTGGAACGGTCGTCCTTGTTGGTGATAAACCGAAGATAGTCCGTCAGTCCGATGGGCTTGTAGGCCGTGATCTCGCGCCGAAGGCTTATGTTGCCGTAGGGCTTGTAGGTGGTCGGGTCGTCCTTGTCGAACACTCCGAGACGGCCTATGGACTCGATCTTGATATGCTTGGAAAGCGGGTCGCTTGGGTCGGGATTATACGACACCCGCAGCAGAAATCGGCCACCGCCCGTGGGGAATGTGGTATAACCACCGGTCGGCCCCGCGTAGCCCTGGCCGGGAGCCGCACCTGCGGGAAGTTCGGTCGGGTAATAAGCGCGAGTCCATCGGAAATCGGGGTACTTGTCGCGTTGATATTCCCAATCCGTCGCCTCCTCCCCGAAAATACCAATCGCAGGTTTAGTGCGATCTTTAAGGCCGTCGTTATCGGGTGTAGGCCGCCAGTCGGCGCCCTCCTCGCTGGTGGTCAGCATCTTGTCGGCATATTGGACGCCGCCCTCGGCGATCTGCGCGACCTCGTCCATATTGCTGAACCGCTCAGACCTGAACAGGTTCCGAGCGACCAGTCCTATGAACACAGCCGCGACCAGAGCCACCACGAACATAACCATGATCGCAATGACCAGCGTTTGGCCGGAGCGGCTGGAACCTATTTTGTTGGAGCGAGTATTGTTAAACACCATATCGTGACCATTTGCTAATTGATTATTTTATATTTTATATTGAATATTGCCTATCATCATCGCGCACTATCAAGTACTCAATATAAAATATTCAATACAAAATCTATCGTAGTGCATTTCTGACCTTGACCGTATTATTCAGCTCGACCGTGTGCACCTTGCCGGAATCGGGGTCGAACATTCTTATCCCAACGTGGATATTCACCAGGCACTTGGTAAAGTAATCCCCGCGCACGACATCGCCGTTTCTATTGAACTGAACCTTGTAGTTGACCCTGATCGGGTTCGATCCTGTTTCGGGCAGGTCCTGGCTGTAGATACGGCTAAAGAATATCTCCCCCGTATCGTAATTGATCTTATACTGGTTAAGCTCGGGATCGCCCAAGGCCAGCGGGAGCCGCTCATACCGCACAGGCATGCCGTAACCTGGGCCGGGAGTCATATTCGGCCCAATGACCGACTCACTGCCCGGAACTATCACGGCATACATAAGATAGTTCGGCTTACTCTCATCGAACGTGCTCAGCAGAGCCCATCGCGTTGCCTCGCCATGGTTCGCTTCATATGCCTTCCGGAACCTGTTGTTGATGTCCACGGGATCGAGGTCGCTTACCGACTTCGCGTTATCGGGGATGATCGGAGGATCAAGGGCGAATGTCGCCGTGCCCCTGCTCATATTCATTACCGGCGAGGCGCCATTCGGCGCATAATCGAAGTAGAACGCCATCTCACAGTCACGCGGGATCGTACGTGTTCTCATGTATTCGGAAATATTGAACACCTGAGTAGCTCCGTTTTTCCGTATCACAAGGTCAAGACCTTCATATCCCGTGGTATAATCCGTGATCTCAACCGAACTCGCCCCGTTGTTCACCACATCCTTATAGCGATACAAACTAACGCTGAACGGGTCCGGCATCCAGTAGCCGTATTTGGCGCGAAATACCGTCGGCGCCGCGTCGGGATATTCGAAACTCTTATCGGTGGAATTGGTCCCCGCGAATGTATCGTTATCGACCTTCGCATAACGGAAATTGACCGACGGCTCGATAGCCTCGAACCTCCCATCGCCATCGGTGTCGATCCCTGTCACCAAGTCCTCGTATTTGCCCATACCGACTATCCGGGCCTTCTCGGCCCAATGTTGCCACAGTGGTCGGTTATCCGCCGCGGACCACGTTGAACCGGAGACCTTGCCCGTACCATCCGCAGCATAGAAGAACTCGGGATCATTGAGCACGTCGGCAAGTTCCTGAACAGCCTGCTGAGGATTTGAGCTGAATATGGTCGTGTCGTTCGGATCGAACTCGATCCTATACAGAACCACCTGGTTCCCGGCGTCCGCCGCGACGTTCTTCCCCCAAGGCGATTCCCAACCGAAGTACGGCGGCTCGCCACTCGCGCGGTCATTGGTCGGGTTGTTGTAACGCAGCCCGAGGAAGTATCTGACAACCGTCACGTCCTGCTCCAGCGGGAGCCTGGGCCGTATCTCGACCTGATTCGGGTCTTGACCGGCATCAGAGCACTTTTGGCAAGGCGGGCTTGCCAAGTCACCGCGCGCAAAATCTCGAGGCTCACCAGCCGGATGGTTCGGATTGACGCAATGAGCAATCATTCTCGGAAGCACGAAATCGATCTTGGCGTTGGGAAGCGGCAGATAATAGTAGGTCGGGCTGCTGCCCATGGCGGTCGGGTCAAACACCGGAAGGTCGATGGGATCGGCTGTGTAGTCGAGCACATCCATCGCCTCGCCAAGCTCGCGGCTGATCTGCTCCATGCTGGCGCGCGCGGAGTCCTGCGCCTCAACCATCGCCTGAGCGCGGCGAGTCAGGCTGAACGACTGCACCACCGGCGCCAGGACGAGACCCATCAAAATGACGGATATCGCCATGACCACCAATAGTTCCATCAGCGTGAAACCACGATTTTTAGCACATGTTCTCA
>JAMCYN010000058.1 GCA_023474015.1 Armatimonadota bacterium
TTACTCACCTTTAAGGGTACGGGTCAGTTTAGGTGTTGGCTATGGCTCATTTTGTTTTACCAGAGCCACGGGGACTGCACAACTTTTGGAGCCCTTTTGCATAACTTTTATTTTACCGAAAACATTCCAGAGCTTCCGTTGAATGAGGCGCTGCAGTTTGATATTCAGTTCAACAGTCCCGAGTGGTCCCTTGTGAGTGGGCGTCAGAAGCTGCACGTCCCTCAGGATGTCAAATCCTAGCTTGTCTTTGAGCGTATGCTCGAACAGGTCGAGGATGAAGCGCTGGACGCGCTCTGCCTCGGTATGCTGATCCGCGACGTACCAGGCTCCACGCACGGAAGTATCGCGTTGCGGGGTTTTCCGCACTTCGCCCCGCAGGATGGCAATGCTGTTTTCCTTGAGGATTCCAGCCTGCCGCACTATGTCATCAAGGATCGTGGTCGGGAGCGATCTTGATTCAATCAAGTCTCGCAGGATGTTGCCCGGCCCAACTGGCGGAAGCTGATTGTGGTCGCCAACCAGGACTACACTCGTGCGTTCAAGATCGATTGCTTGGAAGAGATGCCACGCGAGAACGACATCGACCATAGAGACCTCGTCGACAATGAGCACATCGGTCGAGATTGGGTTTTCCGAGTCGCGCGAGTAGGTCTTGCCGTTGAAACCGAGCAGCCGGTGGATCGTGGACGCATCCCTCCCGGTGGTCTCTTCCATTCGCTTGGCGGCCTTGCCGGTCGGCGCGCAGAGCACGACGCGCAGGTCATGCTCGTCACAGAGCCGAGTAATGGCGGCAACGGTGAATGTCTTGCCGGATCCGGCACCGCCAGAGATGAGGGATATGGAATGCGCGGCGGCACTAATGGCTGCGTCAAACTGTTTGGGATTGAGGCGCGGCGCGACACGCTTTACCTCAGCCTGCAGGTTGGACTTGTCACCGAGGCGCGGACTCGACTTTGCGCCGCCAGCGAACACGCGCGCCAGATCCTCTTCAATACTCCGGATGAGCGGCTTTGCCACAAGGAACCGGCAGTCAGCAGAGTAGCATGTCAGGGCTTTCTCATCGATGAGATTGTCCAGGTGTCTCTCGATTTGCTCTCGGCTGTCCAGGCAATCCATCACAAGAAGCTCGTTCGCCCGCCCGAGCAGGTCCTCGTACTCCACCCAACAGTCGCCCTGATCCAAGGCATCCTCAACGCAGAACACAATCCCGGCGCGAATGCGGCTCGGCTCATCCTTTTCGATGCCCACCTGCCGAGCGATCTTGTCGATTCGTTTGAATCCGAAGCCGTCGATCTCTCCGACGATAAGGTAGGGGTCGCGCTCGATTATGGAGACAGCGTTGTTACCGAGCTTTTTCACCAGCTTCGTCACCTGATGATGTGTGAGCCCGTATGCAGCAAGTGCCGTCATAGCCTGGTTTATGTGGCTGGTCTCAAGCCAGTGGTCACGGAGCGACTCGATAACCGATAACGGCACCTTCGCGACTTCGGCGATCTTCTCCGGTTCATCGACAAGGCTTCGCTCGAAGTTGGCTCCGAACTGCTCGGCGATAAGCCTGGCCTTGGATGGACCGATGCCCTTGATGCCAGGGTCGTTGGCAAGATAGTTGGCGAGTCCGCGAGCGTCCAGTTGCCGGTCGAACTCCATGCTTGTGACCTCGAACTGGAGGCCGTATTTGGGGTGTTTGATGAACTTGCCGTGGAGCACCAACGGCTGGTTTTCGCTCACCACGACATTTCCCGCAAACTGAATTCTGTCGCCGCGCTCCGTTATGAACCGACCGGCGGAGAAGCTGGCGGATGAGAAGAAGACTCGCTCGACTTCTCCCCGGATTCGGGTATGCTCTGTTGTGGCTGTTGGCATGAATCCTGAGACCTCCGATAGTAGCGCAGCAGATACTCCTCGACAAACCGGCGTGCGCACTGCCGGTCGGAGCAGAAATAGACTGGGACGTCGTAGTCGATGATTATCGAGAGCGCAGCTCCCACGACGGAACTCGGATGCGCACCGGAACGATAGACCCCGCTGAGCAGGTCATCAAGCCCGGCTTCCACTACTACGCAGGCGCGGTCGTATTCGGCAAGCTTCAATAGCTCCTTGCGGAACCGGTCTCTGTCGCGGATGATCGTGTGGACGAAGTCCTCTGCCGTCTTCCGCTCGACAGCGACTACCCGCTCCAGACCGGCGAGGGAGTAGTCCCCCGCCGGTAGAGCACGCCGCTCAACCACGAACAGCCGAGAAGGAAACGAATACGGCTCCTGTTCACGTGTGTCGACTATGACCGTGACTGGCTCGGCCATCTAGAACGGTGCGAGCGAGTCGTCCTCGCAAGCCAGGTCCTCGACCACGATCCGGCGGTTGAAGTAGATGTTCTCGTTTTCGCCCTTCGTGCGTTTTGTGATCTCCAGCTTCACGTCGAGCAGATCGCCCAGACTGGCCGGGAGATGGGATGCCTTCTCGATATCGACGCCGCATGTGTGCAGGTCGGTCTTCAGCCACTTCATGTTCTCTTTGGACGCCATCACGCTGTTGCGCCAGAGAAGACGTCCGGCGAGTCGCGGGCCGAGAATCTTGAGCGTCCATTTCAGCATGGGATTGCCGGAGGACTGAGCGCGGGTGAGTTCGACTTTCTCGACATTCACCTGGTACTTGCCGTCAGGAGCATCCTCGAACTCACGTTCCTCGACGGGCGCTTCCGCGAAATCATCGTCAAACTGAGCAAGGTCAAGCTCGCTCACGCCGGTAGTGTCGTAATCCTGGGTCATCGGGTTGCCTCCTTGGGTGTTTTCTTGGTGTCTGCTGTGGCGTTGAACGCCTCAATGAACTTGGTATAGTCGAGATCGATCACATCGGGGAGCCTTCCGGTGCGGTCGCCCGCCTCGTAGTTCAGGCTGGGCTTGGTGCGCATAACACGCCGCGCGGCCATCTTGCCGTCCGAACCCGCCGTCATCTCGATATCGCAGTAGAGAACCATATCGACGAGGCCCAAGACTATCTTCCTGGCCTTCTCCGGCAGTGTGGGCACGGTCTTGGTGTACTTGCCGGTGCGGGTCTCTATCTCGATCTCCTGCGAGTGGGAGATCAGGTAGAGGCCGCAGGGCATGAACGCGAGTTTGTTCAGGACGCGCTGGAACTCGTTGTTCGTGAGCGCGTAGCCTTTGCCGAAGCCGAGATCGGACTCGTGCTCGACCTTGAACTTGCGGCAAACGTGCTCGGCGCACATCTTGTAGGCGTTATCGACAGTGTCGAGTATCACGGTCTTGAACTGATGGTTGCCTTCGGCGATCTCTCCGCAGGCCGCGAGCAGCTCGTCCCATGACCGGACCGGTATCTGGAACACCTCCAGGGAATTGAGCCCCGGCTCGGTCGAGAGGAAGAGCGCACCTTCGGCGTGAGAGCACCAGGTGGACTTTCCTATCTTCGTTGCCCCGTAGGTTAGCACGGTCAGATCCGCCAGGTTTGGCTTAGGCGGTGTCTTTGTAGTCGGTAGCGGCATTTAGAATATCTCCTTGTCTTGACCAGTAGCATCGTTTGTGCGCAACTCTTCGTGCGGCGGCTTTGTCTCGTAGAAGTTGGCGATCACGTTCTCGCTGCCGCCGGAACGACAAAGGGCGTAGTACGCGCATGGCCGGTGATAGTTGAAGCAGTACGCCGTGTTCCGGTAGAACACATTGCGCCGTCTGCAGTCCAGGAGCTGTTGGGTGAGTTCCCAGAGGTCGCTCTTCATCGCGTCGAACTGATCGCGAGAGATGTAGAGGACCTCTCGGCAGAACATATCCGGCGCGCCATATTTCGCGGAAAGGCGCAGCGCGAAGTCGTCATCCGGTTCCGGGAGCTTGCGCGTGGCGGTAGACTTGCCTGTCTTGGATTTGGCGATAAGCTCGGACCGGCGCTCTTCAAACTCGGCTTCGGTCTCGCCCTTGCCCTGTTGGAGCTTCGCTTTGACGAGCACGTTGTAGATGACGCCCGCGATGCGGATGCCGAGTGTTTGCTCGATGTAGTGCGCATACAGCGTCACCTGTAAGTCCGTCCAGAGCTTCTCCAGATAGTCGCCATCCACTTGTGAGGCGGTCTTGTGCTCCAGCAGGTAATGCTCGCCCGTAGCACGCATCCGCACCAATCCATCGACCTTGCCAGCGATGGTGAAACTCCTGGACGTAGCGCCCGTTGTGGGGTTGATAATGGTGCCCTCGAAAGTTTTCTCAAGGGCGACAACCTCGAAGTCCTCAGACGGATAGCGAGCTGCATAGCCCGTCATCATCGCTGTGGCCAAATGCCAGTCGGATCGTTCGGACTCATCCTGTGCCCGGTTCGGCATTGACCTGTCAAGATAATCGAGCACGCAGTCCAGTCCGCTTCCGCCGTGCCACATCTCCAGACACGTGTGGATAAGCGTTCCGAATGAGAGCGCCTGGTCCCGACCTATGGGGACCAGCTCCTTGAGATACCGCCACTCGCAGGCTTTCCGGCAGTTGCGGAACGAGTTCCAGAATGAGTAGGTGGTAACCGTCGGCTGCTTCATGCGAACGCTCCATACAGGTCGAGCAGATCACCGAGCGACTCCCCGGTCTCCTCGAAATCGACTCGGAAGCTTCCACCGGCTCTGGTATTCAGGAACCCGGTGAACACCCGGGCGAGGTCACTTCCAAGCTGAGACTCCGCGTCTATCAGGCAAGTACGACGCCTCTTGTTCACGGTAAATCTGCCGTCGACCAACATCGCGGGTTCGCCGTGGATGGACTCTACAGGGATGGTAGACAACGCGAGCACTCGCTCGACGTCATCCATCGCGACGTTGCCGTCGAAGGTGAACTTGTAGACCGTTCGTATCAATGTATCCTCCAGTAATCGAGATTCATCTGAGGCACGCGCCGCAGGGACTGAACTGGACTTGGCCAGCCCGCCCACAGTTGATATTTACTGGCGGTTCGGAGTCCTTGCCGGGAATTTCTGGAGGGAGGGCAGCTCTGCCCGAAGCTTTGCCGAAACGGGGTCAGAAGTGGAGAAAAATGCCTATTGCCAAACAAACGTTCGGTCGGATATAATCATTACTAACTCCCCTGCCACTCGCATCCGGGGGCTTTCTTTCGCTCTTTGTGCCGAACATCGGTTCGGTGCGGTGGCTTGCGGAGTACTACAGTCGGCCGTTTAGGGTCAGGGGAGGATTAGGTTGCCTAGTTACAGTCTAAGAATGTTCGCGCATCCAAGAGTTCTGCAGTCCATTTCACCGCCGGTGTTGTTGGAGTTTCTGAAGCCACACGCGGATTTCGTAGCATCGAAAGGGTTCAATCTGCCTGAGTCCGATGGCGCGATTTCCGACTTTGATTACCTTATGCTCACTTCCATCCTAATGAAGCCGGATGACCAGATGCCCAGTCTCCTCATCGATGCTCTGTTCTTCGCACACGAGATGGGTACGGACCGCACGATGAACAAGTTGCTGGACCTGGCCAACAGATTGGGGATGGTTATTCCATCCGAGTCCACCCCCATGGATGTCGCTATGCGTATCTGGATTCGCGACAGCCTGGCTCTGGAGAAGGCGCACTCCGAACAGCACATCTATCGGTCTCGCACTTTCGAGCACTACCAGGCGGACTCACCCATACCATTCGGCGAGCCGGATGGCAATCGCCTTGTGCAAATGGAGGCTGCACTGGATATGTGGTTTGAGAGTCACAAACGTGGAGCCAACACCAGGGTGTTCGTCTATCCCGGGGAAGACGAGGTCTGGTTTCTCATGCGCCACGGCGACGCCTACAAACGCGAAAGCGCTGTGGAGGGCTATGATTCCAAAGGCATCTTCTACCGGCCCGAAGCATTCGATGTAGCGTGCTATGTGCCGTCAATAGGCGAGTTGCGCATTCACACGAAGAACAAGGGCGAGCAAGACCTCTATCGCCGCGAACTGGGCAAGCTGATATCCGGTGACTCCTCCATCTTTCCCGGCCTGGACAAGTACGACCTCAGCCCAATCGTACACGAGGGCGAGAAATGCCTGGTGGCAAGGGACATCGAAGGCATCGACTGGATTATGCTGACTGAGATTCGCATCGAGAAGCACAAGGCCCATTACAAGCTGCTAACAACCTACACGGCTCCCAACGTCTTTCTGGCCCTCAGAGACGACAACATTCAGCTTCGCCCCAACGAGATCATAACGAGGGCCAAGTTCAAGGTGAAGTTCACCGGCGAAGACAAACCCCGAACCGTCACGATTACGCCGCCGAACAAGCTGCAGCTCTGCAGAGACACGGATTCCACTCTCGTCGAGCTGTGGCTGCGCGTGCGAGGCTTCGTAAGATATGAGGAGGCAGGTCATGGCAAAGAGTCTGAAGAGTTTCTGGTTGGCATGTGAGAAACTTGCCTCCGCAGGCGTGATGAGGGAATGGGAGAAAGAAGTTCGCGATGCCGACATACTCGCGGCGGCAACAAGGCTCATCGCGCCAACCGACCATATGGCTCAGAACTACCCGTGCATCAACGAGCACTGGTGCGCTTGTTCGCATGAGGTCGTCAATCACCGCGATGGAACAATCGTGGCGATCTGCACGTGCGACGACGGAGAATGCGATCCCATTCCGGTCACCAAAGACGACCTGACTGTCTATGAGATGGATCACCTCAAGATACTGGGTGGGATAGCGCGTGCTGCTGGACTCACACTCATTGAGCCGGTTCGCGTGGACATTCACGAGCCGGTCCATTTCGCCGACCTCGATGTAGGGGGCAAACTGATCGCGGCATACTTCGCCATGACAGGTTGCGGATGCTTGAACCGAGAGCGTCTCATCAGCTTGCTTGTCGGCTCATACGAACCGTTCATCCTGTTCACTCTGAGCCCCTTTGACTTCCATATCAACTCACCGAATCCCCTGTACCGAGACTCCCGTCTCGCGATCTGCTTGGCGGATCTATTCACGACGGATGATGGCAAGATCCGAGTCGAACACCGGCTCGGCAAGCTGGTGGCGGATTTCGGACGGAAAGCTCAGGGGTTTGCCAAGGCCCAGGCTGTCCGCGAAGCGCATTCCGAATCCGTATTCGAGCCTAGCAATGAGTATCACACCATCGTCCTGCGCGGAAAGGAACTGCCGCACCTGACTGACCTGCAAGCCGACGTGGCCAGGATACTTCACCAAGCGCATCTGCGAGGACAGCGTGACGTCAAGTATGCAGTCATATCATGTGAGATCGCCGATCTGCACGCGGACGAGCGAGGCTTTGAACCCCCGTCGAAGATGAGCCAGATATTCCGGGGTGGAGACCCTCGCTCCGATCTGGTGGCATCTTCGAAGCCGGGATTCCATCGGCTGAACATCTGATCATCCTCCGGTCTAGGAAGCAACGGCTCGGTGAACACGATGACACCGGGCCGTCTCTTTGGGTCTCCCTCCAGAGCGTTGCACCTCAATTGCACCCGAAATGCACCCTGATTGCACCCTCGGCACATTCCACAAAGGCTACCATATAGTCACCGGAACGATGTGTTGGCCAACTATCCGTTCCCAGTTCAAAACTGGAGGATAGTGTTTCCATGCAGCAGACATTGACGGACCGCGAGTTCGGGAAGCTGATCCACGAGACGCGGTTCGGCTCCATCAGAGACTTCAGGCTGTCCGACGGACAGCCGGTGACAGACGACAGCACGGAGATCAGCGTCGAGTACAAGCTCTCGGGACTCGAGCCGCGTGAGGAGGTGGTGGATATCGAGTCATTCCTTGAAAAGCCCCAGGTGCAAACGATGCTTGCCAGATTTCGGCAGGTTGGCCACGGGGTCGTGGAATGCCTGGACGTGCGCGACGGGCTTCCGTTCAAGATGGTCGTAAGACGCAAGGCGCACAGCTAAGACAAAGCACAACCGAACACAGAATACACCGAGAATGACTGACCGCCAGGCGGAGGTTGTTGTGGGTGTCGCTTACCAAAGCGGCATCGCAATGCCTCCGCCTTGTTGCTATCGGCCGCGACGCCTCTGGTAGTCGACACCCTCGCGATCTCCTCCCGGCCGAGGAGGAGACAATGTTTCACACCAATCCATTTGAGGGACTTGACGACTATGCCATCAACCTCATCCGTTACAAGACAAGACGCCTGATAGGACAGGCGGGCTACACGAAAAACGACCAGGAAGATATCGAGCAAGACCTGTCGCTTCACCTGCGTCAGCAACTCCGCAAGCATGATCCCCAAAAGGGCACGCTCAAGACGTTCGTCAATACCGTGCTCGACAACAAGATCCGAACGATGGTCAGCGCAAGGCTCACGAGCCAGTACGACTTTCGCCAGCATGACTACTCTCTGGACGAGATGATTGAAGCCGACACCGGCGACATGGTGTCGAGGGCAGAGGCCATCAATGCGGAGGAGTATCTGATTCACACCGGACGACTGGACCGGCCGGTGATCGAAAGACTGGAGCTGTGCATTGATGTGCGGTGCGCGGTTTCCCTTCTTCCAACAGATCTTAAGAACCTTTGCGCCCGCCTGCAGGAGCAGACGATTGTGGACATCGCCCACGAGGACGGAGTCTCCAGGCATAAGATCGACGAACTGCGGCGTCGGATCGGACTCGTGTTCCTGGAACACGGGCTGGACGAGTATCTGTAGATTCTCGGCACGAGTGAATCCCCGCCAGTAAATATCAACAGGGCGCTGCTCAGTTCACAGCGAAAAGCCCCGGGAGGTTGACCATGCCAACTGACTGCCATCCTGAACGGATGTCTTTCAATGAACGAATGACCGAGGTGGCGGGGATTCTGGCCGCCGGAATACTACGTGGGAGGAAACGCGAGATGAACCGAATCAGGAAAGACAGTTCTTTGTCCGACTCAGGACTTGGTGTTTTTATCGGAAAGAGCGTTCATTGCACCAACAAACCGCTTCCGAAGGGAGAGAGCCGATGAGTGCATCGAGAATAGGGCTCGACCCGGAGTTTGCGAAGAAACTGAGCCGCTTCGAGACGAAGCTTGCCGACCACGGTATTAGGGTGGTTCTGACCTGGGGTTACAGGTCAATCGAAAGCCAGAACGGGCTATACGCCAAAGGGCGCACCGCACCGGGGAGCATTGTGACCAACGCACGCGGCGGATACAGTTGGCACAACTTCGGCCTCGCCGCCGACTATGCATTCGTCATAGACGGCAAGGTCACGTGGAAGGGCCCGTGGGACCTGTTCGGGAAGATCGCTCGGCTCTGCGGACTGGAGTGGGGAGGCGACTGGAAGAAGCTGGTCGACCGCCCGCACGTTCAATGGACCAAGGGCAAGACGCTTGCGCAGATGCGCGCGGTTGCACGCACAAGAGCCGCCCAGAAGTAGTAGTCCAACCTGGGTTATCTCTCTGTTCGGATACTTGCTTTCGTTGCGGTTGTGAGTGATGAATGGTGACCAGGGATTACTATCGAGGAGGAACCATGGCAGACTCAGTTCTGAAGCAGGTTGCGAGCCTGCCCAAACTCAACTTTGATGAGTTGAAAGGTATGTATGTATCGCTGTATGGCACAGAACCCCCGGCTTACAACCGCGACCTCATCATCAAACGCCTGGCATATCGCTTGCAGGAGATAGCTTATGGAGGATTGTCCGAACGAGTGCAGCAGCGGCTCGAAGAAGTGCTTGAGGAAAACGGATATGACGAGAACGCAATGCCTGTCGGAGTGTCCAAGCGCAAACGGAACGTGGCGAAGGATCATCCGGTGGTAGGCACAGTGCTCATACGTGAGTGGCGAGGGAAGCGCTATGAGGTCACTAGCTTCGCTTCATAAGCGAAGATCTTTACAACTGAGTCAAGTTACGATTTGAGCCGTTTTCAAGCGGCGGCTCGGAACCGTGCGTTGTCAATGATACTGTTGACGGCTTTGTCGACCTGGGAGA
>JAMCYN010000041.1 GCA_023474015.1 Armatimonadota bacterium
CTCAATTGGGCCGCGACGTGTAAAGCAAGCGTGGTCTTGCCGGTGCCGGCCGGTCCCTGAAAGTGAACAGGAAAGCCGGCCTCGAGGTAGGCCAGAGCCCGCTGGGTCATTGCCTGGACGGTAGGGGTCTCCACGAAATCGGACCTCGGGTGCACTGAAAGAGCTACCGGGGTTCCATCTACTAAAGTTCTCGACGCAGTCGCCATCTTGTTGTGTCTCCTCTCCTCTGGTCTCTGGATAGTCCTATCCAAGACCCGGTGTCAAGTAGTAAGTGCTCACTCTTGATGAGTACCTGTCATGCTGAACTCGATTCAGCATCTCCTTCGCAGGTAACAGATCCTGAATCAAGTTCAGGATGACAGCAAAACTGAGCTGTTACGTCAAGTAAGTCGTAACCGACGGTAGCAAGCCCAACTCACACATCACAACGGGAGTTGGGCTGCGACCTGTAACTTCAGCCATCAACGTGCCGAACCAGCCTAATTGCTCTTAAACTTCCGTGCGTCTTTGATCCACTGCTCCACGTTGGCCAAGCGCCCCGACGCTCCAAATGCGTTGCGGATCTTCTGGGGCGTGCTTGTCGCCAACTGCGCGAAAGTGAAAATGCCCATCCCGTTGAGGCACTGCATCCTGTTGGCGCCGATTCCCGCGATGGTCGTGAGATCATCGTGAGCCATCTTGGGCTTCGTAGTTGCATGAGGTGCGCTGGCTGTAGCATGAGATGCAGCCGCCTTCTTCGTCGCGACGCCAAGTCCTTTGGCTCTGCGTCGCCGCATTTGCGTGTTGAAGTCGGTCCAGGCTTTTCGAGCCTTTCCGTGGTCAACCTGCAAATCGTTGCGCATCGTGCTCACATCCGAAAGCAGACGCTCGCGCTCATTGTTGAGCTTGTCACGCAGTTCGGCGGCCATTTTGTGGTGACTCTCATCAAGTGTGTTGAGAGTCGACGCCACGGTGCTGCGAAGACTATCTATTTGCTCGGAGAGTTTCCGACGCTGTTCCGTGGCCATGCGCTGGTGGGCGGCATGGAATTCGGACAGTGTCTGCGCGGTATCACTGCATATGCCGGCAACCTCGGCAATCCGGTTGTCATAAGCTTCCAGAAAGCTCTCAGTTAGCATATTCATTGCGTTCGAGAGTGCCATGGTTCGCCTCCTATTCATGTTCGTTGCATTCTCGGTGGTAACTTCATTTTCGTGCCTGCGATTCTTCATCGAATGGAGGCAGGAGCCGAAGCATCCCGACTTGAGCGAATTCGCTAAGCCCCGGCTCCCAGTCCTGTCATCCGAAGAATCTCCGGTGATCGATTAAGCGACTGCCTCAGCAGCAGTCAGGCCTACGGCTTCCGCGTACTTCAGCCATGTGTCCACGCTCGCAACGACCACACGAGCCTCGATAGCCAGCAACTCAATGCCGACCAAAGAGACGCGCACCCAGGCGTCGATGACGACGCCCTTGTCCAGAATTCGGTCCACGACCTCTGCCAGACTGGTAGACCCTATTGTCTTTTCCACTGCCATTTGGGTAGTTCCCCCTTTGTGTATTTGAGCACCTAGTGCAGCGCTCCATGCAAGATTGTGCCAGGTACAAGCGCCATTTCTAGCCGGGCTGCGTTAGGGTTGCGTTAGGATATGAAAATAGCCAGCAAGTTGTTGAACATGATTGACGGGGCGGCGATTCGGCCCCTGCGGGGCCGGCTTCGGCAGCTCCGCCTACGGCTCCGCAGTCCGAAGCAACGACACGTCCGTTTTCGGCCAATACAACTGCGTTTGGCGAAGCGAGATGCTCAGAACGACGAGGGATTTGTTCTTCGGGCCATGGGGGGCTTATTGATTGGGCAGCAGGACGTACCCTTGGCGAGGCATTGTGCGGAGGTAGAGAGGTTGGCTGGGGTCAGGCGAGATCTTTTCACGCAAAGATTTGATGTGCCACCGAACCAGGCTGGTGCATTTGCTGTCCGGAGGGTATCCCCAGACTTGCTGCAGAAGTTCGTCACTGGAGAAGACTTCGCCGACGTGCAACGTCAAGTAATGGAAGAGTTCAAATTCTTTGGACGTGAGCTTTACGGTCGCATCTCCCACTTTTACCTCACGAGTTTCCATGACCAGAGTGAGATTGCCGACCTGCAATATGGAACCCGGGCGTTCGGAACCGACTTCCTCCTCCAATTTGCGCTCATGCCGACGTATCAAAGCTCGAATCCGGGCTTTCAACTCTTTCATGTCAAAGGGTTTGCCCAGGTAATCGTCACCGCCGCGATCCAGCCCGTGTATCCGGTCGGCGATAGCGGCGCGCATCGTGAGGAACAATATAGGCACGTTGACGTTCATTTTTCGAAGGCGACGACAAACCTGAAAGCCGTCCATGCCGGGCATAACGACATCAAGAATAATGACATCGAAGTCGTGGCGGCCGATTTTGGCAAGGGCCTGCACACCGCTATAGGCCTTGAGCACCTCGTAGCCCTCCTCTTTCAAACTGCGCTCCAGGGCCCAAACCAGGTCCTTTTCGTTGTCCACGATCAGAATTCGATAAGGTTTCTTATCCATAAGTTCTGTCCTTAGACGGCAGACTTACGATGAATGTGCTGCCCCTATTCACTTCGCTTTCCACCGCAATAGTCCCATTATGCTGCTCGACGATGTAACGACTGATCGGCAGTCCCATGCCGGTACCCTCGCCCGCTGGATTGGTCGTGAAGAGTGGATCGAAGATTTGGGCCGTGTGCTTTTGCGCCATGCCACACCCGGTGTCGCGAAATCGAATTTCAACATTCTGCTCTTGCGCAAGGGCGGTCACCGTCAGTTTTCCGCCCTGGGGCATGGCCTTTAAGGCGTTGGCGATCAGGTTTGTAAAAACCTGCCGCAGCGCCACCCAACTGCCGGAGACCTTGGGCAAGGTGGCCCGGAAATCTCGCTTCAATATGACGCCATTCGAAGCTGTTCGGTCGGTTAGCACATTGAGGCATTCCTCCAGTACCGCGATGACGTCAACGTCCGTCATCCGGATATGGCCGAACGGAACGCTTTCGATTGAGCTCTGGAGGATCAGCCCGGTACGTTCTATGGCGGCAAAAATCCTGGTTTCGCATTCGGCGAGTATTTTCTTATCTCCAGGATGCCCGAATAACAGCTCGGCATTGCTCGAAATAATGGCTAGTAGATTGCGCAATTCATGAGCGGCCTTACGCGTGGTCGCGGTCCCTATGGAAGCCGCCGCGGCCGCCCGCACTAGCTCGGCATTCAGCCGATGCCGCTCCGTCATCGGTAAATTCTCTTCTTCTGTCGCCATTTTCTACCTCTCGCTACCTGGAGAATCGGCTTTAGAGCAAGAATTCCCCGCCTTGTAATTGAGTAGCGTTATATGAGATGTATTATATAGATGGGATTGTGTCAAGTCAATGGTAGCTTCTCAGCCCAAGTCCGCCACCTGCTGTCTGGGGCTGTTTATTGCTAACCCGGATAATTCTTAATGATGCAGGCACAAATTCATGCCGAGCCCCCCACAGCGTCCTACAATGAGTTCGACCTTAAATTGTGGTTAACGTTCACCTGCTATTTTCACTGGGAGAAGCCAATACTAAATATTGTTACTAGTCCAATGACGAGGCGCCTTCCGGCAAATGCAGTTTCTTCAGACTCAACTTGATTACATCTACTTTCTATACGGCTTGGGGTTCATCGTACTAGCTGCGTCCTGCTTCACGCTTCTGAAGACCGACAAGCAAGGGTTGCCGTGGGTGTGGCTGGGCCTGTTTGGCGCGATACACGGTATGAGCGAGTGGTTCGACCTGTTGGCCGGCAGCCTAGGCGATAGCCCATCTTTTAGGATCGCTAGCCTGTTTACGACTGTCGTTTCGTTCGTCTTGTTGACTGAGTTTGGGCGCTCCGGGCAGAGAATTATACTCAAACGAGGTCCGGGGCGGTGGATATTACTGCCAATGCTGGCCGTTACGGCTATGGGTGGACTGGCGGGCTGGCAGAGCTTGAATGTCTCTTCGCGCTACGTGCTCGGTCTTGTCGGTGGCATCTGGTCGGCGCTGACATTGCTGTTAGCCTCCAAAGGCTGCGAAGGTATGGCGCGTCGCTCACTCACCGCCGCCGCCACAACTATTAGCATCTACGCCTTGGCTGCTGGGCTCGTGGTTCCGAAGGCGGCATTCTTCCCGGCATCCCTGCTCAACGATGAGACGTTTTTCCGGGCTACGGGCCTCCCTATCCAACTAGTCCGGTGCCTACTGGCGCTCACCACGGCGGCGGCCGTTTGGAGCTATAACCGTCCGCTTTCCCATTCCCACGAGCACCTGCTGCGCTTGCGAAATGTGCGCTTGCGAATCGGGATCTGCTTTACACTGACAATCTCCGCAATTCTGCTGTTCGGGTGGATGATGACTGTGAGCGCCGGAAAGCACAGCGACACCGAGTCCCGCAGTCATCTGTTGTCGCTGACGTCAGCGGCGGCGGCCGGCATCGATCCCGCGAGTGTTGCCAGGCTTACCAGTTCGCCTTCCGACACAGCGACCCCCGATTATGCCTGCCAGATGGCTGTGCTCCGACGAATAAGTTTGGCCAACATCGATTGCAGATTTGTTCACATTATTGGTTTGCGGAATGGAAAGCCATACTGCCTTGCGTCTGTTGGGCAGGCCGAGTTCAACAGCCTCGCGGGCATGGATATGAGCGCCGTACCTCTGGACGTCAACTCCTTCTCAAGTCCGAAGGCGTTTGTTGCTGGGCCACTTAAGGATTCATCGGGAATATGGGTAACCGGTTTATCGCCGATTCGGGACCCACATACCAAACGCGCGATTGCATTTCTGGCAATGGATGTCAACGCGGCCGAGTTGCATCATGAAGCGGCCGAACACAGGCTCAATGCCATCGCGATCACTCTTCTTTTATGCGTCGTGAGCATAGCATTTTTCGCCATCATGCAGAACAGGCAAGAGTACGCCGCTCAGATCGCTGCGTCGGAGAATCGTTACCGAAGCCTGGTTGAGGGCTCGCCCAATTGTATTGCTCTCTTCGACCAGGAAGGCCGAATTACAACTATCAACCAGGCGGGATGTGACCATACCGGTTGGACCGAGGCCGACTTGGTGGGCAGGAAGTTTCGCGAGATTTGGCCTGAAGATGCGGTCGGCATGGTGGATAATGCCATCGAGCAGGTTTTGCATGGAGCCCGGTACTCCTTCGAGGCTAGTAGGCTGGATATGGAAGGCAAGGTCGCGACCTGTTACGTGGTGCTCAACCCCATAGTCGACGCCAATGGCAAGGTTCGGCGGTTCGTGGGGATATCGATCGACGTTACTGAACGAAGACAGGCGGAAGAGCGGCTGAGCGAGACGATGCAAACACTGGAAAGCGTCGCGCAGGGAATTACAGACTGTGTAACCTTGATAACAAGAGATTTACGGATTATCTGGGCCAATCGTGCATTTCAGGAACAGACCGGCTACGAATCCGGTGAACTCCTCGGCGGCTACTGCTACAAAGTCACCCATCACCTGGACAAGCCTTGTGAACCGCCTCACGATTCGTGCCCGGTCGCGGAGGTCATAAAGACGGGCAGACCCGCGTCGGCCGTCCATACTCATTTCGATAAGAGCGGCCAAGAAATCTATGTCGAGGTCACGGTTTATCCTATTAAAGACCACAAGGACGAAATCGTCCAATTCGTCCACTTGACCAAGGACATCACCGAGCGCAGGCGTGCGGAGGCTCATCTGCGGATTCAGACATCGGCCATAAACTCCGCTAGTAACCAAATTCTAATAACCGATCCGGCAGGCCGCGTCGAGTTCGTTAATCCCGCTTTCGAGTGTGAGACCGGGTATACCTCTGACGAAGTAATCGGCCGGAGCCCACGATTGCTGCAGTCGGGCAAACACGAAAAAAATTTCTATAACGAGCTGTGGAGTACCATTCAGGACGGTGACACCTGGCATGGAGAGATCACCAATCGGCGCAAGGACGGTAGTTTCTATATAGAAGATACGACCATCACCCCGGTGAAGAACGAACGCGGGGTTATAGAGCACTTTATAGCCATAAAGAGCAATATCACCGAGAAGAAACTCTATGAGAAGCGTCTTGATTATCTGGCCCATCACGATCCGCTGACGGGTCTGCCGAATAGAGTGTTGTTCAAGGAGAGACTGACTCAGTCCCTCTCCATGGCACGCGGCAAGGACGCGATGCTCGCGATCATGTTCCTCGACCTGGATCGTTTCAAGATGGTCAACGACATAATGGGCCACAACACCGGCGACATGATGCTCAATGCCGTGGCCGCCCGCATTCCGGGTAGTCTGCGAGAGACCGACATGGTTGGCCGCATGGGTGGTGACGAGTTCACCATTATGTTGTCCGACATTTCCACCCCCGAAGACGCCGCTTTGGTCGCCCAGAAAATCTTGAGGTCATTATCGGAGCCGCTCGTGCTGGAGGGCAACGAGTTCCTCGTGACCGGCAGTATTGGAATCAGCCTTTATCCCGTGGACGGCGCGGACGCGGAGACTCTGGTCAAGAATGCCGATGTGGCTATGTACAGAGCAAAGGAGCGAGGCGGCAACGCCTATGAGTTCTATACGGATGCCCTGAACTCCGTCGTCTGCGAGCGCATGAAGCTGGAAAGCGGTCTTCGCAGAGCCGTGGAACGCGAGGAATTCAGGGTTCACTACCAACCAAAAACAGACATTAAAACCGGGAAGATCCTTGGTACCGAGGCACTGGTGCGATGGCAGCACCCAGAACTCGGCCTACTCGCCCCGATGCAGTTCATCCCTCTAGCGGAAGAGACCGATCTGATCATACCGATCACCCAATGGGTGCTTTACACCGCCTGCGCTCAGAACAAGGCGTGGCAGGACCAGGGCATGCCGGCGATAGAGGTTGCGGTGAATATCTCAGCGCGCCTTCTCCAGCGAGAAGACTTGGTGGAAACAGTACGTAATGTATTGCTCGAAACCGGCCTTGAACCACAGTACCTGATGCTCGAAGTCACCGAAAGCAGCCTTATGCAGAATCCCGACATTGCGGTGAAACTGCTAAGTGAGCTGAAGGCGATGGGGGTGCGTTTATCCGTCGACGATTTCGGCACGGGTTACTCATCGCTCAGTTATCTGAAACGGCTCCCGCTGGACACGGTGAAGATCGACAGGTCATTTGTCAAGGAGATCATCACCAACCCCGACGACGCGGCCATCACCGGGGCCATAGTCGCCCTGGCGCATAGCCTCCAGTTAAGCGTGATCGCCGAAGGCGTGGAGACATCAGCCCAACTGGACTTCCTGCGCTCGCTCAAGTGTGATGAAATGCAGGGGTACCTCTCGAGCAAGCCCGTGCCTCCGGATGAGTTCGTTCGACTCCTGCGCGACGAATTGACAAACGGCGAGGACGAAATCGCCGAGGCGGCATAGATATCGGGCAGACGGGGCATACTCCTCTAAGGGAACCGCGATTTACCGGCGCGGACTCTGGAGGGATCGACATATGCCATCACAGAAGATCAGCACCCTCTTTGTGGATATAGGCGGTGTGCTGCTAACCAACGGCTGGGATCGCTTCGCGCGCAAGAGGGCCGCGGAGGCGTTCAAGCTCGACTATGACAAGATGAATGAACGCCACCACCTCACATTCGACACCTATGAGGTCGGCAAGCTCAGCCTGGACGAGTACCTCGACCGCGTCGTATTCCATGAACCCCGTGGCTTCACCCCTGACGACTTCAAGACGTTCATGTTCGCGCAGTCCCAGCCATACCCCGACATGATCGCCCTCATACGCATTCTCAAGGAACGGCACAGACTCCAGGTCGCCACGGTCAGCAACGAAGGGCGCGAGCTAACGGAATATCGCATTCGGACCTTCGGGTTGGGCTGTTTCGTGGACTTCTTCGTCTCCTCCTGCTTCGTCCACTTCCGCAAGCCCGATGAGGACATATTCCGCGTCGCGCTGGATATCGCTCAGGCGCAAGTCGAGGAGGTGATCTACATAGACGACCGCGAGCTGTTCGTCGAGGTCGCCGCCAAGATGGGCTTCCATGCCATCATTCACCGGGATTACGAATCTACCCGCGCCGCACTAACATCCGCCTTATGATAAAGGAAATTGATGGACAACGCATAAAGTAATTGAAGGCGAGTCGCAAACAACAACTATCACACGAGGAGGACGCATTTGTTTACATCAATCAAACCCGAGGAGATAACCGACAACGTCTTTGAGCTGATCGGTTCCAACTGGATGCTCATCACCGCCGGGCCGCCCGAGCGCCACAACACGATGACCGCTAGTTGGGGCGGGTTCGGCGTGATTTGGAACAAAAACATATGTTGGTGCGTGATCAGGCCGCAGAGATACACGCGGGAGTTTGTGGAGAAGTCAGACGCGTTCACGCTGTCGTTCTTTGACGAGGAGGACAGGAGCAAACTCGAGATATGCGGGACGAAGTCCGGCCGCGACGTCAACAAGGCCCAGGTCACCGGACTGACCCCGACCGCCGGCGCGCTGCCTGGCACGACTTATTTCGCACAAGCGCGAATGGTAATCGAGTGCCGCAAAATCTACTTCCAGGACTTGGTTCCCGAGCACTTTTTGGACTCGAGTATAGCCGGCCTCTATCCGGAGAATGATTATCACCGGATGTATCTGGGCGAGGTTGTCAATTGCCTGGTCAGGGCATAGGCAACGAGGCTCCTAAAATAACTGAATGGATTTCGGAACGTCCGACAGCCTGACGCGTCAAAAGTGTTGAGGTCACTGTATCGGATTAGATATGGTATATCGGATGTGTCTACTGTTCAAAACTATGATGACGCGCCCGTCGCTCTATACAGAAATACGCCGATGAGCAGTGACTCATAGAGCGGTCGGGTCGTGAGGAGGTTCGCGCCGCGCTTCTCCCTCCCCCCAGCGAACCTCCTCATCCATTTGTACTCCCTCTCTGTTTCCGAATCCGTGTCCACTCGATCTTGCACGCCGGTTTCCCACTGGGTATAATTGAGCATTCCCCCATGCGAAAGGAGGCGAGGACATGCGCGTGACGCAACGCAAGACGTGAGCGCCGAAGGCGATACACGTGTTGTATTCGAACCCAAACATTTATAGACGCATCCGCGACCGTTCCTTGCCTCGGCCCGACCTGCATCGTGATTCCTGAGATTGGGTGGCCCGTGGCACGGCAGCGCGCGTTCGCGGACCAGACACCTGATCTTAGGAGGATAAAACAAATGTCGGATTACAGGTCAATGTGGACGGACTTGGGGGTGGACCTCGCCCGCCACGATCAACTACTGGACCTGCTGGGCCAGGGTTACACTCAGATTTTCCTCAGTCAACGCAACCGCCCCAAGGGGATGGAATACTTCGACTTCGTTGTCAGCGAGGCGCACGGCCTGCGGATTCAGGAACTCATCGAGCACAAGAAAAACGGCGGGACGGTGGTCGGGTCGTTTTGCGTGTTCGTGCCGGAGGATGTGATCCTGGCGGCGGGCGGGATTCCCGTGGGTTTGTGTGCGGGTGCTGAGTTCTCGATACCCGACAGCGAGGGGCTGATCCCCAGAAACACCTGCCCGCTGATCCGGGCATCACTCGGGTTCAAGATGAGCCGCACGTGCCCGTATATCCAGTCGTCGGATTTCCTGGTCGGCGAGACCACCTGCGACGGCAAGAAGAAGATGTATGAGGTGATGGCGCAATATCACCCGACCTACGTGATGGAGGTCCCGCAGAAGAAGACCCCCGCGGCGCGGGAGCTGTTCC
>JAMCYN010000173.1 GCA_023474015.1 Armatimonadota bacterium
TGCTCGATCTGATGACCCGCAAGGGCGTCCGGGAGGGGATCCGCCACACGTATCAGGCGCGCGGGGGCGCGGGGGACATTCAAGTGTTCCATCTCTTCGACCAGACCCTTCACGAAAATGCGATCACAGGTCACGGCGACCTAAGCCAGCAGTTCGGCACGATCCGGGCGAGTCTGATATCCGATCTCCGCGTGAACGCCTACCAATACGCGCCGCAGAGCAAGTCGTTTAACACCCAGCTCACACTTTCCCGCAACCGGCCCGGCGCGAACACCTCGCTCGTCGTGAACCAGGGCATAAACGAGGTGACTACCAAGACGACCAGGCTTCTGGGGAACCTCACGCACAGGCAGCAGTTCGGGAACCGCATATTGATGGACAACAATTTCGACTACACCTCGTTCAATACCGGCGCCCAGACGACCGCGCGGCTCACCTCCCAAACGGCGCTTTCACGAAACGAGGGTAAGTTCGACTGGACTCTCTCCGCGCAAAAGCTGACCGACCTGAGCGACGAGGCGTTTGTGGGCGGCGGACGCTTCGCTGGAATTGAGCGACTTCCCGAGTTAGCCCTCGTGTCCGACAGTGGGCGGCTAGGCAAGACTCTCCCGTTCGGACTGCCCGCCCAAGTGAAGTTGAGCTTCGGCCAATATGCGGAGCTTCCGGCCAATACGAACCTGGCGCGGATTTACATCGAACTGGACACCCCCGTGCGCAGGCACAATATCTCCAAATCGTGGTCGCTGGCGGCGGGTGGGGGGTTTCGGCAGTTCGCCTACAGTGATAATACGGCGCAGTATTCGTTTGATACCAGCGCGGAACTAAGTAAGAAACTGGGCCCAAAGTCGACTTTCGGGCTGACATACAGGCTCCAACAGCCCAAGGGGTTCGCGCCGTTCCGGTTCGACTTCATAAGCAGTTACAATATCGTCAACGCCAGCCTCAATCTTCAAGAGACCGAAAAATTCAAGCTCAGCCTCCTAACGGGATACAACTTCGAGCAGAAGCAGTTCCCGTGGCAGGATGCGACCCTGCGCTTCTCGATCCAGCCGACCAACAGCCTCATGCTCTACACCGCCACAGGCTATGATTTCAATAGATCACGCTGGCGGACGCTCATCAATCAGGTCCGAATCAGGGCAGGGGAGGACTTCAAGCTGGACGTCGGAACGCGGTTTGACACCACGCGGAGCAAGCTCGCGGCGATCCGGACGCAGTTGGACACCAAGGTTGGTAATAAGACTCGCTTGCAGGCGCTCGCAGGCTATAATGGCCTCAGCGGGCAATTCGACTACCGCAGCGTTATGGTTACGCGCGACCTGCACTGCTGGGAGGCATCCCTCGTCTACACCGACCAGACCGGTTTCTTCAAGGACAGGGGGATAATGCTTTACGTGCGGATAAAGGCGTTCCCGATGTATCAAAACTTCGGAGTGGGGCCGTTCGGCCAGGCGCTGGACACGAGCGTCGGACAGGTCTATTGATTTTGGATTTTGGATTTTGGATTGCGGATTGAGGGGGAGGGAAGGGAACTGCGGATTTTGGATTTTCGTTCGATCACCAGGATTGCGACATCGTCTCGCAACGGGCCGTCTGCCCACTGGCGCGCCGCCTCGAGCAGGCCCTTCGCCACCTCGTCAGGAGTGCCCGGCCCGAGCGTGATCAGGGAGCGCCGGATGCCTTCCACGTCGAAGAACTGAGTGCCGTGGCGAGTCTCCAATATCCCGTCTGTGTACAATACGATTTTGTCGCCTGGGTCCAGGCAGTCCGAAACAGTTACATACTCCTGGCCAGCAAATATGCCCATCACTAGGTTCCCGCCTTCCAGAAAGGTCACTTGCCCATCGGCCCGCCAAATAGCAGCGGGTGGGTGCCCTGCTGCCGCATAGCTCAAGGTGCCAGTTTCAGGATCGATGACAATCAGTAATACCGTGACGAATCTCCCAGAGCTGACCTCTTGTGATTCAAGCACGGCGTTGGCATGGGTTAGGGCAATGCCCGGGACAGAGAGTTCGTAAGCGAATGAATGGATCGTGCTCCTGGCAGCAGCCGCGAGCGCCGCCGCCTCGACGCCCTTCCCGGACACGTCTCCGATCACAATCCCAATCTGCCCGCGCTCTGTCATGAAAACGTCGTAGAAATCTCCGCCGATCTGCTGCTCGGGGAACGCCGGAAGGTAAACGGCTGCCGAGCGGTAGTCACCGTTGGTCAGAGGCACAGGTGGAGCCAGCGCCTGCCGGAGGTGGGAGAGCTGGTACTCGAGGATATGTCTGAGGCGGACAGTTTCCGTGATGTCTCGTGCAATTGTGGAGGCGCCGATTATCTCGCCTGCGGCATTCCTGACCGGTGATACAGCAAGCGACACATTGACCTGTGCTCCGTCCTTCCGCATCCAGACTGTTTCCAGGCTCTCGACTGGTTCACCACTTCGCACCTTCTCAAGCATATCACGGATCTCATCGGTGTAGCCAGACGGTACAAGTGCCGAAATAGAGCGCCCCACCACTTCCTCAGCGGAATAGCCATAGATTCTCTCCGCGCCTTTGTTCCATGTGAGGATGGTGCCGTCCAGAGCCTTGCTGATGACTGCATCACTCGTATGCTCGACTATCGATGCCAATGTTTGGCGCGCTTCCTCCGCCAGCTTCCGCTCAGTGATATCTCGGAAGTAGGCGAACAGCCCCTTTCTCGAAGGGTAGACGCGGACCCAAAAACATGCCCCCAAGGGGGGATACCATTCCTCGAACTCGACGCTTGCCTGTTCCGCCATTGCTCGGTGATACTCGTTGTAGAACTCTGAGCCGACAGCCTCTGGAAACAAATCCCATACTCCGTTGCCTACCAGTTCATCACACTTTCTTTGAAGCAGCCGCTCAGCAGCCGGGTTAACATATGTAAAGCGCCACTCACGGTCGATGGCGATGTAAGCGTCGGCGGTCGATTCGAGGATGTTAGTTGTACGCTCGTTCGATTCACGCAGATTATTGGCCAGAAGTTGCGTGCGGCGCTGAGACCTGCGTATGTGAATCATGACCAACGCAACCAAGGCTGATCCGAAAAAAAACGCGGTAAGGCTGGCCCAGCCGCGAAAACTATGTACGAACGGCAAGAATGTAGCGAGCGGGGGGATAAAGAAGTAGTCGTAAGAGAGCCCGCCGATGAAAAATGCCAGTAGCGCGGGTCCTTCGCCGAACCAATAGGCGACGGCCATTGTCACGATCACATACGGTGTCGCGTGTTCGCCCAGAGGGACGTAGGGCTGCAGGGCCAGAAGCCCCAACGTGACGGCGGCCTCGAGAAGTATGGTGACCGGATATCCGACCCATTTTGGCCAGCGTGCCAGCGCCTGCACTTGCTCATTATTGACTCTTGTATTCAACGTTTGCTCCCGCGCCCGGCCTTAGCCTGAGCCGTCCCGGCGTTTGACACCTGAATTATCAGGCCGATTGAATGTTACCCAATTACGATCACGGTTCTTGCCAATGGCTGTCGGCTCTGGTATAATCCCGGCGAGTTCACTTCAACTCTATTGAGGAAAAGCAGGTGGAATCGGTCGCGCATAGAATCAGAGAAGTGACAGTGCGACCGTTCCGAGATGTATACATATTACGCACGGCGTTGGGGCACATTACCATGTGCGGACAGGAGGCATACCATGTTCGGTAGGATTTGGCGCTACATAAAGGCGCTGTTGCTTGGGAAGCTGGACCAGTTGGAGGACCCGGAGGTCCTGCTGCAGGAGGCCGCGCGGGAGATGCGGGAGAATCTGGCCGCGAACCGCCAGAGGGCCGTCACGGCTATAACCCAGAAGAACAACCTTAAGGCATTGCTTGATGAGCAGGAGAAGCGCGTTACCACGCTTGAAGCGCAGGCCGAGATGGCAGTGCAGAAGGGCGACCGTGACCTGGCCCGCAGGATAATTCGCGAGAAGCTCACATTCCAGGAAACCATCGGCCAGACACACACGAGCTACGAGCAGGCTGTCGAGGCGTCGGAGGCGATCAAGGTCGCGATTCGGCGTCAGGAGGAGACCGTTCGCCAACGGACAGCCGAGGCCCTCGCGAAGAAGGCTCAGTGGAAGCAGGCGCAGATTCAGATCGAGATCGACAAGGCGCTTACCGGCCTGACGTTCGAGGACGAGTCATCCGCGTGGGAGAGGGCAGGCGAGAAGATTCGCACGGCGCAGTCCGAGGCTTCCGCGCGAGCCGAGCTTGCCCAGGCGAGCATTCAGGCGAAGATCGCGGGCTTGCAGGACGATACCGTCGATGCCGAGGCGGAGAAGGCGCTTAAGGAGCTCGAACAGCGAATGGGCGCGCCCAGCGCCGCCGTTGCGCCAACTCAGACCGTGCAGGTGGGCCAGGAGCCTCATCCTGAGCCTGTCGAAGGAGTCAGCGATGTCGAGCGAGAGTTGGCGGAGTTGGAATCGAAGCTCACTTCCGCTGAAGCGACCGAGCAGCCCGCCGGGGAAGAACAGACGGAGCCCAAGCAGGAGTAAATGCCGGATTCGCGATGGCACAATTTCAAACTTGTGGTCAAGCGCGTGCTGCGGTCGCCGGCTTCGGTGATCTCGCTGACCCTTGCCGTGCTGTTCGCCCTCTTTCACCAGGGGTGGATGGGCCTTGTGATTCTCGGCGGCGTCATGGTCGGCGTGTCGATCTACGCCGTCTTGAAGCTTCAGGACGAGTCATTCATACGCACGACGCTTCGTGAGGAGCACGACCGTGAGCGGCGCGATGACCTGATGGACCGCACGTTCAGAATCGAAGAGCTCGATGTGGAGAGCCGCGTGCGGATGAAGACCATCGTCAAGTTCCAGAGCGAGATCGCGGAGGACGTGTCCAACTTGCCGGTCGACGGCTCGGACGTGGGGCTGGAGGATACGGTCAGGCAGACGGACGAGTTGGTGGAGCGCGGGCTGTCGCTCTGCCGGCAGCGGCGCGACCTGCTGCGCTATCTCACCAAGACTGACGATAGCACGATCATAAACCGCGTGCACAGCCTCGAATCGAAACTGCAAGACGAGTCGGACCCCGAACGGCGTTCCGAGGTCGAGGCCTCGCTGGCGGCGAAGCGTCAAGAGCTTGACGACTACCTTGCTATCGAGCACTCGGCGGCAAGGGTCTTGGACCAACTCGACAGTATCGAAATCGCGTTCTCCAGCCTCCGCGCCAGGCTGGTAAGGATCAAGTCCACGGACGTTTCCGAGTGGCTTGCGGCGAACCGGGAGCTTCAGACGGAACTCAGCGGTCTGAACACCGCAGCGGACACTCTCTCGCAAAGCATTAACGAGGCGCTGTCGACGGGATGAGCATAATCCAACGCGTGTTGGTCGGGGGTATTCTTGCCCCCGACCTCTCTTTGGGGCCATTCCTGGCCCTAACGGCTCTCTTCCGAAGATGGGCTTTGTTCAGGGCAAGAATTCCCGGGAAGACCCGTCCGGGGCAAGAATACCCCGGACGAACGGATTCATATGAGCATAATTGAGCGCATATCACTGGCCATAAAGAGCTATCTAAATGCCACGAGCAGCCGGATGGAGCGCGTCGCGGCGGAGGAGGAGCTTCGACTGGCCAAGGCCAGGCGTGAGGCGGCGGAAGAGCTTGGCAAGTCCGTTGAGATAAGGACCGGCAGGACCGTCCCGGCATCAGACGGCCCAATCGTCCGGCGGCAGGTCACCCCGAAGCTCGCCTCCGATTATCGACTGCTGGGCGTACCTGTCGGCGCGGACCTGGATAGCGTCGAGGCCGCCTGGAGGAAGCTGGCCTCGCGAGCCGATCCCAAACGGTTCCCCGCCGGCTCCGAGGAAGAGAAGCGAGCAGCCGATATCCTGAATTCGATTAACGAAGCCTACGCCGGCATCAGGGAGGCGCTTAATCCCACGGAGGGGCGTTTTGGGCGGTTGGAACTGTGAGGGAGGCAGGGGACGGGCTTAAGCCCGGGGAACTTGTGTCCGGGGTTCAAACCCCGGACAAGCGAGGTGGTGCAAGTCCCTTCTGTTCCCTGTTACCTATTCCCTGTTCCCTTTCCCCAATAATTGACAGCCGATTTCGGTATGTGGTAGACTATTGCCGTGGAAGTCGGAATGCAAAAGCCCGCACGGGCATCAACCGACCTGCGCAGCTACGGCTTTTGTATTTTGATTTGGAGGTGCGACAGGAATTGACTCTTGTAAAAGACAAGAAAACTGGCATAATCGGGGAATATCGGCAGCATGACGGCGACACGGGTTCGCCTGAGGTTCAGATAGCCCTGCTTACGGCTCGGATCAATCAACTCACCGAACACCTGAAGGAGCACAAGAAAGACCATCACTCCCGCAGGGGCCTGCTGATGATGGTAGGCCAGAGAAGGCGGTTGTTGAACTATCTGAGCAATAAAGAGATTACACGGTATCGCGAGGTTGTAGCAAGGCTAGGCCTCAGACGCTAGGAGAAAACACATACGGAATGACGATTAACAGAGTGGAGATTGAGCTTGGTGGGAAGACTATCGTGCTGGAGCACGGCAAGGTCGCCAACCAAGCCAATGGCGCTGTACTGCTGAGCTGCGGTGAGACCGTGGTCCTCGCGACGGCGACCATGAACCCAAAACCCAGGGAGGGGATGAACTTCTTCCCTCTCACTTGTGACTACGAAGAAAGAAAATACGCCGTCGGAAAGATTCCCGGCGGGTTTGTAAAAAGAGGTGGGCGTCCTTCGGAGAAGGCCATACTCACTTCTCGCCTCATAGACCGCCCCATCAGACCACTGTTCCCCGACGGGATGCGCAACGACGTTCAGATCATTGCGCTGCCCCTTTCGATGGAACCGGATGTGCCCGCGGACGTACTCAGCGTGGTAGCTTCATCCGCCGCGCTTGCCATTTCCGATATCCCTTGGAACGGGCCTCTGGGTTGTGTGAGAGTCTGCAGGGTCAATGGCGAACTCGTGCTCAATCCCTCGCTTGATCAGATGGGCGAGTCGGATATGGAGCTGCTTGTCGCCGGGTATGATGGCAAGGTTATGGAAATAGAGCTCGAGTCGAAAGAGATTTCCGAAGATGACCTGATGGCCGCCATGGATATGGCTCACGATGCGATAAACAAGCTCGTGGATCTCCAGAAGCAGCTCATCGCGAAAATCGGTAAGCCCAAGGCGGAAGTCGCGGTGGTCGCGCCCGACCCCGAGTTCGTGAAAGAGATTTCGTCCAAGGTCGAGGACAATGTTAGAAACGCTATCCGCAACCCCGAAAACGCGGGCAAGGAGAGCGCGGCTTATCAGCTTAAGGACGATCTGGTCAAGAGCCTCGCGGAGGATTATCCTGAGCGCGAGGGCGAGATCGGCGAGGTGTTGGAGAAAGTCTTCAAGAAGAATGTGCGCAAGATGATACTCGAAGAGAGCGCCCGTCCCGATGGTCGCGCCCTGGACGAGCTTCGTCCGCTGTCCGCCGAAGTCGGGCTGCTGCCGCGCGTTCACGGTTCGGGGCTGTTCAGCCGCGGGCAGACGCAGGTTCTCACCACGCTGACCCTCGGTTCTCTGGACGACAGCCAGAAGATCGACAACCTGGAAGAGGACGGCGAAAAGCACTTCATGCATTTCTATAACTTCCCGCCGTACAGCGTCGGAGAAGTTCGGCCCTTAAGGGGCGCGGGAAGGCGTGAAGTAGGTCATGGCGCGTTGGCCGAGAAGGCGCTACGCTCGATGATCCCGGCCCAGGAAGACTTCCCGTACACAATGATTCTGACTTCCGAAGTCTTGGAATCTAACGGCTCCACGTCGATGGCGAGCACGTGCGGATGCACATTGGCGCTGATGGACGCCGGTGTTAACATCAAGGCTCCGGTTGCCGGAATTTCGATTGGCCTTGTATCCGGCGAGGGCAAGAATGTCCTGCTGACCGACATCATCGGCTGGGAGGACTTCTACGGCGACATGGATTTCAAAGTCACCGGAACTCGCGAAGGCGTTACCGGCATCCAGGTCGATACCAAGCTGGACGGACTAAGCCGTGAGGTGGTCAAGGGCGCTCTGGAGCAGGCCAAGGCAGCCAGAATGAGAATTCTGGACGTCATAGCCGAGGCTATTCCGGCTCCGAGAGAGACGATGAGCCCGTATGCGCCGAGGGTGTTCGTGGTCATTATTCACCCGGACAAAATCGGCGACGTGATCGGCCCCGGCGGCAAGGTCATCAAGAAGATCGAGGCCGAGACCGGCGCGAAGCTGGACATCGAGCAGGACGGCCACGTATATATTACGTCGGTGGATGCCGCGGGCGGCGAGCGGGCGAAGCAGATCGTCGAGGACATCACGCGCGAGGTTATGCCTGGTGAGGTCTATACCGGACGAGTAAACCGCGTGGAAGCGTTCGGGGCGTTCGTGGAGATATTGCCCGGAAGAGACGGCCTGGTGCATATCTCGCAGCTTGCCAAGGAGCGGGTGAACCGGACCGAAGACGTCTGCAACATAGGCGACGAGCTTCTGGTCAAGGTTCTTGAGATCGGCGACGACGGCAAGATCCGTCTGACCCGACGTGGACTTCTCCCGGGCGATGAAGACTACGTGCCGCCGCCTGCCGGCGAGGGTCGCGACCGTGGCGGACGCGGCGGTGGCGGCGGAGGCCGTGGTGGATTCGGCGGAGGTCGAGGCGGCGGCGGTGGCCGCGGCGGATACGGCGGAGATCGCGGCGCTTATAGTGATCGTGGTGGTCCGCCTCGTGACAGGCAGCCGCGCTCGGATTCGGACGAGGCGCCGGGGTTCAAGTTCCGCCCGAAGCAGTAGATGAACGGGGGCCGTCGTATAGGCGGCTCCATTAGGATGCCACCGGGAAGTCAGCCCGTGCCTTTATTGGGCGGGGGATTACGGTGGCATTTTGGCATATGGAGTGCGGCGTGATCCGCCGCCTTTTTCGGAAAGGTAGACGTGGATGGCGTCACAGTCATCGGTAAACAAGACAATATTGACGAACGGCGTCAGGATACTGAGCGAGCGGGTTCCGTATGTGGACTCGGTTTCGGTCGGTATATGGGCGCAGGCGGGCTCGCGCGACGAGGATGCTTCCACGCGGGGGATGAGCCATTTCGTCGAGCATATGCTCTTCAAGGGGACCGCCAAGCGCAGCGCACGGCAGATCGCCGACGAGATGGACGGCCTCGGCGGGCACTTGAACGCGTTCACGGATAAGGAGTTCACCTGCTACTACTCCAAGGTCCTTCGCGAGCATCTCCCGACGGCGCTGGATATCATATCCGATATGGTGCTGAACTCGGTATTCGATGAGACCGAGCTCGAACGCGAGAAGAACGTTGTGCTGGAGGAGATCAAGCGCCACAAGGACACCCCCGAGGACCACGTGCACGACCTGCTTGCGGAGACTTTGTGGAAAGGCCACAGGCTGGGCAACGCGGTGATCGGGGTGTCGTCGGTAGTAAAGAAGATCACGCGCGCGGATGCCGTGGCGCATGTAGAGCGGTTTTACAGGCCTGATGCGCTAGTGATATCCGGCGCGGGGAACGTGGACCATCGCGAGTTTGTGGACCGGGTGGCATCGGCGTTTGGCGATCTTGAGGGGTCGCGCCCTCCGAGGGTGCCGGTGGAGGCCGAAGCGAAGCTGGAAATCCGGCTGATCGACAAGACCACCGAGCAGGTTCATTTTTGCCTCGGGACCGGCGGTTTTGCCCAGGATCGCAAGGAGAAGTACGCTCTGGCGACTATTGACTCGGTGCTCGGCGGCGGGATGAGCTCGC
>JAMCYN010000035.1:0-24876 GCA_023474015.1 Armatimonadota bacterium
CCTACCAACAATCAAGCGGAAAATCATCTCTGTGGTGGTTTTCCGCTTTTCTCGTTTATGTCCTCCACTCAGCCCTTCCACACGTGAATCTGAGCACGAATCCGCCATCTCATTCGATGTAGCACCCGCCGAATCATGAGAACGGGGTTGCTGCTTCAGACGCCACATTTGCCCCCATTTATCTCTCGTTTCGCAAGTTCTCTCTGAATCTTGAGAACGGGGCCAAACCCCGTTCTCAAGATGATTTGCGCGAATTCTTGGGGGAGCAAGAGCGCACGTGCGAAACGATGAGTGGCCACTGAAGCAGTGTAGCTTTATGTGCCGGTAGGGTTTATAATGAGATGACTCGAAACACCGAATGGAACAGTTTGATCAATCACCCATCGCGAGTATGACCTTAACCGGCTTCTTGGTATCATCCAGCGCGGTCTGGAATGCTTCATCCGCCTGCTCAATTGGGAATTTGTGTGCTATCAGCGGTCTGGGATCGATCTGGCCTGCCTGGAGCATTCTGATAACATCGGGCCAGACGTTGGGGCTCGCAAAACTCCCTCGGATCGTCTGCTCACGGAAGATAAAGTCCATCTCGTCGATGACCGCCGGTTCCTCGCCATGGTAGAGCCCAATTACACAGATAGTGCCGCCGATGCGCGTGAGCTTCATTGAGTCGCGAATCATAGTGCGCCAGCCTGTGGTCGCGAGCGTGCTGTCCGCTCCTTCTCCATTCGTTTCATCGAGAATTGCCTGGATGGAATTTGTCCGGCTGACATCGATTGCCGCGTTCGCGCCCAGACGCATAGCGAGTTCCAGTTTGTGTGGCTTCAGACCGGTCATAAACACCTTGCTGACGCCTTTGGCCTTTGCCATGAGAAGCGAGCATAGGCCGATAGCACCGTCTCCGAGGATCGCCAGGTTGCCCCCGGCTCGAACCTCCGCGCGCGCCGTCGCGCTATATGCAACCGCCAACGGCTCGAGCAGCGCTGCGACATCGAAGTCCAATTCAGTCCCGATCTTAAAGACTGAGCGAGCGGGGGTCACGATATACTCAGCGAACGCGTTGAAGAGGCGCGGAGCAACCTCGCAGAGGTTATAGCGCCCCTTCTTGCAGTAGTCGCAGTCCCCACAGCCAATATGGTTCTCTCCAACCACTCTGTCGCCCGGTGCAAAACCTTCGACATGGCTTCCAACTGCGGCGACCTCCCCAGAAAACTCGTGTCCAAACCTTGCCGGCATTGCCCAAGGAAAGAGACCGTTGTATATATTTACATCGGTCCCGCAAAGACCGCAGCACTTGACCCGAATGAGAACCTCATTGGGTCCGGGTTCCGGCACCGCCGCTTCTTCTATGCGCAAACGACGCGGTGCGTCGATAATAAGAACTTTCATCTCACAGCCTCCACAAGCAACCACGCATCGCTTCGAAGAAAGCGATCACGTTCTCTGTCGGAACACAACGGCACATTGCCGAGAATGGTGTCAAAGCGCCTGTTTCTTATGCAAAGCGGGTTTACCGCCGCCTGCCGGTCCACAATAACTTGACGGTGGCGTCCATCCATTGCTCGCCGTCAGGGCATCAGTTGCTGACGTTTCTGCCTCCGACCGCCGACAACTGAATCATCAACAACTTTCCGCTCCCAAGAGTGTCACTCTTGAGGAGACTGCCCGAGTTGCCCTGTTCGATTACTGTCTTACTTCCCAGCTCATGCCTGGTCACAGTATACGTGCCCAGCTTCTCCAACGCGCAGGTGGCTAGATCAATCTTATAATCGAATGTCAGCGTTTTGTCGGAGATGTTCATGAAGAAGCATCCTATGTCACCGTCGTTCGACTCCCAGGCAGATGCGATCACGGCTGGCCGAGGTTTTGCGTCCTGTCCCCGGTCCACCATAGGCAGTTGCGTGAGGACTTTCGGATCTCGCAACCTGGCACCCAGATTAAGGTATTTACCCGCGAATTCACGGCGACAGGCGCTGAGGTACTGCAAGAATTTCAGCCTCCGTATATCCGGGTTGTCGCCGTAGATAGCACTTGCGAGTCCGGTGGGGCCCTGGACTCCAGCCAGATAGATAGAACCTACATAAGGAAGGAAAGGCCGCGGATCCTGCCAGTTGTATCCGTAAGTACTAATGTAATCGTGGTAGACTACGTCGTACACGGGGAGCACGTCCGCCTTGTTATACTGCTGGAGGGCTATGTCCAGTTCGCCCATGTAGGGCTCGCACCAGAACTCGCCGCTCAGGACGATCTTCTTGCCGGCTGCCAGGCTCTCACGCCTTACTCGTGCGAAAAGCTCCCGGACCCCCTGAGTCCAGCTATTGCCGCCCCCCAGGGGATGGCCGTGGGTCGGGTCAAAGCATTCCGTGTGGTAGACATCAACTTGATCGTAGTAGATGCCGTCGCAGTCGTATTCCTGGATGATCTTCCGGCCCATCTCCGAGTACTTGTCCTGCCAGAATTTGGTGGCCGGGCACATAGTTCTGTAAGGCATATGAACAATGCCTGCATACTCTATCAATCCGCCGTGCGGTTTGCCGTCAGGGGACTTTGCCGCAGCGTTTGCCGCAGCTTCGGAATAGCTGGGGGCGTCGGTGGCGTAGATAAAGGCATTCGTGTAGGGCATATAGTAGAGACCGTGTTTGTGGCCTTTGGAAATCGCTTGTTTGAACGCCTCTTCACCCATCTTGGGGGGAAAGAAGTCCGGATACTTGTTGTCGAACCCGTGGATCATCCAATGGGTTACCCAGAGGCCCAATGGATAGCCGTATGTCTTGCCGAGCTTGAGCCTGCCCTCAAATTCTTCGTCGTCCCTGCCGGCGCACTGCTCCCAGAAGTCCAGCTTTTTGAACCAGTCTGGCAGGTCGTCGCGCTTCGCGAGAGTGCCCTTGGCACACCACGGCTGGCGTATAGCCCATTTGCGATAGATGCGGGCGGCATCGTACCAGTCACCTTGAAACACACCTACCGCTACAGGATAACTCGATTCAAACTTTTTTATCTGCTCCCCGTAGGCGTTGATGCAATAATAGCTGTGTCGTAGCAAAGCCGTGCGGGTGGCGGCGTCGGTGTCGCCTCGCAAGCCCTTCTCCAGATAATCAGGGTCCTCGGGGCAGACGTACACTCCACCTTGGCAGCCGTAATAGGCCTGGTACGGCAACGCCTGATTATAATGTCCTTCACCCAGAGGTCTGAAGCTGGCTTCTCCGGTGCGACAAGTCGGGTTGGAAAGCCCTCCGGCGTCGTAGTCCGTCGGATCATCTCCCTGTCCGGCTTTCAATCGGCCGAGCGCCGGAAACTGGACGAACCGCAGCCCCATATCCGGACTACGGTTCGTCACGCTGCAAGTCCAGCGCGACATTCCCTCGGGTCCGAGATGCACGCGGCCCTCGATATCCAGAATACCGGGCTGCCCCGGAGCGGACACGCCGATCCAGGATAAGATCAGCTCGATCCCAGTCGAGGTCTTTCGCCACGTATAGCGATGTTGAGCCTTGTCGAAGCCGACGGCGGGTATCTCGCGCCGGTCAGGGCTCAACAAGGTTACTCCGACCAGAGTCGGAGCATCATTCACCGATGTGGGGAAGAGATAGTCTCGTTTGATCTTCGGATCGTATAGTCCGCGCAGGGCAAATGTGTTGCGATCGAATGCCAGGGCCATGTCCGAGTTAACCAAGACAAGTAGTTCATCCGTCTCCAGACCCACCGCCGGAGGGACTTCCACCTTAATACACCCGTCAAGCTGGTCGAACGAGACGGCGGCCGCGCGTTCCGCGAACCCTGGATACGCGAACGCAGCTAGCGTGACCGACATCCCAACGCTACACAAGTATCGAATCACCTGACGTAATCCGAACCGCCGCACAGGGCACTTTCTGATGATCACTGCAATACCTCCGTTGATAATAGCATGAAATGGAGAGCCTAGAGTCCGGACCAACCACTGCGTCCACTCTCCTGTTGACACGGGGTAATGCGAGAAAGCATATTCTCGCACTTTCTCATGCCACTTCATACACCAGTCTTCGCCCGTATGAATGTGAGCATATGCAGTTGCCACAAGCGCCTCGACTTGAACCCACCAGGGTTTACAATCTGGTTTCGCCCAGGCGACAGGTTCGACACCATCCACATCTCTGCCACTCAGATTGGGTATTGACCGACATCCTTCACAGCTTGATACATTGCAACAATGTTCTCCACGGGAGTACCGGCTTGCACGTTGTGGATGGCGTTAAAAACGAATCCCCCGCCGGGTCCGAAGATCCTGAGCCGTTCTCTCACCTGTTCCCGCACTTGCTCGGGCGTGCCGAAGGGAAGTGTCCACTGAGTATCCACGCCGCCGCCCCAAAATGTGACCCGTTCACCGAAATTCTGCTTAAGCCACTGCGGGTCCATGCCTGCGGCTGAACACTGCACTGGGTTAAGTATGTCGAACCCGGCGTCGATTAACTCGTCTATCATGGTCACGATCGAGCCGCACGAGTGGATGAATGTTTTCCACTTTGTGTTCTTGTGGACCCAGTCGTTCACGGCCTTGTGGAACGGCTTGAAAAGGTCGCGGTATGCATCGGTTGATATGAACGGCCCGTTCTGGGCACCGAAATCAGTGCCCGTCACGAACGCGGCAGAGACTCTGTCACCGACCACGGCGTATATCTTCTCCAAGTTCTTCATGGCAATCTCGCACTGACGCTCGAAGATATTGTAAATGTAGTCGCGGCGGATGACCGTGCTCATATACCACTCGGTAATGTCGCGAATTCCCTTTGGGTTCTTCAGCCACGGAGCCGGCACCAAGGCGATGTCCCCGAACGAGGTTCCGCCAAAGCTGCCCAGTACCGCCCTGTCACCCTCCGAGTCGATTTGCGCGATCCTGCAGTTGAGCCGCCTGAGCGTCTCGTCCGAGACCGGGCCGAACTCCTCAAGGTTGTCCTCCACGTTCAGATTATCATCATCGACTGGAGATTGACGGACTATTGCGTCGAAGTAGAACCCGCCCTTGGGCATGTGCCCGCTTGGAGGCACAGTCTTATCGCCCTCGGGATACAGATATATGTCACCATTGGGCTCGGGCTTGGTGTTGAACTTTTCGGGCACGAGCAACGGGGTGCCGTCCCAGAACTTCCAGGGCTTCCAACATTCATTCCTGAAACCGAAGAGAGTAGTGGTATCAGCCAGACCGACCACATCAACACCCAGAGCTTCCATCAGATCCGGCGCGATCTCCCCAAGCATTTGGTAAGGCTCCACAACCTTGACCGGCGTCCCGGGATCGTCCAACCCAATCGCCTGTCGCAACAGGTAGACCGAAGTTGCGTGCATTCCGGTAACCACGGTTGCCCCCAGGTCCACTGGTATGCGATCCGGCTCCTTATGATTTAGTGACAAGTCAATACGCTCGCGTGAAGTCATTTTTCCGACACTCTCCAAAACTCTCACACCGAATTTCCCGCACGCTCAAGAACGAGAGCACAGCGGCGGCCCCGTGCCCACAAGAAAACTCGTCCTATATCGCAGGTGAAGGAGGCGCATCCGCGCCGGTATTAGCGGGCACGGGACTATACCCTTCTCCACCATACATCTCTTTGAGCCTGCCAATGTATGCACAGACTGTATCATAGTAGCTTACAAGAGTACCCTCACAGCCACGATCCGGCATCTTTTGCGCATGTAAATCCATATAGCGATCCGCCAAGCTCATTGCAGCATCGCAAACCGACCTCACATTCTGACGCTTTGTGTCATCCAGTGTTCCGGGGTCGGCGTCCTTGCAGATGGACTGCAATTCCACGAGCGTTGCCATCGCCTGCAAATGCACGGATGTGCACTTGATCCGATTGATGAGGAACTCCAGGTAAATGATGCCTGATTTGGAAATGGTCGCCGAAAGGCACGCATCTAGTTCTTTGCCAACGGCGTCGAATTTCTCCCCAATTTCGTCCAACGCTTCAAGACTCCAAAGTCCGGCATAACCCAACTTGCCGCCCAAGTTGTACCAGCACGGCTCGAAACAGAATCCGATGTTTTCGAGCGTGTTTCTCACCTGATGGTCGGCCTCATCCAGTTGTTTCATTGATTCAACGAATCTCCGGACACTCCCCACGCCTAAAGCGGCCGCATAATGCTCATAGAATTCCTCCACGGAGAAAGGTCCATGAATGCAGGCGAGAGAAGCATATCTAAACGCTGTCTTGTTTTCTGCCGTCCTCCAATGATTGAAGCTAACACCGTAGACAGGCGTGTCTTTAATAACTTCCCGGATGTTTTCAAGTATCTGATATGTCCCAAGCACTGCGTTCTGTTGCAGGAACATATTTCCATCGAACTCCAGCCAGCTATAAAAGACAGTCCGGCCTAAGTCCTCTTTGTTAAGTCTCATGGCTTTTACGGATTCCGCGGAATGCCTTGCGCCGTGAGCAGGCATAAACGCCAGATCGATGCTCTTCGGTACGTATCTTCGCATAAGCGCCAGCGCAACTTTAAGGCTATCGTGTTCAGTGCAGTAAACACCAGCGCAAAGCCTGGGCCGATTCATCCCCTGCCATCGCTTGTTCAGCTCAACCAACAACTTTATGTTCTTGCCGAGCTCAACAAGAGTGCCGTACATCTGTTGTAGATTATCACTCAGTAGGGAGACTACTTCTTCATCTTTCAAAGCAGCATCACTAAACAGAGTGCTTATCGTGTTCCTTAGCTCATCCACACTCCTTTCACCAGCATCGCCGCCGGTCTCTTGAGTCATGAGTTCCAGGACGTCTATTGAAGGATATTGGGAGACAATCGCTTCCGCGGTAGCCATGCAGTCCTCAATGTCCATATCGCGAGGCTCAAAAGAAAGCTGCACGGTCATCCCAACCCGCTTAGCCTCTTCCACCACTTGCTGAAGCCAAGCAATTGCCGCCTTGCTTTTTTCCACTTCATCGTCGTAAAATGGCTCGATACTTGGTATGCAGAAGGTCTTGTTGTTTCTCACAACCTTGAAGACCGGCCGATCCGGGACAATATTGGTCCGTCCATAGAAGAACCCGCCAGCCCGTATCTGGTCGTGGGCTAGTTCGGCCTCGTACCACATCCCGGGATAGCAGTGGAACGCTATGCTGTTCATCCTCAGCCTGGCCAGATTGCGAATGTATTCCCTGGCCTCCTCCAAAGGATATGAAGAAATGTCCATGGGGAAGTTGATATGCTGCCTGATTCCTCTTTTCCTTACTGCGGGTTTGACGACGGCGGACCAGTCTTTCAGTTTGTCGATATCCAGCTTATCAGGAAGCACAGGCCCAGTGATTTCAAACAGGTAACCTGCATATTCAAGGGCCGTATACACTGAATGAAGGACACATGCCGGATCGTAACCAGACAAAGTAATAGTATTTTCGTCCCTACACCAAGAGACGGAAAACGAGTACTCAGGAAGCGAAGAGTCAACCTGCAACCTGACGTTCCATACAGCATTCTTGTCTACTATCTTCACATCGGCTGCCTGAAGAAGTCTCCGCAAATCTTGCGCTGCATACTCCATCACTGGATCTGACTGGGCCCCAACTATCGATACGGTCAATGCATCCATTACTCTTTATCCTTTCCGCCACTCGTAGACTATCAACAAACTAAATGCGTGCTCATAATTGCCTGTCTGATGCTGCCCCTCCATGCAAGTAAGCAACTCAGAGACAGGATAGGTAAGTGCTCTCGAACTGACCCGAGAGAACCACATAAGTCAGTTCTACTTGCCCGCGGTCCTCTTGGACCAGTAATTCACCAGTTCATCGCCACCTCCCTCGCTAAAGTGGGTGACTTTTTGATCTTTCACTATCTCAGCGATCTCTTTAACCATGGCTGCGTAGTCGGCGGGACTATCGCACTCTTTCGGGGACCCCTCTCTGCCGAATGTGAGGAGGAGCTTCGTATAAAGAATCGGCAACTTGGCCATCTTCACACGGCTCAGAAGTAGCGGATCGGCGGCGTTCTTTTCGGCCTCATCGTAAAGCGCAAATGCTTTGTCGAAGAACTCCTGCGTGAACATATCGCAGTTGGGGGCGAAGTTAAGGCTAGCCCTCAGCGGATTGGGCTTTGACTCGTCGGCAATCGTGGGATGATACTTCTCCCAGATTCTCCAGAGCAGGTCCTCATACGCCCAAATCTGTGGGGCGGACTTGCCGTAATAGCCGTATACAAAATCCTTCATCAGCGCCCTGGTATCGCGAGACGGGTCCCAAAGCTGCTTTGCCCACACCCAGGACTTCATCCTCGCCGATGCGCCGCCGGGGCACTGATAGGAACCCTGCAGCATCACGCCCTTCGCATTGTGATCGATGTAGAACCTTATGTTGTCCGTCACTACAGACATGTTGGGGAAAGGCACGGAGTAGTTAGCGAAGTTGATCACGTAGTCCCAAACGTAGATGCTTACACCCGTGGCAGCCCAGTCCTTCAGCGCCTTCTGAAACTCGTCCGTCTCAGTCACGAACCGGAACGGGTGGGGATATGAGTGCCGGTCGGTGCAGAGCTGGATGGCCACATTGGGCCTGGGCCTAATGTGTTTGGAGGGCTTGTATGTACCCTGGTAGGCAAGTGTGATCACCTTTACCTTGGGAAACTCGCCTTCGATTGCCTGGGCAACCTTGTTTACGAACATCATCAGAGATCCGGACACAGAGCCCTCGGCGTCGTCAATCGCCTTGCAGTTGGGGCACTGGCAGTAATGCTCGTTGTCGTTTTGCGACACACTGATCAGTTCGGCCTTGGGGTTTCCTCGCAGGGTCTTTTTTACATCGTCGATAACAATCTTCAGAACATCGGGGTTTGTAAGGCAAAGCTGGCCGTTATAATACCCCCCGACCCGCTTGCCCTCCCATAGCGAGAAATACTCGGGATGCGCATCATAGTATTTGTCGAACGGCACGAACGTGTCGAAGCTGTGCACGAACAGGGCATAGTTGCAGTGACCGCCCCACTCTTCCGGAACACGCGCGTCCGGTGCGTTCGTGCGGTTTCTTAGCGACCAGTCAGCATCAAATGCTTCGAAGTAGAACGGATCGCGGACATCAAGCACGGGAATAAAATACCTAAGCACGGGTCTGAATATGAGGTCGGCCTTGTGAGGTATGGTTGCCGAAGCCCGATCATACCAGCGACACCCCAGGTCTTCCTCCAAGAGAGCATACACGGCGTTTATGATACCCCTGGTCTTGCCCCCCAGAAGATAGAGGTTGCTGTTCTTTTCGGCTATGGCGTAGCCCTCGTTTTGCAGGGGCAGAGTGGACTCCGGCAGATTTGCTTGGGCCAGAGCCTTCGTATTGCCCACGCTGATCACTTTTCCACTGACAGCTCCATCGCCTTCGGGCACGACTTTGAACTTAGCTCCGGTCATCTCGTTCAGCCACATTGCCAGATCATCGGCGGCTTTCGTCTCTTGTGTCGTCGGCTGCGCGGCTGTCACTATGCAATAAAGTGCCTTTCCCGCCCTGGCAAGCGTAAGTTCAGCACCAGTTTTGCCCTTGGGCTTCAAAGAGTTGACCCACTGCGGGTTAGGAGCCGGTCCACATCGGTCTGCTACGGCAGTCACCGGCTCTGCTTGAGAGATTACGCAAAGAATGAGCAAGCTGAACAATAAACCAAAAATGCGAGCCGCTAAGTTCATCTATGAGTCCCCCTGTCTTTTCGAGTAGTATGTAGATTGGAGAAGCACTCAACTAATCCCATCTTTATTGTAAATGACTGTTGTTGCCCTACAGCGCCGAGTCTCGATAATGCTCCTCGGCACGTCCTGCCGCTTAGTGGAGGACCTAGACTCCAATCTCCACTACACTCCCCGCAGCCACGTTCCCCATTATCGTCACCACAGTCCGCGTCGAACCCATCGTCCTCTCAATGCCGAGTGCTGCTCTGACTTCTTTACCATTCGCTCTCACAAAAGCCGATGGGCTATCCCATCCCTCAATGACGAATGTCGGATGTGGAACACCACGCTCTGCGGATACAACCAGCCGAACTGATTCAGTGCCGCCACAGACCACATAAGCACCTTCACGCGCATTATAGGTCGCGCCGTCGATCTCGACCGGATCTAGCCACGCCATCCCGACCGACCTCAGCTCGTCATCACTTTCTGGTGCTATGCCGCAAAACCAAGACCACGTGACAGCGCCATTCTCTCTGACCTCGACAGGGGCATTGTTGGCGAAGCCCAGAAACGTATGTGTGGGCTGCGCGTCGAATGTGGCGAGATCGGTAAGAGGCGTCGTGCCGTAGCCTCGCGTCACCGGCCAGTGGATGTGGTCTGCAAAGTTGGTTGGAAGGCCTGGCACCGCTATCCAGCAATCATCCTGAACACGCGCTCCCGCCTCGTAGCGCATTCCGACATTCGGTTGCAACCGCACCTGGAGGTCCGCGGCGGGCGATGCCACGAACACTCCCGGCCTGCCCCCGTAGTTCATCCTGAATATGTACTCGCCCAGTTCAGGAAATGCCTCATTCTCGAAATCCGGAGGGTTCGGCCACCGAAATGTTTGCGAGAAGTTCTTGCCGTCGAGCAGTGTGAGCGCGTCCAAAGGGATGTTATCGTCAGATGTCGCACCTGGTGGGTTTACAGTGATAAACTCCATATCATTAAACGTCCGCTTCCCGGCAGGCGCGTTTATCATACTGCATGGCCGTCGCCGGCCTGTACGCGGGGAAACATGCCAGGCGAATTCATCATTGGGATCGATATACACGGTCACATTGCGGACCGCCACACCGCTGGGGTAGATATGAAACACCTCGTCAGCCCACTGATTCCGGCAGATTGTGTATGCCGAATCGTTCAACGCGTACCGCCAATGGATCACGACGCGCGCATCACTGCTGTGAATGATCCGCGCATGGATATATCGGCATTCCCGGTCGCTCATCATCTCACAGCAGTCGCGATAGACCGTGGGCTCAACCGTCTCAGCAAAAAAAAGGCTCGTCATGACGTTGTCGATTGCCCAAGATGGTGCGTAAGCCATCCCACGCCAAAGCACGAACTTGTACGGTTTCTCGAAATCAACCACTATGTCCGCATACTCGCCTGTCTTCCAGAGGCTCTCCCAAGGCGCAGTTGCATCCTTTCCCATGATTACCGGCAGGTCATATCCCAGCGATCCATAACGAGCGCCAAAGCGCCTGCATAAAAGTGACGGATCAACAAGAATGAGTTTCACCGATATGGATTTGGCGTCCATTCGCAACTCAGCATCATATTCACCCGCTGATAAGCCAAGATCAGAAATGCTGCCGCGAGTGGTCTTTCCACCCACAATGAACTCTATCTGAGCACCGGCATCAGCGATTAACTCATCATCAGTCGTCGCGATGATTGTATCGGTGTGAACTAAACCACGGCCTGCTTCAATCGGCCCTACCCCGCTTCTGGTGCGTACGCTAAAATCTCTCATCTGATCGAACTCCTCATCTGATCTGTAACGAAATACCTGCGGCTGTCTCGTAAGCCGCAACAATGTTCTCGCACGGAGTGTTGCACTGGATATTGTGGACTGTGGTGAAGATGAATCCGCCGCCCGGTGCAAACGTAAGCACCCTTTCCTCAGCTTGGCGCCGGACTTCATCTGGCGTTCCGAAAGGAAGCGTATGCTGGGTGTCGATACCGCCGCCCCAGAACACGATCCGCCCCCCGAATTTCTCCTTTAGTCGCTCCGGTTCCATGTTCAGCGCCGAGCACTGCACGGGGTTCAGAATATCGACTCCGGCATCAATCAAGTCGTCGATGATATTGTAAATCGACCCGCAAGAATGGCAGAACGTCTTGATATCGGAATGACTGTGCACGTAGTCATTCAGACTCTTATGATACGGAGCATAAAACTCACGGAGGCAGTCCGGCGACATAATCTCGCCCTTCTGCGTGCCGAAGTCATAAGAGACAGTAACAATGACTGAGATGTAATCGCCTACCGCATCGAGGTAAAGCCTGAGGTTCTCTAAAGCAATCTCCATCTCCAGGCCGTGGATGTCGTGTACATATTGAGGATCCTCGAGCATCGTCACGAACCAACCTGTCATCCCTCCTACACCATACATACCACCACGCCCAAAGCCTCCTACTAAAGCATAGTCAGTCTCTTCATAGAGAAACTTCGCTCTGGTTCGCAGTTCCTCCAGTTCCTCATTGGTGAAAACCGGCCAGCATTTCCGGACGTCCTCAGGATCGGGCTTGGGCATCTCACCGTAGAAAGACTCCGGCTCGATGCAGTCGAAGTAATAGCCGTTCTTCGGCATCCTTGCCACAGGTTGGCTGCCTTGGCCACCAAGGACCAGAAGAGAATCACCCGACTCGTCCTGTATGACATTGAACGCTCCCGGGACCTCCATATCGGTCCCATCCCAAAACCGCCAGCGCTTCCAGTCCGCATTTCTTATCCCATACTGGGATTCCAGAGAATTCAGGGCAACCACATCGCAGCGGAGCCTTTCAACGACTGGCAACTCCACCTCGGCCAGCATTTGGCCGACGTCGATCACACGGCAGGATCCTCCGCTTATCCCCAGGAACTCTTTCAGGCGGGCGTAAGTCGAGGCGTGCACACCGCTGTACCACGTGCCGCCGAGGTCTATGGGAACCCTGTCCGGCTCCTGAAATCTTATCGCGGCGTTCACTCTCTCTCTTGATGTCATCTTCGTCACTGAACTACTTTTCAACTGGTATCACAATTCCTTTCATGATCGTATTCTGCGCGAGGATGAACACCAGAAGAGTCGGAATCGCGGCGATCACCAGCGCCGCATAGATCACCGACTGATGCGCCTGCTGCTGGAGTTGATATAGCCACACCATCAGAGTCCACATCTTCTCATCAGGGCAGATCACCAAGGCAAACATAAATGCTGCGTAGGCGCTCGTGAAGGCCCCAAGCGTGATCAAGGCCAGAATGGGCTTCGATAGCGCCATAGTAAAGCGCCAGAACATCGTCCACTCGCTTGCACCGTCTATCATAGCTGACTCGTAGACCTCCTTTGGGATACTGTCGAAGAACCCCTTCAGGATAAAGATCATGTAGCCATTAGCGAGACCGGGGAGAATCAGCGCCCAATATGTGTTCATGAGGTGCAACTGCTTAAGGAGCAGGAAATTTGGAATCATCGTAACCGCTCCTGGAAATGCCATAGTGGCGAGAAAGAACATCAGGATTGTGTACGTCGACTTCAGTTTGAACCTAGATAGTGCATACGCCGCGATAGGATTTACCAGCAGCGCCGCCAAAATGCTGAGGCTGATAAGAACTACCGTGTTGAATATCGCGCGTCCGTACACCACAAGGTAGTTCACGACGTTGCGGTAGTTCCTCGTGATAATCTCGAAGAGAAAGCTCTTTTTTGTATCTCTAAAAACCCTGTAATCATACTCCACGCAGGGCATTGTGGCAGTAGCTGACGCCATGTACCTGCGATATCTAGTACACGGCGTGTCCACCCGCAAGTGCTTGGCAGGGCATGCATTCATCACGAACTCATTGCATAGCGCAAAGAATGCAGTATTGCGCAATTCGTCAAAATCGGCATTGATTTCATCGAAAGACGTGTATTGGGTGCCGTTCACTCGATTCATCTCACGGATGCTTCCGCCGTACATCCCGGACAGATGCTTTCTCAATAGCGTCAGCCCCTCGACATCGAACCGGATGAACGCGATGTTCAGACGCTGCTTGACGAACTCTGCCCAAACATCCCCCGCAGGTCCCTTCGGTTGTTTCTCATCCAGAATCGGGACCGGTTTGATCTCACCACTCACAACCCGTGGAAACTCCTGCTGCACGTTCCAAAAGAGACCATCCACGTTGACCAGCACCTTGTCTCTTGTATCCGATCTTCTCTTGAACTTCAGATAAGTTTCGGTCAGAATGTCATTCTCGTAGTAGAACTCTCGCACAGATACGGAATCCTGGACTCCATAGAAGTCGTTCCAGTTCGAAAGGGTCACATGATACCGGCGGTTGAATTGGCCTATGGTACTGCACTTGGCTCTCAACTCATCTCTGAACCGGCGCAGGTTCCGTGGGTAGACATAGTAACTCACCATGGGGTAGCTGTCGACCACGTAGAAGTAATCAGGCATACTGCTCATCTCGTCCCTGATGAACTGACGAAAACCATCAAGCTCCTCATTCTCCTGTTTAGGAATGGTGGCATCCGAGAATGCAGACAGGCTCCTGCCGTATGCCGCGGACACCAATTGCAGACTGCCATACCGATTTTCCAGAAACCTGGCAAACTGTATCGGCTCGGAATAGAACACCTGCGGGACGGCATCCATGTATTGAATATCGGATTCACCCTTCATGCTGCCGGAGAGCATCATAAGAAACGGGTAGATCATCGATATACTGCCGATAATCAAGATGACGTGGATCAGCAGGATTACGATCCTAATCTTGAGAGTCTTTCTACCTATTGCAGGTATTATCGCCATTGGACGCTTACCTCCCCCCCTTGAACTCAACGTTGCTGAGGTTCTTGAGCTGGAACATCGTGAATCCGATCAGCATGAAGCCGAGAACCCACGCCATCGCATTCGCAACTCCAAACTTAAGGTAAGCAAACGCCGTATAGAAGAGCTGCAGTCCGACGACCTCAGTAGTTCCGTACGGAGTGTACGGCCCGCCCGCGGTCATCGCGAATATCATCTCGCTTGACAGAAACGCGCCGATGAACGCACCGACTGCGTTGATCCTGATAAGCATCCTGATCGAGGGAAGCGTAATATTCCAAATCTTCCGCCGCATTCCCGCACCGTCAACTTCTGCCGCCTCATAGAACTCGTCGGGGATTGTCTTGAACGCTGCGAGGTAGATAAGACACCCCGGACCCATACCCGCCCATACCACGGGAAGCAAGACCGCCACCATAGCAAGCGTAGGCGAATCCAGCCAGCTCGATGTCATGTTGACACCAATGTGCCCGAGGAGCGTATTCAACATTCCTGCTGGCCCATAGAAACTCTTCCACAGAAATGTGACGACAAGACCGCTTAGCACCGCCGGAAGGTAGAATATGGTCCGATACAGCATCTTCCCACTCGGCACTTCGGAAAGCAGCAGAGCCAGAACTATCGGCGATAAGAACCCAAACATCATGTATAATCCCGTGTAAAGCACAGTCACGTACATCGAATGCCAGAAGCTCGGGTCGAACAGAACTTCTGAGAAGTTCTGCACGCCACAGAAGGGCGAAACTCCAACCACGCTGTAATCCTGAAAGGCAATGATCGTCCCCCTGACCAGCGGATAATACTGCCAGAGAATTACGGTTCCCACCGCCGGAAAGAGCAGGAAATAAGCCATGAGCGACTTCTTGTGGCCGGGTACCTGTGAGGGAGCATTCTGCCTGAAAGATCTCATCAAATAAGAGCAAGCGACTCCGAACCCCAGCGAGACGAGACATAGAAAGGCCAGGGTGAGTATCTTCCTCGCCCTTTCGACAGCAGGCGGCAGGATTCCGAACATCCTCTGCGCCGTTTCAGCCTGTGCCCCATTGAGAATCACCTTCAGTCGCCTCTTGACTCCCTGCTCATCGCCGCGGTCGAGAGCTGCCAGCACAACTTTATCGTTCAGCGCCTGCTCAATCGGCTTCGACAGCTCGCGATAGACGACCTGGCAGTTCTTGCCATACGGTTCAGGTTTCCCGTCCATCAGCGCTTTTCTATAGACCTTCACCCAATCCGTGTTGATCCCTCTGAGGTAGCTCTTGTAGCCATATTTCTCAAGCAATTCGGGATTCGCATACCTGCCGTAGCCAGTCTGAACGTAAACTTTTGTACGGATTCGATTTGCCTCATCGCTATCCAAGAAAGCCATGTATTCGAATGCAGCCTTAACGACTTCCGGGGATCTCACTTTTGAGAATATTCCAAGCAGGCTGCAGTTAATCTCAGCAGAACTCTTGCCGAACTTATCGGGATGAGGAACTGGGCCGAATCCGAGGGAATTATCGAACTGAAGCTCATTTAACCTATCACCCAGCATCAGAAACGTCATTGCGTAAGGATGTCCTGGCCGGTAGAGACCCGGAGCCGGATCCCGAGTTGCCACTCCGCGATATATCTTCCCATCTCGGCCACGCCAACGGATGGCATTCAGCCTCACGTAGAAGTACAGCGCATCTACCATTTCCGGGGTGTTGAATCGAGGCTCCCAGTCACCCTGCTTGTTCTTCGCCACAATATCTCCGCCCCGCGACCATACAAGGTTCGCAAAGTCGTAGGCAGTGCTGGCGCCCTTCGAGAAAACCATACCGAATCGACCCTGGTCCGGCCTTGAGAGCTTCTTGCAGTAATCCTCAAACTCGCTCCACGTGCGAGGCGGGCAATTGGGATTTATTCCTGCCTTGGCAAAATGATCGAAACGGTAGACGAGCACACGGACCATTCTCGCGGTCGGCAGCAGATACCAGTGCTTCTTGCCATCCGGCCCCTCGCGATAACAGACATCCCGAACTGCGGGAGGCACCCGCCTTGCGAGATCCCTCCGATCAAGCTTGGCAACGTAATCGTCCAGCGGCTGCAAGAAACCCTTTCTGATGTACGTGTCAGATGAGCGAAAGCCAACGCCCAGAATATCCGGAGCAATATCGCCCGCAATCTGCATCAAGGTGACCATATCCTGGTCGCTTCCCTCGATCCTGAGACCGGTCGTGCTCTTCAGTCTGATATCGGGATGGAGTTCAACGAAGCGCTGAAAGACCGCTGCCTCAGCCTTGTTCCGCGGGTCCTGGTCCATGAACCTAGGCAGGCCGTTCACTTTGACCTCAACCTTCTTACACCACGACTGGGAGCATGGCAAGCCGCACAGCAGCGCGACGAACACTATTCTCTTTATACTACTAGACAATACCATCACTTACTTCCTACTCTGGGTTTATGCATGAGTTGCAGGACAAGGTAGCCCCGCGGTTCGAGCAACGGCCATTCCACATGCCGGACGTTGAAGGTGCCCCAGGATTAACAGCAATGCGCGCAACAACTTGGAAATGATCAGAAATCTGCCGCAAGTTGCTTCGGTTCCGAATATGGCCCAAGCCGGGGTCGCAGACCCCGCATTTTCATACATAAGCGCGGAAGCCGAAGACTTCGTGCATGATTTGTCAGCAGCTTACGAAAATGGATGGTAATGAGGCAGCGAGTTCAGCCACGCCTCCCTATCGCTGCCGACCCCCGCCATATCCGGCCAGTACTTCGCTCTGGCCTCATTCGTCACGTCGAGATGCATTCTGAGCACGTTGGCAACCTCTTCGCAGCTTACATTCGGGGACATGCCATTCAAAATGAGGTCAAAGCCGCTCCCGACGAGCACTGCACCAGCAGCGATAGTCTCCGGAATACGCTCGGGTGTCTGACCACCCGTTACCAAAATTGGGCAGTATCCGAAGGCCGCATCTGCTCGGCATCGCTTGATCAGTGGAATATCCGATCCGAGCATTTTGACCAGGTGCGCCCCCGCTCCCATCTGCTGAAACGCCTCCGTCACGGTCATGGCCGTAGGGGCTATGATCCTAGTCGAAGAGTATTTCTTGATGCTTTCCAGGCTCCAGCCGATCATCGAGACAAACCCGTCTACACCCATAGCGTCCAGTTCGGCGATAGTCAGAAGCTGCGGATACTTTTTCTTCGCCCTAGCAAGAATATTATCATCATCGAGTGTGCTGCCGGCCAGCAGGAAAAGGTCGGGATAGTTCTCACGAATCCATGGAATCATCTCGTGCGCATCAGGCCGCCTCAGTGTGTACTCGATCCCCTTCATGCCAGCCTTGATGCAAGCTTCAACCAGCATCTTCGAGTCCAGTCCGCTGCCGACAAATATGGGGATGAACCCTTGCTCGTGGAATGCTCGATAAGCGTCAAATAGTCTGCTCAAAATGCCTGACCTCCGAATGGTAGCCGTCTACCCAGGTTCATCTGAATTGCGCGCCGATATACCTCCGCCGCAACCGCCACATCCTCACTCCCAAGTCCCAGCGGACTGTAGAAGACGCGCTCATCGGCAGTCTCCCGCCCAGGTTTATCGCCGTTGATGATCTCGCCTATGTTCGCATGGATACGGGACGCGTCGATCTTACCTTCGCCGAACATCTGCGCAAGGAGCGGCGTGCCCCGGTGCAATACCTCTTCCCAGATGTCAACGACCACCTTGTCTGCTTGCAGTATCACCGCTTCTTCTTCTTCCTGATAGGAACCGACGTGAGCAAAGAAACTGCCGGGTTTGAGCCAATCGGCTTTGACAATCGGCTCATCGGCGACCGTGGCGGTGACGATCAGATCGGCTCCTCGAACGGCATCCTCTGGAGTCTCTGCCGCCCTGGCCGAAAGGCCGTCGCAGCGGCTGACAAATGATTCCGCCGCCTCCCCGCGGATGTCGAAAACCCTCACCTCGTCGATTCCCGGAAGAATGTGCCGTAGCGCGTCGAGTTGGGTAAATGATTGCACGCCCGCCCCTATAAGCCCGAGACTTCTTGAGTCCGGTCGGGCAAGATACTTTGCTCCGACTCCAGTCACAGCACCCGTGCGTAGTGCGCTGATCCGCGTGCCCTCCATAATTGCAAGCGGTATCCCCGTCTCCGGGTCGTTCAGGACGATCAGCGCATTCGCGCGCGGCAGCCCGTACCGGGAGGGATTATTCGGAAACCCGGCGATCCACTTTAACCCGCACATGTGCACTTTCCCGCCGACATAAGCGGGCATTGCGTTGATGCGCCCATGCCTCCGCTCGTCCATGTCGAGGATGACCTTCGACGGCAGCTTGACCTGGTTCCGTTCGTGAAGCGAGAGTGTCTCCTCGACGCAGTCTATGGCAAGAGCCATGTTCGCTCCAGCAGAGTCGACCTCCTGCGCAGTCAGATAGACGATCTCTTGGTCCATCACACCCCCCCCAGTCCGACCAGGCGCTTGGCCTCCACGAGTGCTTCGGCGGCATCTTTGCCGTAGGCGTCCGCCTCAATCTCCTGTGCCCATTCCGGTGTCGCGGGCCCGCCGCCGATAATCACCTTGAACTTGTCGCGAACACCCTGTGTCTTCAGTTCCTGAATAACATCTTTTTGGTAGGGAAGTGTCGTCGTGAGAAGCGAGGACAGGGCAATAATATCGGCGCTATGAGCAATCGCCTCACGAACGAACGTCTGCGCGTCTATGTCCACGCCGAGATCGTGTACCGTGAAACCGCCCGTGCGGAGCATCATCGCAACGATGTTCTTCCCGATTGTGTGGATGTCACCTTTCACAGTGCCTACCACCACCGAGTGCTGAACCATGCCCTCACCTACGGGCAGTGCCGCAAGGAGCACGTTCATTGCAGACTCCAGAGCGTTCCCAGCCAGCATCAAGTGCGGCAGGAAGAACTCTCCACGGTCAAATTTGTCTCCGATCTCATCGGCTGTGGGCTTGATCAATCTATCGATGACATCGCGCGCGTCGCCACCCTCTGCCAGAATCCGTTTTGCCTGGCTCTCAGATCCGGAGACATCAAGCCCTAAGATAACAGCGCGTAACTGCGCGTACCGTTCGTCCATTTTATATCTTCCTCCATATCAATTGCTTTGGCCCATATCAGACAGAATAGTCCTGAAATGGCACCCCCATTGCACGTAACTGTGATGCCACTTTGTTGAACACCTGCTCGTACGCGGGCAGCGGGCGTTCGGAATCAAGGTCGTACAGATCGTGAAGCGTGCCTCCTGCGGGAGGATCAGCCAGGTTGTCCTCATAGCGCGACAGAAGTTCTACAACGACTTTGTTGGCGAGGCCGGTGTCCATCCCTTCAGAGGCGTGGCAGATGCGCCCAAGGAACTCCGATTCCAGCGGGGTGCCGTAATCTGTCGTCTGACCGATCTTGAACTTCCGAGTTGCGCCCCAACTGTGGCCTCCCGAGACCGCACCTGCAATTGATCCCGCCGCGGTCTCGTAGAAATACTGCTCCGTCCCCGGCCCTGCCGACGGATGATCGCCGTGCGCTCCTGCCAGGATCAGATGGGTATTGCGGCTCAATGCCTGCATGGCAAGCGCGCTCACCCATATCCCGTTCCGCGTGGAGCGGCTTTGCGTTTGGATAGGTGTGGCGGTAATAAGGACGACCTCCGCGCGGTTCATAAGGCGCGATTGAAACGCACCCGCCGCCCCGACTATTGCCGCACCTTCCACTGAACCCGAGAACCCGCCGATCATCGCGCCGAGCCCCGCCGATATCCGCGTCCCCGTGGCAAGGGCGAATGACACACGCTTGAGACGATCGAAGGTGGTCTTCAGTTCAGGAACTCCTCCCGTCCCGATTCCATCGGTCGGCCGTAATGCTTCGCTCCCTGCATACATGGCAATGTGAGCAGTCGCCTTCGGTGCACCGTTTATTACGGGCATGCCCGGACGCCCGGCCTCGGCCGCGGCAATTCGGAGAAGTTCCGCGCTCCTGCGGTATGGAAAAACCTCCTCCGGCGAGTCCGCCTTCACTTTGGAGTCGCCCTCAATGGTCGGGGTGATCCCACCAACGACTCCGCCCACCGCGGGACACCGGCAGCAAGCGCGGTAGACACGCAATCCGGTCTCTTCGTCGCTGAAGAGAAGTGTCTGCAGTCCGCCCCAGACGAACACGGGAACATCTCCGCCAACCGATCTATGGCGAATGATGAACTTGTCGTCGCCGTCTCCCCATACTGAGGCTGCCGGGGCCTCTGCAAATGCAGCATCCATCTCGTCCAGCGTGAAGCGTGCCACAGTACGAGTGTCGAGACAATAGGTGCCGACCTCAGAATAAAGCTCCCGAGCGGCGGCGAAGCATCGGTCGGCGAGTGCCTCATCCGAAGGCACCGGGTTCTCCGGATTGTAGCGGATGTCGTATTTCGCTTTCATGCGCTCCGCGACCTGAAACAGGCGCATGTCAAACGCCTGCTCATCCATGCTCTCTCCCCGCTCGAACCGGTTCATAACTTCGTGGAACGATGGTGCATTCATGTCTATCCTCCGCAACCTCAGCTCCGTACCCCATCCGGCCAAAGCTGCTCTATTGTCTCCGGCGCACGTTCTCTATCCGCGATATCCTTGACGACCTCCGCAAGCGCGTTCTCCACGTCGCTTGGCAGCGAGCGGGATGGCTGCGCGAGTATATGCTCGACTTCAGCCGCGGCGACAGTTTCGCTAGTCGGGCTCCCGACTGCCTCCCAGTCGCTGCGGCGGCGGCGGTCCCAAAGTCCCTTGATCAAGTGCTCCGAAAAGAGCTCCCGCGCCGTCTGAGGGAAGCCCAGGAACGCGCCACCCGGCCCCGCCTGACGGACCAGGTCTATTGAGAGCAGATCGGGCGTGATCCGCATGCCCTCCTGAGCGCGCAGTGAGATCGCACACAGATCGTGGTCAAGCACCAGGCTCTCGAGACTGACGGTCTCGGCGTGCTCCAGCGTGCCGGGATAGAAGAGCATGTCGATTCCCGCGAGTATTGGAATGAGAAGCGTCATCATCTTCTCGTAACCGGCCTGAAAATCGAGCTTCTTGGAATTCGTGTTCGACCCCGTGCCGCGCGAAGGCACGCCGTAGTAGGCAGCCATTTGTGCGTGCGCGGCGTTCACGAGAGCGCCTTCGATGCCGCCGAGAGCAATCGTCGTATATCGCATGTCCATGGCCGCGGCGACCGTGCCAACGAAAACTGGACAACCCGGATTCGCGGTTTGTGAAAGGACCACGCCCGCCAGACACTCCGCCATTCCCTGGGCAATGGTACCTGCGAGCGTAACCGGAGAAGTGGCCCCTAGCTGCGGCTCTGACGCGAAATCGACCGGAAGTCCCGCGCGGATGTATTCCAGCGCACCCTCTGCCATATCGGCGGCCATCTGAAGCGGAGAAACAAGGTTGCATGTTGTGTGCAGCGTAAGTCGGTGGCCGGTAGCGGACACGATTGATTCGGCCATCCTCAGGCAGTCTTGGGCAACCTGCCGACCCCGGCAACTCCCTTTGAACGGCTTTCCGGTATGCCTGAGCGTCTGCACAAACCCCGCCACGTGCGCCATTCCGACCGGCACATCCGCGATCTGCGGCATCACCGCACCGCCATGGAGGATGTCGTAGTGCTCCAAGTAATCGCACACGGCGACGATTCTTCCCACGTCGCGCAGGTTGGTCGAGCGGCGCTTGCCGTCGGCATCCAAAATAAGACGTCTTCCAATCATCGGCTGGATATGGCTCCTGCCGTCCCCAATGCGGATGCTCCTGGTTTCGTCGAACCCGTGCACATCGAACGTCTTAGGGATGGAGGATACGCGCTCCCGAACCAACGCGGTCGGAAAATACACATGGCTGCCGTCACATACACAGCCAGCTTTAGCGAGGATGTTCCGGACTTCAGCGCTCGCCACCTCCATCCCAATCTCCGATAGGATGGTCATCACCGCCTGGTCGATGCTCTCTTCCTGCTTGCTGTCAAGAATTTTTAGAAATGCTTGTGCCAAACTTTATTCCCTCGCTCTTTCAAGAGTTGGATCATAGACTTGAAGTTCTCGAATCTCGCGTCCGGGGACACGCTGTGGTCGGCTGGACGTCATCGCATTTTTCTCCTCAACATTGCTGCCGAGTGAGGAAGCAAGAAGTCATCGCGCGTCTCGTACTGCCAGATGGCTTCGTCGTAGTCGATCTCCGAAATGGCGCAAGGATATGGATTATGGTTAATCACGATCACCCGATCTCCAAACTCCGCATACTCAACGCCCGTGACCCCGCAGTACCGTGGTTTCAGATGCCGCCCCAGTATATCCGCGATTGGACTCTGTGCCGGGTCAAGACTCATAAGCGCATACATCTCGCTCACACCATATTTGCACGGAACTCCAGTGACGTGCTTCTTAACATAGCCGTACCCGGGATCGAAGCCGCATGAGTACAGATAACCCTCGCCCATACTCGCGCATGCGATCGCAACCCTGCCACTTTCATAGAGAGCCACGTGATCTTCGGATTGGAAGTATGTGAGTTGTTCAATCGCGTCGGGCACGATGTTTGGCTCCCAACTGACGTACTCGATATCGTCCATCCTTCGTTCAACGGGTTTAATCCGGCTTACGACATCGCAGTTTGCACCATGAACGACAGCGCCGCCACTATTGATCCACGCGGCTATCGCGGCTTCCAAGCCCTCGTCCGGGAGATGTTTGTAGCACGTATCGATCGGAATCACGAGTGCGGCATAGTCCCGAAGTGCGCCATTCTTCACCTGCTCGGGGTGAACTATGTCTACCATGTATCCGAGATTGCACAGATACTGGTACCAGCCGAGAAAGTCCTGCCGGTGATCCGCCTGTCTGGTACCTGGTCCGGCAGGCTCAAGTATAGACATCGCCAGGGGAAAGAGAATGGCGATTTCCTTCGTACGCGGCTGATCCAACTGTGGAACCACTGCCTTGAACCACTCCAGCCCAACCCGGAGGGAGTCCTTGAACGCCGCAGGCTGCTTTGAGAACACCCCGCCATCGTCAACTCCGTTATAGCCGTAAATCCAGATACCCTTGGCACCGTTCGCTGCCGCAGCGGCGACGGTCTCAGCGGGAGAGACGTGCTTGAATATATCCTCCTGCGCATACCGGATGATGCATAAGCCCTGCACGAAATCCCGCCCGTCGTTCGCACTCCGGGCTATGCTCGTTTCCGCGGAAACGACATAGGCATTGGGCCGGGAGTGACAATCAGCAGGCAACGTGCAGAAGAAGACGGAGTCAACGTGCTGCCCTATCTTCCACGGATCCAACGCTCTGTGGGCCGTGCTGGTGTCTACTCCATAATCATTTAGAAATATTTTCCACTGCTGTAGACAGGGCATCAGGTAGACTGGAATGTCCCGGTTAGCGGACTTTGACTGCATATCCTTGAAATACTGTGTGGTTTCCTCTACTCGCCAGAGCTGGTTGTCTATCCATTTCGCGAGATCCGGAGTCTCGTCTTCAAAATCTCCCTCCCCTGGGGACGCCTGGCAGAACATATCAATGGATTCAGGCTTGTACCAATAATCTTCCGGCTTCAAGTCGGCAAAGTCGGCAGCAGTTGTGCCATACCTAGCATTTAGTGCATAGATGCCATCATACTTCTCTGCGAGCCAAGCAATATATCTTGACCGCCCCTCCTGATCGAAGCTGGGCCTGAGACACGGATCCCACATGGTCACAATTGGTAATCCGCACCCGTCTGCGAAGCCGTCAACGGTCGTGTGGTTGCACCTGTAGGTTTTCAAAAGCCCGGAGCAGTGTTCCACCATCGAATCCTGAGCTTTGGGAGACCAATACTTGTATGTCCGCATCCCCTCACCGTTCGGTCCGATCGCCTCCTCGCCGTAGATTGGAGGAGAGTCTCTTAGCCCTGCCCAGTAGAGGTTGTCACCGCATGAATAGAGTGCCAAGAACATGTGCCCAATGCCTATCTCTCTGCCCACTTCCATAGTATACTCTTGCATAGAGACGAACTTGCTGCTTTCCCCGGTATCGAAACGAATCTTGAAATCCTCCGACTGCTTCGAATCCAGGCAGAATGTATTGAAGCCGAGGCTCTTCATCTCAACGAGGGCTCTTCGCACAGCGTCTTTGCTGCTGTACTCCGGTTCGAAGAAGCTGCCTATCCACATCACCAAAAGTGGTTGTTCATTTGCCCCGTATAGCATACTATTATCCCCCTGACTCCACATAAACGGTCAGCGACATAGGCATCAAGCGGTCCTCAATGATAGCCCTTCCATCACTATGATCCGCTGTGATTTCGTCCCCACGGTCTCCCAGTCTCATGTCATCTTTGACATACTTTGAGAACGTCCTGCCTGCCCAACTTTCGGGTAGGGCGAACCGGACGAGTTTCGAATCGACAAGGGCATCATTTACCACGAAGAGGACTACATTTCC
>JAMCYN010000035.1:25537-38600 GCA_023474015.1 Armatimonadota bacterium
GCATCCGGCCCATCTTCGGGCGTCGTGTAAGGACCGTTGACCAGCGGCTCGTTGTGCGGATTAAACAGCTTGACAGCGCTCAGTCCACGTTCCTCGACTACGTGCTTAAGGAGCGGAACAACGAACTCCCGCGCATAAGCCCTGTTATTCTCCGCGGCCATATGAAGCCATTTGTACTTAGCTTGCAGTCCCGGAGTTTCCTGAAACTGGTAACGCTTCGGAATGCAGAATGGGTCCAAGAGGATGTTACACCTCCTCGCTTCGGCCCATCTGGCTATACGCTCCAATCTCTGCAGGTGGTTATTGCCGGTCTCGATTGTCCCGGGCGCATCTCCCACACATGGATCAGGCGGTAAACCAAAGCGAATCAGCCCGGGGTTCAAGTCGTCGAGCCCATCCAGCATGGCCTGCCAACCGGCTTCGTCTTTGAGGTCCGGATATGTAGGTAGTCCGTCCGACTCACTTTGGCGGTAACCATCGTACCAGTTGAACCCGATTCCGTGCTCCAGTACTCCGACGGGGGTCTGTTCGCAATTCATCACATGCATAAGTACTCTTTCCTTTCATTCTGGCGTGATGTGCGCGAACTCGGTGCGTTCAAGAAGCAGATCATCGTTTATCCCTCGGACGCGGGCCCACATCTGACATATCAATTGGGCGAAAACCCAATATCAGTGCAGCCGAGGTTTCCTGCAACGTAAAGTCGAACTGCGCAAGGTTCTTGAAACCCGGATCCGCAACTATTGAGTGCCGATCATATCCCATTCGGTTCCATTCCTCCTGCAGAATGGGTGTCCCTACACGCCAGCGATCGTGGAAAGTGGCTGAGTCCATATAACCTCTCACTAGTGGCTGATTTGATACGTCCCAGAGCAGGTTCAGGTCGGAGAAAAGTCCCCGCTCTTCGAGCATTTCTTCACCGAAGCACATTATCACCGGCTGACCCTCTGTAATAAGTATGTTCTTTTGCAGTGTGAGAAAGTCGCCGATCTCATCTCCTTCTTTCACGTCTCCGGTTCCAAACCCAACCAGGCCCAAAGATCCGAAAGCGAAGATGTTGTTTCGCACAACGTTCGATCTCACTGAGTTCTGATGGTAGATCAGGCTGCTGGCATTGTAACAGATGTTGTCCCGAATCAGCATATGCGAGCTGGACTGGTCCAGGTATATCGCCCAACCCCCGTAGTTTCGCGCTTCTATATCGTGAATCAGGTTCCCTGAAAGCACCGTTCCCGGCTGCACACCTAATGTGTAGATGCCCCCCATATCTGAGAGAAGCCCGTGTCCAATGTCGTGGATATGGTTCTTCTCTATCCGGTTATTCTTAGAAACGCTTTCCTCATAGGCCCACACCCAGCCGCAGGAAATGCCACTATAATAGATGTCGTGGATGTGGTTGTGGGCGATCTGATTGCCGAACGAGTGCATAGACATAATGCCGATGGCGCTGTGAAACACTCTTCCACATGAATGGATATGGTTGTCCGTAACCCTGTTATTTCCTGTCCTCTCCCTGGCCGATCCGTCCGCGTCGGAGCCGTTCATCTTGACGCCACCCGCGCCGCCGTCCCAAATGTTATTTCTGATTATGTGATTGTTTGTGCATCCCTCAGCAAGCTCAATTCCATACCATCCAAAGTGCTCGATCCTGCAGTTCTCTATCGTACATTCGCTAGCACCATTTAGGTAGATAGCGCCTGGCACGTTTGCGGCAGCCTGCGCAGCTGCCGCATATTCGACATTTGGAAGTGTTGTATCTTCTGGCACCCCGGAACCTCCGGATGGCTGAACCCAGTCCGCGTGCCGAAAGGTCAACCCATCAAAACGCAAATTTTCGACGTACTTCTCCTCGTCTGGATGCCCGACGATCTTCAGGAATTCCGTGATCCGCGGAGCAAAGACCTCCGTCGTTTCTGCGTCTTCCTCCGGCAGCGGAACGTAGAAAAGCTTCCCGGATGAGCGGTCGAGATACCACTCCCCAGGCTCGGACAGGGCTTCAAAGACGTTTTCGACATAGTATCTCGCATACTCTCTGCACTGGTCATCCTTGAGCGCAAAAATGCTCCTGCGAGAAGATTTTACAAGCCGCGCAACCTCATCAAATGACTCGATCGGCATCCGCTCCTCGACCCACCAATGAAGCGCAACAATCTCAACATCCTTAAGATTGTGCCAGTTCCGAATGTCTCCTGGAGCGCACTTGAAAGCATCGCTCCCTTCGAACAGCGCAGCCGAAAGGTCGATGCCTGGAACGCTCTCTATGCGGTAGAACCCTTCTTTTGGAAACCGAGCTCTGCTGCGTCTCTCGCCATTTACAAACAGCTCGCGGAAATACCACTTACCCTGAGCCACCTCCGGTATGTCCGCAACCCAGACGTGCAACGCGCCCAGCTTCTGAATGGTCCATCCCTCTATTCGTCTTCCGCCATCAATGATGGGCTCCTCGCCCGGATAGGCCACGTAAGTCACAGACGACGAATCGTCGGGCCCGAAGCAGATCGGTTCCGAGATCGGATATCTTCCGCCACGAATCCATACCGTAGCCCCGGACATCTTCTGTTCGCGCACCGCATCCCGCGCCCTTGTCACTGTGGCGAACGGACCATCCGTGCCGGCTGTGTCTGGCTCAGGAAGCCTGCCGGACCACACGTCGTTGCCGCTATTCGACACAAAGAAATCCGCGGCTATCTTATTCATGGTTCGCAAACCTGAATGAGAAGAGACTTGCATTTGTAAGCCGGAATCGCAAACGAACCTCATCTCCCATGAATGCAGATAATGTCTTCCTGTCCGCCCACTGCACCCGCTCATACACCGAATTTCCAACAAGCGCCGCAGAATCCGAAAGCATATAACCTGTGACCGGACTGCCTGCGGCATCCAGCAACTCCACCATTACTTCGCCCCATGCTCCAGCGGCGTAGTTCACCTCTAAATGCTCCCCTACACACTTGATCGGCGAAGTAACGATATCGCCACCGTCGACCCCGGCCTTCATACCGGCAAAGCCGTCCTTTCGTTGGATCGCGCGCATTACCCCACAGGCCTTGCGCGGCCTTTCACCCCGCGCCAGCGTATGACCCGTCTGGTGCCCTGAGTAATACTGCCAGACCTCGTCGCCGTGCCTGATCATCCCCGTAGCCATTCGCACCTGCTGAGAATCCAGTTCATCGCCGAATCCCAGATCGATATATGGAGCCTCACCAACCGGCCTGAATGACACGCCGTCCTCACTAATATAAAGCCTGGGAGCCACCAATCCATCGTTGAACCATTTGTACAGCTCCGAATCCGGAAACCTCTCTTTGTCCGGGTGGTGTGGCCCAGGAAAGATACGGAACACGTCCGGGAAGGCCAGATACATCCCCTCATTAGGCACGACGCCGGGGTTATACGGCTCCATTCCAGTTCTCCAAGATATCGCGATTGGCAACTCGTCTATGACGTAATAGTGCTCAACTGGCCCATAGGGAGTCGTGTAGCTGCTGGGCGCATTCGTTGATGCCGGCCTGATTGGCCATGGCTCGAACACGTTTTCCGCCTCATAATAGCCGACTGAACGCCCCAGGCCCGGAGGACAGGCACGGACATATGCCACATACTTGCCCTTCGCCGCATCGTAGAAGACTTGGTTCGTTGAGTCGTGTGTGAACGGACTCAAAGCCGGGGTCAACTGCGTCCAGACACGCCCGTCCGGCGAGCCGTGCAATGCTATTCCATCTAACACAAAGTTAGGATCACCTTGCTTACTGCGCTTGTCGGGCCCTGACATTAGAAAGCGACGCTCCGGCGGAGCCGTAGGATCGATACTCACCGCACCACCGACTGACAGTATGTTGTTTGCCTTCGATCCAGCGTAATCAACCTGGCCCAACTCAGGCCGTTCCCAGTGCAGTCCGTCCCGAGATATCGCGAGACAGGTTTCGGTCCGCTTCAGTCCATCGTTCACAATGTAAACGAGATAATAGAGTAGATACTCGCCGTCGTGGTGCACAAGGCTGTGGGGTTGCATATAGAACGCCTCCCAAGGCATCTCCTGGGACAATACCACACCAGCCTTCTTAGGCTGATTCACATCCAGGCGTATACCATTGACGGATTCCACCACGCGCGAATCCATCAGATAGAGCGGGGGATTCGGATACTCAATACTCATTTAAACCCTCTTGACAAATATAATGAATAGGCCGGTAGAGTTGCCTCCGGCAGTCCTGCTCCCTTCTTAGAACAGCCGACAGGAAATACCCTACAGCCAAGCGGCCGAATATGCACCGCCTCTCCTTGACGCAGTGAATTGGCACCGTCTCTGAATCCTCCTGCCTCGATACACTCGACCTCCTCTCGGAGTAGGAGCGTCTCGCTGATATGGGTTTTGAATATGTAGCGCTTGCCGTGCCTGACGTTAACCTTCTGCAGTGGTTCTACTCCCGCAACTTCATTCGCGGCATAACGTCCGCGCTTTCCAGCCCTTCTATATATACCGGCGATTCCGTAACTACTTTCGTGAATTCTCTGCCGGTGACGGATATCTCGCGCGATTGTCCATAGCTGTTGGTGACTTTTATCTTCTTGACGCCGGACAGTAGAGGGAGCTCAAGCGTGCCCTTACCCTCTTTGACCCAAGCTACAATCACAGGATTCGTTGAGTCAGGCCGGACAAAGGCGTAGGCATACACGTCCTTACCTGCCTCACATTTTCCGATCCACTTACTGTCGGTGAGCCAGCTGATAAGGTTCGAATAAGCAACAACAGACGGCTTTGGTTGCTGATCGGCACGCATAAGCCCAAAACCGCCTTCGGGATGATACGGGTTTGAGTACATGTTCATGAAGTTGTGCGCAAACACTTTGGCAGCACCACCGTAGAGTTGCATAATTATCATCCTCATCAGTTTCTCAGCCTGTTCGCTCTCCGTCTCAGGCCAATACGTTGTCCCCCAATAATACTTGACTTTGAAAGTGGTATAGCCGGTCTCGGTCACCCATATCTCATCCTGCATTCCATGATCGCGCAGGTAGCGACGGACCTCCGGCATCGATTGAACGAAAGGGTCATCTTCCGGATATCGCCGCCATCTGCGGCTATAGATGTGGGGTTCGATATGCTGCAGTTCAGGCAGCCCGCCCGCCTTGAGAAACATCGGCGTCAACTTAAAAATGTCCAACTCCGTCCAGAGGACCTTTACGCTTGGGGCCGCGCGATGGACAGCCCGAGTCATGGCCTTGCTATATTCAGTATAGGCCTTTATCCAAGGGCCGCCTTCTTGCCAGTCTCCGCCGAAGTGCTCACCCCAAGGGCCCCAGGGCTCATTGTTCAGCGCGACTGTGCTGATTCGCCCCTTGTATCGGCGCACCCAATCTTCAATCCCTCGCTCGGCCTTTGGATTCGTCCAGCATCCATCTTTTTCCACCATGCCTTCCAGGGTCCCACCGACCATTCCAAGGTAGCAGAGATTGTTTTTTTCTGCCCAGACCAACTCCTGTTGATCCGCGAGTTTCTCACCGTTGGAGCCGATGCCCGATGCAGGGTCATCAGGATACCCATACGGCAAACGAAGTCCGTCTCTGACCCACGCAATCCCCACACGTTTGGCCATAGTAGCTACGACCTCTGGCCAGACGCCAATGAACGCAGTATTGACACCAAATTGCGAATCCGGCCGCTGCTTATCCTGCGGATTATGCGGAATGATGGCCAGGCTGGACGTCGGTAGGTTCACATAATCCTCCCCCGCGCGGAGTTTCCAGTGTGCCTCATAGTATCCAAGCTCATTAAGTGGGATGGTGATTTCTGCTTGGTAGTTGTTATCAGGGCCAAGCACGCAAGTGGGTGCCGTCACCGACTTTCCGAACGCTGTCGGCTTCGGCTCACATTCCACAACTCCGCTGACCTCAAACTGCTCGGGCTCAGGCGGCTTGCTTATCGTTAAGAATAGTCTGACCGGTTCCGCCGGGAAGAAGAGAAATCCGGGAGTGGCGCTGGTTACCGAGAAATTTGGATTTATCAGGTATCTTTCTCGCTGGATCTGCTTGTCAGGAAGGCTGGTTTCGAAGGCAAGGCGATCCATCCAGACGTCATTCTTTACCTCCTGCGGCTGCCAGTTGCCTTTGAACTGACCCTTGACCCGCGCAATCTCCAATCGCTGCTCCTCAGTCATAGACGGCTTGGCACTGGTGGTCCCGGTTTTCCTTGGATCCTCATAGGCAACTCCGATAAGCAGTTCACGTATAGGCTGAGCCAACTTTCCGTCCACAATCTCGTCGCAATGGTCCGCCTTGAGTGATTCGGGTGTCAGATCCCAGGTGATCTTCTGCCTACGGGAGGTCGCTAAGCATTCTATCAGCCTAGTCACAGTTTGACCCGTGTCGTCCACAATCCTCAGCATAACGATCACGGGCTTGGTAAGTTCCACTTCAAAGCTCAGACCTTCGATCCTGCTTGGAACGAAACCCTGATACTTGTATAGTACATACCGCCCGCCCTTGCTAAAGTCATACTGGAATAGAAGTCTGGCTCCGCCAGCCTGCGGATAGACCAGTAGCTCTGCCTCAAGAGTGTCCTCACCTTTGATGAAGTCATACGTATCGAAGCTAGACGCAGGCACGGTTACGGCCAGCGCCGCCGAGGCGATTAACGTCACGGGTACAAAGGCCATTATTGCACTCAGCGCAGTTGATTTCATAACCAATTCTTCCCATCTGACATTACTGCGGTGGAATAGAGTTTCGCAGCAGGAATGTGATCCCGTTCGACGACTCAACCGATTCCATTTCAAGAATAAGGTGAATGTCCATCTTTCTTCCTCTGGCCCAAAAAAACTCCGCAACACTGTGCACGGTTGCAATATATAGTGAACGCGCTTGCTAAAAAAGTACCAGTATGGTTTTCAATATTGGGGCCACGAATTCCTTCTCGTCCTGAACAATCCCCAAAATACTATCGACTAGCATGTACGCTTGGCCGATATAGTGAACTTAAATGAGCACAACAATCGCTCACAATCGCCGTGTTCATTGGTTTTAAGCCGCAGCCCGGTCCCTCGGCGATCGAGTTTGCGGTTCCGCTGTCGCAGCAAAGATCCGATTGGTGTGACACTCGCTCTCCACATCGTCAGTGCGTCGGTCATCTATGACATCAGTATGGCAATGACCTTGAGAGCCGTGTCACCTTCGTTTCTCGCGGCATGCAGTTTTCCTGCCTTGACGAAGAATGCATCCCCTGCCATGGCCTTAGAGGCCCCGCTGTTCACTACGTCCAATGTGAGTTCGCCTTCGATGACTATTCCACAGATGTCGCTCTTGTAGCTTTCCTTCTCAGTGACCTTCGTGTTCGGCTGATACTCCTCATACCTAAGCTCCATCTTGATGCCTGGGTGCTTTGGAAACGCGTAGTACCACGCGTGCTCATCATCTTCGGAGATCACCATCTCCGAACGTTTGAAGACAATACGCTCGGAAGGATCCTCTTCGCGTCTGTCGAGGAAAAACTCATAGATGCCGACGTTCATACCATCCAGGAGTTTCTGCAAAGATATAACAGTCGGGCACGCATTTCCGGCCTCAATTTTTGAGATGTAGCTTACTGACAGGTCAGCCCTTGCCGCAAGCTCTCTCATCGACAACTTTCGCTCCTCCCGAAGCCACTTGATTTTTAGCCCGATAGACCTCGGGGCGAGCCTTTGATATTCCAAGGTTTGTGTTACCTCCGTGTGCCTTTTCTAGAACTTCCGCCAACGTATGAACCACACTACCCCAGCATCTGTTCGCATTATCCCCCAGCGACGTTCACTGCCAAGACTCGCTTCAAGTGAACTTGTTTTCTACTGCTGCAGGTAAGCCTGCCTTCCCGCGACCATGTAGTTGAAGATCGAGCCTTCGAATGCCGCCACGCGGTCCTTCTCGATCTGCGTCACGGCGGCAGCCTTGGCCTGCTGCATCAGCTGGGCCCAGTGATCCATTCGTTCCTGCGTGCCTAACAATCCCCAGTGTAATGCTTCTCCGGTCGGCCCGTTGGGCAGATGGTTCGCGGGGTCAATCCAGACCGCCTCAATCTCGTCGTACAGCTGCTCCATCGGCGCGGCAGCCGCCCCATAGAACTTCGTGAAGAACTCGTCTATGAGCGCATTGCCGTCCAGTGTCGGATCATCAGCCAGCTTGAACGTTACGTACATTTCCAGAGCTTCCCACAAACCATGCCGCATGCTCTGGCTCGGATTGATGTAGGTCGGCTCTATCAGGAACCCGCGCACATGAGCCTGATGGAACAGCTTCATCTGCTTGACAATGTCATGCGCAAAGAAACCGGGGAACGCGCGATAGGACGGGCTCGTCATCATCCCGTCGTAGTAAGGATAATTGAAGTACAGCCAGACATAATAGCGCCGTCCCGGCTGCGACCCCCACGTCGAGAGGTGCTTGAGATAACGGTCCTTCCACACTTGAGAAAACCAACCATCACGAGTGAACATAGTCACCGATGGCGCCACATTCGGATGCAGCGGGAACGAAGGAATCGCGAACCAGTCCCAGTAGAAGAAGTTGGTGAGGTACTTGCCCGGATTGGTCTGCGCCACCTGCCCCGCAATAGTGTTGGCAAAACCCCACACGTAGTCGCTCGCATACCCGCCCCAGTAGCCCTGCTGCCCACCGGGCTTGTTTAGATAAGCGGCGTCGGCCACAGCCCAGTTAGAGTTGTCGTTGGGCGCCAGGCTGTAGTAGTCCCCCCACACAACACCGGAGTTCGGGAAGTATCGCCACGGAGTTGCCCCCCACTCGATCCGCCCCCACAGCGTTTCGTCAAGATTCCCATCAAAATAGTTCCTAACGTCGGATACGACCTGCGCCTGGAAGCCGGGGTTGGCGTAGGCCGGCTGGTCGAGGCCCTGACCGAACCAGTCGGGATGTGTCGCCGCGAACTGGTCATCGTACACTCCGAACGAGTGGTTCACGTGGTAGCGTTCTCCTCCGAAGCGCTGCCGCAGAGCAAACATCTGCATGTCTCTCTGGCTGATGCTGTTGGCGTCGGGGTACGGGTTGGCGTAGGTATCCAGAGAGAAATCCGCGGGCATCCTATACACCGTAGCGGTATAACGGCATTTCATCGACGGAGAACGCCGGATTTGGGTGCCTGTAGCGCTCAACGTACTTACGGATGAACAGACCAGCCCGAAGTCGGTGGGCAGGTACCATCTCACGCCGCAGTACCTCTCCAGGAAGTCGTAGACCGCATAACACGTCCCGATATCGTCGTACGGAGACGGGACCGTCGCGTCCACAACGAAACCGGGGTTTGTCTGCCCTTGAGCGTCCCTGCCCATCAGCACGAGCGTGTTCGGCATGAACTTGATCAGATACTCCTGCTGGTCGAAGTCGCTGCTGTGCAGCCCGAGCGCCGCGGTGGCCGCGCTCTCGCCGACAAGAATCCTCGTCCCCTGCAAGTTGACATCGTCCGTAACAATTGGGAGAGTAGCGCCCGTGATCTTCTTGACATGGCTCTGCAGTTCACTTGCCGCGTAGCATGATATGCTATTGGCCGCGGTAAGGTTCATTGACAAGGTGAGGCCGGTCAGGTCATTGTTGTAGGTTCCATAGCTACTTCCATAATCGCACGCAAAGTCGATGGTGTCTCCTGAAGCAACTACGATGGAGCCGTTATAAGACTGAGAGGGATTGGGGCCCTTTTGCGGATAGGTCCTGACGCCGTTGGAGTTGATCGTGCACCCGACGAATCCGTTGATAGGAGCATCCCACAACACGGACCCGTTTTTCACCACGTAAACGTGCGAAGTCGTTCCAGGGTCGTCTGCATTTTCGGGAATGTGATTCCCGGAGAACAGAGCCGAGACACTCAACAGCCCCGGGCTGGAAGCAGTCCACCTGAGCACTGGGATCTTCTTCAGGGATTGTCCATAGAAAATTTGCCTGCCCGGTTCGAAGCCAAGCTGATCGGGCGCCAGGTAGGCGAAGTGGCCCGCATCTTCGTTCCAGATCGGCGCGCTCGAATACGGATTCTTGCCAAGCACGGATGACTTTGCGAAGTACTGGAAGTTCCAAGTGGCATGAGTTGGCCACCAGGCGCCGGTCATCAAGGCCAGAGCCGTTCCGACCGATCCGGATTCCTCGCCATAGGTCCAAACCCCATTTGGGTTCGGGCCGGCGCCCTGCGGATCTCTGGGGAACGTCCAGTTCAGCGACTGCGGCTGAGGATCACCGTCCCTGGCGACCACTATTGTCGCGCTGGGATTGCCAGTATTGACCAGATCGATCTGAGCGGGAACCACCGGCGACACCGTCGATATGTCGTCGTCGATCCGCGGACGAATCACCCGCATCGTCAACTGCTCTTCTTTGGCAAGCCCCGCAACGCCCGTCACGATTACGTAGTCACCCTCAGCAGGCAGTTTCGCCGGCGGGCTGACCAGCCCGTCCAGGACAACTCTCACACCAACCGCATCGTAGGCATTGTCGTCGACGAGCCCACTGCCATCATCTACATACAAGAAACCGGAGTTGTTCAGCGTGACCCTCCCGGTGATCTTTACCAGGAGACCAGTCATATTCAGGCCCGTGTCAAGCTTCAGGCTCTTGTTGCCGACGCCCAGAGGAGCGACGTCGCTGCCCTGATCCTGCCCGCTGATCGCAGTGACGCCAAGATACCGCTCGCCGTTCGAGTCGGTGCCCATTCTGCCGGAAACCAATATGTGGTCGCCCTGCCAGACCGCCGGCAGACCCGGATTCAGCACAATCTTGATGCCGGCGGCACGGTTCTCTTCCTCGATGTATGATGTCCCATCGATCTGCGTTGTAGAGGAAACCGTCACGACCTTCGGCGCGGTCACCAAGATGATCGCGTTGTCCGGATGCGATTTCAACTCGCCGAGCTTGTCGGTCTCGACGGAGAGCTCGTCCGTAATGGTGGCAACAAGACCTGTGCAGTCGTCCCAGGAATAGAGGCCCGGCGCATCGCCATAGTCACACGCGAAGTCTATTGTGTCTCCTGCATTCACGTCCAGCGTGCGCGAGCACGCGTGAGATGGATCAGTCCCTTTCTGCGGCCAGTAGTAGGGCGCTGTCGCCCCGATGAAACCGTTGATCGGCGCGCTCCAGATTACTGAGCTGTTCTTCAGCACGTAGACATGCGAGGTCGTCCCCGGGTCGTTCGCGTCTCTGGGGATGTGATTGCCGGTGAAGGTCGCGCGAACAGTTACACTTGTCGCATAGGGCGCGGTCCACCGAAGAACCGCCACCTTCTTGCCATCGTTCCTGGTGCAGTCGAACCACACCTGCCCCGCATCGACCCACGCCGCCTTATTCGCCTCGCTGTAGTATCCGGGAAACGCCCAGACGGGCGCGGTCATGGTATTCTTCGCGATCACTGTGTAGCTGTAGAACTGCCGCTGAGCGCCGAACGACGGGTGGCTCAGCGCAAACGGACCGACCATCATATATGCCGAACCGCCCACGGACAAAGACTCCCGGTAGCTCCACACTCCGTGCGGATTGGTGTCCGATCCCGGGGCGCCCCAATCGGCCGATGGGTCCCAGATCATCCCGAAGCATTCGCCGGTACCAGTTAAGAAGACTATTATCAGGACGGGTGTTATATACTTGCTAAAAATGAACTTCATATCGGCTTTTCTCTCAAAGACACCACCCATCAAGCCGCCGCAGGAGCTTTGGAGACTTCGACCACAAGTCCGAGAGCTTCGAGTCCGAGAGCTTCGAGCCGCTTCTTGTAATGGCGGATGATATCATTGGAGTCCCGCTAGACCCCCAGGCTCCGTGACCTGTATCAGGCGGTGAACCTCACCGCCGACTGAGTAGCACGATGCTATTCCCGTGACCACTACGAACGCGTCCACGAGCGGCGGAGTGACTCCGAGATCAATGACCTTCACATCAACTCCCGATCCGTCGCTAATCATGAAGCTGCTTGTGCCCGTGTCTCTCGACTTGACCCTGCCCCACGTCCGCACAAGAAGCCCGATGTTGTTCAAACCCCACGCGCCCGTGATCCCACGCTGGCCCTTGACGGACGAGAGACTATACTGCCAGTCGCCGCCCCCAAGGTACAGGCTGCCGATGCCGACAGGCGCAATGCTCGCGGTCCCGCTCCCGACCGATACCGTGGCATCTATCCATCGCTCGTAGTCCATGCTCGTCCTCACCGGTCCGCCGACGTCCACCAACTTCCCAACAGCTAGGCCGTCCGGCAGTCCTCCAGCGGGATTGACCCTGATCCCTGCTGACCTGTTCATCTCCTCGACGTAAAAATATCCGCCGAATATCCGCGTCACGGCCTTCCCCGCCAGACCCACGGAAACGGACTCCAAAAGTCCCTTGGCGGCGCCTATCGTGATCCCGACATGCTCCACCACACTTATTCCGTCACTTGACGCGCTCCACGCGCTTGCGTTGCCGGCGTTGTCGCGGGCTTGAACACGGCAATAATAGCGCTTCCCATAATGCGATCCGACTACCGTCTTGCTGAACGTATTCCCGATATTGCCGTCAAACACGTCGTTCCCGCCGGGAGTGGTGCCAACTTGGCAGTTGTAGCTCGCTATGCCCGATCCCGTGTCGCTTGCCGCCGTCCAGTTGAAGACCAAGGAAGTGCTGTTCGTGAAAGCGCCCGCGTCCGTGGGAATGCCTGGGGTAGTCGGGGCCACCGTGTCCAGAATTATCGAGTCGGAAAATGTCGTATAATTGCCGGCAAAATCCTTGAACTGCGCATAGACAATCTTTGTCCCGTCACCTGATGGCATCGTCCAGGACTTGTTGGTCGAGTAGGCTTCCCACGCGCTCCAGCCGGAACCGGCGTTGGCGAACCTCATCTGGTAAACACCGCTCTCAGTGTCCGTGGCTGATGGTGTGAGTGTCACGGAAATAGAATTCGTGCAGGGAGCGCTGGAGTTGATTGTTATGCTTCCAGACGGGGCAGTGGTATCCGAGTCGCTCACCACGGAAGAGATAGTCCCCACGGCATCCTTGAACTGGGCGTATACCGTGTTATATCCGGGCACGAAAGTCCAACTTCTGGTTGTGGCATAAGGTTCCCAGGCGG
>JAMCYN010000098.1 GCA_023474015.1 Armatimonadota bacterium
TCCAGAATACATACCTGGATGAACGACTTGTGTACATCCAATCCGCCGTATTTCATTTTGGCTGACCTCCTCTAAGGTTTATTACTTCTAATGCATCCTTAGAGGGTCAGCCATCTCATTACTTCACCGGGTCTGGGTCCCTTCAATCCGCAATCCCAAATCCAAAATCCGCAATTCCCTTGTACGGCCCTGAGGCCCGCGACTTTTCAGTCGCGGGCCCCAGGCAGGATGACTTGGGCGAGTCAATTAGACTATACCCTAGCTTGCTTCCGCCTTAAACAGCTAAGCGCAAAAAACCGAAAAATATTGTTGTGTACGTATGCGGCTCCGGAACGGGGGCGGCCGAAGTAGACTTTGGCGCGTCATACCAGGTGGACCCGTTCTCGGTCGCATACGTGACCCACTTCCCGTCGGCCTGGCCTTTCACTGATGCAATGTGACTTAGAAACGCAGGGCCGCCACCCGGCGGCCCGCCGTGATTTACCGGATCGTCGTCGTCCGAGATCGTGTAAACGAATGTCAGGCTCTCCCCCGGTTCCAAGGCAGGCCCACCTACGTCATACTTCGTCGAACTGCTGACGAGACTGAACTGCTTCCAATGACCCGAATCATTCCACCGCCAGCCCGTTGGGCATATTACTTCGGACGGAGCCGGCAAGTTGAACGGCTCAAGGGTCCATGCCAACACGCCCTGAAGTTCCGGCGTCGCCGCCGGGCTCTTCAGCACAAATGTATATTCGCTGCCGCTGCGTGTCCAGCTTAGGTCCAGAACTCCGGCGGTCGACGCGGAGTCCCAGTCCTGGCTCAACCCGGATCCGGCTATCATAAACGGCATTACAACCGCCAACGCTAACTTGCAACTGACCATAAGGCTCAACTCCCCCGCTGCCGATTTCAATCACGTGCTTAGTCAAATCTTCGGCAGGAATGAATCTCGCCCTTAGCCCCCTTAGCCCTCCAACTCACACCGAGGCTGGAACCCGGTTCTTGACCTCTCCGGTCAGACTGATCGTTACAGACTCCACCGGCACCTGCTTCCCGCTCTGGCTCACGGCCGTCTGCGCGATCCTCAGCATGCCCGCACAGCACGGGACTTCCATCTGCAGGACCGTTATACTGCGGATGTTGTTCTGCCGCACGATATCAGTGAGCTTTTCCAGATATAGCTCGACATCGTCAAACTTCGGGCAACCTGTGACCAGCGTCTTGCCCTTGATGAAGTCCGGATGAGTCGCGCCGTAGGCGAAGGGGACACAGTCCGCCGCGACCAGCAGCTCGGCGTCCTGGAAATACGGCGCCTGAGGATTGACCAGATACAGCTTCACCGGCCACTGCCTCAACTGGCTCGGGACCGGCCCCTGCTCGGCGCGCGCTTCCGCAAGCTTGTCTTGAGTCCGGTCAATAGTCCGCGCGGAGGGGCACACGAATCCGCCACCGTGCGAGTGGCCGTGGGAATGCTCGTGATTGTGCCCGCCCATTCCGTGCTCAGCCATGTGCTTGAAGTGAGGCTCGGGCGAAAGGCCCATGCTTTCCAGATGCCGCACCGTGGCCACTTCGTCGAAGTCATCAGCCTCGCGGGTCTCGAACGTAAGCGCGTCCTGCGGGCACTCGCCAATGCACGCGCCCAGACCATCGCAAAACGTCTCCGCAACCAACCTGGCCTTGCCGTCTATGATCTGCAAGGCCCCTTCGGCGCAAGCCGTCACGCACTGGCCGCAGCCGTTGCACTTGTCTTCATCGATCTTGATTATCTGCCTCGTCTTCTTAGCCATTGTAATCGCTCCTTGGTATCAGGTTCAATCGTATTCTACCGTATGGCAGTGGCAGATTCTTTGACGCAGGTCAAAGCGTAGAATAATAAATGCGGAATGCAGAATGAGAGGGGCCTGACTAGCGAGGTCCCTTCATTCTGCATTCCGCAATCTGCAATCCACAATTGGAGACTAGACCGTTACAACTTCTCTCTCGTCCTGGGGAGCCGATGTTCCGCTTCCGGAGGTGTCGGCCTCGATGCCGCCGCGCTTGCTCCACAGAGTGGCACCGACAAGAGCGAGGACGGCGATGAGCACGATAGTGGTGCGCACGCCTACCGACATCGGCTGGATGGCAATCGGAGCAGCGAGAATCGCGACCAGGTTCATAACCTTGATCAGCGGGTTCAGAGCAGGGCCGGCGGTATCCTTGAACGGGTCACCAACGGTATCGCCGACGACCGCGGCCTTGTGCTCGGGCGTACCCTTGCCTCCGAACATACCGTCCTCGATCTTCTTCTTGGCGTTGTCCCAAAGACCGCCGGTGTTGGAGAGCATAACGGCCATCAACTGACCTGACAGAATCGCGCCCGCAAGGAAACCGCCGAGAGCGGCCGCGCCGTTCATCGTGCCGTAACCAAGGCCAAAGCCGACCAGAATCGGCGCGCTGATGGCCAGAACCGCCGGGCTGAGAAGTTCCTTCTGAGCGGCAGCTGTCGAGATGGCGACGCATCTCTGGTAGTCGGGCTTGCCCTTGTCGGAGCCGCTGCGCGGATCGTAGTCCATAATGCCCTTGATCTCGCGGAACTGCCTGCGGACTTCCTCAACCAACTCGAATGCCGCGCGGCTGACCGCGTTGATCGCGAACGAGCAGAAGAGGAATGGCACCGCGCCGCCTATCAGCAGACCGATGAAGACCTCGGTGTAGTCTATGCGAATGCCGATCTCAAGCAGGTTGACGTCCGCCATATACGATCTGAACAAGGCGGTCGCCGCGATAACGGCTGTCGCGATGGCAAGGCCTTTGGTGAGGGCCTTGGTGGTATTGCCGACGGCGTCGAGCTTGGCAACGATCTTGTGAGCATTGCTGCCCTCGCCCGCGTCCTTCAGCGCGCCGGACATCTCGAAGATGCCATTGGCGTTGTCGGATATCGGGCCATAGGTGTCCATCGCGAGCATAAAGCCCGTGGTGGAAAGCAGGCCCAGGCCGGAGAGAGCAATGCCATACGCAGCCATCGCCGCGTCGCCGGGGAAGAGCAGCATGGCGCCCAGGATAGCGCCACATATCGCGACCACCGACCAGACGCTCGATTCGAGACCCGATGCGAAGCCGGACAGGATGATCGTTGCCGGACCGGTCTTCGCGGCCTTGGCGCACTCGGTAACGGGTTTGCCCTCCACAGCCGTGAAGTGCTCGGTCAGCTTCTCTATTATGAGCGCAAGGACGATACCGCTCAGGTTAGCGGCGGCAAATCTCCACCACTCGAATCCGCCGACCGGGTTCTTGAACACATAATAGGACAGGCCAAAGAAGCCGGCGGTCGCCAGAATTGCCGACACCCAGAATCCGAAGTTGATCGGCTTCATCGGGTTCATCCTCATGTCGTCGCTGCCTATGACGGAGTAGATTCCGATGATGGAAGCGATAACACCTACTGCTCTGATCAGAAGCGGGTAGACAACCAACAGAAGACCGGCCGCTCCAAGGCCGAGAGTGGTCGAGGCGGCGGCGCCGAGGATAATGGCGGCCACCAGTGTGACTTCGTAGGACTCGAAAACGTCCGCGGCCATACCGGCGCAGTCGCCTACGTTGTCGCCCACGTTGTCGGCGATGGTCGCGGCGTTGCGCGGGTCGTCTTCAGGAATATCCTGCTCGACCTTGCCGACAAGGTCGGCGCCCACATCCGCGGCCTTCGTGTAGATACCGCCACCAATTCTCATGAATAGAGCGGCAAGACATCCGCCGAATCCGAAGCCGATAAGTACCTTCATCGACTCATTGCCGAAGAGGAAGAACATTAGACATGCGCCCACGAGACCAAGACCGACCGTAGCCATACCTGAAACGCCACCCGCGCGGAACGCGACATAGAGGGCTTTTTTGAAACTCGTGAGAGCCGCGTTCGCGACGCGGACATTGGCCCTGACAGCCATCATCATCCCGATGTATCCCGCCAAATAAGACGCGGCAACACCGCATATAAACGCGATACTCACGCCGATATAGATCGGGATGGCGTGAAAGACTCGGTCCTTGGCATCGAAACCTTCAACATTCTTGTACAGGAAGATAAGACCGATGGCGATGATAACAACGAAGATGCTCATGGTCGCGACCTGCTTCTTCAAATAAGCAAGAGCGCCTTCCTGAACGGCCTGAGAAACCGCGACCATTCCTTTTGAACCCGGATCCTCCTTTGAGATGGCCCTAAACCACATGAGGCCAAAGAGCAATCCGATAATGGCGCAGCCAAAGACAATCTTGACCGCCGGCCACATCATCCCAAGCTCGTTGAAATCCGGAAGCGTGATTGCTTCGCCGGCAAACGCCGCGCTCGGCAGAACGGCGGCCAGTGCGCCCATCCCCACGAGTGCAAGGAGTGCTTTGCCAAGTCTGCTGTGAGTCAAAGACTCGCAGTGCATTTTTTCGGTTCCCCCTTCTTAATTTTTCGTGATGAGTTGATTAACAAAATGGAGCCGGCCACCCTCGGCAGCCCAGAAGATTATAGGGTAAGGTGTCGGGCATGTCAAGAAAGCAGACCGTGTCACAGTTGGAGGGTTGAGTCTCCGTAGGGGGACTTTGCGTAGTCATTGCCGTGGTTTTAACCGCCGGGTCAGTACACCGGGCGAATAAATTCACGGCCACAAAAGCGCGAAGTCGGCCTGCGCCGACTCAACCCTCTCTTCCAACCTTTTAACCTCTAAATCGCGCTTGCCGGGCCTTCGGCGATATGTTATACTTTTACGATTGACTTTGGCAGGAATAAAAACAGTCGAGGACAGCGCAAGGGCAAATGTGATCGTGATCGTCGGGCCCACCGCGGTGGGTAAGACCTCCACGGCGATTGAATTGGCTGAGCTTATCGGCGGGGAAATTGTTTCGGCGGACTCGATGGCGGTCTATATGGGTATGGATATCGGGACCGCGAAGCCGACCCCCGGGGAACAAGCGAGGGCCAAATTCCATCTAATTGATGTCGCGGACCCGGCGAAGCCTTTCAGCGTCGGCGAGTTTCAGCGCCTTGCCCAGCAATCAATCGATGATATTTTGCAGCGAAACCCGCCGCCGATAGTGGTGGGGGGCAGTGGCTTGTACGTACGGGCGGCAATCGACGGACTCGACTCATCGATGCCTGCCGAAAATGAAGACCTGCGGAACGCTCTCAGGGAAGAGGCGCGGCTGCATGGTAACAAATACGTTCATGACAAGCTCGCCGCGGTCGATCCTGAGTCCGCGAAGAGCATTCATCCGAACAATCTGAAACGGGTCATAAGGGCGCTGGAGATATACGAATCGACCGCAGAGAAACCGTCGGCGCTGTTCGAGATGGACGCGAAGCGCGGGTCCCGGTATCCGAATGCGCGCTTTTTTGGCATGACAATGAACCGATTTGCGCTCTACGCCCGTATAGAACAGCGTGTAGACGCAATGATAGAGGCTGGACTTGTGGAGGAAGTGTCCCGCTTGATGGAGCGGATCACCGACCCGACCATTCCCTCGATGCAGGGTTTGGGCTACAAGGAAGTAGCCGGCTATCTCCGTGGAGACTACGGCCTGGACGAGGCCGTGGATCTCTTGAAAAAGAACACCAGGCGGTTCGCCAAGCGGCAATACACTTGGTTTAGAGCCGACGACCGGATCGTATGGTTGGACGTCGACGGACGCACCGCCAGAGAGGTGTCAAGACAAATCAAGGAGACCTTATCCATATGAACAAAGCTCAGATGAACCTGCAGGATACATTCCTGAACCAGGTCCGCAAAGAGAACATCCCTGTAACCATCTACTTGGTCAGCGGCGTGCAGCTCAAGGGGATCGTCCGCGGCTTCGACTCGTTTACCGTGGTTCTAGAGACCCCGGGCAAGCCGTCCCAACTCGTCTATAAGCACGCTATGGCGTCGGTCGTACCGCTCAGGCCGATACATGGACTGACCGCGCCCAGAGAAGAAAGGCCGCCGGTCCAGGAAGAGAGGCCGTTAGCCCCCGAGGAGAGGCCGTCGCCCCCCGAGGAAAGACCGGCCCCGACTGCCGTGGAATCGGAGGGCGCAGCGCAGGAGTAGGTGGAGTTGAGGTTCGTTAAAATGCACGGCGCCGGGAATGACTTCGTGGTCATCGACGGCGCTAAGGAAAATATCGCTGAAGAGCAACTGGCCGCCGTCGCGCGAGGTGCGTGCGACCGGCGGCTTGGAATAGGAGGGGACGGGATCATCCTGGTCCTGCCCTCACGTGTCGCCAACTTCAGAATGCGGATGTTCAATCCCGACGGCAGCGAGGCCGAGATGTGCGGTAACGGCATCAGGTGCTTCGCCAAGTATCTCTTCGACCGCAAGATGCACCAGGACGTGGTGATGACCGTCGAGACCCTCGGCGGCGTCAAGACGCTCAAGCTCAATGCGGCCGGGGGCAAAATACAGACCGTGCGCGTGGATATGGGCGAGCCTAAGCTGCTGCGCTCGGAGATACCTATGCGGGGCGACAACACTAAGGTCGTCGCGGAGCCGCTGAAGGTCGCCGGAAAGAAGCTGGAGATCACCTGCGTGTCGATGGGAAACCCCCACTGCGTCACGTTCGTGCCTCACGTGAGCGATTATCCGGTCGAGAAGATCGGGCCCGACGTCGAAAACCATCCGAGCTTCCCGCAGCGGACGAACGTCGAGTTCGTCGAGCTGATCAACCAGCAAGAGATCAGGATGCGCGTGTGGGAGCGTGGCGCGGGTGAGACTCTCGCGTGCGGTACCGGCGCGTGCGCGGCGGCTGTCGCGTCAATGCTCAATGACAAGGTCTCGCGGAAGGTGACCGTTCACCTGCCCGGCGGCGACCTGTTCATCGAGTGGCTCGGCGACAACAAGGTATTCATGACCGGCCCGGCGGAGGAAGTCTTCGAGGGCAAGGTCGGCACCGGCGAGATGAGGAAGTGGCTGGCTTAGAGGTTAGAGGTTAGAAGTTAGAAGTTAGAACATGCCGATGGTCCGGGATTGCAAATCCCGGACCATCGTTACAAGATGCAACCGAAAAGCGAGAAGGATTAATATGGCGCTTATCAACGAAAACTACCTGAAACTGCCCGGCAGCTATCTGTTCACGGAGATTGCCAGAAGAGTAACGGACTTCAAGAATGCGCACCCTGGGGCAGACATCATCCGTCTGGGGATAGGCGATGTCACCAAGCCACTGGTTCCCGCCGTGATAGAGGCGATGCACAAGGCAGTCGATGAAATCGGGCAGGCCGGGACGTTTCGGGGCTATGGACCGGAGCAGGGTTACGGCTTTCTTATTCGTAAGGTGATCGAGAACGATTACTTGACCCGAGGCGTTTCTCTGGACGAAGATGAAGTCTTCATCAGCGACGGGGCAAAGAGCGATGTCGCCAATTTTCAAGAGATTTTTGGCGGCGAAAACACCGTAGCTATCACCGACCCGGTTTACCCGGTCTACCTGGACACGAACGTCATGGCCGGCAGAACGGGCGCGCTGGATGAAGCAGGGCGGTTTGGTGGGGTTGTTTATCTTCCGTGCAATGCCGAGAACGGTTTTACCCCGGCGCTCCCAGCTGATCGGGTCGATATGATCTACCTCTGTTTCCCGAACAACCCGACGGGGACGACTCTGCCGAGGAGCGAGCTGAAGAAGTGGGTGGATTACGCACGAGAAAACGACGCCGTAATTCTGTTCGATTCCGCCTACGAGGCCTATATAACCGATCCGGAGATTCCGCATAGCATCTACGAAGTGGAGGGCGCCAGGGAGTGCGCGGTGGAGTTCCGCTCATTCTCCAAGACGGCCGGTTTTACTGGAACACGATGTGCTTATACGGTGGTGCCGAAGACTGTTGTGGCGAAGACAATGGATGGACAATCTCATCCACTCAATAAGCTCTGGAATCGACGCCAGACTACGAAGTTCAACGGCGTTCCCTATATCGTTCAGAAAGGGGCCGAAGCCGTCTATTCGCCCGATGGCAAGCAGCAGATACGAGATATTATCGACTACTATATGGCCAACGCGAAGATCATACGCAACGGCCTGATCGAGATCGGCCTCGACGTTTTTGGTGGGGTCAACGCTCCCTATCTGTGGCTCAAGACGCCGAATGGGATGGATTCCTGGATGTTCTTCGATAAGCTGCTGACCGAGGCGAATGTGGTCGGAACCCCGGGATCGGGCTTTGGACCATCCGGCGCGGGCTACTTCAGGCTGACTGCATTTGGGAACAGGGATAATACCGAGAACGCGGTGAATCGGATTAAGACAAGGCTCGATCTGTAATTGCCGCTGAGCGTCTCGGGACGAGAATAGCGAGCGAATTTTGAGGCAGCATATGAAAACGACTCACTATTTCGAAGATCAAGTTCTGCGGAAACGTCCATATATTAAGCGCGAATGGTGTAAACTGGTACTGGAGAAACCGACAAAGAAGATGGTTCAACCGGATGGCCGAGTATCCGCCACTGGGCTTACATTTCTGAAATTGGTAAATACTTACGCGTTGTGACTCTTGAGGATGGGGAAACAGTTCACAATGCATTCCCTGACCGCGATTTTGAGGAGACACAGCAATGAAGCTCAATTACTATCCTGAAACTGACTCGCTCTATATCGACCTGGTAGATCGTCCTAGCGTCGATTCCCAGGAGGTAAAGCCGGGCGTAGTGCTTGATTTCGATGCCGATGGCAACCTTGTTGGCATTGACATCGACCATGCGAGCAAGGTAGTGAACCTGTCGCGGCTGGAGATAGAAACCCTGCCCATGGCGGCGGTTGCCTAGTTGAATCAAACCCATCTTCACGAAGTCGAAACAATAGACAAAGCCCTCCTCGTGGTGGCGGACCCGCGCGATGAGTGGGAGGCCGACGCCAACACGGAGGAGCTTCGGCTCCTGGTGGACAGCGCCGGGCTGCATATCGTCGATGAGATGCACGTCCGACGCCAACACCCCGATCCGCGTTACTACATCGGCGCGGGCAACGCGGATGAAGCCTACGTGCGCGTGCAGGACTCGGGCGCGGATGTGGTAATCGTCGGCGAGGATCTCTCCCCCACCCAACAGCGTAACGTCAGCCGCACGGTCACGGTCGAGATGATCGACCGCACTCAACTCATCCTCAATATCTTCGCCCAGCGCGCGCGAACGAGTGAGGGCAAGCTGCAGGTCGAGCTTGCGCAGCTTCGATACCTTCTACCAAGGCTCACCGGCCGGGGGACCGAAATGTCCCGAATCGGTGGCGGAAGCGGCGGAGGCCTTGCCACGCGCGGGCCCGGTGAAACTAAGCTCGAAACCGACCGTCGCCGGGTGCGGGACCGGATATCTGTCCTCCAGGACGAGCTTGAGGATGTGGTCAAGCAGAGGTCGGTGCAGAACAAATCGCGCAGAAAGCTGCTGGTGCCGTCGGCGGCGCTGGTGGGTTACACGAGCGCGGGCAAGTCCACCCTGCTCAACCTGCTCGCGCATACGGATGTCGAGGCTCACGCTCGGCTCTTCGCCACGCTCGATCCTACCACTCGCAAGGTCGATCTCGAAAGCCAGTGCTCGATCTTGCTTTCCGATACGGTCGGTTTCCTGCGCAACCTGCCGCATCATCTCATCGCGGCGTTCCGTGCGACGATGGAAGAGGTAGTCGACGCGGATTTCCTCATTCACGTAGTCGATGCGAGCCATCACTTCTTCCAGCAGCAGTTCCGGTCGGTGCTTGAGGTACTGGCCGAACTCGGCGCGGAGGACAAGCAGACCATCACCGTCTTCAACAAGAGCGACGCCATCCACGACCAGTATGAGCTTCGCAGGCTCGTGGCCGACACCCCGAACTCGTGCTACATGTCCGCAAGCACCGGCGAAGGCAAGCAATACCTGGAACGGTTGATCTGCATGATGGTCGAAAGGCTGATGCGGCGGATCGAGGTTGTTCTACCCTATGACCGTGGGGACCTGCTGGCCCTCTGCCACGACCGGGGCAGGGTGATTTCGCAAGAGTATCTGGCGGAGGGTGTGCGGGTGGAAGTGGAGTTGTCGCCCGATTTGGCCGCGCGCTTAAACCGTTACTCTCAGGATCGCGACGTTCAAGGCCCAGGCAATCGCACTATCGACGCCTCTAACCTATAATATCCAACTTCCAAAGAGTTAGAATACAAACCGCTCTATGAATTGGTGGCGACGGCCACACACCTCCCGTCGAAATCCGAAACCAAAAAATGAGCCAAGCACCCGAGAATCGAAGTTACCCCGAACTTCTCGTGTCACCTGGCTCGGTGTCCGCCACACACCGGAGTTACCGGCTCGTGGTCATGGAGAAGGACCATAGTGATCCCCCTTTGCGCGCTGTCTGCGCAGGTTTGTCGACCCGCGAGGAGCAGCCTAATCCCAACCACCACACAACTTGGTCGGACACTTACATCTTACCCGCTTGCCTGTGCATTTCCTCTATCTGGCGGGAAATCTAGTAATTGTACTAGCGGCGCGCGATGACGCCGACTGTGCTAAAATGCGTATAAGATAAATGGAGAACAGCAGGTGGAAAATCTGACGGACAATCCAAACCCGGCCGTCGGGCCGGAGGGAATTACGGATTCGCTCGACTGGGCGACCCTAGAAAGCAAGTATCCAGTGACCCTGACAGAAAAACTCCGCACGCTGCCGTCCGCGCCGGGCTGCTACCTCATGAAGAACCATGGCGGGGAGATCATATATATCGGCAAGGCGAAAATCATTCGTAACCGCGTGAGGCAATACTTCCAGAAGGGCGCCGACCAGACAAGGCGGACCCGCCGGATGGTGTATGAGATCACGGACCTCGAGTGGATCGTCACGGACACTGAACTTGAGGCGCTCATTCTCGAAAGCAACCTCATCAAGAAGCATCACCCCGCCTACAACGTCCGCCTGCGCGATGACAAGAGCTACCCCTATATCGCCGTCACTCTGAGCGATGAGTGGCCGAGGGTGGCCTACGCGCGCAAGTTGCGTATGCAGCCAAAGGAGAAAGACCGTTACTTCGGGCCGTATACCGACACAGAGGCCGTCCGGGAAACCCTTCGACTGATCCGCCGCGTGTTTCGTGTGCCATGCGGCTTCAAGCAGCCGGAACTCTCCAAGGGCAGGGCGTGTATGTACTACCACATAGGCCAGTGCACCGGCGTCTGCGCGGGTAAGATCAGCAAGGAAGAGTACATGGGCGTGATTCAGGACGTGATGGCGTTTCTCGTGGGAAAGCGTGAGGAGCTTGTCACGCGACTCCTGAAGCATATGGAGGACGCGGCGGAGAACCTCGAGTTCGAGAAAGCCGCGAGGCTCCGTGACCAGGTACAGGCGATTCAGACACTGATCGCGCGTCAGAAGGTGATCTCGACCGCCCTCGAAGACCAGGACGTGATCGCGCTCGTGACCGACGACGGGAACACCTGCGCCGAGATGTTCTTCATTCGCGGCGGCAAGCTGATCGGGCAGGAGCATTTCTTGCTGGAAAACGCCTCCGCGGACGAACTCTCCGAGAGCCTTCGCGAGTTCATAGAGCAGTACTACGACACCGCGCCCTATATCCCGCGCGAGGTGCTCCTGAGTGCCGAGATCGGTGAACTCGACATCATCGAAAGCTGGCTCAGGCAAAAGCGCGGGACCAAGGTCAGCATCCTCAGCCCCAAGCGCGGCGAGAAGCGCGAGTTGGTCGAGATGGCGAAGAAGAACGCCGACCTGGTCCTGAAGCAGCTTAAGTTCAAGATGGCGACCGACGAGGGCCGTATTAAGGAAGAACTAGAGGCGCTTCAGGCCGCGATAGGCTCCCCCACCCTGCCCCGCCGCATCGAGGCCTACGACATCTCGAACATCCAGGGCTACCATACCGTGGCCTCACTGGTCGTATTCGAGAACGGCCAGCCGAAGAAGGCGCACTATCGCAAGTTCAAAATCAAGCGGCCCGAAGGCACGCCCGACGACTACGCTTCGATGAAGGAAGTAGTCTCCCGCAGGCTCTTCGGATCGCTCCGGCGCACCGAAGCCTTCGCCGACCTGCCTGATCTGATGCTGATCGACGGCGGCAAGGGCCAGCTCAACGCCGCGCTGGAGGCCATGAGAAGTGGAGAGTGGAAAGTGGAGAGCGGAGAGCCCGGAAGGGAAGGGGGCACGCCCACCGTCATCGGCCTTGCGAAGCGCAATGAGGAGATATTCAAGCCCGGGTTCCCCGACCCGATCATCCTGCCGCGCAACTCGAAGGCGCTGCGACTGATCCAGCGAATACGCGACGAAGCCCACAGGTTCGCCATTACCTACCATCGCAACGTGCGCGGCAAGACCATGCGCGCCTCGAAGTTAAACGACATTCCCGGCATCGGAATGAAGCGCCGCCGCGCGCTGCTCAAGCACTTCGGGACTATGGAAAAGATCAGAAGCGCCTCGGTAGAGGAACTCGCCGCCGCGCCGTCCATGAATATTGCCGCCGCGCGGGCGGTGCATGCATTTTCCCATAGTGAGACTGAAGCCCAGTCGGCGTAGGCCGGCTTCGTGCTTTTGTAGCCGTGAATTTATTCGCCGGGGTATTACCCCTGCGGTTAAAACCACGGCCACAACTACGCAAAGTCCCCCTCCGGGGACTCCGGAAGGAATCGAACAATGAAAACATTCTGCGCAGTAGAAACCAAACTCGGGTTCGTCGCCCTGATAAGCCGCAACGGCAAGCTGACCCACTCGACTCTGTTCAAACCATCGCGAGATGAAGCAATCGCCGCGCTCAATGGAGGATTAGACGACACTTGCGTTGAATATAATGCGGGCTTTGGTGATCTGCCGAAGCTTCTAAAGGAGTATGCCGAGGGCGTCCGGGTGGACTTTTCAAAGGTACCATTAGACGTGACCGCCTTCGGGCCGTTCCATGCCAAGGCGCTATTAGCAGCTCAGCATATTCCGTACGGCGAAATGGTGACCTACGGAGAACTCGCCAAGATGGCGGGATCAGATGGGGCCGCGCGAGCCGCCGGAAGCGCGATGGCCAACAATACCATGCCGATAATCGTCCCGTGCCACAGAGTGGTCGCGTCGGGAGGCAGGATCGGCGGATTCGCGGCCGGGCTGGAGTGGAAACGCACGCTCTTAAGACTCGAGGGAGTTGATATCTGATGAAGCATTTGGTGCGCTGGCTGATTGGCGTTGTCACGATCCTGATCACGGTGCGAATAGTCCAGGCGCTTGGCCTGCCGCTAAATTGGCCCGACCTATGGGGCATGGTGATCTTCGTGCCGATCCTTGCGGTGGTCAATGTGATAATCGGCACTATAGTCCGACTGCTCTCCATGCCGATTAATTGCATGACCTTCGGGCTGTTCAGCTTCGTCATCAACGCGATACTCTTCTGGGGCGCCGGCAGCGCGACCGGAGCGAGGATGACGTTCCTGAGCGCGCTGGCAGGCTCGATACTCTACGGTGTGATTTCAACGCTTCTAAGCTCGCTGGTCAAGGAGAACAGGCGTCGTGAACAATAGAAAGCAGTTGGTTATCATCACCGGCATGTCCGGCGCCGGTAAGTCCCTGGCGACAGCGACATTCGAGGACCTGAACTTCTTCTGCATAGACAACCTCCCGCCGAACCTGCTCCCGAGCGCGGTCGATCAGTGGCTGCCTCCGAGAGAGCCTGAGAACGTGGCGATTGTGGTGGATGCGCGCGCGGGGCAGTTCTTCGGCGACGTGCTGCCGATATGCAAGGAACTGCACGCCAGGCAAATGCCGCACTTCGCGCGCCCGGTGCTGCTGTTTCTAACAGCGAACGACGCCGAACTCATCAAGCGGTTCAAGGAAACGCGCCGCAAGCACCCGCTCATCACCAAAGAGCGCGGAATCATCGACGCGATCAAGCACGAGCGCGAGATGCTTGCCGACCTCAGCGAGAACGCCGATAAGACAATCGACACCAGCAACCTCGAACCGGAGGGGCTGCGCAGGATTATCCGGGGCACATTCGGCCCAGCGCACTCGCAGGAGCGGTTGATGATATCGGTAGTCTCATTCGGGTTCAAGCATGGGGTACCGCTGGACGCGGACGTGGTGTTCGACGTGCGCTTCCTGGCGAACCCGTTCTGGATCCCCGCCCTGCGCGACAAGGACGGCACGACTATGGAGGCCAGCCAGTATGTGCTCTCCGACCCGCTAACCGAGCCGCTGCTGGAGAAGCTCTTCGATCTGGTCGAGTTCAGCATTCCGCAATACATCAAGGAGGGCAAGGCCTACCTCACGATAGCCATCGGCTGCACGGGCGGGAAACAGCGGTCGGTGGTGGTGGCAAATGAGCTCGCGAATTTTCTCGCGCGTGCGAACTACGTTGTAAGGGTAGAACATAGAGACCTGTATCAGGCGCGGGGGCAGACCGATGCGCGTTGTTAAGCCGTTCTTGAGCAGCCTGAAATGGCTGTATCCGGGGATGCGCGTCAAGCGGTGGCTGCTGCTGGTCCCGTTCGGGGTAGCCGCGGTCATCGCGGGCGTGGTACTGCTGCTGAATATGCACATAGTCGATGTGATCGGCTACGTCGGCACGGAAGGGTTCAAGCGATTCGGATGGCGCCTGGACCGGCCCGCGACTCAGCTTCCGGTCGGAATCGGGCTGATCACACTCGGACTCATCCTCATATTCATCAGCCTGCGGCAGGTGGTGCGGTCGATCACGAGCGTGGTCAGTCCCGAGGCGCAGGGCAAGCTCGCCGACATGGTCTTCCAGAAGAGATACCTCTCGCAGGGCCAACGGATAGTGGTAATCGGCGGCGGGACGGGCCTCTCGACGATGCTCCGCGGCCTCAAACGATTCTCCAGCAATATTGTCGCGGTGGTGACCGTTACCGACGACGGTGGCAGTTCCGGCCTGCTGCAGCGTGAGATGGGGATGCTCCCGCCGGGCGATATCCGCAACTGCCTGGTTGCACTGGCTGACTCCGAGCACCTGATGACCGAGCTTTTCCAATACCGTTTTTGCGATGACGCTCATGGACTCAACGGCCACTCATTTGGCAATCTCCTCATCGCCGCCATGACTCGCATTACCGGCGATTTCGAGCGAGCGGTAAAGGAAACCAGCAACATTCTGGCGATTCGCGGGCGCGTGCTCCCGTCCACCATCGACAATGTGCGGCTCCAGGCGGAGCTTGAGGATGGAACCCTTGCCGAGGGTGAGACCAGCATAGTCAAGTCGCCAGGCGCGGTGAAACACGTCATGCTCTGCCCGTCCACTGTGAAACCGTTGGAGGAGACGCTGAAGTCGATCGAGCTTGCCGACTGTATAGTGATCGGCCCCGGCAGCGTCTACACGAGCATCGTTCCAAACCTGCTGGTGCACGGCATCCCAGAGGCGATTCATGCCTCCGACGGGATGAAGGTATACGTGTGCAACGTCATGACCCAGCCCGGCGAAACCGACGGCTACACCGCCTCCGACCACGTAAAGGCCGTAATCAAGCACACGGAGCACAGGGTGTTTCAGTATGTGCTGGTAAACTCCGCGCAGCCAAGCAAGGAACTCCTCGAAAAATACGCCGAGCAGGGTCAATACTTCGTCGAGCCGGACGCCGCCGCGATCCGCGACCTCGGCTTCCGGCCGATAGTGGGCGACTTCATCAGCCAGACCGATGTCGTCCGCCACGACCCTGATAAGCTGGCGGATGCGATAATGAAGCTGGTATACTAATTTATATTTTGTATTGCATAATGAATATTTGGCTGAATCACGCAAGGCCCGACACAAATGGTCAATATGAAATACTCGTTATAAAATATAAAATCTCTGGAGCACCATCTTGCCACCACTCGACATAATCCTCGCCTCCGCCTCGCCCCGCCGGCGGGAGCTTCTTTCGCTAATCTTCGAAGACTTCCAGGTGCTCCCCAGCGAGTTCGAGGAGTCGGAGGTTCCCGCGGACCTGCCGCCGGTTAGGCACGTCGAGTATTCAGCGACCATGAAGGCGCGGGACGTGGCCGCGAAACATCCCGGCTCGCTGGTTATCGGGGCGGATACCATCGTGGTCGTGCGTGACCAAATACTGGGCAAGCCCGCAGACGCCGCAGACGCCGGGCGGATGCTGCGCGGCCTGAGCGGGAGGACCCATGAGGTCTACACCGGCCTCGCGGTGATACTCGGCGATATGGAGCGCACAGGCGTGGAGTGCACCGATGTCACGTTCAGAAAGCTGACCGACGAAATGATCTCCCGCTACATATCGAGCGGCGAGCCAATGGACAAAGCCGGCGCCTATGCGATCCAGGGTCGGGCGTCGGTGTTGATAAAGTCCATCCGGGGATGCTATTTCAACGTGGTAGGCCTGCCGCTCTACAGGCTGAGCACCATGCTGGAGGAGTTCGGCGTAGCGGTGATAGGGTAAGGGAGTCTGAGGGTTAGAGAGGTGGAGGGTCAAAGAGTCCCTACCCTCAGACACTCCAACCCTCAAACTTCTAGGCTTTCACCTTCACAACGACCTTCCGCACCCTGGCTGGCTTATCCACCGCCAAACTCGGCATGTGTCCATCGTGCGGATAGTATATTGCAAACGCGCCGGACGAGAGGGTGACTGAATCTCCCTCCCCTGTGAACAGCACGCCGTCATTGGCCTCATCGTATTCCTTGGAGACCGCCAAATCCCCGATATTTGCGTAACCGATGCGCTCTGTTCCTTTGACTACGAACTGAATGTCTATGTAGCGCCTGTGAGCCTCCCATATCCCCTGCTCGACCGGCTTCGAGTCGTACTCCATTACTAAGGCGAAACAGTCATCGCCGTCAATGACGTGCTTTCCAAGACCGAGCTTGGATATATCCTGCGTTTGCAGAAACTTCAGGCCCGATTCGATCCCCTTGCCGAGGCCAAAGTATAGCCCCGCGTTGCTGATATTGTCTACGATCATTAATGCTCTCCTATGCCTTTGTGGCCAGTAGAAATGTATTAGGCACTGACGGGTGGAATGCCTTCAGGGACACGGAAAGATCGGCCAGTACGCAATTCAAGTACGGGCTTTAGCCCAAATAGACGCGCGGTACGCGGCTGCTGATGTTGCAGAAGACCTCATAAGAAATCGTGCCAATCTTCTCAGCGACTTTGGAGACGCTCAAGTAGTCGTAGCCGCCGCCGTAGAGCGTCACTTCATCGCCCGGAGTCACACCTGGAACGTCGGTCACGTCAATTAGGATCTGGTCCATGCAGACCCGGCCAACCACCGGCACGTGGACGCCCCGGACAGCGGCATTACCACGGTTCGAAAGCAGGCGTGAGTAGCCGTCGCCGTAGCCGATTGGCAGCGTCGCGATCATCGATTTGCGCGGGGTTGAGTATGTCCTGCCGTAACTCAACGGCGTGCCGACCTCGACCTCCTTCATGAATACGATGCGGGTCTTCAGCGTCAGCGCCTCGCGGATCGGAATGCAGCGCGTGACCTCACTGGAAGGATAGCAGCCGTAGATCATAATTCCGGGACGTACCGCATCGAAATCCGCCTCGGGATAAGCAAGGATTGCCCCGCTGTTGGAGGCGTGCGCAATCGGGACCGGAATCCCCGCCGCCCTGATCTCGCGTACCAGCTTGCCGAACGCAACGATTTGCGCGGTCGTAAAGGAGCGATCATGCTCATCCGAGCATGGGAAGTGTGTAGAAATGCCCTGCAACTCCAGACCCGGAAGATCGGCCAGAGAGAGCGCCAGGGCCAGGGTCTCGCCAGGCTCGATACCGATCCGGCCCATCCCCGTGTCAACCTTGATATGCGCAACGGCTTTTTTTCCGGCCTTGAGCGCCGCTTCAGATAACGCACGAGCGAGAGCAAGGCCAAAGACTGTTACCGCCAGGCCGTGCCTCACAGCAAGCTCCGCCGCCTCAGGCATGGTAGGGCCAAGGATGAGCATCGGAGCATCCACGCCGGACTCACGCAGCTCAATCCCCTCCTCCACGCACGCCACACACAGAATATCCGCGCCGGCTTCGAGACATGCGATGCTCGTTTGCAGCGCGCCGTGGCCGTAGGCATTGGCCTTCACGGCGGGCATTATCTTGACATTCAGGCCGACTCGGGCGCGGATGGCCCTGATATTGTCTTTTATCGCCGAGAGGTCGATCTCGGCGCAGGTTGGTCTAAGCATAGTGTGTCGGGTGAGCCTTTCAATGGATAATTCGCCTTGTGGGGGCGGTTATTCCTCCATTGCAATGACCCGAGCTTCGGCGGTGAGCGTATCTTCGAGCTTCAGGGGGAGCGCGATCAGCCGTACGATGGATTTGCGCAGGGTCGCGAGATTGCCGAGGCAGTGGATGAGGACGCAGTTGTTGGTGAGCAGCAGGTCCGCCGCCGCATCCGTGATGGGAAAGTCGGAGGCAATGGTCCGGACTCCACCCTCGAGCAAATACGCCGCCGCGTCCACCGACATGACCGGAGCGAGCGCGGCGTCACCCGAGGTGTAATTATCGCTCCAGTCAGTACGCAGTATGCACCCGGCGATGCCAGATACTCCAAACTTCGCCAAGTCTTGTCGGGTAACAGTGTCGTAATTAGGACGATACGTAAGGTTGATCACGGTGGCAAGCGCTACGAGAGCGTCCAGCGGGACCTGGTCGATAGGCACGCTTGCCCTGACCAGCGTCCGGACTTGGTGGTTTGGTGCACATTTGTGCTTAGCGGAATGCGTCAGATCAATCAGTTCTCTCATGATTCACCATGGCTAATCGTAGACAATTAGCCCCGTCAAGTCATCTGCCGAGCAGTGTGAAGGCAGGGAACATCCTGGATTGGCTTGGGTGGCGATTCTGAGATCGCCACCCAACAAGGTACCACCGCCACACAGCGAGGCATTATCTCCACTCATCACACTATGGGGAAATCCGTGGCGGGATATTCTGGTTTATCTTGAACAAATTGGAGGGATCGTACTTATTCTTAAGTTCAACCAGCCTCTCGAGGTTCTCCCCGTAGGTCGCGGCTACTCGGTCTTGACCCTCTTCCATGAGGAAATTGACGTAGGCCGCGCCCGAGGAGTGCGGATGGAGCGCTTCCCAGTAGTTCCGAACCCACGCCGTGATGGCCGGCACATCCTGAGGGGCGGGAGAGCAGCCGACTAGCACGTGCGTGAAGTTGGCATCTCTATGGGTGAAGGCAGTTTCAGTCTTGCCAACGTTCTGCACCGCACCGTTCAGCGGGTAGATGTGAATGGTCGATTGCAGTGTCGGCAGTTTCGGCCCGTGCTCCAGGTGAATGGGGATCATGTCGTCACTGATGTCTTTGGTGAAGTCGGCTTTCCAGTAGTGCTGGAGCCCCGGCGGCACCAATGCGTCAAACAACTGTTGGAGCGCCGGATAGGGCATTGGGCCAGTCGCATCGACGGCCGGCGGTCCGAACTCCCGTATAGGCCTTACCACTTCCTCAGCGTTCTCGATTGGTCCTGAGTAGCAGACGACCAACCCCGGCATTACGAGCCCCTGAAGGTCAGGAGGCACGAACGCCATCGGGGGCAGTTGGTGGAATGCAAAGAACACGCTCAGTTCGTTTGGGGCCTCCTTGATCAGCTCCCGGTAGAACCTCAGCACATCCGCCGACATCTCCAACGGGTAGAACACCGGACCCCCGTAAACCATGTCCACGGGGTGAAGCCGGAATTCGAAGGAAGTCACGATGCCGAAGTTCCCGCCGCCGCCGCGAAGGCCCCAGAACAGGTCCTCGTTCTTCTGACTGCTCACCGTCAGGAATCTTCCGTCGGCCGTTACCACGTCCGCGGTCAGCATATTATCGCAGCTTAGGCCGTAACGGCGGGAGAGATAGCCGAAACCACCGCCCAGCGTCAAGCCGGCCACGCCGGTGGTGGAAATTAGCCCGCCCGGCGTTGCAAGCCCAAACGCGTGGTCAGCGTGATCGAAATCCCGCCACCTGCACCCGGCCCCCACGCGAGCCGTAAGCTTCTCCGTATCCACGCGGACGTATCTCATCGGCGACAGATCAATAACGATCCCGGCGTCGCACGTGCCGAAACCCGCGACGCTGTGTCCACCACCTCTCACGGCCACAGCCAGGCCATGTTCTCGCGCGAAGTTCACCGAGCTCATAACGTCCGCAACATCCGCGCAAAGCGCAATGAGGCTTGGATACCGGTCAATCATCGCGTTATACACGGCGCGTGCAGCGTCGTAGCCTTCATCGCCACGAACGACCAGCCCACCTGATAATGACTTCTGAAACTCCTGCACCGCCGCCTCATTCAACTGCGGCATGCGGGAGTCTTCTGAACGTAATGCCATTCGTACGTCACCTCCCGAAGATATCACGCATTCATATTGCCCCAACCGGAATGGTTGGAAACATGAGGTTGAAAAGAAGACAAGCCTTCTAACCTCTAAACGGCAGCGACATCTGCGCGGGGTCGCTTGAATATAACCGCCAGACGATGCTTTCAATCGCCGCGCGAGATGCCCGCAGACGGGAGGTGTTGTCAGCGCTGGGGGATACTTTATCCGCGCGTATATGGTCGAGTAGTTCGTTTCCTATGTGCACCAGCAGATCGTGGACCACGTCCGAACGCTCGGGACTTGCCGCGAGGCACTCGGAAACGAAATTACCAAGCTCCGAAAACGGCAGGCTTTGTTCCGCGCGCGGGGATTCGGCTTCATATAGATCGATCCCATGCCGAAGCTCGGCGCGGCGGTCGGCGGGGTCGGCGGCGAACTCGATCTCGCGAATCGGCAGCGCCCTTATGTCCTCGATCTCGATCTGAGGCTGCACGAGTTTGTAGCCCGTGACCGTCCGCCGGATGTATTCGTTCATCACCTCCGAGTTCAGCAGGCACAGCAGATAGACCTCGTGCATACCCGAATCTCGAAGCTCTATCCCATAAACGGACTGTGGGAACACGTAGCCCCGGTGATCGTCGGTGACCCGGTCCAGCGCGGCGACCAGGCGAGGCGAACTTTTCTGAACTACTATCTTGGTGCTCAGGTAGCGCAGGACGGGTTTTCGGATGGCGGAGAGTTTGACCATCCGCCCCTCCCAACGAATTTCGTAGGGCCTTATGCTCTGGCCGCCCAGAAGCATCGGCAGGTCGCCGGACTCGTGGGTGATCGCCGCCTTACCGATCTCCTCACCCCTATAGATCACACTGATATTCAGCTTCTCCAGCGGCGCGAACGGCGGTTGATATGTTGATAGGCAGGCATCCTCGCCATGAATGCGTCTGATTATGTCGCCGAAGGGGCCATCTTCCAGCAGGTAAAGGAACTCGCATCCGGCTTGGGCGAGCACTGCGTCCCTTCGGACGGGGTGGGCCAGTTCGCATGCGGTCTGCTCTGGACGCAATGCAAAGTCGCGGCGGTCAGCGGCGCGCTCGATCCTGGTCGCCTGGAAGGTCCTGTTATTGCTTCGGTTGCATGCAGCCGAAGCATCCACGTTAATACAGACCGGAACCACATTCGCCACCATCGCGTCGGGGAATGCGCCGGATATATGGAGGATCGATTCCACCGTCCAGTCGCTGACAAGCCTCCTTCGGATATCGGCGCCGTTGGCCCGCACTAGCATGGGGTCGGGGAGCACCATCGACAGCATCCCGCCATGCCGCACCAAATCGCGGTCGAGAACGGTGGATAGAAACAGCAGATATGTGTCCGATTGGCCGCGCGATGTTGCCGTCAGGCCATTTTTCGACGCGATATACGGCGGATTGCCCACCACGGCGTCAAAGCCCGGCTTATCCCTGTCGAACGCCTGGGGGAAAGCTTGCCGCCAGGCATCAGGGTCGATATCGGACAAGGCGTCCGCGCACACCAGATGGGCGTTTATCCGATCCATGATTCCATTAGCGAAGCCCGACGCGGCCCACACGCAGAACCGTGAGATATCGACCGCGATGGGATCGATATCCACTCCGTAGACACATTCCGCCGCGATCTCCGCCCGAAGGCGGCCGTCCACCTTGTTTTCACACAGGCATTCAATTGCCCCACACAGGAAGTCGCCTCCACCCATCGACGGGTCGAGCACCTTGAGAGACAGCAGGCGGGCCTCGGGCGGGGAGTTATCGAGTTTGGCTAGAATCGAGCGCATTTGCGGCTTGATTACGCTCGATGTGATGTATTCCACAAGGCTCGCCGGCGTGAAATAGAGCCCCACGCTCTTGCGGCGAGAGCGGCTAATCTCCAAGCCATTGCCACTTGCCGACGGCTTAAGCGCGAGCATGTGCTCGTATGCGCCGCCGAGCCAGAATAAGGGCATGGTCTCAAAGAATAGCGACCCTATTGGCGCATCGCCCGGGCGCATAAATTCCGACGCGGCGGCCCTGAAAGCATCGTGTGTGATATTGAAATCGTCACGGGCGAAGATGCATACGCCGGTGCGGTCATACGCCTCACGAAGCGATCTTTCATAGGCGTGGTGCGGCTCGTCGGTGGTGTCGTCCGATGTCAGAGAAAGCGCGGTGGCCGCGTCGCGAAGGAACCTGGAGGCCGGTCGGTCACTCGGCATCCGCTCCGCGGCAATGAGCGCCGCGAGCATGCGCGTCACATATCGTATGCAGCAGGTGAAGTCCGGCGGTGTCCGGGATGAGGCGACAGTGAGATAGAGGGCCTCGAGACTCGCGGCGCACCTGCTCGCGAGCCTATCGATCCCCTCCTCTTCCTGGACACGTTTGCGTCTAATCGTCACTAAAGCCACCACCTGCGGGCTCTTTCTGCGCATCGCGAAGGCGCGAAAAGGGGAAGGGATAATGCAGATTGACCTATAATTGTGAGGTCCCTTCATTCTGCAATCTGCATTCTGCAATTCCCTCCTGTTTCTTCCCGCCTCAGGATAGGGTTAGACTCGAAGGCTAATGCTTCCTTCTATAGCGCTGGTGGAGAAACAGGTATTGTCTACAGCCCGGCCCGAGCGCAACCCAAGGCATAACTACTGTGAGAGAATTGGAGCGGCCGAAGCGGGAAGAACACATGCTGAATGTGCCGGGCCGCCGGAATGTGATGTTGTCATTGCTCAGAAGCTGTGCATAGGGCGTGGTTGGGACCTCACGGTGATACCGATAGGCCACCTTGGCGCCGCGCGGACTCTGATCAACGGTAATACTCCTCGGTGGTCCGGCTCCTCTCATATCGGCGCTTCAACATGCGTGAAGCTTAGAATCAGCCCACCTAAGCAATACGGGCCTAAGCTGCTCGCCATCACGGACGATGCAAGTAGCATTGGAGGAGGCCGAAAAAGTGAAGATACCTGAGGCAAAGCAGTACCTTGGAAGGCATTGCGCTGTCACCTACCGTGACAGGCACGGTGACGAGATCACTAAGGACCTACACGTCCACGATGTCGCGTTCGTTCCACTATACGGAGCGTATCTGATCGGCGACATAGAGGATGTTTCTCTTGAGCGTGTAACAAGCATCAGCGCACTCGATGGCTGATCGTCGTCCTCACACAGCGGAAGATTGCGGGCGTTATCCTGCCGTTCCAGGACAGCAGCGCGGGGTAAGGCCCGCGGTCTTCGTACAAGGGAATCGCGGATATGGGATTTTGGATTGCGGATTGGGGAAGGGATTCTCCCTTCGATCCACGTTGGGCCGGATTTGCAATCCGGGCCCTCCCTTCAATCCAAAATCCGCATTCCAAAATCCAAAATCCCTCCCCTGTCCTTTTTACCGGTTTTTTCTCCGGATGCAGGAAATCGTGGTATACCGGATAAATCATTAATGGAATGCGGCAACAGCGCACCACTCAGATACGGCGGAATTTCAGGATGAATAGAACAAGTGACACGACCGAGCCCGGTAGAGGCCGAAGCAACGCGGCCCGCATAACGAATCTCATGAGACGTGCTAACTCGCTCGCCGAGCAAGGGATGTACGACGAGGCCATCGCCAACATCAAGGAAGCGATGACCATGTCTCCTCGCGACCCCAAGTTCAGCGCGGAGCTTGCCAACATATATAGAGCCCAGAACCGCATGGAACCCGCGATAGAGGCCATGCAGCGGGCCATGGAACTCGATCCCCACAATGGCGGTATGCAGCAGTTGCTGCTTCGGACGCTTATCGAAACGGGGCGCTACGATGAGGCGGTCAGCACGAGCCGCAAGTTGATAAAGAGGTTTCCGAAGAACCTGCTCGCCCGCGACGTGCTGGGCATAGTCTACCTTCAGAAAGGGATGCTGGACCAGGCCCTGAAGGTCACTGATGAATTGATCAACCTCGCTCCCGCGGATTCGAGTAACCATTTCAAGAAGGCCGTGCTGCTGCAGCAGAAGGGTGAGATCGCGCCGGCTATGATCGCGTTCCTCCGGGCACTTGAATTGGACCCCAACGGCGAGATGGCGGACGATACGCGTGAGGCGATTGCCGCGCTGGACAGCTACCAGCTAAGGCAGGTGCTGACCGTCGCGCTGGAGGACGCAGTCTTCAGGGCCAAGCTCGCTATCGACCCCGAGGTGGCCCTGTTGGAACGCGGGTTCCATTTAAGTATGTCGGGGATCGCCACGCTGAAGCAACTGGACCTCAAGGGTCTGCCCGTCGAGCCGCAAAGCAGGTATTATCATTAATAATCCCACCATGCACCGGGCGAATGAATTCACGGCCACAAAAGCACAAAGTCGGCCTTCGCCGACTCTAAGGACGCCTCGGCTCCGACGGATGCTCCTCGCTGGTGATCCCCGCAACTCCGCCCAAGCTGGAAGCAATGAGCAGGACTATGTAGCCAATGAACAACCACCACGCGCCGGTGGTCGAAATCACAGTCCGCATGGGGCCGAACACGTTCATACTCGTCATATGCGAGAAGTAACCTACCATGCCGAACACCGTGTCGGCTATGATAAACAACGACCATATCACAAGCCCGTGCATGGCGCCGGTCCAGATGTGACTCGCCCGGGACTGCCTGGCTGCCAGCATGCCGCCCAGGAACAAGCCGACTGCCGCCGATCCCACCAGCCAATACGCCAAAGGACCGACACCGGTGGGGCCGAGCATCAGCCCAAGACCTCTGCCCAGCGCCGACAGTAGAATTGTCAAGCCCATCGCGACCGCCAAGCCCGACAAAACCGGACCCCACTGAATCCTGCCGATTGGTATGACGACTTCACCGGCCACGGGAACTGCCCCCGCGCCCATGTAAGCCTCAGCCGTACCTCCCTTTTGCCCCTCTACGTCTCGTTCCCTCTCATGTTCCTCCATTTTAGTGCCCCCCTTGTGGCAAGCAGTAATGTGAGACTGCCACTACGTACAAGGTCGTTCTGTCAATTGCTACTTTCCCCCGACCAATCGTCCCTAAACTTTGTGCAGGTCCGTCACGGGTTGGCAAAGATGTCGGCGCGACACGGGCACTACCAAACTCATCGCCATTCGTGTAAAATGAAGTGTGGGCCCGCATCGCGGGCATTAGGATAAGGAGTAGTTCATTTCGAATGGAACAGTTCTTGGACAGCGTAAAATACGATGCGAACGGCCTGGTGACCGCCGTGGTACAGGATTACCTCAGTGGCGACGTCTTGATGGTTGCCTATATGAACCGTGAGGCCCTCAGGAGAACGCTCACTTCCGGCCGGACATGCTTCTGGAGCAGATCACGGCAGGAGTACTGGGTTAAAGGTGAGACCTCGGGTAATGTCCAGGCGGTCAAGGGCGTTTATGTCGATTGCGACAAGGACTGCCTGCTGGTGAAGGTCGAGCAGAAGGGCGCGGCGTGCCACGAGGGCTACAGGTCGTGCTTCTTCCGCGAGGTGGACGGCGAAGGCACGGAGACAGTAATCGCCGAGAAATTGACCCAGTCATACTGATTCACGCGCTGCCGGATAGGTGGAATACTATACTTACCGGAGGTTAAGCTAAATGCGGATTATATGGATATTGTTCAGACTAGCGATGAGCGCCGCGATACTGATTAGCGTTGCGGGCTGCCAGTCGGGTACTTGAAGGTAGAATCCAGGGTTCCGGTCGGAACTCGAGTATTCAATATCGGCTAGGCTAGTTCATTGTGAAGTCCGCCCCAGGCAAGAATTGCCGGTCGGAGAGGTTGAACGCGCGGCTGGTGGGTGTGAATGTAAATCCGGCAAGCGATGGGGTCAAGGTGTAGCCGCCGGGGGCGAGGGTATCGAACCAGTAGAAGCCGTCGGCGTCGGTCGTTGTTGTCTGTCCGGTCGGGGTCAAAGTCAATACGGCGCCTGAGATGACGGAGAATGCACTCACGGCCTCGTACTTGTCAACGGTAAAGCCATCTAGCTTGCCGGTGTTATTGGTGACCAGGTTGAGCTTCAATACACTACCCGTTACCGGGATGCTCCAGTCCCAGCCGGGAAATGTCGGGGTGCCGGTATAGGTCTGCTTAATTTGACCGGCCGCGTCCTTTACATAAAGAAAATCCAGGTTCTGCTCCAGTTGTAGCTGAGTAAAGTGAACTCGCATCGTGGTCGTGCCGACCGGTCCAGTGACAGTCCACGTGTTATCGTACCTATTCGGATAGGGATGCGGACTTTCGATAGTCTGGCTAAAGACCTGAGCCCCGCCCTGTGTCACCCTGCCGTATACCATAGCCCCTGTAGTTGTCGAGATATCGTCCTGGGTCCGCACCTTGAGCGCCCGCACGCCTGCGCCGTTCACTGTCCTGATTCCGGAGACGCCCGTCACGGCCACGGGCGTGCCTGCCGGGGGAATGCTTATCCCGGCGGGCAGGACGACCAGAGCGCCCTTGACCGGCGCTCCGGCGGCTCCCAACGCGTTGCCGTCGTTTAACGCCGAGCCGTCATCGACGTATCCAAACGCTCCCGCCGGATCGACATACGTCACGTTCCCGGCGAGCTTGACCAGCAGCCCGATATTGTTCAGCCCGACGCCGTCCTTAACGCCCTTTTGACCGGCGGTTCCTCCCACGCTCCATTGCCAATCCGCGCCTCCCAAAGCCCTGGCGTTTAACCCAAGCGGCGGAACACTGCCGGCGGATCCCGGAACAACTGTTGAGGCCTCGATATATCTCTCGCCGTCAGGGTTGGTCGCGAGATCGCCGATTACATACGCTGTAATGCCGGTGGAAAGCCCGTGACCGATCTTGTGCGCGAGTATTCCGGCGGACCTGTCTTGGGCCTCCACGTAGAACCAGTCACCGAAGACGGCCGTCACGACCGCCCCCTGGCACGCGGTGGATAATCCATCCGCCTTGGCCTTTGCGGTCGGCAGCAGGTCAGCAATCTGCGCCATGAAATCGACTCCCCAAACATTGCCCGTGCCAAGGCCCCAGTCAACCGATGCCAGGGTCTGTGCGGACCGCGGCGTAAAGATATAGCCCTGCTTCTGCGCATTCACCGTGTAAGTCGTATTCGAGGGTATCTTCGTCAGCGCATAGATGCCGTGGGTGTCGGTCGTATCGGTATATGAACCGGCTGAGACCACGACTCCGGCAATTGGGTTGCCTGACGGATCGGTCGCCCTGCCGCTGATGACCTCTCCCGTGCCCGAGGAGTAGACGTTGTAGACAATATCATTGAGGGTATCATAGTTGTAAATCCCCGTATCGACAGTGGGCAGGTTATACCATGCGTTGTTATAACCGGACCATAGCCCCCATCCCAAATTCAAGTGATGATACATGGTGGAAGCATTATATCCGTACCCGTCGCAAACGACCGCATGGCCACCGCCTGTCCGCGAGATTCCCAGCAAGACAGGCAGCGCGGCGTCCAGGTTTGTGTTGATCATTCTACATATTTTGTCGTATCGCGTCTCCGGCGTCAGACCGGCCAAACTTGATCCGCACTTCGAGCTGCTGTACTGAAATGTGTTCTTAAGCGCGGTGGAGGCGTCGATCATGTAGGCCCCGGAACCCGTGTCGCAAAAATTCATGTGCGCGGCGACAGCGGCGTCATAGCTAACCGCTCCGATAGCCTGACGCTGAGTTTCGGTGGTCGAGCAATCAGGAACAAGCGGCATCTGTGACCACTGATACGGCCCGCCGACTCCGTCCCCGCCCCTTATGCTCCTGGTCGTGGTGGAACCGCAAATACTGATGTTGTAAACCTGAGTGCCCACCGCCGCCGTCGGGTACTGATGGAATCGCATCAACTGTGCCATAGCCGTCGCGACGCAGCCTACGGGGTAGTTTAGGGCGTCGCCGGGAGCGTTCGGCGGAGTGTAGTAATTGTAGCAGGCGACGCTGCACACGTTGGACTGGTTCCACGTGCTCTGGACAAGCGGGTCTACCCTGAGGTCGGTCAGGCTGCCCGTGCCGACGCCGGTAAGCGACACGTCCGTGAGAAACCGTCGCCATTTGTCCCGCGCCTTACCATGCGTGCTCTCGACGCTGAGGTTTCGATTCCCGCCAGACCGCAAAGCCGATCCTCGAGCCGCTTCCACACGGGCAGGCAGGTCACTCGAAACCAGGGCTCCCAGGGGGTTAGCGTCGGATGGGTCGAATTCACCCTGGGGCGAGAATGCGATAATCGGCTCCACAAGATCGTCACCGGACACAATCACAAACCCCGATGGCCGCAGTCGTACCACGTGGTAGAGCGGCTTCGCATCGGGGCCCGCGTAGGTATCCGTGGCCAAGGCCGGCCACCCATGCTTCGATCCCATAGGCTTACTATCCCGCGAAAGCCACGCTGCCACCACTCTCTCGGCCTGGGACGCGGTAGTAGGCTCAGCATGCAGAGCCGACTGAGAAGCGCATAGCACGGTCAGGAGTATCGCGGCCATGCGAGCAAGCCACAACGGATATAAAGATATGAGCGACATTGAAGTCTCCGACGGGCGGAGCGTGCGGCGATCTCGTGCAAGTCATGCGGACGACCGCCGTTCGCCACTATAACTGTTCAGTTAGTATTATACCATGCGGGAGCAGAGATATGTGCTTTATCTCTCGGGGGTGGGTGCGGACGCCGCGGTTGGTCGGTCTATTCGGCGGATTGGACCTCATACTCGGCATTTTTATCGTCTCGCATATATTCCATATCCAACTCGGCCGCGACAGGGGCTTTTGCTTTCACCACCAGCACGGCGGCGTCATCCGTCAGGCAGCCTTCGGAGAAGTCGAGCGCCGCCTGGTATATCGTCTCGGCGATGGCGGCGGCATCCTCCCGAGCGCACTTGACGAGGGTTTCCGAGACCCCCTTTGCCTCGAAGAAGTTCGCGCCAAACCTGGAGTCGGAGATGCCGTCGGTGTAGACGAGGAGTATGTTGCCCGGAAAGACCGCCAGAGTGCGCTGGCTGTAGCCAGCTGACGGCAGCATGCCCACCGCCAGCCCTGTGACATCCAGCGTGGTCGCCGTATTGCTGCCGGAGCTGTAGACGACCGGCGGCTCGTGGCCTGCGTTGGCATAGACCAGTATGTTACGCCTGGTGTCGAGCAGGCAGTAGAAGACAGTAATGAACGTTTCGTCCGGCATGAACTCCGCCAAGGCTTCGTTTAGTCGCTTCAAGACCGATTTCGGCTCGGGGTCCTCGTGGGCGTAGGCTCGAATGATATACTTGGCCATCGAGGTATAGACCGCCGCGCGCAGGCCCTTTCCCGATACATCCCCCAGCACCAGCGCCTTCCAGTCGTCCGCCAGGTCGAAAACATCGTAGAAATCACCACCGACCTCGGCTTCCTTGAGCGCCGGATGGTACGTGGCGAATATTTCGTGGTTCGGCAAGTCCAGGGCCATCTCCGGAAGCAGCGATTGCTGAAGGACGTCGGAGATATGCCGCTCACGATCATAGGCTTCCCGCAGGGCTTCCCGGGTAACCATGAGATCGGTTACGTCCTGGACTGTCCCGAACGCACCCAGCAGTTGGCCCTGCTTGTCGAACTCCAACTCTGCTCGTTCACGGACCCATTTCACATTGCATTCGACAACGATGCGGTGCTCGACATTGTAGGGCTCGCCCCGAATGGCGGCCTGCCACTGTTGGTCAACGTAATCCCGGTCTTCCGGGTGAATGGCTGCAAGCAACGTCTCGTAGGTCAACGGCGCTCCTTTGGGAACTCCAAACATCCGGTAAGTCTCGTCGGACCACAGCAGTTCATTCCGTCGAACATCCCATCGCCAGCTTCCGGTGTGGGCCACGGCTTGAGCGCGATTCAGGTCCGCTTGCACACGGCGCAGCGCCTCCTCGGCCTGCCTGAGCGAGGTGACATTCACACCTGTGACAATGGCCCCCTGCACACGCCCCCTGTCGTCAAAGGTGGGAACTGCTCCCGCGACCAGATTAAGCCAGCGTCCGTCGGGCAGGAGCAAGTCCAGTTTTTCGTCTATTAGGGGCCTGCCGGTAGCGATGGCAACCTGGGCGGGAAACTCCTCGGGCTTCAGCTCCACGCCATCGCGAAAACCTCTGTAAGAAACCGCCGCTTCGCCGGGTGGGGCGCTGCGCGAGATGTTGCTTCCCCGCGGCGCCCGCAATATTCGGTCAGCGTAGACGTTGCCCGTGATTCGCCGGCATTCCGGGTCGTGCGCGATCCACATGGCTACAGGTGCGGAGTCCAAAATGGTCTGGAGTTCCGAGACGCGGTGGCAAAGTTCGCTCGCGAGCCGCTGACGATCCTCCTCCATAGGACCGGCCAGCACACCGAGCACATATCCTCCGATCTGGGCGGCGGCGGCGCGCATAACGCTAAGATGCTCCGGCAAATATGCGTCTGCCCCATCGCTTCTTGCATGGAGAACACCCAGGTTTCGGTCCGCCGCGGTGACGGGCACGCTCACGAAGCTGCCCGAGCCGGTTTCGCTATCTCGAATGGACTTGCGGCCCTGTCGATCGGTAACGACTTGCGTAGAAGCGGTGGGTTCGGCCTCGCCGGTGAGGAAGGAATAGTGCAGGAGGAGCGTCATATCGAGGTCGTCGCGGTTTTCCGGTTCAGGGCAGCAGAAGTTCTTCCAGCCGCGAGCATCCAGCCCCAGTGCCATTGTTCCAGGTGGAAGCGCGCCGCGGAGTATGCGCAGGGATTCCTCAACCCTCCTCTCCCAGTCGTGAGTCGAGGAGAACTGATGCGCAATGTCCGCCAATATGCTGACAGGTGAGTGTCTCATTAGCCACAGCCCCCAATCTAATCCTTTAGGTATGGTGCATAGGCAAGCGCCGGCAGTTGCGCACTGGCGATACATACTATAACCTAACTTGATGGAATATGCAAGACTTTATCGCTGCAATATCATATCCGACGGCCAGTTTGCCATGATGGAGATGCTGCAATAATGCTCCTGTGCGTTAGCAAAACTCGGAAGTGTCGTCCGAATGCTCTCTACACCCTTATGCTCCGCCACTTTCCGAGGGTAAACCATGCGACCATTATTACCCCCGAAAGCACGGTGGAAGCCGACATGGCTATCCAAGCGCCGTTCGGGCCCATGCCAAGACCTATGGCGAGATACCAGGCCAACGGGAGGCGTATAACCCAGTTGGTTGCCAGGGTGATGAGAGCCGGGACCAGCGTGTCGCCCGCGCCCTGAAGCCCGCCGCGCAGGACCATCGTCACCGCCAGAAACGGCTCGGAGATGGCGTTGATCCGCAGGTACCATACGACTATCGGGATCAACTCCGCCTCATGGGTGAATACTCCGGCAAGCTGAGCGGGAAATGCGATGAATACAAGGGCGGCAAATGTCATTATCGCCACCGCCTGCCCCGCGGCCACCCACACGGCGTTGGCGGCGCGGTCGGGTTTGCCTGCCCCAATGTTCTGGCCCATCAGAGGCGTTGCGGCCATGGCATAGGCGACTCCCGGCATAAATGCCGTGGATTCGATGGTGAGTGCAAGCGTGAGCCCGGCCTGGACCGCGCTGATGTAAGCGGGCGAGCCGGGCAGCTTTGAGAGTATCCATATGAAAACGGTGTAGGCCATGGTCCACAGCAGGTTTTGGACCATGGCCGGCCACCCGATCCGCATAATCCTGTGCGCCAGCCCGTTGTGCGGCTTGAAATGAGAAAGCGAATCGCCCAACACCGAGCGCCTGAGGAACCAGAGCGTTATCACCATTCCGGCCACGCGTGATATGCCGGTGGCAATTGCCGCCCCATGCACACCCATGGCGGGAAATGGCCCGATGCCGAATATCAGCAGGTAATCGAATACGGCGTTGACCGCGACGACTACCGCTCCCGCGTAGAGCGCGCTGATTACATCCCCCGCGCTCCTCAGGGCCGTGATTGCAGTAAAGTAGACAAACAGCGGGATCGAAGACCACGTGATGATCGCCGTATAGTCCGCCGCGAGCGGCACGACCGCCCCCTTGGCCCCGATCAGCTTCACCAGCGGCGCCGCCCAGATTATCAGCGGGATCGCCGAGATGACCGCGCCAACCACCGAGAGGATCAGCGACTGCCGTGTGGCCTCGTCCGCGTCCTCATACTTCTCCGCGCCCAAAAACTGCGCCACCAGCGCCCCGGTTCCCGCGGTCAGGCCGATGGTCAGAGCAAACTGCACCATCAGCGCCGCGCCGCCGATTCCCACCGCCGCCAACGCCTCGCTCGCATCGGGAAGCCTTCCGAGGAACACCCTGTTGATGATGTTGTAGGCCGTGAGGATGAGGGTGTTGACGGCGGTCGGCCACGCGAGATACCACACCGCGCTCCAAATGCGGCCGGACACGATAAGTTCGCCCGCCTCATTGCGGCGTCTGGGGTGGGAAAGTTGCTGCTCGTCCATGTGTCGCTTTCCAAACTGATTCACATCAACGCCATTCTAGACCCTTTGGCCGAGCGGAGTCAATTTAAGGGAAGATGCACAACAAGCATTGCATACTGCGGACTTTACTCCGTCTCGTCAATTCAGCGTGCGGCCTGGTTACAAAAGCCAGTAATATTACGAGTATTTGTGGCGCATGGTGGACTCCCTGTACGCAAGCAGGGACATTATTGCGACGGTGATGCGCGTTTGGCACGTTTTTTGCACATAACCTCATCAGTTCGGTAGCGCCTCGCAACACGGAGCGTTTACCGGTCTTTATTTTAACCGGATGGGAAGAGGAATCTCAGTGTTAGCGTCATTCTATGACCAAAGGAGCAGAAGAGAAATGAAAACCACATTCCTAGTAGTAGCAATCGTTGTTTGTGCCATTGTCAGCTCGGCCGCTTTCGCCGTGGACCCGTTCACGATGTCGGCCACCCCGTCGGGGCCCAATTGGGTCTACCAGCTCACCAACAATTCCAGCCTGTACGTAGTGGAAGTTTACCTACACTGGGACTCTGTTCCCGGCTCAGCCGCCGACTTGGCCGGGGCCGCCGCGAACTATACTCCTACCACGAGTTTCATCAGCGCGCCCGCTGGATGGCTTGAAGTGGCCGGTGCCGTGGGAATCTCCAACAGCGGTGCGGGGATTGCGCCCAGCGGCACGCTGAACAACTACACGGTCAATTATACTCCCGGGAGCACAGGGGCAAGTTGGTTTAGCGTTGGAACTTGCACAGATTCGATAGGCAGCAACTATGCGAACACCGGCACCACTTATCAGATAGCGGGCGCTGCCGTTCCTGAGCCCGGCAGCATAGTCGCCTTGTTCGGCGGACTTGCCGGATTGGGCTTCAAGCTTCGCAGATATAAGAGCTAAGATAGAAGCCGAAAGTCATATAGAAGTATTCCACACCGGCCGGAGGATTATTCCACGGCCGGTGTTTTTCGCAGTCGCCCGAAGCACAGCATCGCGGCCAGGGTGACCTTGACGGCATCCAGCCCGACAAACGGCGCCGCTCCGGCCATCCAGCTTGCCCAGCCGGGGAAGATCGCGCGGCCCCAGATCGTAAGCCACGCAAGCCCGAACGTGTAGATGACCGCGACCCCGAGCAGACCGGCGATCAGTCCGCTCGCCAGGGTGCGCCGCGTCGATTCGATGAACAGCCCCACCACATACGCCGCCGCCACGAATCCGACCAGGTAACCGAGAGTCGGCCCCGCGACCGCCGCAGGCCCAGGCTTGAAACCGGCAAACACCGGAGCGCCCAGCATACCGGCCGCCAAATACTCCAACTGCGACAGCGCGCCGAGCCTGCTCCCCAGCATCATCGCGCACAGCACCACCGCGAACGTCTGCATCGTTATGGGAACATATGGATTCTCCGGTAGATAGAATGCCACCTGCGCGCATACCGCCGTAAACGCTGCCCCGATTATTGACGCGGCCACAGCCCTGCGGCCCGTCAGCTCGCGAAATCCGGTCTGAGACAAAACCTGCATATCTTAAGCACCCCATTGTGATATTTGGCCCGGTTCGCAAGGGAAACCTGCCCGCCCGGCAAGACATTCTAGCACTAATCGAGGCAGCTTCGCCAGTGGGTAGCGGCGTTTTCCCCGCATAAATACCGGAACTTACCGTATGACTGCAACGTAATATTATATGCGTTGCACAATGGGGTAAGATTAGTACGGATGTGCTTGCAGCCGGACTTGACTGGCGGGTCACACCAATAACGCGATCAACCGCGGCGGACTCTCTGATCAGGGCAACCGAGGCCGGCGGTGGAAAGAGGTAGTTGCATGCGTTGCCGGTGTGGGAACGAAATACATCACGTGCCAGAGCATCTCAGGAATCTGGCGGATTGGGTATGTCAGCAATGTACAAACGTTGCTCCGAAGTCGAGTGGACTGAGCTTGGCTGAGGAAACCATGAGGAAGCCAGACGTGCACCGCCCCAAGAAGAAGGCGGCGTAGGCTGGTGGAATAACGAAGAATCAGGATAGAGCCCTCGTCTCTAAGGCGGGGGCTCTATCGCGTTTGACGCCTGTTCCGCTTTATGGTACGATCTCCAGTGTCGAATAGAGGGCAAAACTCATTATGGATAAACCGTTGGTCGCTATTGTCGGCAGACCGAATGTCGGCAAATCGACGCTTTTCAATAGAATAGTCGGGCGAAGGATCGCTATCGTCGAGGATACCGCGGGGATCACGCGCGACCGCATCTACGCCGAAGCCGATTGGAACGGGCGCGAGTTCGTGATGATCGATACCGGCGGCATCACCTTGAACGACCAGGACCCGCTCAGGGCCGAGGTCACCGTCCAGGCGCAGGTCGCGCTGGAAGAGGCGGATGTGATCCTGTTTATGGTCGATGTCGTCGATGGAGTCACCCCCGCGGACCGAGAGATCGCCGACCATCTCAGAGGCTCGTCGAAGCCGGTGCTGGTCGTCTCGAATAAGTCGGATAACGAAGCGCGCGATATGGAATCCTCGGAGTTTTACGCGATGGGGATAGGAACCGTTTACCCCGTATCCTCGCTCAACGGAAGGTCGGTCGCCGACTTGCTGGATGAGGTGGTGAAGGCGCTTCCCGAGGAGGGCGCGAGAAGCCCCTACCCCGAGGACGCGATCAAGATAGCGATCATAGGCCGGCCCAACGTCGGCAAGTCATCGCTGCTTAACGCGATATTGGGCGAGAAGCGCGCGATAGTCTCCGAGATACCCGGGACGACTCGCGACGCGGTCGATACCGTGCTCCAGCGCGGCGACGAAACCATCGTCCTGATTGACACCGCCGGAATCAGGCGGGCGGGGAAGATTCAAGGCTCGGTGGAGTACTATACCGTACTGCGGGCGGTCCGGGCGATGGAGCGGGCCGATGTGGCGATGATCGTGATCGACGCCTTCGACGGTCTGCGCGATGGCGATAAGCGCGTCGCCGGGTTCGCTGATGAGGCCGGACGCGCATGCGTTGTGGTGGTCAACAAGTGGGACCTGCTCTCTGATGAGGAGTCGATGAGGGAGTTCGGGGAGAATGTACGCAATCAGTTGCCTTTCCTGGACTACGCGCCCATTGTCTTCACCTCGGCCCTTAACGGAATGGGCGTGGCGGCGGCGGTCGATACGGCGGTGGATGCCGCGTCCAACCACGCCCTGCGGATACCTACCGGGGAGCTTAATAGGATTTTGCAGGACGCGGTCGATGCCCACCCCTACGCGCGCAAGGGCCGTGATCTCAGGATAAAATACGCCACGATGACCGACGTTAAGCCGCCGACCATCGTAATCTTCGTGAACGATCCCGACCTGGCGCATTTCTCATACGTGCGATACCTTGAAAACCGTATTCGCAGGGAGTTCGCCTACGAGGGGACGCCGATCAGACTGATAATCCGCAAGGCGAAAAAGGAGAGGAAGTAACTTGGTCACAGCCCTCGCGCTCGTTGGCTGCTACATGATGGGCGCCGTTCCGTTCGGCCTCATCATCGGCAAGCTCACCCGTGGAATCGACATCCGGCAGTACGGCAGCGGGAACATAGGGGCGTCGAACGTGCTTCGTACGCTAGGCGTCGGCCCCGCTCTGCTCGTTTTCTTCTTCGACACGGCCAAGGGTTTTGTGGCGGCGTGGGGATGTATTGCCCTGGGCCTGGACCCGCACTGGGTGGTCGCGGGCGCGCTGCTGAGCATATTCGGCCACACATTCTCGCTGTTCCTCGGGTTCAAGGGCGGCAAGGGAGTCGCCACCAGCCTTGGGGTGATCATCGGGCTGGACTGGCGGATCGCCGCCATCGCATTCGTCGGCTGGGTGGTACTGGTGGCGGTCACGAGATATATATCAATAGCCTCGATTCTCGCGTCGCTGTCGGTGCCGCTGCAGATGGTGTTCTGGAAATCGCGCGAAGTGCCCCTAGCCTATCAGATAATGGCGGGAATCGCGGCGCTGGCGATATTATTGAAGCATATCCCGAACTTGAGGCGGCTGGCAAACGGCACGGAGGCCAGGTTCGGGCAAAAAGTCAGTACCAATGAAGAGTGATGAATGCAGAATGCAGAATGAAGGGAGGAAGATGAGCAATGACGGACCTTGATACGTGCAGCCCGCATGTGCGGCTGGCTCTGGGCACGATACAATCCTATGTCCGCGATGGGCATATCATCGACGTGCCTGAGGATATTCCCAGGGAACTGATCAACACCCGGGCGGGCGCGTTCGTTTGCATCAAGAAGGACGGCCACCTGCGCGGCTGCATCGGAACCATCGAGCCTGCGCAGAGCTGTCTGGCAAAGGAGATCATCGAAAACGCTGTCTGCGCCGCCACGAAGGACCCCAGGTTCCTGCCCATCGAGTGCCGTGAACTCGACCGCCTGGAGTGTTCGGTGGATGTTCTTTCCCCCGCGGAGGAAATTCACGACATCCGCGACCTGGACCCGAAGAGATATGGAGTGATCGTCGAGAACGGCTCCAACCGCGGCCTGCTGCTGCCCGATCTTGATGGAGTGGACACAGCCGAGGAGCAAGTGAGCATCGCGCGACACAAAGCGTTCATCAGCCCGAACGATCCTATCAAGCTCTACCGCTTCAAGGTCAATCGCTTCTGCTAAGCTCAGCCATAACAACATAATATCTTAACAATTAGTGCCCGGCCTCTTCAATTGGCACGAGTTTTGCACACAAGCTTACCGGCTGGGGGGCTACACAAAACAGGAGGCCGGTACTCATGAAACGAACCTTGTTGGTAGCCGCATTGGTCGTGCTCGCCACAACCGCCACTCTGGCGGAGACCACCGTTGGGTGGGACTATACCACCATCGGTGACTTGACAATCTACACTTATCTGCTCATGAACGGCGAAACCAACGACACCATCCTCTCATTTCACGTCTACGCCCCCATGGACTATCGCCAGATTGTCGATTGGACCGCGGACAACGGCTGGGGGTTCGCCGCCTCAGCCAACCCCTCGACAGGAGGCGCCGACTTCAGTTGGTATGTCGAGCCGGGAGCGGCGGCCGGTTTGGCCTCGGGCGAGATGCTGATGGTCAGCATTACGACCCCTAGTTCGATCGAGACTAATGAAAACTACTTGGTCCCCGGCACATTCGGCAACTGGGGGTGCGAGTTCGCCACGTGGCCCGGGAGCGTGCCCATCATGTCCAGCACGGTGGCAGTGCCGCAGACGCTCATCGTGAGCACGCCCGAGCCTGCGTCGCTGCTGACCCTGTGTGCGGGATGCCTGGGCGTTTGGATAAGGCGCAGGAAATCCTAAGTTTTCTTCCCGATCCTCTCATCGTGCCAATTAACCGAAACCGCCTTGCACGTGAATGTCAAGTGCAAGGCGGTTTCGGCGTTGCATGCTCATCGCGAAAACGCGAAAGGGCGAAAGCGCGAAAGGGGAAGGGAGGGATTAGAAATCCCGGATTGGCTCTGGGGTGGCGATTCGGAAATCGCCACCCATCACACTCTAGAATAGATAACTCCTACTGGGCTACTCAGGGCCTACGGAGTGCTGTTCCCCTATGCCCTTTTCGTGTTTTCGTTCCTTTCGGGCTTTCGTGGTTAAACTCCCCTCCCTTTTCGCGTTTTCGCTCTTTCGCGATTAGGAGGCTGCATTCAATGTGGGATGCGCCGTATCGCCTTTTCTTCTTGCAAAATGAAGACGCTTTTGATATACTGACTTGTAACTAATTGGCGTCATTGACAGAGTGGGTGTCACGCCCACTCTTTTCAGTTTACAATGGTGTCGGGAGATAATGGCCAATGAATGCGGATTTCCTGGATGCTCTTCGGCAAATAGAAAAAGAGAAAGAGATACCCTTAGAGGTGCTGCTTTCCGCGATAGAAACGGCCCTGGAGACGGCGTATAAGAAGAACTTCGCCGCCATCGGGGATGTTCGCGTGCGCGTCAGCTCATCCAAGGGCGGCTTTCACGTGTTTTGCGAGAAGGATGTCGTCGAAACTGTCGAGAACGAGCATACCGAGTTAACCGTGGCCGAGGCCCGAAAGCATAACCCCGATGCCGTGATCGGTGACGCTATCGAGATCGAAGTCACCCCGGAGAACTTTGGCCGCATCGCCGCGCAAACAGCGAAGCAGGTCGTGGTTCAGAGGATACGCGAGGCTGAGCGCGAGCGCGTTTATGAAGAGTTCGGCGAGAGGGTCGGAGAGGTAATCACCTGCACCGTCCAGCGCCGCGAGCAGCGCAACGTGTTTGTGAACCTCGGCAAGGTGGAGGCGTTATTGCCTCCAGCCGAGCAGGTTCCGACGGAGCCATACAGGTTCAACGACCGCGTGAAAGTCTACGTTCTGGAAGTGCGCCGGACCCCCAAGGGGCCGCAGGTCGTCGTGTCCAGGACGCACCCGAGCCTGATAAGAAGGCTCTTCGAGCTTGAGGTTCCGGAGATCGCCGAGGGAATCGTGACAATCAAATCTGTCGCGAGAGAGCCCGGAGCCCGGACCAAGGTCGCGGTGCATTCGAGTGACGACAAAGTGGACGCCATGGGAGCCTGTGTGGGCCATCGGGGGACGCGGGTCCAGTCGGTGGTCAACGAACTCTATGGCGAGAAGATAGACATCGTCCGTTGGAACGAGAACATCGAGAAGTTTATCGGCGAAGCGCTTTCACCGGCTAAGTCGATCTCTGTCAAGTGCGACGAGTCGACCAAGACCGCGCTCGTGATAATGCCGGACAGCCAGTTGTCGCTGGCCATAGGCAAGTCCGGGCAGAACGTTCGGCTTGCCGCAAGGCTCACCGGCTGGCGGATCGACATACGCAGCGAGTCGCAGCTTGCCCGCGCCGCGCTGACCGGCGAGGATATTTCGGCGGTGGTCGCGGAAGTCGATGCGCCGCCTGTTGAGATCGAAGAGCCCGCCGAGATCGAAATTGTCGAAGAGGTCGCCGAGGTCGCCAATGATGAAGTTCAAGAGCTTGATCTCGACACCGAGCCGGAGACTCTCGACCGAGTGATTACTCTCAAGGACATCAAGATGCCTGCGGAGTCCAAGCCGACCGCGGAACCCGCGGAAAGTTGACTCCCCGTGGGGAACTTTGTTGCTTCGGTTCCGAAGGGGCCGAAGCTCCAAGCGCACAACGGGATGAGATGGATTATCAGCGCAAGGTTCCTATCAGGACGTGTGTTTCGTGCCGGGACTCATCGGCCAAGAATGAGCTTATCCGTATTGTGCGGTCGGTGGATGGGGTAGTGCGCATCGACCCGAGCGGGAAACTGCCGGGCCGCGGCGCGTATCTGTGCGGCGCGAAGAAATGCCTTGCGCAGGCGCTCAAGGCAAACAAGTTAAATCGGGCGCTCCGGTGCGAGATACCTGAGAGCCTGAAAGTTGAGTTGGGAAATCTCGTGGTTAAAGAAGATACCGGGAATGAACTCGATGGCGATGGGGATTATCATATGAAAGCTGAATGACTCAGAATCCTTTGTCAATTCCGCATTCATCCCTCTGTACTCGCCCCGGCATCCCCTCTTGCCACGTCATGTTCATTTTGCGTTTCCAGTTGTTTTCGCGCTCTCGCACTCAGATAGGCGAGGAGCGTTCAGTAATTCATACGAGCCTCCGAGACCCGGCTTCGGACTTCCGACCTCGGACATCGGACCTCGATTCTTAAAGGTGAGGTGGACAAATATGAGCGAGACAAAAGTATTCGAACTCGCGAAGGACCTGGGCATCACCAACAGTGACCTGATAGCCGTCCTTAGAGAGCTTGGTATTACGGTCACGGGTGGTTCCAGCGTGCTGGACGCCTCTACCGCCGGCACCGTCCGTGAGATGGTCTCTCAGGACAAGGGCATCATAAAGCAAGCGAAGACCATCGAGGTCCCTCAGGCGCTGTCGGTCCGGGAGTTGGCCGAGGCGCTGGGCGTGCAAGCCGCGGACGTTCAGAAGCGGCTTGTTGAAATGGGTATCCTGGCCAGCGTCAACCAGCAGATAGGCGCTGACGTCGCGGGCGTAGTCGCCGAGAAATGGGGTTATTCGGTCAAGATTGTCGCAAAGCAGGAAGTGCGGGAGAAGCCCGCTAAACTGACTCCGCAGCCCAAGACCAAGCATTCGACGAAGATGGTTCCGAGGCCGCCGGTGATCACGGTTATGGGTCACGTCGACCACGGCAAGACCACCCTGCTCGACGCCATTCGCAGAACAAACGTCACTGAGCAGGAGTTCGGCGGAATCACGCAGCATATCGGCGCATACCAGGTGGACTGGAAGGGAAAGAAGATCACGTTCCTCGACACCCCAGGCCACGAGGCGTTCACGGCCATGCGCGCCAGGGGTGCCAGCGTGACAGATATAGCCGTGCTTGTTGTCGCGGCGGACGACGCCGTGATGCCGCAGACGGTCGAGGCAATTCATCATGCGCGCGCCGCAGGGGTGCCTATCATCGTCGCGATCAATAAGATTGATAAACCCGAGGCAAACGTCGAGCGCACCATGCAGCAGCTTATGGAGCAGGAACTGATGCCCGAGGAATGGGGCGGAGACACCATCGTGGTGAAGACCGCCGCCAAGGCGGGCCAAGGCATCGACGAGCTTCTGGAGATGATACTGCTCGTTTCGGAGATGGCGGATTTGCGAGCGGAGGCTTCGGCGAGCAAGGTCGCGGGCAACGTCATCGAGGCGCAGATCGACCCGCGCAGAGGACCTGTAGCCACGGTCCTGATAGAGCGCGGGACGTTGAAGCTCGGAGCCGCTGTTGTCGCCGGTGAGGCGTTCGGTAAGATCAAAGCGATGTATAACGACAAGGGCGAGCGGATCACCAAGGCGGGACCCGCAACCCCCGTGGAGATTCTCGGGCTTTCGAGCGCACCTCAGGCAGGTGACAAACTCGAATCCGCCAAGGACGAGCGCGAGGCCCGGAACATAGCGGATAAGCGTGCACAGGAAAGCCGCGCGGAGCGTATGGCATCGACCACCAAGATCACCCTTGAGGACCTATACAAGCAGATCCAGGAAGGCACGGTCAAGAAGCTGGGAATCGTGCTCAAGGCCGACGTTCAGGGTTCCGAAGAGGCCGTGAGGCAGTCACTGATGAAGATCGAACACGAAGAAGTCCGCGTTGATATCATCCATTCGAGCGTCGGCAACATAAACGAATCGGACATCCTGCTCGCATCAGCGTCGAATGCGATTGTGCTCGGCTTCAACGTCAAGGTCGATGCGCAGTCGGCTAGAATGGCCGAAGCGGAGCATGTCGAGATCAGGACATATAACGTCATCTACGAGTTGACCAAAGACGTTCGGGCCGCCATGTCCGGTCTGCTTGCTCCTGTGTACGAAGAGGTCCATCTGGGCGATGCCGAGGTTCGCGCGACATTCAGGCTTCCGAACCAGGGTAACGTCGCCGGCTGCTATGTGACTGACGGGCGCGTGGTAAGAAACGAGCATGTCCGCGTCCGCAGGGACGGCCAGGTGATCTTCGAAGGCAAGTTGGACACGCTGAAGCACCTCAAAGAAGAAGTCAAGGAGATGGCGCAGGGCTACGAGTGCGGCATCAAGACCCAGGGCTTCAGCGAGTACCAAATCGGCGATACCATCGAGTGCTATACACAGAAACAGATCGCCCGAGCGGTGTAATGATTGTTGGAATACTTACAGTGGACCTGTCCGTCCCGGGAAGCAACTCGCTTAAGGACAAGCGGCAGGTCATAAAGAGCATGTTGACGCTCATAGGCAACAAGTTCAACGTCTCGGCGGCTGAGATAGACCATCTGGACTCTCACCGCCGGGCGGAGCTTGCATTCGCCTGCGTCAGTAACGATCAGTCGCTGGCCAACAGAATGCTCGATAAGATACTCGATTACATAAGGTCCAACCCGATGTGCGAGGTGGTTGACGAAGACCTCCAGTTCGTCTGAGCCGTTTTCGGAGTGCGCCGTGATCCGGCGCTCTGCCTGCTTTTGGTAAAGGTATTAGATATGACCACCAGACAACAGAAGCTGAAAGAGCTTCTCAAAGAAGAGATCAGTGATATCTTCCTCAGAGAGTTCAAGGACCCGAGGCTCGGGTTCATCACGATAATCGACGCGGAAATAACGCCGGACCTGCAACACGCCAAGGTCTTTGTGAGTGTGATGGGTTCCGATGAAGTGCGCGCGGAGCAAATGGCCATTCTGAAGCGATCACAGCACTTCGTGCGGCAGGCGTTCGGCAAGCGGGTGCATATGAAAACGCTGCCCGATATCCAGTTCGTGCTGGACACCTCGGTGGACAAGAGTGTCCGTCTACTGGAACTGTTCGAACAGGTGAAACACGAAGGCGAAAAGCGGAGCGACGATGAGTCTTAAAGAGGTATGGAACCGCCTGATGGCGGCCGACTCGTTTGCGATAGCGTGCCACCAGCGGCCTGACGGAGACGCCCTCGGCAGCCTGCTTGCGCTGGGACACGCGCTGCGTGCCGCCGGAAAGGACGTCACGCTGATCTCGTCGGACGGAGTGCCCGAGAACTACACTTTCATCCCCGACTCGGAAACCATTGTCACCACAACCGACCGGCGCGACTTCGACTTAGGGATCATCATCGACTGCCCCGCGCCAAACCGCACCGGTCCCCCTGCGGAGATTGTCGAAAGCGCACGAGTGAAGGCTGTGATCGATCATCACATCCCTGAAGGTGATTTCGGCGACATCAGGATCATTGACACCAACGCCAGCGCGACCGCTCAGATTATCCTCCAACTCCTCGACGCGGGCGGCGCGAAGATTGACAATACTACCGCGAACCAGCTTCTCACCGGACTCATTGCCGACACCGGCGGCTTCCGGTTTGCCAACGCAAACGCGCGTGCCTTTGAAGATGCCGCTCGCCTGGCGAAGCTCGGTGCGGAGCCATCGCACATCTATCGGGAAGTATACGACAACCGCCCCCTGCGCGCCATAAAGCTCCTGGGCAAGGCGCTTGAATCGATCAAGACGGACGAGCACGGATTTGTCGCCTGGGCAACCGTGACCCGCAAGGATATGGATGAGTTCCACGCGACGGATGCCGACACCGACAGCATAGTTAACCACGTGGTGGCGGTGAAAGGCCCAAGGGTGGTGCTGCTGTTCCGCGAGGTGAAGCCGGATTCGATCAGGGTCAGCCTCAGGTCGCGTGATGGCGTTGACGTCAACAAGATCGGGCGAGTCTTCGGCGGAGGAGGCCACGCGGCGGCCGCCGGCTGCACGTTGAATACGACTCTTCAAGAAGCCCAGGAAGCCGTGATCGCCGAGGTCCTCAAGTGGACGGAGCCCTGATCATCCGCAAGCACAGCGGTCCCACATCCCACGACATCGTTAACCAGGTTCGCCGCCTGTTCGGCCAGAAGAAGGTTGGGCATGCGGGGACTCTCGATCCGATGGCGACCGGCGTCCTGCTCGTGTGCCTGGGCAAGGCGACCCGGCTGGTGGAGTATTTAATGGGCGCCCCAAAGGAATACCGCGCCCGACTTGTCCTCGGCCAATCCACCGACACGCAAGATTCCTCGGGAACCGTAATCTCCGAGCGCGACGCATCGAGCATCACGCGTGAAGACTTGGAAGGAATCGCGGCGGCATTCGTCGGCGAGATCGAGCAAGTCCCCCCGATGATCTCAGCCATCAAGCACCAGGGCAAGCCCCTCTACAAGCACGCGCGGGAGGGCGTCACCATCGAGCGCGCTCCCCGGCCCGTGACGATCTACTCGATCAACACCACGGATTTCACCCCCGGCCCCCGCGCCGAGGCGGAGCTTATCGTCAACTGCTCCAGCGGCACTTATATCCGCACCCTGTGCTCCGACATCGGAGACAAGCTCGGGTGCGGCGGGCACATGTCCGCGCTCGAACGCACGCGCGTGGGCAGGTTCGCCATCGAGGACGCAATCACCGTGGACGAACTGACACAAGCCGCCGATGGCCGACTCGAAGCGCAATTGATCAGCATGGCGGACGCAATCCAGGACATCCCGGCGGTCATACTCCCAGAGGAGGCCATCGCCGATATCCTCCACGGGACCATCGTTCCCTCTCCTGACTGTGAAGACATGCCAAGCGGCGCGACCGTCCGCATGCTTTCGCGCACTGGCGACCTCATTGGTCTAGGGACCCTCGACTTCATCGATGGCGGACCCGTTGTCAAGCCGAAGAAGGTTCTCGTGGACCACATGCCCTGACTGCCGGACAAACGCGCCGTATCAGGGCTTAAGCCCGGGGAACCTGTGTCCGGGGTTCAAACCCCGGACGAACACGGTACTAAACCAGCCATTGGTCCCATTCCTTTCGTGCTTTCGTGATGAAATTCCCTTCCCCACTCCGCCTCCTTGAAAAGGTGCCCTGCAAGATGGTAGCATGTAGTTGTAAACGGAGGATGATGTATTGTTCGAGAAGCTCGCTGAAGTTGAAGATAGATTCAGGTCACTGGAGGAGCGGCTGGCGAACCCTGAGATCGTGAGCGATCCCAAGGAATATCAGCAAGTCGCCAAGGCGCACTCGGACCTGTCGGATATAGTCGGGAAGTGGCGCGAATACAAGCATGTGAGGCAGCAGCTTGCTGATACGGAGAGTATGCTGTCCGAAAAGCTCGACGAGGAGATGCGCGACCTAGCGCAGCTCGAATTTGAAGAGTTGAAGGACAAGATAGTCGTCCTCGAAGATGAACTGCGCGTAATGCTCTTGCCCAGGGACCCGAACGACGAAAAGGACGTGATCGTAGAAATTCGCGCGGGGACGGGAGGCGAGGAGGCGGGATTGTTCGCGGCGGACCTCTTGAGAATGTATACACGCTACGCCGAGCGGCAGCGTTGGCAGGCGGAGCTTATGAGCGCGGTCGAGACCGGTATCGGCGGGTTCAAGGAAGCGATTCTTGCGATCAAAGGCAAGGGCGCGTATAGCAGGCTGAAGTTCGAGGGAGGGGTACACCGCGTACAGCGCGTTCCGGCCACGGAATCCAGCGGGCGGATTCACACGTCGGCGGCTACGGTCAGCGTGCTCGCCGAGGCGGACGAGATCGATGTCCAGGTCAACAACGATGATCTTGAGATCGACACCTATCGCTCGGCGGGCGCGGGCGGGCAGAACGTCCAGAAAAACGAGACCGCCATACGCATCACTCACAAGCCGACGGGAATAGTAATCACGTGCCAGGACGAGCGTTCGCAGCTTCAGAACAAACTCAGGGCGCTGCGAATCTTGCGAGCGCAGCTTCAGGAGCGTGAGCAGCAGGCCCAGCGGCAGGAGATGGACACGGTGCGCAGGTCGATGGTCGGCTCGGGCGACCGCAGCGAGAAAAGCCGCACATACAACTTCCCGCAGAACAGAGTCACCGACCACCGCATCGACCATACCATCTATAACCTGCCTGCGTTTCTCGACGGTGAACTGGACGATATGATCAACCGTCTCAACGCCGCCGATCAGGCCGAGAAGCTGCAGGTCGTGAGCTGATTGGACAATATGGAGCGTCGGGTCGGTGAAGAGATCGAGGCCGCGGCAAAGCGGCTGGCGGAAGCCGGAGTGGAATCACCATTGCTGGACGCTCAACTGCTGATGGCCGAGGCGCTCGGCTGCTCGCGGCTCGATGTAGTTGCCCATCCAGAGCGCGAGCCAAGCAGTGAGCAATCTGGTGCGTTTCATTCCATGCTCGACAGGCGCACGGCCCGATACCCCTTCGCCTACCTGCTCGGGCGCAAGGAGTTTTTCGGACTTGAACTCGCATTGACGCCCGATGTTCTGGTTCCCCGCCCTGAGACTGAAGTCCTTGTCGAAGAGTGCCTGAAGCGTTTACTCGCGCGCGACTGTTCCCTGTTCCCTGTTCCCTGTTCCCTAACCGTCGCCGATCTCGGCGTCGGCAGCGGAGCCATCGCCATAGCCGTGGCCGCGAATCTCCCTTCGGCCAGGATTTACGCCACGGAGATTTCTCCCGAAGCCGCGAAGGTAGCAGGGGCCAATATAGAGAAGCATCAACTGGCGGACCGAGTAACGATACTGGAAGGCGACCTCGTGGAGCCGCTCGCCGGCCTGGGAATCGAGTTCGATGCCGTGCTCTCGAACCCGCCGTATATTCCATCGGCGGAGATTGGGGAACTGGAGCCGGAGGTCAGATTTGAACCAATCGGCGCACTCGACGGCGGTCCCGATGGTCTCGACGCCTACCGGAGGCTATTCCCAGAGGCGCGCACGCTGCTTCGTGAAGGCGGATTCGCCGCGGTGGAAGTCGGAGCGGGGCAGGCCGGCAGGGTTTCGGATATCGCGCTGGTGTCAGGGTATGGGCGGGTCGAGACTGCCCGCGACCTCGCGGGAATTATGAGGGTGGTCATCGCATCTAAATGATCGTGCTGAAAGTCGATGCCATTAACCCGTATGATGAAGCCGTGCGCCGGGCGGCCGAGGCGATTCGTCGCGGCGAGCTTGTGATTTTTCCGACGGAGACCGTCTACGGCCTCGCCGCCGATGCGCTCAACGTCGATGCCGTCCGACGTGTATTCGATGCGAAAGGGCGCGCCGAGGCCCATCCGCTGCCGGTGCAGATCGCGAGCGTGGAGCAGTTGGCACAGATCGCGAGCGAGGTCTCGGAGGATGCAAGAGTCCTGGCTACCCGATATTGGCCGGGGCCGTTGACTCTAGTTCTGCCGAAGAACCCGACTCTCCCTGACCTGGTGACCGGCGGCGCGGAGACAATCGGCGTGCGTGTTCCCGATCACCCAGTCGCGCTGGCGCTATTAAGAGAGCTGGGGCAGCCGATTGTTGCCAGCAGCGCCAACAAATCAGGCGGGGAGCCGCCAAGGGACGCGGAGGAAGCGATAGGGCAGCTCGGGCAGAGCGTCTCGGTCGTTCTCGACGCGGGCCCGTGCCGGATCGGGGTCGCATCCACGGTAGTAGATGTGAGCGTGCGCCCCGCGCGAATTCTAAGGCAGGGCGCGATCAGCGAAACCGATATACTCGGCGCGATAAAGGAACTCGACTAGTGAGCAAGAATGCTTTCAGGACCGCGGGCTCGAAGGTTGTCAGGCGATCAGAGCTGGCGAGACTCATCGAAGGGGCCAAGAGTGGAGGCAAGACTGTCGTCTTCACGAACGGCTGCTTCGACATCCTCCACATCGGCCACGTGCGCTACCTCCAGGCGGCGCGTTCGCTGGGCGATATGCTCGTGGTCGGAATCAACACGGATGACGGCGTTCGCAGGCTCAAAGGCCCCGGCAGGCCGTTGAACCCTGAGTTCGAGCGAGCGGAGGTGCTTGCGGCTCTTGAGTGCGTCGATTATGTCACGCTCTTCGATGAGGATACTCCGACTGAGCTGATCCTCGCCGTGAAGCCGAGCATTCACAGCAAGGGCGGCGATTACGCTCCGGAGGACCTCCCCGAGGCCGAGGCGGTCGCCCGTGTCGGAGGCCGGGTGGAAGTGATCCCATTCTCCGCCACGAGAACGGAGGGTATATCGACCACCGGCCTTTACAAGAAGGTGAATGAGGTTACGTAGAATGGTTGCTGCATTAGTTCTGGTCGCGGGTGTTATGGTAGTGCTAGCGTTCGGGGCGGTCTGGCTCATAGTCATCGGCCGCGCGGGAATACTGCCGTCTCTGATACCCTTGGCCCCGTGGCTGGTGGCGGTCGGGAGCATCCTTCTGATCCTCACGGAGGTCATGCTCTTCTTCGGAGGCAAGGATGATCGCCGGGCCGCTGTCCGCGACCTCAGCTACCTGCTTCCTACCCTAATGATCAGCGCGATGCTATGGTATATCGCGCAGCACTTCTTGTGGTAAAGAATGCGCATAGCTAAAACACATACAAAGTTTGTCTGCCAGGCCTGCGGATATGAGTCGCCGAAGTGGATTGGGCGGTGCCCGGACTGCAACGCATGGGCGTCGCTGGTCGAGGAAATCGTTACTGTCGAAAGCCCATCGAAGCAATCGGCGGTGCGCTCGGGCGCGTACGCTACCCCCACCCCCATCACGGAGCTTCAGGCCGGAGGAGCGCGGCGCACCAGTTCAGGCATTTCTGAGTTCGACAGGGCGCTGGGGGGCGGAGTAGTCGAAGGGTCACTCGTGCTGATCGGCGGCGATCCGGGTATAGGTAAATCGACAATTCTTATACAAGTCGCTAGTCACCTCAGCAAGGCCGCGGGCAGGGTGCTCTACATATCCGGCGAGGAATCCGCCGAACAGATCAAGCTGAGAAGCGAACGCATCGGGATATCGTCGCCGGACCTGCTCGTGGTCTCCGAGACGGATATACAGGCCGTGGAGCACTACGTCCAGACGGTTTCGCCCCAATATGTGGTCATCGACTCCATCCAGACGATGTATGACCCCGAACTATCTTCCGCGCCGGGAACCGTGAGCCAAGTCCGAAGCTGCACCGCCGCGCTCGCCAGGGTCGCCAAGACCGGCGGAATCCCCATATTCATAGTCGGCCATGTCACCAAGGAGGGCGCCATCGCCGGCCCGAGGGTGCTGGAACACATGGTCGATACGGTGCTTTACTTCGAGGGCGAAAGGCATCAATCGTATCGTGTGCTGAGGGCGGTCAAGAATCGATTCGGCTCCACCGATGAACTCGGCATCTTCGAGATGAGGGAAGAGGGTCTGATGGAGGTGCTCAACCCATCCGAGGTGCTCCTTGCCGAGCGGCCAGAGGGCGGGTCCGGGTCGGTCGTGACATCGACTATCGAGGGCTCCAGGCCGATATTGGTCGAGATCCAGGCGCTGGTGGCCCCATCGTATTTCACCAGCCCTCGCAGGACGTGCACGGGGATCGATTACAATAAGATGCTGATGATCCTCGCCGTGCTTGAAAAACGCGTGGGCCTGAACCTCGGCAACAAGGACGTCTATGTAAACGTGGCCGGCGGGGTCAAGATCGTGGAACCGGCGGCGGACTTGGCGATTGCGCTGGCGGTGGCGTCGAGCCTGTCGGACATCGGAATGGACCCCGAGGCCATTGCCCTGGGCGAGATCGGTCTAGCGGGCGAGGTGCGAGCAGTCGGACAGGCCGAAAAGAGGCTGAAGGAGGCCGCCCGGTTGGGGTTCACCAAGGGGATTATGTCCTACAGCACCGGGAAGCTCTCCAAGGGTTTGAATATAGAGCCGGTGAGGGTGCCGACGGTGCGCGGGGCGATAGAGGCGGCGTTTTCGTCAATGAAGAATGCGAAGCAATCCGGTTGAGTCGGCGCAGGCCGCGCTTTTGTAGCCGTGAATTTATTCGCCCGGCGTACTGCCTCAGCGGTTAAAACCACGGCAACAAAGACACAAAGTCCCCCTACGGGGACTCAACCTTATATGGTGGCATACCTTGAAACACAACGAAGTATTGATCGAAAAAATAGCGGCGCTCAAGCACCAGCGTGGGGCGGTGATACTTGCGCATAACTATCAGCTCCCCGAGGTGCAGGACATCGCCGATTTTACGGGCGACTCGCTCGAGCTCTCGCGCAAGGCCGCGGAGACGGACGCCCGGGTGATTGTCTTCTGCGGCGTGCATTTCATGGCGGAGACGGCGAAGATACTCTCGCCCGACAAGACCGTGCTCATCCCTGACATACACGCGGGCTGCCCGATGGCGGACATGATCAACGCCGAGCAGCTCAGGGAGTTCAAGAAGCTGCACCCCGGCCTGCCGGTCGTCGCCTATGTCAACACCAGCGCCGAGGTCAAGGCCGAGAGCGATATCTGCTGCACGTCGGCCAACGCGGTGCGGGTCGTCGAGTCGATGGACGCGGATGAGATACTTTTCGTGCCGGACAAGTCGCTGGGGGCATACGTCGCCTCGAAGACGAGCAAGAAGATCATCGCCTACTGCGGCTTCTGCCCGACGCACCACCGCATCCTCGCCCAGGATGTGATCAAAACCAAGCGCGAGCACCCCGACGCGCTCATCGTCGCCCACCCCGAGTGCACCATGGACGCAATTAGGCTGGCGGATGCTGTCGAAAGCACGTCAGGTATGATAAGATATGTGAAGGCAAGCAGCGCGCGCGAGTTCATAATGTGCACCGAGCGAGGCATTCTGCACAGGCTGAAGAAGGACAACCCTGACAAGGTCTTCTACAACCCAAGCCCGCTCAATATTTGCCCGAATATGAAAAAGATCACGCTTGAGAAAGTCCTGTGGAGCTTGGAGGACATGCAATATCGCGTCGAGTTGCCCCAGGAGATGATCGAGAAAGCGCGCGCGGCCATTGAAGGGATGATTGCGATATGATCACTCTGGATCCGATTTACCTGGAATCGATCGCGAAAATGGCGCTCATGGAGGACATCGGCGGGGGCGACATCACGACCATGCTCACCGTATCCGAGTCCGAGGAGTGCCGGGCCATCATCAGCGCGAAAGAAGTGGGCATAGTCGCGGGTGTGGACGTGGCAAACGCCGTGTTCGACGCGCTGGACGGCGATGTCTCGTTTCGGGCGTCGGTCGCCGACGGAATGAATCTCAGCGTGGGAGAGGAGATCGCGCTGGTGATCGGCCTTGCGAGAAACATCCTCACGGCTGAGCGCGTCGCCCTCAATTTCCTTCAGCGCATGTCCGGCATCGCGACCCTGACGGCGAAATACGTCTCCCTCGTCTCACACACAAAGGCGCGAATCGTCGACACGCGCAAGACCACTCCCGGCCTGCGACGGCTCGAGAAGTATTCCGTGGTGATCGGCGGCGGCCACAACCATCGCTTCGGTCTTTCCGATGGCATCCTCATCAAGGACAACCACATCACCGCCGCCGGTGGGCTGACCGCCGCCATCAAGTCAGCTAAGCGATTCGCCCCGCACACGCTCAAGATCGAGGTCGAAGTTATATCCCTGGACCAGCTAGACGAGGCAATAAACGCTGGGGCTGAGGCGATCTTGCTCGACAATATGTCGCTTGAGATGATGCGCCAGGCGGTGGAGTTCGCAAGTGGCAGGGTCCAGTTGGAGGCATCGGGGGGAGTCAGCGAGGATACGGTCAAGGACATCGCGGAGACCGGCGTGGACCTGATCTCCGTAGGCGCGCTCACTCACTCCGCCCCCGCGCTGGATATCAGCATGAACTTTACGTAGCGCGAGGGGAATTGCAGATTGATGATTGCAGATTGCAGAATGAAGGGACCTATAACCCTAGGTCAATCTGCAATCTGCAATCTACAATATCCCTTTCTTCGTGTCATGGGTAAAAAATGCCTCAAATAGTCTACCTGGATGAAGTCGGCTCGACTAACGACGTCGCCTTGGACCTTGCGCGGCGGGGGGAGCCTGAGGGAACCGTCGTCGCCGCCGGTCGGCAGCTTGCGGGCCGGGGGCGGCGCGGACGCGAGTGGTGGGACGAGCCCGGCGCCAGCGTGCTGATGAGCGTTCTGCTGTATCCGCGCCTTGCCGACGCCCCCAGGCTCGCGTTCGTGGCATCGGTGGCGGTGGCTGAGTGTATTAAGGAGATGTTCGGGCTGGAGGTCTCGCTCAAGTGGCCCAACGATGTGCTTGTCGGTGACAAGAAGCTCGGTGGGATACTGGTCGAGACCGCGCCCGTGGGAGACCGCACCGCCGCCGTAGTCGGCATCGGGATCAATGTCGCCCAGCGCACGTTCCCCGTCGAGATCGCCGATACCGCGACCTCCATCGCCCTGGAATGCGAAGCCGTGCCCGATCTGGCAACTCTCACAGAACGCCTTGCCGAGAGCTTAATGGGCAATTACTCTCGATTTCTTGCCCATGGATTCGAGGAAATTACGGCCCATTGGCGGAAGTATATGTGGGGCGTGGGCTTAGGCGTTCAGATCAGCGCGGAGGGCGGCCTCATCGATGGGGTGATACAAGGCGTGGACGACGGCGGCGCGCTCGTGATGCGTGATACATCCGGCGCGATCAGGGTAATCCACGCAGCGGATACGATCAAGACTAGCGTGCGCCATTGAGGTAGGCTTCGGCTCCTTCGGAACCGAAGCAACTTTGGAACTGAGGTTGAAAGTAGATGGGAAATATGAAAGCGATCCTCCTTATAGCCGACGGCCTGGGCGACCGGCCAATCAAGGAACTTGGGGACAAAACCCCGCTTGAAGTGGCCGAAAAGCCGAATTTGGACCGTCTTGCAAAAGAAGGAGAATGCGGGCTGATGGACCCAATAGCGCCGGGGGTCAGGGCCGGCAGCGATACATCGCACCTCGCGATTCTGGGCTACGATCCCTACAAATACTATACCGGGCGCGGGCCGTTCGAGGCGGCGGGCATCGGCATGGACGTGCGCAAGGGCGACATCGCGTTCCGCTGCAACTTCTCGACAGTCGATGATAATATGGTCATTACCGACCGCCGCGCGGGCCGCATCACCGGTGGCACCGACCAGCTTGCCGCTGCCGTAAATGGCATGAAAATCGACGGCATAGGGGTTCTCTTCAAGGAATCCGTCGCGCACAGGGGCGCTCTGATTCTCAGGGCCGCCGATCTGGGGGCCAATATCACCGACACAGATCCTCACCACGAAGGAGCAGCGGTCCTAAAGAGCGAGGCCATCGACCCGAACGATCCCGCCAGCGCCAGGACCGCCGCCGCAGTGAACGAGTTCGTGCGCAGGTCTTATGAGATACTCAAGCACCATCCCGTCAATAGAGAGCGAATCGCTCAGGGCCTTAACCCGGCCAATATCATCCTGCCGCGTGGAGGAGGTATCGGGCCGAATATCGAAAGTTTCGAGTCCGAGCATGGGCTGAAGGCGGCGTGTGTGGCCGAGACGGGCCTTATCAACGGCGTCGCGCGATACGTCGGGATGGATATCACCGAGGTTTCAGGAGCCACCGGCGGGCAGGATTCCAATCTAATCAATATGGCGAAGGCGATTGTCGAACAGCTCGCGACTCACGATTTCGTGTTGTGCAACGTCAAGGGCGCCGATCTCGGCGGCCACGACAACAACCCCCAGGCGAAGATCGATATGATCGCCAAACTCGACGAGATGGTCGGTTATCTTCTATCGAATATAGGCGATGGCACCTACCTGGCGCTGACCGCCGATCATTCTACCCCGTGCGCCATAATGGACCACTCGGGCGATCCTGTGCCGATTGTATTTCACGGCGAGGGCGTGCGCACGGACAGGTGCGAGCGCTTTGACGAGCGATCCGTAACAGCCGGCGGCCTGGGCAGGATTCGGGGAATTGACGTTGTCAAGATTCTAACCCAGCTTATGAATGTGCAACAGAAGTTCGGAGCGTAAGAGAAGGGAAATGCAGAATGCAGATTGCAGAATGCAGAATGAAGGGACCTTGCATCGGTAGGTTATTCTGCATTCTGCACTCATCATTCTGCATTCTTCCGTCATATTTGGTGAGGAAGCATGGCAAAAAATTCCAAGTTTCTAGCGTTTGATTTCGGCGCAGAGAGCGGGCGCGCGCTGCTCGGCATTATAGAGGGTGGCAGGCTGCGGCTGGAAGAGATTCACAGGTTCTCCAACGGTCCGGTCTCCACGCTCGGCCACCTGCACTGGGATGTCTTGCGGCAGTTTCAGGATGTCAAGACCGGGCTAAAGCTCGCGCTCCAGCAGACCGGCGGCGCAATCGATGGGATAGGCGTCGACACATGGGGCGTTGATTTCGGACTGTTGGGTGAGGACGGCGAACTGCTCGGCAACCCGTTCCACTATCGCGACAGCCGCACCGACGGGATGATGGACGAGGTCTTCGGCATCGTCCCGCGCGAGCAGGTCTACGAATCCACCGGCATTCAGTTTATGCAGCTTAACACGCTCTACCAACTATACTCGATGGTAAAGAGCGGCTCCACCGCGCTCAAATCCGCCGCCACGCTGCTGTTCATGCCGAATTTGTTCAATTACTGGCTCACCGGCGTGAAGGCAAGCGAGTTCTCTATCGCCACGACTTCGCAGTGCTACGACCCGCGCAAGGGCGACTGGGCCTGGGGTATGCTGACCAAGCTCGGGATCCCGACTCATATTTTCCCCGCAATCGCTCAGCCGGGCGCGACTGTCGGGCCGCTTGCGAAGAGCTTGGTCAACGAGTTCGGAATGGGGGATGGGGTTTCGGTCATTGCCCCGGCCACACACGACACCGGCTGCGCGGTCGCTGCGGTCCCGGCTGCGGGTGATGATCACGCCTATCTGAGCTCAGGAACGTGGTCGCTTATGGGCGCCGAGCTCGATCAGCCACTGATCAACAACAAAGCAATGGGGAGAAGCTTCACGAACGAAGGCGGGGTCGGCGGCAAGATCAGGTTCCTGCACAACATTATGGGCCTGTGGATCGTGCAGGAGTGCAGGCGCACATGGCTGGCCGCGGGCGAAGATCTCTCCTATGCGGAACTGACGGCAATGGCGGGTGAGGCCGAGGGGTTCGTATCGGTGATCGACCCCAACGCGTCAGTTTTTCTCACCCCCGGCAACATGCCCGAGCGCATCCGGGAGTTCTGCCGACAGACCGATCAGCACGTTCCCGAATCCAAGGGTGAGATCGTGCGCTGCGCGCTCGACAGCCTCGCCCTCGCATATCGTGCCACGATTGAGGACCTCGACGACCTCCTGGGCCGTCGTCTTCAGCGAATACACATAGTCGGCGGAGGCACTCAGAACACGCTTCTCTCACAGCTTACAGCGGATACGACAGGCACAACGGTCATCGCCGGCCCGGTCGAGGCAACAGCCATCGGCAACGTTCTGACGCAAGCCATCGGGAAGGGCCACGTGAAAGACCTCGTTGAGGCCAAGGAGATCGTGCGGAACTCGTTTGAGCTGGTGACGTATCAGCCTAGAGAGGCCGCTGCTATAGATAAGGCATACGGAGTGTTCAAGCAGGTCTGCTGACACAACTGCTCTCGCAATGACGACAGTCCGGTCCTCCGGACTGTCAAACTTTCAATTCGCAATCCAATATTTCCAATCCCCAATCTCCTTCCGCACTTCAGCTTGTTTGACTTCCTTGTTATGTTTTTCAACAGGGCTGACATTAGCACGCTCCGACTGTTTCCCTAACCGGTACATGTGGGTATCTCCATCGCGGATACTTCTGTATCTGTGACAATTCCGGCATAGCTCGACAAATGATTGGCAATTTGAATTAATGTCGAGATACAACCTTTTGGGAGGGGGTGACCTCATGGCCGAGGAGAAACCTGGACCTCGCCGCGGCTCGACGGGCGCCAGAAAGATCGCCGAGGCGCACCGGGGTTCGCACGAGCACGATTTATCAGGTGGTTTTGCCGCCAATCCCCAGCTGGCCAAAGAGGCCGGGCGCAAAGGTGGCGAAGCTGTAAAACGCAAGTATGGGCCGCAGTTCTACCGGGAAATCGGCAAGAAAGGCGGTGAAACTGTCAAACAAGAGCGCGGGTCCGAGTTTTATGCGGAAATCGGCCGGCGCGGAGGCGAAATGCGAAGCTCTCGAATGAAAGAGAGACTAGCGGAAGAAGGCAAAGAACAGAAACAGTCCAAAAAATAGCGAACTTCCGGCCTGTGTATATGCCTCAAGTAGTGTGCGAGCGCGTCGGTTAAGCCCGGCGCGCTCCTCATTTGCCCACTCGGTCTGTTGGCACATCATAATTCCTTATGCCGGCGACCTGGACAATATAGCTGAACAACACCAGCGCGGCCGCTGCCAGAAACAACTGCTTCATCGACATAACGTGACCGTCCACCAGAGCCGCCCCCACGACCGGCCCGACAATCCCCCGAATAGCGAGCAGGCTGGCGAATATCGCCTGGTAGTGCGTGATCTGATCGTCCGGAGCGTAGTGCAATATGCCGGTAAAATACGATAGATCAAGTCCTGAGCTAACCCATCCCATTAACGCCATCGCCGGAAGCAGCATCCACGCCTGGGACGACACGCAATAGAACAGCGGAACCAGCCCCAGGAACAGCGCGTTGATTGCGACCACCTCCACCGGTTTCTTGCGGTCTACGTGGTGACCCCAGTAGAAGTAGCCGTACGTTGCCACGGCCTGAGTCAGCACTGAATAGATACCAGCCCACCGGGTGTCCACGCCCAGGACATCGACCTGGAATATCGCGCTGATCGGGAGTATCATGTATAGCGCCCCGCCGGATATGAACGTGCCCGCGCAGAACCATCGAAATCCCCCGTCTTCTTTCAGAATCTGAAAGGCGCTCCGCGTAAGCTCACCCATGGAGAGGTTCGAATCGCCGGAATCATCACTCACGGGAATGGCGTTGAACACAAGCGCCGAAGCGATCCCAAACAAGCCCGCGATTGGAAAAACGTAGCGGTAGCTGACGAGATGCAGAAGAGGTCCGGCGATCCCGCTTACGATGATCATCGCGAACATAATGCCGACCCGCGCGTAGCCCATCAAGCGCCCGCGGTCGCCGTCGGGATAAATCTCCTTCATTAGGGCGGAGTATGCCGGTCCCGCGATCGAACATATCACCCAAAACATCGCTATGATAGCAACGAATGAGTGCGCCGTATTCGCGAACAGCATGGCGATCAGCAACGCGCGGCCCACGATCCACGCCCACGTCGCAAACGGCATCTTGGGCCGCCCCGCCATCAGGCTTACCCAGATAATCGACAGTACCCCGCCCGCCACAGGAGCCATCGTGATGATGCTGATCTCCAGCGCGCTCGCCCTGAGCTGCTCCCTCGCGATCACGGCGAAGAACGGGCCGGTCAGCCCAAACGTCACCGCGAATAATATTCCCGACAGAACATCCTTACGATATGCGCCGCGCACCTTCGACGGCACTCTACTAATAAAAAACACGGTAACCCCTGAAACACAGGCTCGTCCACAAGTTCGGACGAGCCCACGTATTTCTTGCTATCAAATCCTGAGTACTTCAGGCTACTGCAGCTGCACCTGCTTGACACTGTCTATGCCGGGGATCTTTGCGATGTTCTCTAATATGTCGGCGGGAACTTCACTGTCCACGTTGAGCACCATAATTGCCCGCTTGCCGGCGTTCTTGCGGCCGAGGTGCATACTGGCAATGTTGATCTTTCGGTCGCCCAGCAGCGTCCCCACCTGGCCGATTATACCCGGTTTGTCGGTGTGAGGCGACACAAGGACATAGCCTTCGGGAATCAGATCGATTGGGAACTCGCCCATCTTCACCACGCGCATGTCCTTTGCCCCGAATAGCGTGCCGCTCACCTCGTTGACGCCCTTATCGGTAACGACGCTAACGGTCAGCAGCGATGCGTAGTCGGGCACTTCCCGGGTCTTGCTGTCGACGACCTCGATGCCCCTGGACTTGGCAATGATCGGAGCGTTGACCGGGTTCACCGCCTCGCCCAGCACGGGTCGCAGCAGGCCGACAAGCACCTGGCGCGTGATCGGACCGGTTTCCACTCCGGCAAGCTCGCCGCTGTATCGGACCTCAATCTTCGACGGCCGCCCCTCGGTGGTCTGCGCCGCCAGCGACGCCAGACGCTCCGCCAGAGGCAGATACGGCTGCACAGCCGCCAGCACCTCCGGGGACAGCGCGGGCATATTCACCGCCGAGCGTGCCGACCGCCCCTGGAATACATCCACAATCTGCTCGGCCACATCGATAGCCACGTTCGTCTGGGCCTCCTCGGTGGAAGCGCCAAGATGGGGGGTGGCCACAACGTTCGGCAGGTCAAAAAGCTCGCTGGAGAAATCCGGCGGCTCCGTGACATATACATCCAACGCCGCCCCGGCGCACTTTCCACTCTTCAGCGCGGCAATCAGCGCCGCGTCATCGATGATGCCGCCGCGCGCGCAGTTGACTATCCGCACGCCGTCCTTCATCATAGCAAACTGTTTCGCCGAGATCATCCCCAGCGTCTCTTTGTTCTTGGGAAGATGGAGCGATATATAATCGGCGCGCTTGTAGCAGTCGTTAAGCTCGACAAGCTCGACCCCCAGCGCGGCGGCGGCGTCCTTGCCCAGGAACGGATCATACGCGATAACCTTCATCCCGAACGCCTGCATGCGCTTGGCAACTTCCTGACCGATCTTACCAAGCCCAAGGATACCGAGCGTCTTATTGTAGACCTCGTTGCCGACGTACTTGCTGCGGTTCCATTCTTTCTTGGTCATCGAGCAGTGCGCCTGCGCGATGTTTCTGGAGAGCGCGAGCACAAGGCCCACCGCAAGCTCCGCCGCAGCCAGCGTATTCCCTCCGGGGCTGTTGACCACGATCACGCCCTTTTCGGTGGCGACGGGGACATCGACATTATCGACCCCCACACCCGCGCGCCCGATGATCTTGAGCTTTTTCGCCGCATCAAGCACCTTGGCCGTCACCTGAGTGCTGCTGCGGATGACCAGCGCGTCGTAGTCGCCGATAATCTTACACAACTCATCCTCGGAAAGACCGGTGTTGACATCAACCTCCGCCACCGGCTTGAGTATTTCTATCCCTTCCTTCGCCAGCTTGTCACTAACCAATACCTTCGGCATGCCGTAAGCCTCCTGTGATAACCCCGCAAGGTGCCTTCTGAGACTTTCTTAGACAAAGGGACTCACAAACCCTTCCTCGGCTTTTGAATCGCGAATGACACGAAAGGGAAGGGGATTTTCACCACGAAAGCCCGAAAAGACGAAAACACGAAATAGGGAATAGATGTAGAGGCACGGTACACCGTAGGCCCTGAGTAGCCCAGTAGGAGTTGGCTGCCATTGAGAAGTTTGGTGGGCGTACGAAGGGCCGGGTAAGTCTGCATCAGGGCCTGTACCTTCGCAATCGCCCTTCGATACGCCCTTTGGGACTACTAGGGCTTACGGGGGTACTACCCCAAGACCAAAGGCTTACGGCTTGAGCGCGTCGAGTTCCGTTTTCGCGCCGACGTGGTTGGGGTCGATCTCGATGGTTTTTGTGTAGAGTTCCCTGGCTTTATACACATTGTTCTCGCGGAAGTAGCAGCGGCCGAGCCTGAAGTAGGCCTCGGCGTAGTTGGGATCAAGGGTGATCGCCTGGTTCAGGTAGACCTTGGCCATGCCGAGCTGATTGGCCTCGGCGCTGCGAATGCCTTTCTCGAACGCGACCCGACTCTCAGCCACATTCGCCTCCTGGCTGGTGAGCGGTGGCTTGGACACGGTCACCCACGGCTTTCCGCTCAGGGCGCTCACTATCGCATCCCTGCCCGGCAGGTCGTTGAATGAGAACAACACAAATCCGCCGAGCCTGTAGCGCTTCACCGCCTTAATCTGTCGCAGTATGCCGTCGGGGGTGTTGTGATGAACGTCGATACCTACATAAGTCGGCTTTCCCGCGCTCCACCGCCTGAACCCGGAAAGCCATGACCTGAACCGAGACATGCCCCGCGCGGTGCTTTCACACTGGTAGTTCATGGGGACATTGGCGTCCAACAGGCCCTTTGATAGCCACTCTTTCCAATCCTGGCAAGTGAGTTTGTAGGGGGCGGTCGAACAGAAATCCCAGGAGCAGTTAGCCCAGGAGACCGTCGCCGCCGATATCCGCAGCCCCGGTTTGACCCCGCGCACCGCCTTGCGAATTCCCTTAAGGAGGTCCGTCACGCGATCGCGCCGCCACCGCAGCCACTTTGGATCACCTGGGGAGGGTCTGGATTGTGCGCCCGTCTCGGCCTGATAGCGCGCGAGCGCCTCGGCGGAGTAGCCCCAATCCTTGCCGGGGTAGCGGATGTAGTCCAGATGAACTCCGTCTATGTCATACTTTTGGGCGATTTCTTGGACAACCTTAGCCACATGCTCGCGCGCGGCGGGCACGCCTGGGTCGATGAATATTCCATCGGCGGCCTTCACAGTGCCCGAGGAATCTTTGTTGAGCCAATCGGGGTGGAGATTGACCAGATGATTGGGGTCGGTTGGCATACCCTGGCCGATCCACACGCGGCAGACATTGACCCACGCGTGGACCCGCAGCCCCTGACCGTGCGCTTTCTCGATCATATAGGCCAGCGGATCGAAGTCGGGCGCAAGGTTCGGGGCACGCGGCTCGATGGACGAATTGTAGTATGCGTCGGCAACCTTGCGGGCCTGTATAAACAGAGTATTCAGCCCGGCGGCCTTGGCGGCCGCTATCGTGCTATCGGCCTGCTCGGGAGTAAGATAACCCCCGTTCCACGCACTGACCCACGCCCCGCGAACCTCGCTACCAACAGCCGCCGCACGCACGGCAACGGGCAACACCGCCATCAGTATCAGGAATCCAAGCTTGGAGGAAAAACTCAATTTCGCGGTCCTTGATTATGTAAGACCCTGTTCGCGCGAAGGGAATTAAGCACGAAAGGGAAAGGAGGGGCTTGCCCAGGGAACTTGTGTCCGGGGTTCAAACCCCAGACGAACAGGTTCCACGAACGAACGGCAGATCCCTTCTGTTCCCTATTCCCTGTTCCCTGTTCCCTCTCCCTCGCTACTCCATATCGTCGCCGTCAATGCCGATACTGCATCGGTCGATCAGGTGATTGACGTCCGCGAAGCCAAGGCAAATGCATGTGTCGGCGGCGCCGTAGTATATCTTTAGCTTGCCACCGTCCTCGAGAATCGCCCCGCAGGAGAAGACTACATTCCCAACGTCCCCCACCCGCTCGTAATACTCCCTGGGCGTCAGGATCGGGACCGCGCTCCTGCACAACACCTTGGATGGTTTTTCGAGGTCCAACAGCACCGCGCCCATTCTATAGAGCGGCCCCGAAGCGGTGTTCTTCACGCCGTGGTAGATTTCGAGCCATCCGCGTTCGGTCTCGATGGGCGGAGCGCATGCGCCGATACGGTCGGAGTCCCAGAATCCGCCCCGGGTAGTCATCACGACCTCCGAGTCGCCCCAATGGAGCAGGTCGTCCGAGTAAGACAGCCAGATATTGCCGATTCCACCGCCGAAGGGCCTGTCCAGGCGAACATAGCGGCCGTTGATTTTCCTGGGGAACATGCAGCCGTCCTTATTCTCCGGCTCCGATATCAGCCCAAGTCTCTCAAAGGTCTTGAAATCCTTGGTCTTACACAATGCAAGGCGCGCGCCATAGCGCGAGTACGCCGTATACATAATGTGGTATTCGCCCTCGAGGAAGGTGATCCTGGGGTCCTCGATGCCGCGCCTCTCATAAGACCGGAACGGCTCTTCCTTGGATGGCTCCATAACCGGCGCCGGGTCCACAGTGAAGTGATATCCGTCCTCGCTTCTTGCAAGGGCAAATACAGAGCGGCCCGCCAGGTCTTCGACCCGCATCAGCAGAATATACTCATCTCCGTATTTCGTCGCGGCCGCATTGAAAACGGTATTACAGGGGAAAGGAACGTTTTCGAGCGTGATTATCGGGTTCTTATACCATCGCTCGACGACGTCTCTTCCGAGCCTTATTGGCATTCCGTGCCTCCATCGCACAATGTACTACAGTAAATTATATCGGGAACAGGCGCGCGCGGGTAGAGGGTGGCATCGGGAATTTGCGGAAAGGACAGCACAATAGTTGTGTAGAACAAGTAATCAACCGGCAAATCCATCCATCATTTCGCGTGTCACAAGTCGATTATACCAATTAGGAGTCCTCATGGGAAGTCCGATAGTCCGACGAGCCATTTTGACCATCCTCATCCTTCTGCTGGCATGCGGCATCGCATGCGCCGCATCTAAAGATGCCCACGGGAGTCAAATGGAACTGCCGAGGGTGCTGTTGGGACTGATAGTTATACTGATCGCGGCCAAGATCGGCGGCGACATATTCGTGCGCCTGGGCCAGCCGGCGGTGTTGGGCGAGTTGGTGTTCGGGATTATCGTCGGCAATTTATATCATCTGGGCTTCCGTGGGTTCGACTTCATCCGAACTAACGAGAGTATCAAGCTCTTGTCCGAAATCGGCGTGATGCTGCTGCTTTTCCAGGTCGGGATGGAATCGAACCTTGCGCGGATGATGGAGGTCGGACTATCGTCGCTCGTCGTGGCGACGCTCGGGATCATCGCTCCGTTCTTCCTGGGCTGGGGGGTCGCGAGCTATTTCCTGCCGCACGAGAGCGTATACGTCCACCTCTTCATCGGAGCAACGCTCTGCGCCACCAGCGTCGGGATCACCGCGCGCGTGCTGTTGGACCTCGGCAGGCTTCAAACCCCCGAGGCGCGTATCATCCTCGGTGCGGCGGTCATCGACGATGTCCAGGGATTAGTGATTTTGGCGGTCGTCGCCGGAATCATCGAGAGCGTAAACGCCGGAACGGGGGCAATCTCGAGCTGGTCCATATTCCTGATAGTGCTCAAGGCGACGCTGTTCCTATTCGCGGCCCTCATCATCGGCAAACGAATATCGCCGCTATTATTCAGGCTCGCCTCACGCCTCAAGGCGACTGATCTCCTGCTCACCACCGCGCTTGGCATCTGCTTCGGCCTTGCCTACCTTGCCACCCAGATTCAGCTCGCGGCAATTGTAGGCGCTTTCGCCGCGGGGCTTATCCTCGAGGAAGTTCACTGGCGAAGCTTCAGGGAGCGGGGGGAGCACTCCGTGGAGGAACTTGTCAGGCCCATCGCCGCGTTCCTGGTCCCGATATTCTTCGTGCGGATGGGTTCCGAGGTGAACCTGGCGACGTTCGGCAGTCCGTCGGTGCTGGGCTTCGCCGCCGTGCTCACACTCGCCGCCATTCTGGGGAAGCAGATATGCGGGCTGGGCGTCATGCAGCGCGGCCTCGACAGGCTCTCCGTGGGAATCGGAATGATCCCCAGAGGTGAAGTGGGACTAATATTCGCCGCAATCGGCGCCAAACTTACGATGGACGGCCACCCGGTCGTCTCCCAGTCGACGTTTTCGGCTGTGGTGATAATGGTGGTCGTGACTACGATGATTACCCCGCCGGCGCTCAAATGGAGCCTGACACGCTCGGCGAGGGTCCGGCCTCCCCAGTCCCCGTAGGGAGACTTCGTGTATTGACCCGGCGGTTAAAACCACGGCCACAACAGCACAAAGTCGGCCTGCGCCGACTCAACCAGCCAAAAGTTCCCGCAACACATACGCCGCCCCGGCCTTGTCCAGCGGCTCGTTATTGTTGCCGCACTTGGGCGACTGAATACAGCTCGGGCAGCCGTCCTCGCAGGCGCAGTCCCCGATGGTCTTGAGAGTGGCCGCGAGCAGTTCATCCATCATGTCGTAAGCCGTCCGCGACAGCCCCACCCCACCCGAGTAGCCGTCATAGATAAATATGGCGGCCAGGTTATCGGCGTCCGGGTGAGCCGGGTGCGACACACCGCCTATGTCCTGTCTGTCGCACAAGGCAAAGAGCGGCAGAATCCCGATCGCGGCGTGCTCGATAGCGTGGATCGTGCCGGGGATATCGAACCCCCTGCCAATCGCGCGAGCTACCAGATCATCAGGCAGGACGACCCACGCGGCCTCCGTGGCAAGCTCAGTCTCCGGCAGGTCCAGGGGAGTCTTGTCAATTGCCTGTTCCGTGAAAAGCTGCTTGCGCCAGAAGTGAGTCACCCGGTTCGAGACGGCCACATCCCCGAATCGCGCCTCTACGACGCCCACCGTCTTGAAATCGACCTGCCGCGTCACCGCGAGGCACGTGTGGCTGCCGGGGGTAGTGTAGTAGTTCACCTCACTACGCTCCACATAGGCAACCCTCTCAACCAAATCAAGGCGCGTGACCACATAAGACTCGCCCGCGTGCAGATACACCGCGCCCGGATGCACGACATCGAACGCGCTGGACGCATCGACCGTCCCAAGCAGCATCCCGCCGCACTCGACCGACACGATGCTGTAGCTCTCGCTCGAAGCCGAACGTATATTGACGCTGCGCGCGGGATACTCGATCCCGGACCAGTAGAACCGTCGCCGGTAGCTCAACTGCCCAAGCTCCCCCAGCGCTCCCATCACCTCCCACGCCCGCTCACCGAACACCCGCTCAACTTCCAACTCCTCGATAGGCAGCTCATACGCGGCGCAAAGGAGATGATCGGCCAGTATATATGGGTTCTGCGAGTCGATAATTGCGATCTCGTGCTCTGATGAGAAGAAATACTCGGGGTTTCGCATAAGATATTGGTCGATGGGGTTCTCCAGCGCGATCAGGACGGCAACAGACTGCTCCATCCCCCTGCCCGCGCGGCCCGCCTGCTGCCAGGTGCTCGCGACCGTGCCGGGGTAGCCGGTCATAATAACCCCGTCCAGCCCGCCGATGTCCACGCCGACCTCCAGCGCCGTGGTCGATGTAACGCCAATCAGTTCGCCATCGAAGAGCCTCCTCTCGATCTCGCGCCTCTCGGCAGGCCGATAACCCGCGCGGTAGGCCATAATCCTGTCGGCGAGCGGCGATTTATTGTCCTGAAGCGATTTCTTCGCATATCGCAGTATCAGCTCGGCGGTCTTGCGGGCCTTGGTGAAGACGATAGTCCTGATCCCCGCCCGGATCATACGCGTGAACAATTCCACCGCCTCGGAGTTCGCGCTCCTCCGCTCCCCCTTCTTCGCGAGAAACGGTGGGTTCCAAAAGATAAACGACTTCGGCCCGGAGGGGGAACCGTCGTTGTCGATCACCCGGGCGTCGACGCCCGTCAGGTCCCGCACCAGCCGCCCCGGGTCGCGAACGGTTGCCGACGCGCAGACGAACTGAGGCCGCGAGCCGTAGAACTCGGCGATGCGCCTGAGCCTTCGGATGATATTCGCCACGTGCGCGCCGAACACGCCCCGGTAGCTGTGCACCTCGTCGATGACCACATATTTGAGGTTGCGAAAGAGATCGGACCAAGTGGTGTGATACGGCAGAATGCCGACGTGCAGCATATCGGGGTTCGTAAGGACGATATTCGCGCCGGCCTTTACGAACGGTCGCTCCTGTCTGGGGGTGTCGCCGTCGTAGGTCGCGGCCTTGATATCCTCGATGCCGTATTCGCGGAGTTTGCCGAGCTGGTCTTGTGCGAGGGCCTTGGTGGGGTAGATGTAGATCGCCCGCGACTTGGGGTTGCTCTCAAGCGATTCGATTACAGGCACGTTGTAGCAGAGGGTCTTGCCGCTGGCGGTCGCGGTGACGACAACAATGTTCTCCCCGCGCCTTACAGCCTCGACGGACTCGGCCTGATGAGAATAGAACCGCGTGATCCCCTGCGCGCGGAGAGCTTCGCCTATCTGCCCACCTACCGGCGGATCGACCTCGGAGTATACGGCTGACCTGCGGGGAATGCCTTCGACATGAACAATCTGATCGCGATAGTCCTTGGATGCCTTGATCGATTCCAGGAACTCACCGGCGTCCATGCCTATTTCTTCCCGCGCCCTCTCTCAACCAGCCACACGAGCAAGATGCTTACGAAGTAGAGCATAACCAGCGGCGCCGCCATCATCAGCATCGAAAACGCGTCGTTTGAGGGCGTAGCCACCGCGGCCACAATCGAAATCACCACGACGGCAGCCCGCCACTGCGCCTTGAGCATCTTCGTATCGACTACGCCCACCATCGCGAGCAGTACCAACACGACCGGCAGTTGAAACGCGACGCCAAAGGCAAACAGCATCTTCACGGCAAAAAGAACGCTCGACTGCACACCCGGTCTCAGTTCCGCGCCCTGCGGCACGAAGCTCGCAAACCATGAAAACGCCTTCGGCAGCATCCAATAGCACAACGCCACGCCGCCCAGGAACAACACCACCGACAGCGGCGCGATCCACTTCACGGGCTTCTTCTCATTGGGAGTCAGGCCGGGGGATACGAACCCCCACACCTCGAGGATTACAAGCGGGGACATCACGATGAGACCGCCGATGAGGCAGGTCTGCATCCGTATCATAAACGCCTCGGGAAAGCCTGTCAGCAGGAACTTGGTCCCCTTCAGCGAGCTCATCATAGGCCGGGTGAGCAGGGCAAATAGCTGATCGTAAAAGAACCAGACCGCGACAGCGCCGATCACCAAGTAGATGATCGACCTCACGAGCCTGGTTCTCAGTTCAGCCAGATGTTCGATGATTTCCAGGCGCTTTTCTTCTTCGTCTATCGTCTATCTCCCGCAGAGCCGGAACCAAGAAGGTTGCAGCGAATTTTCTATGCACGCTGTTGAGAATTTAACTCGCAAGCGCGTATTCCTTCCTCACACCTCCGTAAGCCCTGAGTAGCCCCAGTGAAGTGGTCAAGTTTCCACCATGCTCAATGGGCGTATCGAAGGGCGGTTCCGAAGGTACAGCCTTTAGTGCAAGTTACCGGCCCTTCGATACGCCCCCAGACATCGTCTGTAATAGATAACTTCTGCTGGGCTACTCAGGGCCTACGGTTACCTGTTGCCTATTGCGCGACCCGGCAGAGCCGTAAACGTATATAGGATTTCAGTTGTAAGATACTATTTCTCCAGTTGGACAACCACGTTCATCTGCACGCTGCCCTTTTTCATGCCGCTTTCCGCCATGCTGCTAGTGCCGGACGGGTAAGAGCTTGTCCCAGTGCGGCTCTTGGCAGGCTTCCTGGCGCCGGACGTGGTATCTTCCTCTTCCTCGGCGTAAGTGTCGGCCCCGGTCATCGCAGGCTGGTTGGTCAACTGCGAGAACTCGCCCGCGCCCGGCTCGATAACCGCCGGGAAGTCCAAACCTATTTCCCGCTTGATCAGCTTCCCGGTCTTGTATGCGAAGTAGGTTACCATCCGCACCTTGATCCCACTGCCCGCGCTCCTGATTTTTCCATTGTTGAGCGATATCCGCGAATTCCCGGTGAGAGTCGACACCAGCTTGGCGCACTCCTGCCCCCGCTCCCACTCAAACGAATCGAGCTGGCAGGTCCCGGTCAGCTTAATAGGGTTTGTAAGCCCCTCGATCTTCAAAGTGAGCGCGTCCGGCCATGAATCGCCTTCCTTCACCGCCTTGCCCGGCAGCACCGGAAGAACGTCCGTGATCGTGAACTTGGCCTGCTTCTTAAACATATTGGCCTTGATTACCTTGCCGTGTTTGTTCACCAGGCGATAGAGCTGCGGCTTGATAGGTTGATCGGCCAGGACCATCGTCCTTTGCCCGAACAGGGTGACGTTCGCGTCATCCTCCACTCGGCAACGCAGCAGCAGTTCTCCCGCCGAGCGAACATCCTCGACGCTCTGGACGACCTTAAAATCGCTCGTAATACCCAGCCCGCCCAGGATCGGCAGACCGACCGGGTCGAACACCTGCACGCTGGTGTGAACACCGTAGGTATTGATCTGCCCGAATGCGAGCCTGTTGGTCATGCTCACACCTGGGGCCGGGTTCGTCCGTGCAACCTTGTTCTTGAGCACCACGTTCACCGACGCCGAATCGAGCGTCCGCGCTCTGTTCTGCGTCTGCTCGTGAATCTCCACCTTCAGGGAATACTTGCCATCCTTGAAGAACTTGTCGGTCTTCAGGTCAGATTGATCGCGGTACGGGGCCTTGCTGTTCCAGAAGAAGCTAATGAAGTCTTTCTTCTTATAGACCTCGCCCGCTGCGACAGCCTCAACGAACCTCTCATTGCCCGGCTCACCCACCGAGACCGAGATGAACGGCCGGTCGCCCTCCAGCTTCTCGAAGAACCCACTGGGCACGGCGCTCATCGGAATCGTGATCTTGACCTTCTCGCGAACGATCTGGTCCGATGTCGGCGCGATCAGCGTCATGGACCAGCCCGGAACCCCCACCGTGGCAATCCCCGCAATCCAGAGCAAAAGTTTAATCAAACAACGAGTCATTTTTCTGATTCCCTCAAAATACAAGACTTCTGAATGGTACTACACATCAGCAGGCAAGTCAATCAGAATGGGGAACAGAAGGATAATGCAGAATGATGAATGCAGAATGCAGAATAGCCTATGATTGAGAGGTCCCTTCATTCTGCATTCTGCATTCTGTATTCTTCACTTTCCACTGTTCCTAATCTCCTGACTCCGCTTACACGCCCAAAGGTTCCCGAATGCCCTCACTAAGGCTCGAATGCCGGTATCCTGCACCGCTTGTGCTCGGAGGCCGCCATCATCTTGCGGACGCGCTCGACCGACGCCGACGGGAAGAGCGATATCTCACCCGTCTCCACCGCCTCAAGGATCGAGTCGAGTTCGTCGTAGGTCATGCCAATCTCATTTTCGTCGGTCTGGCCGTCCCACAGATCAGCCGTTGGAGGCTTGCTGATGACCTCCTCGGGAATATCAAGTTCGCGGGCCAGAGCATACACCTGGTGTTTATATAGGTTCGCTATCGGCTGGATGTCGCACGCGCCATCGCCCCATTTGGTGAAATAGCCTATCGCCATCTCAGTTTTGTTGCTCGTGCCCATGACAAGATACCCGAGGGACTGGGCGGCGCAGTAGAGCGCGGCCATCCGCAGGCGCGGACGGACGTTTGTAAGCTCGATCCCCTCAGCATGGGGAATCCTGGGAACAAGCGTATCATAGGTAGCCGTAAGGTCCGACACGTGTGTCTTTATTCCAAGTTTCCGGGCCACAATGTTCGCATCCGAGGCGGACTTCGGGTTCGAGTGACACGGCATAATCATTCCGAGTATATTTTCTCCACAGGCCATCTTCGCCAGGGCGGCCACGACCGACGAGTCGATCCCCCCGCTCATCCCAAAGACAACTCCCTTGGCGTTGGCCTCCCGCACCCGATTCTGTATCCAAACCGATATCTGACCCGCCAAAGGGCGAGTTACTGTTTCAGCCAAAATATACCTCCATGCAATCCGCGATACATGTTACCAGATTGTCGCGCCAAGGTTAAGCGTCTTTTTCGGCGCGCAGGGGTTGACACAGCGTTGATTCTCTTGCTAAACTAAGTATGTTGGGACAGAATTCGCGCCGACGCGCCGTTTTGCAAAGGCAATCATATGGATCTTCCGCCGCAAATTCTTGTTCACCGGGTAGCTCACCTGGATGGTGATTCCAGGGCGCACAGCCTGCGTCTGTTGGAAGATGGCCTTTGCGTGTCGCAACACTACCTGGAATACGTCGTAAAAACTCGTGCTGAATAGCCCACTGTGACCTCGTGTCATAGTGGGCTTTTTTGTTTGGAGAAATCGAATCAATGAGCCAAGAGGTCCTTGTTCTTAATAGCGACTACGAACCGCTAAACATCTGCAATCTGCGCCGCGCGGTAGCGCTGGTCTACCTGGGTAAGGTGGACGTGCTCCACGAAGACGCAAGGGCGCTGCATACTGTGTCTTCGATCTATCGCAGGCCATCGGTCGTAAGGCTCAGGAGCCATATCAGGCGCCCCGCCCCGCAACTCAAACTCTCCCGTCGAAGCGTGCTTGCCCGCGACAACTATACCTGCCAGTACTGCGGCCACCACGGAGGGGACTTGACCATCGACCACGTCATTCCGAAGCGGCTCGGCGGCCCGACCACCTGGGACAACCTCGTGGCGTGCTGTAAGAGGTGCAATACGAAAAAGGGCGACAAGACTCTTGCCCAGCTTGGCTACGGCCTCGACCGCGCCCCCAGGAAACCGAAGTACGTGCCGTTTATCAGCCTCACCAAGTTCATGTCCGGCGCGCGCAACGAGGTCTGGCGCGACTATCTTCCCGTCTTCCACGACCCTGGTCCCGAGTCTGTCCATACCGCCGGCGAGGCAGTGGCCACGGCAGCCGGATAAGGTAGTGTGGGATTCGGACCTGGTCCGAGCCTTACCACGAGCGCGTCTTCGTCGACGAGCAATTCCTCAGGATACTAAGTAAACCACGGCTGATCGCTTGTATTTGTCACCCTCAACTTGATTCAGGGTCAGCATGAACAGCACGTCTTCTTCCGTGATCCACTTAGCTGTCCACTCAGGCCCCGCACCGACCCTCTGACATTTGTGCGAAGAAGCCTCGTTTCATCCCCAAGCAAATATTAAGCAAAGAAGGAATTGCTGAGTATGGCATAGAAGTGGGGCACAACCGAGCTTTGTGAAAGGTTGCGCAAAGACTGGGTCTTGTGGCATAATGGGCAGAGCTTAAAAGCGGGTTATCAGTCTTAAAACTCTTCTCCAACCGGAGGTCCCATATTCATGCACTTCTGGAACAAGGAAGCCGAGTGTATCAGCCGAGCCAAGCTCCGCGATTTGCAAAGCGAGAGGCTGCGGTGGACCGTCGCGCACTGCTATGAAAACGTGTCGGCGTATAGGGAGAAGTTCGACGAGATCGGCCTGAAGCCCACAGACATCAGGGGCATTGATGATCTTCCGAAAGTCCCTTTCACCGGCAAGCTCGAATTCCGAGACAACTACCCGTTCGGCATGTTCGCCGTCCCGATGGACCGGGTGGTCCGGATTCACGCAAGCTCCGGCACGACCGGCAAGTCCACCGTGGTCGGCTATACCCTCGATGATGTGGGGCTGTGGGCTGAGTTGATGGCCAGGACCCTCAGCGCGGGCGGAACCACCAGGGGCGACATCGTGCAGAACGCCTACGGGTATGGCCTGTTTACCGGCGGGCTGGGCGCGCACTACGGCGCGGAGAAGATCGGCGCGTCGGTGATCCCTATCTCCGGCGGCAACAGCAAGCGCCAGATACAGATTATGCAGGACTTTGGCAGCACGGTCCTCTGCTGCACCCCGAGCTACGCCCTGCTCCTCGGCGAGACAGCGACCGAGATGGGAGTGGACATGGCAAAGCTGCCGCTGCGGGTGGGGTTCCTGGGCGCGGAGCCTTGGACCGAGAACATGCGCCGCCAGATCGAGCGCTCCCTCAACATCGACGCGCTCGACATCTACGGCCTCAGCGAAGTGATCGGGCCGGGCGTCTCCTATGAATGCATGGAGAAGGACGGCCTCCACGTCGGCGAGGACCACTTCATAGTCGAAATCATCGACCCCGAGACCGGCGAGCAGCTTCCCCCCGGAAGCAAGGGCGAACTGACCTTTACCAGCCTCACCAAGCAGGCCCTGCCGCTGCTGAGGTATCGCACCAGAGACATCACATACATCGACGACACCCCCTGCCCCTGCGGGAGGAGCTTCGTCCGGATGCACAGGGTCATGGGCCGCACCGACGATATGCTGATCATTCGCGGCGTCAACGTCTTCCCGAGCCAGATCGAAAGCGTCCTGATGAATATCGAGGGCACCGAGCCGCACTACGTGATAGTCGTGGACCGCGAGGGGGCGATGGACAACCTGGAAGTCTGGGTGGAGGTGTCGCCGGATATAGCCTCGGACGAGGTCAGGGCGCTCGAGGCTCTGGAACGCAAGATCCGCGCGGAGTTGCAGTCGGCGCTGGGAATATCGCTCAAGGTGAAGCTGGTCGAGCCCAAGACTATTGCTCGAAGCGAAGGAAAAGCAAAGAGAGTGGTTGACAGGAGGGACCTATACGGTGAAAGTTAGTCAGCTATCCGTGTTCATAGAAAACAAGTCTGGCCGCCTGGCGGACGTCACTCGGACCCTGGCCGATTCGGGGATAAACATCCGCGCGCTGTCGATTGCCGACACGATAGACTACGGCCTGCTGAGGCTGATAGTCAACGATCCCGCCAAGGCGAAGAAATCGCTGACGGACGAGGGCTTCACCGTGGCGATGACTGAGGTGCTGGCTATCGAGATTCCCGACAGGCCCGGCGGGCTCGCGGGAATTATCGACATCTTCGCCGAATCGGGCCTCAACATCGAATATATGTACGCGTTTGTAGGCACATCCGGTGAGAACGCGATTGTGATATTCCGCACCGAGAAAGTGGATGAGGCGATAGTCGCCCTTAAAAGCAAGGGCGTGCGCATACTTACGGGGGATGAGCTTCATTCTCTGTGAAAACAGGAGAGGAGATTTTCGACCATGGTAAGTAGACGTTTGGAAGCGACTCTGGTAATCGCCACGCTCATAATCGGGCTCGGCACGGTCACGTTGTCGGCGGCGGGCAAGGCAAGCTCGAAGAAACCCTACGTGATCGGCGCGATCTTCTCGACCACCGGCGACAACGCGCCGCTGGGAGTTCCCGAGCGGAACACGGTGGAGATGCTCGCGAAGCAGATCAACAGGGCCGGGGGCATCAAGGGCCACCCGGTAAAGGTCGAGTTCTACGATGACGCCGGCAATCCGCAGGCGGCGACTCAGGCCTGCCAGGAACTCCTGGCCAACAAAGATGTGGTCGCGATTATCGGCCCGACACTCTCGGGTCCGAGCCTCGCGATAGCCCAGATGTGCCAGGATGCGAAGATGCCGCTGGTTAGCTGCGCGGCGAGTATCAAGATCGTGCAGCCGGTTAAGTCGTTCGTCTTCAAGACTGCTCAGAGCGACTCGCTCGCGGTAGCCCAGATTCTAGCATACGCGAAGAAGCACAAGATTAAGACTGTCGGCTTCATCAATGACTCGAACGCCTTCGGCGCCAGCGGGCGTGATCAGTGGAACAAACTTGCGGACGCGGCGCGCGTAAACACCGTGGCCACCGAGTCTTTCGGCACGAGCGACACGGATATGACGGCGCAGCTAACGAAGATTCGAGCTTCGAACCCGCAGGCGGTCGTATGCTGGGGCACCAACCCGGGCCCGTCGATCGTCGCGAAAGACATGAAGAGGCTGGGGATGAAGCAGGCCATCCTGATGAGCCACGGCATCGCCAATATGGACTTCATCAAGCTCGCGCAGAGCGCGGCGGACGGCGTCGTGTTCCCGGCGGGGAAGTTGATCGTGGCTAAGTCGATGCCGGGTAGTGACCGCCAGAAGGCAGTGCTGCTGAAATACGCCAAGGACTACGAGGCCTCCTACAAGAAGGGCCCGAACACGTTCGGCGGCCATGCGTGGGATGCGTTCCAGCTTGTGGTCAATGCGGTCCGGAAGGTCGGCCCCGATCGCAATAAGATCAGAGCCGCGCTGGAGGGCACGAAGAACTTCACCGGCATCAGCGGTATATTCAACTTCAGCCCGAGCGACCACAATGGCCTCACCAAGGACTCGTTCGCGATGGTCGGGATCAAGGGCGGCAAGTGGACGCTGATCAGATAGAAGGAACAGAAGGAAATTAACCACGAAAGCCCGAAAGGACGAAAACACGAAAAGGGAATAGGGCATAGAGTATAAGGCATAGTGGAACAGTACTCCGAAGACCCTGAGTAGCACAGTAGGAGCAATCTATTCTAGACAAAGTCTGGTGGGCGTATAGAAGGGCCGGGTAGTTCTCAGCCAAAGTCTGTAACTTCGCAGCTGCCCTTCGATTCGGCCGGAGCCTGCCCTGAGCCCAGTCGAAGGGGGCCTACTCAGGGCTTGCGGAAGCACTAATTCCGCGCCTTAATCCTATCCCTTTCGTGTTTTCGTGGAGAAATTCCCTTCCACAGCTTTTCGACTTATGGAACAGTTAGGCCAAATACCTCAACTTATAGTGTCCGGGATCACGAGCGGCTGTATTTATGCCATCGTGGCAATCGGCTTCTCTATTATTTACAGCAGCACGCAGGTGATCAACTTCGCCCAGGGTGAGTTTGTTATGATCGGGGCTATGGTCGCGGCGGTCCTCATAGCCAAGTATAGTCTCATCGTGGCGTTTCCGATTGCGATTGGCGCGGCGTGTCTCGTGGGGGCGCTGCTGGCGATATGTATACTTATCCCCGCAAAAAAGGCCACCGTGGTCACGCTTATCATCATCACGGTAGGCGCGTCGATCATGCTGAGGGGCCTGGCACAGTTGTTCTGGGGCGAGACCGCCATCCCGGTCGCGCCGTTCACGGGCGTGCGCACGGACGCCGGGGTTGAGGACCGCGTGTTCCACATCTTCGGCGCGGTCGCCCGGGCGCAGGATTTGTGGGTCATCGTCATCACGGCCATCTTGGTGGTCGGGATGCATCTGTTCTTTAAGTATACGTTGATCGGTAAGGCCATGCGCGCGTGCTCGATGAATCCGACGGGCGCGCGGCTGGTCGGCATCAGCGTGCGCAAGATGATTGTCATATCGTTCGTGATGGCCGCCGGTCTGGGCGCGATCGCGGGGGTGACGGTTTCCCCGTTGTTCTATGCCAAGTGCAATATGGGCACGGCCCTGGGCCTGAAGGGGTTCTGTGCGGCGGTGCTCGGCGGATTAGGCAGCTTCGGCGGAGGCGTCGCGGCGGGGATCATACTCGGAATCGTCGAATCGCTGGCCGGCGGGCTCCTGTGGAGCGACTACCGCGAGGCCGTCGCGTTCGTTATACTGGTGGCGATACTGTTCATTAAGCCGCAGGGGCTCTTGACCAGAGGAAAGGCCAGGGCTTAGAAGTATGGCGGCGGAAACTGGGATGACACGGGCGGAGGATGCGCGCACGTCGGGCAAACAGGCGAAGAAGACCGGCCTCAACGTCTGGAGCATACTGCCCTTCGCGGTGTTCTTCATCGCCTTCAGCCTCATCCCCCGTTTCGCCGCCGAGAAGCAGATTACAACGCTGATCTACGTCGGCATCAACGTCTTGCTGGCCCTGGGTCTGAATCTGCTGATGGGCTATGCGGGCCAGATATCGCTAGGCCACGCGGCTTTCTTCGGGCTTGGGGCTTATGCGTCCGCGATCCTGACCGTACGCCCGGTCCCCACGGAGGTGATTCCGGGGTTCGCGGCCGGTGTTGGGGTTATGGTCGGCGCGGCTGTGCTGATCTCGCTTACCAGAATAGCGGGCTGTAAGCTGGCCGCGGGCGTGGCTGCGCTCATATTGCTGTCCTGGATTGTGAGGCTCGCGCACGCGCCGTTCGTGGCGGGAATCGCGATTTTTGCCGTGGCGATGGCGCTGTTGGGGTTGGCCGTAAGGATAGGCTGGTGGAAGGCCGCGATTTCCGGCGTTGCCGCGATTGCCGGTACGGCGGTCTGCCGCTCGTTCCTTGCGGGAGTGCTGGAGCGGGGCGGAACATCGCCCTGGAGCGGTATGCTGACCGGTATGCTGATTACCGCATTGATCGCCTACCTGATTGGCGGGCAGGTCCTGCGGCTGAAGGGTCACTATCTTGCGATGGCGACGCTCGGCTTCGGCGTAATCGTCGAAATCGTGTTCAGGCAGTGGACCGATGTCACCGGCGGCTCCAGCGACGGCATCTTCGGCATTCCGGGGATTCAGGTAATGGACAGCTTCCCGCGCTGGCTCGGAGGGTTCTTCCGAACGGCGGCGGGTCACAAGCTCGATATGCGCCAAGAGTATTATTATCTGGTGTGGGGAATCGTCTTCATCGCCTTGATTCTGGCGACGAACATTGTTCGGTCACGGGTCGGGCGCGCGATGCGGGCCGTTCACGGGAGCGAGGTGGCGGCGGAATCGCTTGGGGTCGATACGGCCCGGTATAAGGTGCAAGTGTTCGTGCTGAGCGCCGTTTTCGCGTCGATAGCCGGCAGCCTGCACGCCCATAACGCTGGGATAGGCTATATCAATCCGGGCGATTTCAGTTTCACAGTCTCGGTGCAGCTTCTAGTGATGGTCGTGGTCGGCGGAATGGCGAGCGTGTGGGGCGCACTCTTCGGCGCGGCGGCGATACAGGTGTTGAAGAACTGGCTCCTAACCATCGAGAAGACCGACGTTCAGTTGTGGGGCCTGACCCTCAAGGGCCTCGACCCCATCGTCTTCGGCGCCGTGCTGATCGTCGTCATGATCGTCCTGCCGCAAGGCGTGGTGCGCGGACTGGCGGATGTGGTGGGCGTGTCAATGCGCGCCGTGCTGAGGAATTCTAGTCGCGATGCAAAACATTCGGAGTAGCATTGGAAGTCCTGATCGAAGCAAAATCTGTGTCCCGGTCGTTTGGCGGTTTGGTGGCTGTGAACGACGTGAGCGCGGTCGTCAAGCGGGGGCAGACTAAGGCTCTGATCGGCCCGAACGGCGCCGGGAAGAGCACGTTCTTGAACCTGCTGACCGGTATCATCCCGCTATCGGGCGGCGACATCAATATGGGGGGCACATCGATTGTGGGGCGGCCCAGTTATGAGGTGGCGTCGCTCGGCTTCGCGCGGACGTTCCAGAACGTGCAGTTGTTCGAGAACATGAGCGTGATCGAGAACGTAATGGTCGGCTGTCACTGCTGGACGAGACAGGGCATCCTCTCGGGAGCGGTTCGGTGGATTGGTCACTGGCGGGAGGAAGCGCGCATTCACAAGGAGTCGATGTATCAGCTCGAGCGGGTGGGATTGGCGGACGAGGCTGAATCGGACGCCGGAAGCCTGCCGTTCGGTAAGCAGCGAATGCTGGAGATGGCGCGGGCGCTTGCGAGCAAGCCCAAGGTGCTGCTCCTGGACGAGCCCGCATCCGGCCTTTCGACCAGGGAAACCGCCGAGCTTGCCGATCTGCTGCGGCGGATTGTCTCCGAGGGAGTAACGGTCCTGCTGGTGGACCACGACATGCAGTTTGTAATGGACATTTCCGACGAGGTGATGGTCTTGGACCAGGGGCGCAAGATCGCAGAGGGGACCCCCGACGAGATACAGAACGACCCCAAGGTCATCGCGGCGTATCTCGGGATGGAGGCAAAATAGAGTGCTGAAGCTGCAAAGCGTCATCACATACTATGGCCGCATCCTCGCCTTGAGGGGGATTTCGCTGCACGTAGACGCGGGCGAGATCGTCGCGCTGGTCGGGCCGAATGGAGCGGGGAAGACCACCGCCTTGAACACGATTTCCGGGGTCCTCGGCCCCAAATCCGGCAAGGTTATCTTCGACGGCCACGACATTACCGGCAAGCCGGCGGAGGAGCTCGTCCGGATGGGCCTCGTGCAGGTCCCGGAGGGGCGGCAGTTGTTCGCCGACATGACTGTGAGCGAAAACCTGACCCTCGGCGCGTATCGGAGAAGCATGGCGTCGAAGAAACTGGGGATGGCGGAGGACCTGGACCGCATCTACCACGTCTTTCCGATCTTGAAGGAGAGGCGCGGCCAGCTTGCGGGCACGCTCTCGGGCGGGGAGCAGCAGATGCTCGCCATCGGCAGGGCGTTGATGGCGAGGCCGCGTATGCTCCTGCTGGATGAGCCCTCGATGGGGCTGGCGCCGCTCGTGGTCAAGGAGATATTCAAAGTAATAGCCGAGCTTCGCAAGGAAGACGTTACAGTCCTTATTGTCGAACAGAACGCTAAGGCCGCGCTCGGAATCGCCAAGCGGGCGTATGTGATGGAGACGGGGCGAGTGGTGATGGAGGGCGCTGCATCGGAGCTTTCCCACAACCCCGAAATTCAGCGAGCCTACCTTGGCAAGGGCTATAAGCAGATGGAGAACAGCTAGGGGATTGAGTATTTTATATTTAATAATGAGTGATGAGTGAATGCCCTGCCCCAATACTCATTGTCCAATACAAAATATAAAATCTTAGGTGCATACAACTATGCCTATTTGGAACCGCAAAATCGAACAGATGGATCGTTCCTCAATCGAGCAGCTTCAGCTGGAGCGGCTGCAGACGACCGTCAACCGCGTCTACCGGAACGTGCCGTTCTACCACCGCAGGTTTACGCAGGCCAACATCGCACCGGAGGATGTGCAGGGGCTGGATGACATCACGCGGCTCCCGTTCACCACTAAGGACGACCTCCGCGACGGCTACCCCTACGAAATGTTCGCGGTGCCGCTGAGAGAGATCGTGCGGATACACTCTTCCTCCGGGGCCGCCGCGAAGCCGATAGTGGTCGGCTACACCCGCAACGACCTCAAGCACTGGTCGGAGCAGGTCGCAAGAGTGATGAGCGCAGCTGGGGTCACGAAGGACGACGTGGTCCAGATCGCGTTCGACTACGGTCTGATGACAGGCGGGTTCGGAATGCACTACGGGGCCGAGAGGCTGGGAGCGTCGGTGATCCCGGTTTCGTCCGGCGGCAGCGAGCGGCAGATTCGGATAATGCAGGACTTCCGGAGCACGGCGCTGGTCGGCACGCCGAGCTACGCGATTTATTTGATGGAGTTGATGGGGCGGATTGGAGTCTCGCCCGCGGCGCTGTGTCTGAGGGTCGGGCTGTTCGGCGGCGAGCCGATAACCGACAAAACCCGCTCCAAGATCGAGTCCGGGTTGGGCATAGTCGCCACCGATAACTACGGGGTCAGCGCGGTCATGGGCCCCGGAATTGCCGGGGAGTGCGAGCTCAAGTGCGGCCTGCATATCAACGAAGACCATTTCCTGGTCGAAGTCATCGATCCGGAGAGCATGCAGCCGGTGGATGAGGGCAAAGAGGGAGAACTTGTGATTACGACCCTCACCAAGGAGGGCCTTCCGATGATCCGCTACCGGACTCGGGACCTCTCGCGCCTGATCAGGACGCCCTGCAAGTGCGGCAGGACGTCTGCCCGCATCTCGCCCGTCAGGAAGCGCACCGACGATATGATAATCGTGCGGGGGGTCAATGTATTCCCGCACGAGATCGAGACACTGCTATACGATATCGAGCACGTCGAGCCGCATTTTCAGATCGTGGCCGACAGGGACGGGGGCCTCGACTACCTGACGCTGAAGATCGAGCTGTCCCCATTGATGATCAGCGACCAGATGCAGAAGCTGAAAGAACTCGAAGAAAAGATCAGGCATCGGGTACACGCGGTTATGGGGCTGACACCTAGGGTGAAGCTTGTGGAGCCGAAATCTCTTGAAGACGTTAGTCACTCGAACCGCGTTGTAGATAACAGAGACAAAGGGTGAGCGCCAATGTGCCGGTGTATCGGGAGGTTCTCCGCTGGCAACACGGACACAGCGGGGACTCAGGCAATCTCAAGCTCGCCTAACATGGAGGTGATAGTCTGAAAGTTGTTCCGGAAGTGATGTGTAATTACCAAGTGGAGTAAGGAGGAATTGTTTTGAAAGGGATTTACGTAAAGGTATTTTTGGCGGCTCTAACTTTGTGCCTGGCCGCCCCCGTCATCGCGCAAACAGCGGCCCCCGCGCCGCCGCCCGTTGAGCTTCACGGGTACATGCTGAACAGGATGTATGCCAACCCGGATTCCAGCGCGCGCTTTGCGATTCAGAGAGTATCCTTGTCCGCTCAGGGCAACCTGCCCGGCGACAAGATCGGCTATGTCGAAGTCTACTTCCACCCGTGGGTGACCGATGCGGTCCTGCCCGCGTCAGCCGGCGCGAACAACACGCAGTTCACCGGTGAGCAGGGCCGCACCTATCTGGAGAGCGCATACCTCGATATGCCGCTCGGCTCCGGACGGCTCAGGATCGGCAAGGGTCGACAGCTCAACTTCGGCTTGACCCCGACCTACCCGAACCGCAAGACCACCCAGTACTACACCCTGTCCCAGACGTTCACACAGGAGAGGATTCAGGGCTTCCAATATGCCTACAAGAAGGGCATCTTCGACGCGGGCGCATCGTTGTTTACCGACCTGCGCATTGGAAACACCAAGATTGGCGGCGACCTGCCGAACGCGGAGGCCACCAAGACCGTGCGCCACTTCGTCAACAAGGACGACAGCGCCAACAACAGCGGCCGGATGGCCGGCGCCATCAAGCTCGGCGTATCGACTCCGTGCCTGAAAGCGCACCTGTCGGGCATGGTCGGCTCGCTGCAGCAGGTGGACGCCAACTTCATCGCGGCGCAGTATGGCGCGACCGCATCCACCATCAAGCGCCACAACGCATTCGGCGCGGATGCGATGTTCAGCAAGAATCAGTTCGTGGCTTCCGGCGAGTGGTATACGGGCGACTTCAGCTTCCTTAAGATCACCGGCTACTCCGTAATGGCGGGCTTCGAGCCTAAGGACAAGACCAGCCGCAGGTACTATGTTCGCTACTCGGCCCTGAATAATGATCAGGCTCCGACGTCAAACCAGTATACCTGGAACACGCAGCAATTAATGTTCGGCGTGGTCCAGCCGATCTCCAAAGGCGTCTGGATCGAAGCCAACTACGAGAAGAATACCGAGGATCCCGGCGGTGGCGCGGCGAGCATCAATGACGATGTCTTCCTCGTGGAGTTCTTTACGGGGTTCTGAGGAAACTAGTGGAGAGTGGAGAGCGGAGAGTGGAGAGCCCGGAAGGGAACCGCTCTTCGGACTCTCCGCTCTCTTACTCCCCACTTCCCTCTAAAGTACCGGCAGCAGCTTCTCCAACTCGTAAGGGGTCACTTGTATCCTGAAATCGTTCCACTCGTTCCTCTTGACCCACAGCAGCCGCTCGAACGCGTGATCGCCGAGGACTTCCCGCACAAGCTCGCTCTTCTCGGTTGCGGCAATCGCTTCGCCCAGGCTTCCGGGAAGGCTCTGAATGCCTCGTTCCTTGCGCTCTTCCTCGGTGAGTTCATAGAGGTTTTCGGTCATCTCGTCCGGCAGTTCGTAGCCCTCCTCGATTCCTTTCAACCCTGCCGCCAGCATAACCGCGAACGCCAGATACGGGTTGCACGCCGGGTCGGGGCAGCGAAGCTCCGCGCGGGTCGCCAGCTCCTTGCCGGGCTTATACTGGGGCACGCGGACGAGGGCGGAACGGTTCCGATGAGACCACGCGATATACACCGGCGCCTCGTAGCCGGGAACGAGCCTCTTGTAGGAGTTCACCCATTGCGCCAGGATCAGCGAAATCTCCTTTGCGTGGTGCAGCAGACCAGCGATGTAGTGCTTCGCGGTGTCGGAAAGGTGGTTGGGATCGTTCGCGTCGAAAAACGCGTTGCCCGCCCCCTTGAACAGCGACTGGTGTGTGTGCATACCGCTGCCATTGGCGCCGAAGATCGGCTTGGGCATGAACGTCGCGTAGACACCGTGCTGGTTCGCAACTTCCTTCACCACCAGCCGGTAGGTCATCGCCGCGTCAGCCATGGTGAGAGCATCGGCGTAGCGCAGGTCGATCTCATGCTGGCTGGGAGCAACCTCGTGATGGCTGTATTCCACCGCTATATCCATCTGTTTGAGTACAAGTATAGTATCGCGCCGGAGCGACGTCGCGACATCCAGCGGGGTCAGGTCGAAGTAACCGCCTGAGTCCAGTGTCTCCGTGCCGGTGCTGCTCTTGAAATAGAAATACTCGAGCTCGGGACCGACATAGAACGTGAAGCCTTTCTCGGCGGCCTTCTGCAACTGCCGTTTCAGAATATAGCGCGGATCACCGATATAGGGAGTTCCGTCCGGGTTCAACACGTCACAGAACATCTTCGCGACGCTCTTGTCGGTGGGTCTCCAGGGAAGCAGTGTAAATGTGCTCGGATCGGGCATCGCGACCATGTCGCTCTCCTGGATGTCCTGGTAGCCCGTTATCGACGAGCCGTCGAAGCCCATTCCCTCTTCCAGGGCCTCTTCAAGCTGCTCGATGGTGATGGCAAAACTCTTAAGCTGGCCGAGGATGTCGGTGAACCACAGCCGGATAAACTCCACGCCCCGGTCCTTACACTCCTTCAGCACCCATTCCTTGCTTCTGTCCGACATCTGATCCGCCTCCTACACGCTCGGAAATTGCAGAGCAATTGCAGATTGATGATTGCAGATTGCAGATTGGGGAAGGGACTATGAGAGTTGGGCCGGATTTCCGAATCCGGGCCCTCCCTTCAATCTGCAATCTACAATCTGCAATCTTCAATTTCCTTCTGAGTTACACAACAAACTTGTACCCAACCCCATGCACGGTCTGGATAAGGTTCTCGTGCTTCGCGCTGAGCTTGGCGCGGATACGGCGGACGTGCACGTCCACCGTCCGCAGGCCGCCGAAATACTCGTAGCCCCACACCTGGTTCAGCAGAGCCTCGCGGGTATGCACTCGCCCCGGGTGAGCGGCAAGAAATCTAAGAAGCTCGAACTCCTTGAACGTAAGCGACAACTGCCGGCCCTCGACCGTTACCTCGAAGCTGTCCGTATCGATAGTGAGACCATCCACAGTGAGATGCTTCCCGCTTCTGGCGGTCTGGCTCCTGCTGAGCAGACGGTTGAGCCTCAGGGCCAGTTCGGTATTCTCGTAGGGGTATAATATGAAGTCGTCAATATATCTTGATTGTAAATCGCCGATCTCGGTGGATTCCACTATCGCCATGCGCGGCGCTTCGCCGACTTGATCGTAGTTGCCTATCAGGTCCTTGCAGAAGGGGAGTGCCTTCTCGCCACCGCGCATATCCACGACCACGATCTCCGGGCTGCCGTTCGCGACCGCATCGGAGAGGGAGGTCAGGTCCCAGGCAGACGTGACGAAATGGCTCAGCCCCGCCACGGACGCGGCAATGGGCGAGAGTTCACGCTCGTTGATTCCGAGAACAAGAATTCTGGGCATAGCTGGTGTCGGGAGCCTTTGCGCTCCATCGGGTTCATTATATATGCGATCCATATTCCGTGTCCAGTCTAACGGATTGCTCGCTCGGATGAGTCTCCACAACACTCTACAGCCGCTATGTTTCAAGCAAGTTAACCGGCCGTTAATCATGTGTTTCAGGCACACCCACAAAACCCGGCCTGCCCGTGAGATACGCTAGCCAGGACCTATTGACGCAGGGCCTGCTTTCTGATAACATAACTAACATAAACCCGACTAGTCAAACCCAACCGAATCGGTATGAGGTAGATAAACACAATGGCGTCATTCTGGAAAACCTTCTTCGTTATCCTGCAGATGGTCAGCGCCGTGGCGCTTATCGGCATAGTAATGTCGCAGGCGACCAAGAGCGAGGGACTGCAGGGAACCATCGGCGGCAAGGCCGAATCCGCGTTCCAGGGCAAGCCCGGCATCGAGGAGCGGCTCGGCGAGATCACTAAGTGGGCCGCTATCACGTTCATGGTGATGAGCGCCCTGGTCGCGTACGTGATCCGATAAGTCTTACGGCAGGCAAATATGACGAAGCCCGCGGTTCGAACAGAAACGCGGGCTTCTTAACGTCTATTACCAGCCACCACCTTACGCGGCGCGGTCGAGCTCTTCCCGTGATTGACCGACATACGGACAACCGTCACACTGTGTCAGCCGGCAATCCATGCATTCCTCATGCTGAGGCTCTTTCGCCGTGGCAACAAAATATGCATACAGGGTCACACTCCCCAGCAGCCAACCAGCCACAAATGCAATCCACATACCCACATTCCTCCAGGAATCATTATCGGCGGTGGCCACCTGCTTCCTCAGCCTCAGCCGGGGGTGCGTGGAAGACATTCGGATGCTGGAGGCACCACAATAGGAGCCGTATGTCGCAAGATGCTTGCACGCATCTATGTCGTGCTCAGAGACAATCGTCGTATGAAGTTAGAGCTTCGTAATCTCATTGCTCGGCCTATTGACTTCTAATAGCAGGTCTATATAACCGGCTGCGTCTGCAAGGCTGATTGTCCCGTCCAACACTCGCCTCAATACATCGTAGCGTGATAATTCCTTCTGACTAATAGTAATAACCCCATCCTGCATGGGGACATTTTCGGTTTGCAGTTACAGGGGACATAATCGCTCTGCATAGACACACGGGCAACGCGAACCGTTGACAGAGGTCGTTTGTGGATGGTATAATTTTAGCGTAGTTCAATACTGGCCGAAGTGGCGGAATGGCAGACGCGCATGGTTCAGGACCATGTCTGGGCAACCAGGTGGGGGTTCAACTCCCCCCTTCGGCACCAAGCACTCCAACCGAAAAGTATCAAGCACTACGAAACAGCCCCGGTTGTTAATTAATGAGCTATTCTACTGTCTTGCTCACGGTGACCGGTGGGTTAATCGAGATGGCTGTTGGTGGTTTGGGCGGCTCGGGTTGCTTTCGCACGAACCGCTCCGGGTGCGGTTGATGTGTCCGCTCAGAAATTGGCTCTCGGTGGGACGAGCTTGTCCTTGGGCTTCCAAAACCTGTATGTTATTTCTCCTCGTCGGTCGAGACGCTCGTCGGAGATCCCGGGAATCTCGCACAAGTTTTTTGGAACTCGATGATTATATCTGCCTGCCTGAGCTTGTTTTGAATCCGCTCAAGCTTGCGGCCAAGACGCTGGTTCTCATCGGCTAGTGTATTCTTCGTCTTTTTGCGCCCTCGCTTGTCACCATCCTCCCATCCAAGGCAGACAAACTCGACCAGATGCTCGAAAAGCTTAGAACAACCAAACAGCCGCTTAGCAATACTACATACGATGCTTCTGACATTGAATAAGAAATACGCCCCGCGGCTAACGGAGAAGCCTGTGTGCAAACGACGCGCCCGTGAATGAGTGCAGTATCCCCAGGAGGTCGGCGATGGTGACGGCCAGGTCCGAAAGGCTGGAGCATACACCGAGATTCACCCCGCGCGCCGTGTGATGGCCGTAGGTAAGGAGCGGGACATACTCGCGGGAGTGGTCTGTGCTGGGCGTAGTCGGGTCGCAGCCATGGTCCGCCGTGATGACTAGCAGATCGTCATCTCTGAGCACCGATAAGATGCGCGGAATGGCGGAATCGAACTCGATTAGGGCGTTCGCATAGCCTGCGGGGTCGTTTCGGTGGCCGTAGAGCATGTCGAAGTCCACAAGGTTGGTGAAAATCAGGGTCCCCTGCCCCTTCGTGATCTCGCGGATCGTCGCGTCGATGCCGTCGTGATTGTTGCCGGTGTGAATGGACCGGGTGATGCCCCTGAACGCGAAGATGTCCTCGATCTTGCCGATAGCGATTACTTCGCGCCCCGCGCGGGTCAGGAGATCGAGCAGCGTATCGCCCGTAGGCTCCAGCGAGAAGTCGCGGCGGCGCTCGGTACGTATGAATGCCCCCGGCTTACCGATGAACGGACGCGCGATCACCCTTTCGACATTATGCGGAGCCGCAAGAAGCCTTCGGGCGATGCGGCAAAGCTCGTAAAGCTGATCGACTGGGATTATATCCTCGTGCGCGGCGATCTGAAAAACGCTATCGGCGGATGTGTAGACAATCGGAAACCCCGTGCGCACGTGCTCCTCGCCGAGTTCCTTGATGATCTCCGTGCCGGATGCGACCTTGTTGCCGAGTGTCTCTCGTCCGATTTGCGATTCAAATTCAGCGATGACCTCCGGCGGGAAGCCGCGCGGGTAGATCGGAAAGGCGGGGTCTGTGATAACACCCATCAGTTCCCAGTGGCCGACAGTCGTGTCCTTGCCCTTCGAGCGCGTCGCCATCTTGCCATAGCAGGCCGACGGCGAGTCCACCGGCCCCACCCCCTTGATCGAAGCGATATTGCCCAGACCCAGGCTCGCGAGGTTCGGCAGACGAAGTCCAGCCACGGCCTCGGCGGTGTGCGCGAGGGTGTTGGAGCCGGCGTCGCCATAGTCCGCCGCGTCGGGGAGTTCGCCGATACCGACGGAGTCTAAGACTATAACGATTGCGCGATTAATCTGACTCATCAAGCCCTCGGATGCGCCTCCCTATACACCTCTCTCAAGTGATCTCGGGAAACATGCGTGTATACCTGCGTGGTCGCGATGCTGGCGTGGCCGAGCATTTCCTGGAGACTGCGCAGGTCGGCGCCGCGTTCCAGGAGATGGGTAGCGAACGAGTGGCGCAGCGTGTGCGGGGTGATCGGCTTGGTGATGTGCGCCTGCGCGGCGTATTTCTTGATGATCTTCCAGAACATCACGCGCGACATCGGGTGGCCGTCCTTTGTTAGGAACAAGTATTCGGAGAGTTCGCCCTTGCTGAGGCGGCCGCGCACACGGTCGATGTATGCTGATATGCACTCGGCGGCGATCTCCCCCAGCGGTACGACGCGTTCTTTATCTCCCTTGCCGATGCACCGCACGAAGCCCATCTTCAGGCTGACTTCCTCGGCCTTGAGATTGATAAGTTCCGAAACGCGCAGGCCGGTGGCGTAGAGCGTTTCGAGCATCGCCTTGTCCCGGAGGCCGAGATCGTCGTGGATGTCGGGGGCATCGAGAAGCCGCGCGACCTCATCGACCTCAAGCGACTTCGGCAGCCTGCGCGGGGGCTTGCCGGTTTCGAGCGTCGATAGCGGACTCTTCGTAATGACCCTCTCGGCACACAGGAACTTGATGAGTGACCTAACCGCCGATATCTTCCTTGCAACGCTCGCCGCGGCGTATTTCTCTCGATTGAGCAGGTTCAGGAACGCGACCAGGCAGTCCTCGTCGATCTCTCCAGATTCAGCCACCCCTCGCTTCTCAAGAAAGGCGGCGAACTGAGCGAGGTCGCGGCCATATGATGCGACTGTGTTCGCCGACAGGCCACGCTCGACTGCTATGTGGTCAAAGAAGCGTTGGATGTAGAGGTCGATCATTTCTTGAGCTCGTAGATAGTGATTCTCGGAGACGTGTAGCGCATGTCGTGGGGCAGTGCCCTCGCCAAGACATCGGGAATCAAGCCCATCTTCAGTCCGCCAAACGATTGTCGTCTCATATACCTGGCCTCAACGTACCTGACGCAGTCGAGAATCCGGTCGACCCGTGCTCGGTGTTCTTTGGAGATAGACTGGTTGAGCGCCAATCGCTGAGCGTCCTCTGTCTCGTAGTCCGTAAGAATCGCCCACTTGGGGGCAGTGCGCTCCGTCCACCAGTCTCCGGGCTTCACATAATCATTGAATACTACGATCTCGTACGGGGCCTTCCTTGCGGCTTCCTGCCGCTGTTGCAGCGTTCCCAAACCCAAAGTCCTGCCAAGCGGGGGGGAGTAGAACCAGGGCGTGTCCAGCACCCCGACACTGCTTCCTTTGGGTACGTTGGAGAGCATCCAGCGCGCGGCTTCGTCTCTCGGGTCCGGTCGACCGAACGGCATATCCAGCACTACCGCGTAGGCCAGCGGCCAGGCAAACATCAGAGCCCACAAAACAACCATAATCGTGCGGCCACGTCGCGCAATCGTCTGGCCCCAGCCGTACTTCATCGGCCACATCGCTAATAGCGCCAGACCGGGAAACATCGGCAGAGTATATCGCGCGAACCGCACTTGCGAAAGCGAAATCAGGACATAGTAAGGGACCAGAAACGCCAGTATGACCATTGCAGCCTTATCGCGTTTCCACAGCGTCCACCCGAAACCCAAGGCCGTGAGACAAAAAAGCAAAGTGCCCATACCGAACATAAGATTGAGAACGGCAAAGACAAACCCATTCCCCGTCCCAGCGAACACCAGCCCGTGTCCTTCGCTCGCGTGGCGCATTTCGTAGGTCAGGCCGTGCAAGAATTCCTGAGTGCGGAGCACCGAGCCGGGGGTCGAGATTATGAAAGCGAGAATCATGCAGCCGAGTATCGCCCAAAGCTTTCCAGACAGCAGCGAGCGCAAGCTCGCCTTCTCGTGGAGGAAGTGTGCGGCGATGGGCGAAAGCACTACCAGCCCTGCGTTATACTTCGTTCCAGCCGCAAGCCCGGCCATCGCGCCGGCCATAATATAGTCGCGCCACGTGCCGCGATTTAATATCAAGCCCGCGTAGCCAAGGCACAGCGCGACAAAGAGCGTGCTAGGCACATCGACAGTGGCAAAATGCGAGTGCTGGACGTGCAGTGGAGCGATGCAAAGAAAAAGAGCCGAAAGCAGGCCGACAGTCCGGTTGTTGAACAGCGTCATCCCCGCCCAATAGGTCGCCGCCACCGCTCCGACGCCCATCAGAGCCGTCACCACCCTCGCGCACAGATATACCCCCTGCTCACTCGAGATCACACCGTATCCAAACCCCACGGCCATCGCCAGCGCCGAAAGGTATAGATAAAGCGAGGGATAATTGTAGAACCGGGGATCGAAGGAACGATGTAGATAGATTGCGACGAACGAAGCTCCGATGGTCAGAAACTCATCGGGATGATACGAATAGGAGTGCATTGAGTTCGGCAGGCCCCAGCGCAGGCCGTAGAATCTGAGGGTCATCGCCAAGGCCAATATAGCAATCAAGGCGACCGTGCCCGGCCATGCGGGTTTCGTCGCTTCCGCCGAGATCAAGTCCTTTTCCCGCGCGGGATCGGCGTGCGCATGATTGCGATGATCGCTATGAACACCCCCAGCGACATCAGCACGTCGCCGACGCTGTAGACCCCATTGAAACACTTGATGAATCCCCCTTTGGGGATTATATCGCAAAGCCAGTACATTCGAGTTCCCGCATCGATGGGAATACTTCTAACGTGCGGCCCGCTCAGCGCCTGCTCAGCGAAGCTTTTGCCGAACAAAGACGCGACCGCGCCCCTGGAAACCGGCATGAACCCGCCGTTCACCGCGATAGCGATGGCGTTCAGCGTCAGCCCCGCCATTATCAGCTTGATTCCCGCAATGCGCTGGTTCAGGCCGCAAGCGAGAACAAGCGTAATTATCCCCGCCATGTGCAGCCCGCCGAAAATCCACGACGAACTCGGGACAGCCGTGCGCTGCCTGATAACCCATGCGGCGGCCATCAGCACGACCGGAAAATATATCACCCATATATGCCTGACCGGCGGCTCGGCCAGCCTGTGGAGCTTGCCCCCCAAGAGCAGTCCGAGCGCAATCGCTGCAAGCATAACTTCAAGTATCAACAGGAGCCTCCTACGCGGCTTTGTCGTCTTTCCCGATTTCCGGATGTTCACCGGCGATCATCTCAAGAAATACTTCGGCAACTTTCGGATCATACCTCCATCCAATTCCGCGGCGAATCTCTTCCATCGCTTCCTCGTGGCTCAGCGGGCGTGGATGGTAGGGCCGTTCGGAGACCATGGCATCGTAATCCGCCGTAACACCCAATATGCGGCTCTCCAGAGGAATATCCTCGCCGCTCATGCCGTTCGGGTAGCCGGTGCCATCCCAGTATTCGTGATGGTGAAGAATAATATCGCTCAGGTCGGCGACGAACGGGACCGCCTCCACCATCTCCGCCCCGAGCCTGGGATGGCTTTGAATGACGGCCCATTCATCGAGAGTGAGCCGGTCCTGCTTGGAAAGCAGTCTCTGAGGCACATTCGCCTTCCCCATATCCATAAGAAGCGCCGCGTATTCGATTCGCTCGAGGTCCTTGCCCTGCAATCCCAGACGCCGGGCAACCTCCACTGTAAGCTGCGCCACGCGCTGGGCGTGACCCACCGTTCCTGATTCCCGAGTCTCCACCGCCGCGGCCAGCACCGTGATCGACTTGAGATACGCGCTCTTGATCTTCGTCGGCAGGTAATAGCGGGAGACGTAGAAGCTCAGCATAGTGATCGAGAGCAGGATCACCGTTATGATAATAACACCAGGTGTCAGCGCCTCACCCAACATTGTAGTGTAACCCGTCCCTCTCGATCATACTCAAGAATGCCTTGACCACCTTCGGGTGGAACTGTGACCCCGCCCCGCGCCGGAGTTCATCGATTGCCGCGTCCATGCTCTTCGGCTGCCTGTAGGTCCTACGCTTGGCGGCCCCACACTGGGGGCAGGCCTCGGGCTTGTCGCCGTTCGCCGGCTGATATCCGCAGGAGTCGCATTTCCAGTCGAGGGTAAGCTCGCGGTCGTCTGTCATCGCATCGAAGGCGTCTACGGTGGCAATAATCGCGGCCTCAATGGGAATCGCGGAGCCTTCGATATCTACAGTAGGATACCCCGCTCCGTTGTGCCACTTATGATGGTAACGAATCCAGTCCGCGATGCCTTCGAGGAACTCTATGTGGCTAATGATCTCCGCGCCCTTGACCGGGTGCTCCTTGATGGCGCCCCACTCATCATCCGTGAGCTTCTCGGTCTTGTCCAGAATCTCCTCGCTGACCCCGATCTTGCCAATGTCGTGCAGGAACCCGGCAGTGGTGATGTGCCTGATGCTCTCGACGGGCAGCTTCAGCTCCCGTGCCACCCGCTCGGACAGATCCGCCACGCGCTTCAGATGCCCCCTGGTATAGGGATGATAATGCTGCATATATGTCGCGAGCGTGGTAATAGTGTTGACATACGTGGCGCGCTCCTCTACATACTGGTGGAAGAAGTCGCGAAGCGCAATAACCGGCATAATCGCCAGCACGAACCCCCAGAAGCCGATGTGCGAATATAGATACGAGAGCAGCAGGGCGACAACGATGAGAAATAACTGCCCGCGCCAGATGGGAAATACATCCTCGACCCACGCAAGCTTCATCCGCAGCAGCACGGCATATACGCCCCTGCCCCCGGGCACCGGGTCGATTGCCGCCATCGCACCCACGTAGACACTGTGCTCCATGAAAATCGAGATGACCACCAGCCCCATGAACGGCAGCGCGAACTGGCTGAACTTGAGTGAGTGCATCCCGGCGCCGATTAAGAATTCACCACCGAGAACATGGTAGATCAGCCCCGAGGGACCCACCATCAGTATCAGACCGGAAATGTAAAGTGTTACGGTGTGCGCGGTCACCAAGATCGGCTGCTGCTCCCAGTCCTGGCCCAGCCTGCGCGTGATTGCCAGGAACCGCGGACTCAGCGAGCGCATGCCGGTGCGTTCCGAAGCGTCCCCGCTTGTCTGGTCCGGGAACAGGCGGGCGATGTAGAAGCATCCGCAGCGTGTCGCGGCCGCCAGCACGCCGCTCACCGCGCATACCACGATTGCCGGCAGAGGTCCGAGGACACACGTCGCTGCCCACAGGATCGGGGATGTGGGGGAGACCCTTGTAACCCTTGTCCCCTCGCCCATACTGACCATCAGGAGTTCGGCGAGAGTGGCGAAGAGGAAAAACCACACCACCGAAGGCCAGGGGTTTCCGACGATAGGCGCCAGTGCGAGTACTATCAGTGTCACACCGGCGGCACACGCGAAGCACATCCAAGAATAGATTGCAAATGACCGCATCCGATCTTGCATCGCGAGATTTTCCTGTCCCGAGGTTTCCCATTACATAGTATCGCAACCATGCCGCCAAAACCTCAGGCTTAAGACAAAATTAGAGGGTTGAGCCAACGGCATGCAGGACAATTCTAGTGTCACTTAGTTAGTAACTGGAACCTATCTGGGCGGCCAGATCAACCACGGAGCACCCGCGGTCGACGCCAGCGCGGCCAGTCCCAACAGAACCTTGAATAGGCGACTCATTGTTTTCAACCCCTTTCGGTTTTGTGCTGGCTCGTGTCGCTCGACAAGCCGCTGAAAACCGCTTCGCTCGGGTTGATAGTTATCGCTCCCTGCCTAACCGCTATCGCCGTTGGCTCAAACTTGTTTTCAATGACCATTTGGCACGGATAACCGGCGGTTAACCGCATCCAGTGTAGCGTTCACCACACCCTTCCAAACATCCTGCCTTATTATGGCGGACCCGGTCAAAAGGTCCTCGCCGCGGTCGGTAACCATATTCACCATTACGACGGCCACCCGTCTCCCCGCGACCTGGGCCTCTGTGACATCCTCCAGCACGATGCTCGAACTCGCCAGCCCTGAGTCCTCGATGGCTCTGAGAGTCGCACCCGCAATCAGCTTCATCTGAGAACTCGGGGAGCCGGGGCCGCTGGCGGAGCCGGAGTAGATGGCTCCGTCCTTGATCATGCGAACCGTGGCCTCGGTCCTGCTGCCGTTGAGGGAAATCGAGACGTCGGAGAACTTCAGTCTGGTGTGGTCGAAACGCGCGGGGCCGTCATCTACTTGCGCAATGCTTATCTTCTTGTGGTCGACGGCCACGCCCAGCCTAGCCATAATGGCCGATTCCACATCTCTTACTACCTGCTTGGCCGGTCTCGACGAACCCGTGAGTACATGGATTTCGGCAACATCGCCCCTCTCATCGGCAACAACACTGACCGCGATCACATCTCTGAGACGACATACTATTGACTCGATGTCGTTTGCGTTGATTTGGCGTTCCAATGCCATGGCGCCGGACTCCTTCCCTTCTCTTTCGTCAAACTACTAACGGAAGCTCGCGCTCACGCCCCGGCTCAACGCTTCCCTTATCTCGGCCAGGACGGAATTGACTTCGTCGTCTGTCAGCGTCTTCTCTCTTGATCGGAAGACTACGGATATTGTAAGACTGCTCTTGCCGGAGCCTACCTGTTCGCCTTTGAAGACGTCCAGAAGGTCGACTTCCTCGACCAGGTCCTTCCCAGCTTCCCTAACAAGCTCCACCAGGCGGTCATAGGTCACGGAATCCGCAACCACCACTGCCATGTGCCTGTAGAGCGCCGGATAGCGCGGCGGCTCCTGATATGTTACGGACCCAGGAACCGACTCCATCAACTCGCTGAAGTCGAGTTCATAGAGATAAGGCCGCCCCCTGACATCGAGGGCTTCGGCGGCCTCGGGAGATGCCTCACCGAGGATGCCGATCTCCCTGCCGCCCACTGTGATCCTCGCGGCCCGTGTGGGGTGCAGAAGAGTGTGTCGCACCGGCTCGAACTTCGCGCCGCATATTCCAATCGCCGAGAGCAGGCTCTCCACCGCGCCCTTGCACAGGAAGAAATCGACTTCGAGTGCCTTCTCCGGCAGGGCCCAGCCTCGTTTCCAAACGTTCCCCACCATCGCGCCGGCTATCGAGAGACTCTCTCCCGTCTGCCCATTACAACCTCTGCAGTAAACCTTGCCGATTTCAAAAATAGAGACATTTTGTGTCCCGAACGCCTGGTTTCTCGCGATCACCTGCAACAGATTCGGGGCCAGCATCACCCGCATCGCGGTCAGTTCCTCAGTGAGAGGATTGCGGATTGTCAACCGCATATCCGACCGGCCCGCGATCTCGGTCATTCGCGCATCGACCATGCTGTGCGTCAGCGCCTCCTGAGCACCGCAGGACATCAGGATTCGCCGTATCTTCTCCCTGAAAATCCCCTCGGGACTGTCCTTGCCCTGCATCGACGACTTCGGAAGAGTCATCGGGAGCCTGTCATAACCGTAGACCCTGCCGACTTCCTCGACAAGATCGATCTCCCGCGTAGTATCCGACCGAAACGTCGGAACAGTGCTCACCAGCAAGCCGTCTTGCGCTACCGTCTCGATTTCGAGACTGTTCAGATGGCCCGCCATCTCATCCGCCGTGATACGCGTCCCCAAAACCGCGTTCACGCGCTCCGGCCTGACTTTTACCGTCAGCGGCTCGGCCACATCCGGATAGACATCCACCACACCCCTGGCCACTTCTCCGCCAGCGAGATCGCGGACCAGTTCCGCGGCCCGCATCGCAGCCCTGACGGTGATCCAGGGGTCAACGCCCCTCTCGAACCTGTAGGATGACTCGGTGGTCATGCCCAGGCGCTTCGAGGTGCGCCGAATGCTAACACTGTTAAAGTTCGCAGACTCAATCAAAATATCCTTTGTTTGGCCGCTAATTTCTGAATCAAATCCGCCCATCACCCCCGCGATGGCCACCGGGCGGTCCGCGTCGGCGATCACGAGCATGTCGGCTTCGAGCTTCCGCTCGACTCCGTCGATGGATGTGATAGTCTCGCCGGGGGCCGCGCGCCGAACGATGATCTGTCTTCCATGGAGCAGGCCGCAGTCAAAGGCATGTAGCGGCTGGCCAAGTTCGAGCATCACATAGTTCGTGATGTCCACCACGTTGTTGATGGGACGCATCCCCGCGGCAATCAGACGGTCTTTCATCCAGCCGGGCGAATCCTTGATCTCGACATTTCGGACTACCACGCCGGCATATCTTCTGCACAGGTCCTGCGCGTCGATGCTGATATTGATCAAGTCCGAGGACGGCGGGTCGGAACCCTCCACCTGAGGACTTGGGATGCGCGCCCTGCCGCCGACAATCGGGGCGAACTCCCTGGCGATACCGATCATTGAGAGCCAGTCGCCCCTGTTCGGGGTGACTTTCACATCCCAGACGACATCATCGCTTTCGCCGGAGCCACCGGCGACGACAAAGTCCTGCCTCGTCATCGGGATAATCTCTTCGACTTCGAGACCGGCCATCGTAAGCTCGGCCGCAAGTTCGCCGAGCGGGCGGTTGATGTCTATATAATCTTTGAGCCAGTTGGTGGATAGTTTCATAGCGCTAAAGTTGCCTCAGGAATCTAAGGTCGTTATCCATGAACAGCCGCAGGTCGCCGATGCCGTACTGCAGCATAGGCATTCTCTCAACCCCGAAGCCGAACGCGAAGCCCGTGTATTCCTCGGAATCAATCCCGGCGCTTTCGAGGACGTTTGGGTGGATCATCCCCGCGCCCGCGAGTTCCAGCCAGCCGCTGCCCTTGCACACGTTGCAGCCCTTGCCGGAGCATATGGTGCAGGTGACGGCCACCTCCGCGCCCGGCTCGACGAACGGGAAGAAGTCCGGGCGGAACCTTACGTCCACTTCCTTGCCAAACATCTCGACAGCGAACTGATGCAGGGTGCCTTTGAGATCGGCCATAGTGATTCCGTGATCGACCGTAAAGCAATCGACCTGGTGAAACGTATGGCCGTGGGTTGCGTCGACCGCATCCACCCGATAGCACTTACCTAGGGTGCAGACCCTCATCGGGGGCTTGCGGCCCACCATCACGCGGTGCTGGAAGGCCGTCGTGTGGGTGCGGAGCAGGGTCTCGTCAGTGATATAAAATGACATCTGTTCGTCTATCGCCGGGTGCTCCTCGGGATAGTTCAGGGCTTCGAAATTGTATTTATACTGCTCGACCTCCGGGCTTTCGAAGACGTCATAACCGAGGCCAATGAATATATTCTTGATTCGCGTCAGCGTCTCGACCAGGATATGCGGCCTGCCGATCTCATAGAACCGGCCCGGCAGTGTCACATCGACTGCCTCCGCCGCCAACTTGGAACTGACCTCCGCCGAGCCGAGCGCCCCGCGCATGGCCTCTATCGCGACTCCGATCTCCACCTTGAGGTCATTGACGTCCTGCCCGAAGTCCTTGCGCGCCTCCGGAGGGAGCGAGCCGATTTGGCGTAGCTGCTGCGTCAGCTCGCCCTTGCGCCCCAGGTACTCCGTCTCGATAGCGTCAAGTTCGGCGCTCGACTTCGCCGCCCCCACTCTATCCAGGGCCGCCAGGCGAAGTTTGTTAAGTTCGTCTTGCTCAGTCATAATCGCATAGTCCTTCGGGGCCAAGGCCCCCCGACATCGAATCCAAACACCGTCGGGCACCCAGCATTTACAAAATATCAGAAAGAAAACCAGCGTCCAATTGCAGAAGATCAAGCACGAGAGTCTTGACCTCAAGCTATTGGACGCTGGGCGATAGTTGTAGTTTGGTTGTTCTTGGGGCGGGATTTCAAATCCCGCCCCAACATACTATCAAAACATACTATTAAGCTGTAACCAGTTGAGCCTTCGCCCGCTCCACGAGAGCGGTAAAGCTCTGAGCATCCGCAACTGCCATATCCGCAAGTACTTTTCTGTCGAGGTCTATCCCGGCCTTGGTAAGGGCCTCGATAAACCTGCTATACTGCATATCGTTCGCGCGGCATGCAGCGCTGATACGCGTGATCCAGAGCCGCCTGAACTCACGCTTTCTGGCTCTTCTGTCGCGGAAGGCGTAGTTGCCGGACTTCATAACCTGCTCTTTGGCAGTCTTGAAGAGCCTGCTCTTACCACCCCAGTAACCGCTGGCGAGTTTGAGTATCTTATGGTGACGCTTATGCGTCATCGTGCCGCGTTTAACGCGCGCCATATCTTATGTCTCCCTTTCGCAATCGCAACCCAGCCTAAAGGCCGGGGACCATTCGTCTGATTACCCGCTTCTCACCGTTGGTGACGCCGGACTTCATCGAAAGGCGCCTCTTGGCGCTGCTGGATTTCTTCATCTTCAGATGGTTCATACCCGTATTGCCGCGGCGGATTTTGCCCGTCCCGGTGGATTCGAACCTTTTCGCTGCTGTCTTCGCAGTCTTAAGCTTCGGCACTTGTATTACCTCGTTATGTTACCCCGGCTCTGCCGAGGCCTGATCAGCTAATATTATTCGGTCACGGGGGCGAGGATCAACGTCATAGTCCGGCCCTCCATCATGGCGGTCCGTTCGACAGTGCCCACGCCCTCTTCCTTCACGATCTCCGCCATCCGGTTGAGCGAATCGCGCGCAAACTCGGGATGCGTGAACTCGCGGCTACGGAAGATAACCGTCACTTTCACCTTATGCCCAGCCTTCAGGAACCGCACCGCATTTCGCAGCTTGAACTGGAAATCGTGTTCGTCGGTCCCAGGCCGCATGCGGATGCCCTTCAGTTCGGTCATCTTCTGCTTCTTCTGGGATTCGCGTTCACGCTTGCCCTGTTCGTAGCGGTACTTCCCGTAGTCCATAATGCGGCATACGGGCGGGGTTGCGTTCCCTGAGACCTCGATGAGGTCCAGCCCCCTATCCTTGGCATACTGCAAGGCGTCTCTGAACGGAATGATACCCACCTGGGCGCCGTTCTCGTCAATCAGCCTTACTTCTCGCGCACGAATGCGCTCATTTACTCTGAGGTCCTTCAGTATAACTACATCACCTCTTAGCATTTTGCGAAAGAGCGGATTGCATCCGTTCTTTCTGACACGTAGAGCTTAGTATACTGGAAATTCTAGGCTCTTGTCAACTCCTTTTTAAGCTCGGATACCAAATCGTCCACTCCGCACGCGCCCCTGTCTCCCTCGGCGCGAGATCGAACAGATACAGCACCCGCTTCAGCTTCTCGATCACCCACGATAAGCATATATGGAATCTTCTGAAGCTGAGCCTCGCGAATTTTATACCCGGTTTTTTCATTGCGGTCATCAACTTCCGAACGGAAACCCTCGGCCTTGAGTTTCGCGACCACACTCTGAGCATATTCGATGTGGCGGTCGGCAATGGGAATGACAACGGCCTGCACCGGAGCCAGCCAAAGCGGGAAGGCCCCGGCGTAGTGCTCCGTGAGCACGCCCATGAACCGTTCGAGCGAACCCAACAGCGCACGGTGAATCATAATCGGCCTGTGCTGCTGGTTGTCCTGGCCAACATACGTAAGATCGAAGCGCTCAGGCTCGTTGAAGTCTACCTGAATCGTGCTGCATTGCCAGACGCGGCCTATGGCGTCCTTGATCTTGACATCGATCTTCGGACCATAAAACGCCCCACCGCCTTCGTCGATCTTATAATCGAGCTTCTGGTCCTCCAGCGCTGCTCGCAGGGACTCCGTTGCTTGCTCCCATACCTCCGGCTCTCCGACATACTTCTCCGGCCTCGTGGAGAGATACACTTCATACTCGCTGAAGCCGAACCGCCTGAGGACCGTAAGCACGAAGTCGATCACCCGCTTCGTTTCGGAATCGAGCTGGTCGCGCGTGCAGAGAATATGCGCATCGTCCTGCGTGAACCCCCTCACGCGCATCAGCCCATGCAATACGCCCGAACGCTCGTAGCGATACACCGTGCCAAGCTCCGCCCACCGGATCGGAAACTCTCTGTAACTGCGGACCTTGGACTTATAGATGAGCAGATGGAACGGGCAGTTCATCGGCTTGATAAGATACGGGGAGCCATCCACATCCATCGGCTGATACATATTCTCATTGAAGAAATCGAGGTGCCCACTGGTTTTCCAAAGCTCTTGCCTCGCGATGTGCGGCGTGAAGATGAGGTCATAGCCGTTCGCCAGGTGCTCGTTGCGCCAGTAGTCCTCGATCTGCTTGCGAATCAGCGCACCTTTCGGATGCCAGAACACCAGCCCCGGCCCGGCCTCCTCCTGAAGCGAAAAGAGGTCCAAATCCCTGCCGAGCTTACGATGATCCCGCTTCTCGGCCTCTTCCAGCATCGTCAGGTAGTCATCGAGGTCCTTTTGCGAGGCAAACGCCGTGCCGTATATGCGCTGGAGCCTTGCATTATGCTCGTCGCCGCGCCAATACGCCCCCGAGGTCTTAAGTAGCTTGAACGCCTTCACCTCACCCGTGCTCGCCACGTGCGGCCCCCGACACAGGTCGACGAAATCCCCTTCTTCGTAGACGGTTATGACCTCGTCCTCGGGAAGCTCGCGTATCAGCTCGACCTTGTAAGGCTCGTCCTTGAACAGCTCGAGCGCCTCGTCCCGCGTGACTTCCCTGCGCACGAACGGCCTGTTCGCCTTGATGATCTTCTCCATCTCCTCGGAGAAGCGCTCAAGGTCCTCGGGCGTGAACGGCTCGATCACTCCGAAGTCGTAGTAGAAGCCGTCCTCAATCGCCGGACCAATCGCAACTTTCGCGTCCGGTCTGAGGTTCCTTACCGCGTGCGCCATCACGTGCGCCGTCGAGTGTCTTAGCGTTTCAAGATCGTAATCTGCCATGAGTGCCTCAATATCCCGTCGGATGGCTACTATGCCACCGCCAGGCTGTCTCTATGATCGTCCTAAGCTCAGGAAATCTCGGCTCGAAGCCGAGTTCCTTCGCGATCTTCTCCGAGCTTGCGACCAGCACCGCCGGGTCGCCGGGCCGCCTGTCAGCCTCGACCGCCTTGATCGGCTTGCCCGAAACTTCCTCGGCCATCGCGATGACCTCGCGCACGGTATAGCCGTTTCCGTTGCCCATGTTATAAGCGGTCGTTTCCTTGCCGTTCCGCAGGGCGTCGAGGCCGAGGATGTGCGCCTGGGCAAGATCGGTAACGTGAATATAATCCCGAACGCACGTGCCGTCGTGTGTGGGCCAGTCGGTTCCAAATATGCTAAATTTCTCCCGCTTGCCCATCGCGACCTGCAGGACAAGGGGGATAATATGGTGCTCGGGAGTGTGATCCTCGCCTATCAGGCCGGACGGATCGGCCCCCGAGGCGTTGAAGTATCTCAAAGAGATCGAGCGCAGCCCGTAGGCGTGCTCATACTCCTTCAATATTTCCTCGAGCATCAACTTCGAGCGGCCGTAAGGGTTCGTGGGGTTCTTCGGATGGTCTTCCACAATCGGCACCTGCTCCGGTTCGCCGAATGTCGCCGCGCTGGAGGAGAAGATCATCATCTTCACCCCGAACTCCAGCATCACCTCGAGCATGGCTATGCTCTTCTCGACGTTGCAGACATAATACTTGTGGGGGTCGGTGACGGACTCGCCGACGTCCGCAAGCGCCGCGAAGTGCATCACGGCCTCGATCTTGCGGGATGAGAATACGCTCCGCAGGAGGTCCTTATCGCCTATATCGCCGATCACAACCTCGCTGCCGCATGCGGCTTCCCTGTGACCGAACAGCAGGCTGTCGAGGCTGATTACATCCTCCCCACGGTCCACAAGCTGCTTGACCGCGTGGCAGCCCACATAGCCCAGCCCCCCCGTAACCAGAATCGCCATACCCCGGATGCCCCTTATAATGAACTGGTAGAGCGAACCCGCCCTACCAGCTTAGATAGCGTCGATATATAAACTCGTTCGCAACCAGCCAGATTATAGCACCTGGCCCCCGACTTTGCAAGAAACGGCGTGATGCTAATGGCCACAGCCGCACGACCCACACTGTCCCGTTGCGCAGCCAACGCAGTTTGAGGAGTGCCCTCCGCCGTCTGTGCGCGCGGCGAACATCGACATCACGCGCTTCACCTCTCCGGACCCGCACTTGGGGCACTTCGCCTCCGAGGCGCGGCTGACACTTGTCAGGATTTCAAACCGTGAGTCACACGGGGCGCAGATGAATTCGTAGATAGGCATAATGATTAAGAACCCTGCCCCGTGTCTCCGTCGGGTTTGCGACGGGGCTTGGCACGATTGTTGTGGTTATTGTGGCCGCCGTTGCTTCGGTTACGCGGACGCCCTCCGCCGTTGCCGTTGCCGCGTTGCTGGTTGTTACGGTTTCCTCTGCTCCTCGAACCTTGCCCGGGACCGGAGTTATCCTTTTTCTTATGCTCCTCACCCTGGGTCATGGCCTGCGATGGAGGCGACGGACTGGGTTCACGCCATACAACGCCCGTCACTGACGATCCCGCCGGGCGCGGGGCGACCGGCTCATTCGTACGCGCCACAAACCGGCCCAAGACATCTTCCACCAGATCCTCGGGCGCTTCGTCGACGATCTCCTCATCGCCATTATCATCCTCATCGAATGGAACAGCGTCGGGGTCGGCCAGCAGCGCCTGGCAGTTTTTCTCGGTCATATTGCATGCTATGCCGTGTCGACGGCAGATGCCCTCGAGCTTAAGCTGGCTTGCGGGGACGTGTATCTGGACTTCTTCCTCGGTCTCGAGGGTGAGCATGTTGTTGATCACGTTGACATCAATCACCCGCGCCCTGCCCTGCTCCAATTGAACAATCGCGCCGACCGCCGGAAGCCGCCGCTGTGAATCCTTATAGTGCTCGTGCTCGTAACGCAGGCAGCACATCAGCTTGCCGCAGCAGCCGGAGAACTTCGCGGGGTTAAGAAACAGGCTCTGGTCCTTCGCCATCTTCATAGAGATCGGCTCGAAGTTGCTGAGGAACGTGGCGCAGCACAACGGCCTGCCGCATCCGCCGTAGCCGCCGATCAGCTTGGCCTCGTCCCGGACGCCGATCTGGTGGAGTTGGACCTTAGTCTTGAGGGCGCCGGCGACATCTTTCACCAACTCGCGGAAGTCGATCCGGCCCTCCGCTGAGAATGAGAACGTGATCTGGGAGCCATCGAACGCGCACTCGGCCTCGAGCAGCTTCATCGCAAGGCCGTGCTCGACGATCTTGCGCTCGCACACCTCGTAGGCGTGCTTTTCCTTGTCGCGGTTGGCGGCCTCGCGCTCCAGGTCGCCGCCATTTGCCAGCCGCAGGACCCTCTTCAGCGGGGCTACCAGTTCCTCATCCGGGACCCCCCGAGGCTCAAGCACCACCTCACCGAACTCCACGCCTCGCGCGGTCTCGGCTATGACAAAATCTCCTTCGTGAAGCTCGATCTCTCCGGGGTCAAAGTAGTAGACCTTGCCCACCCTTCGAAAAGTAACACCCACTACAAGTGGCATGGAAAATCCTCCCGTGTAACAGCTCAATTCTAGCACATTGGTGTATAAGCGGCAAATTGATTGCTGAAGCAGGAACAATCCGAACGCGGCAGGAGTATATTAATTAGCAAACCTTCCCACCCTCTTTTCTCCTCTCCGGCCTCCCAAGGCCGGAGAACTCTTCAAAGGGGCGGAGATCATTCTCCGCCCCTAATTTTTTGTACGCCCCCACAATACCATCTGCACAATTATGGAACAAATCCGGCTGCGGCGTCGTCAGTATAATAGCAAACCTTCCCACCCTCTTTTCTCCTCCTCAGCCCGCCAGGGCTGGGGAAACCTTTGGTAAGGGGCGAAGACACGATCTTCGCCCCGAATTTTTGTACAAGGGAACGAGAAGGCCGCGCGTAAGGTTGAATTGCCTGCTACACGGTACTCCGTAGGCCCTGAGTAGCCCCTCACGGAAGTACATAGCCTTTTAGCAGGTCGGCAGGGGCATATCGAAGGGCCGGCTAAGTCTCAACCAAGCCTGGTACCTTCGCAGCCGCCCTTCGATACGGCCTTTGGGCCTACTCAGGGCTTACGGCGGTACTCTACCGAGCAAGCCATGTCATGTGGGACCACTAGACCTACTCGCTCGTCGGATCAAATCTCCGAAACAGCAGCCCCGACACGCTCACCCCCGCGGCCCCTACAATAAAGTTAGCTATGGAGACCGCAATCGCCATCGTGTAGAACGAAGCTCTAAACCCCACGTGCAAGGCGAGGGCGATTACGATTGTCGGAATCAACACCACTCCCATCAGCAGCATCGCGATCATATGGCCCAGGTAACTCTGCGCGGCGTCACGGGAGTCGGCGTAGAGTAGGGCTGAAATAGTGGACACGGAACTGTTGGCGAACGCCAGTCCGGGCACCCCTATCATGCAGGCCGCGAGCAGTTCCCCTCGCGTTTCCGGCATCAACGCCCACATCGCCGCGGCGAATAAGAACACTCCGCCCACAACGTAAAGGGTGGAGTTGACAACCTGGGCAAGCATCACCTTCCATGCGGAGATCGGCATGGATTTCAGGATATTGGCCTGTTTGAGCTCGGACCGCACCTCCACCGGCAAGATCAGCGACATGCTCCAAACCACATACAGCAGCACGGCGGGCATGAACATGGTAATCTCCCCGATGGCGGATGTGAACTGCTTCAGCACATAGACTATCACCACAGGCAGCGCGACCATCATCAGTATCTGCCCACGCGACACCCTGTAACGCAGCAGAATGCTTTTCCAAACGAGCGCCACAGCGCCCTGGCCGAAGGGTGGAATGGTGATGCCGCCCGCGCGCCTCGCTCCTTTCTCCTTAAGCGCGTCGATGCGAACCCCTGTATAGTCGCCGGTACGCATGGCTGTCTTCTTGGCGGCGTGCTTGACGCTGACCCCCAACGCCGGCTCGTAGATATTCTCCTTGCGAGAGAGGAGCAGCATGAAGCTCGCGGCGGCAAGGATGGCTAAAAATCCGAAGTGCAGCCAGTCCTCGGAGTCGACCCCCGATATTGGGGCCAGAAACAGCTGCGTACACCAGCGCGCCGGGGCGAATACGAACTGGGCCACCGGCGACTTGGCCGCCGTCAGGATGCTCCAATAAGTGCTTCCGGATCGTGCATACTCATAGAGTCCGTAGATCAGAACAGACCCCAGCCCGGCTATCATCACCGCCTTGATAAAGATCCCTGCCTGCTTCAACCGCTCGAAGCCGAAAGTGAAGATAATATTGATGGTGTGCGACACATTCACCACCAGAACCAGGAGAAGAGTGAGCGCCGCGATGCTCACGAACCCCCACGGAACCACATTGACCTGGAGCCTCATGAACACCGGCGAACCGATGATGATGAAGAACATCGCCACGAAGAAGCCGTATCTCAGGTAGTCTCGGATCAGCTTCACAAACAGCACGGCCCGCCGACTGATGGGGGTCGGGAACATAAAGTCGATATGTGAGACGGAGAAGATCATCATCCCCGAACTGAACGCCCCATACATCACCATGATGCACCCGATGCTCAGGAACAAGAACACTGCCGCCTTGATCAAAGGCATTGGTATATTCCACAGTAGTTCCATCTGTGGACCGGCCGGCCTTGGGGCGTCGATAAACATCAGCAGCCCGCGCACCAACGACGAGCTGATGCACGCGCCGAATATCAAGGCCGGTATCAGCCGTTTGGGCGTGCGGGTGGTGTTCTTGATCGAGTTGATGAGCTGCCTGATCTCAAGATAGAGGAGCGGTTTCAACCGTGTCAGCCTCCTCGGTCAGCATCAAGAAAACATCTTCGAGCGAAGCGTCGGTCCCCATCCTCGCGCGGTCATGAAGCTCCGCAAGGTTGCCCTCGGCCACGATTGAGCCTTTCTGGAGTATGATAATTCGGTCGCACAACCGTTCGGCGGTATCGAGCATGTGGGTGCTGATCAATATCGCCTTGCCGTCGCGCTTGGCTTCGGAGATCATCTCCTTGAGTTCGTGAACGCCTTTCGGGTCGATGCCGATAAGGGGCTCGTCGAGCAGGATCACACGTGCGTCGTGTATGAACGCGCAGGCGATGGCGAGCTTCTGTTTCATCCCCTTGGACAGGCTCAGGACCATATCATTGCGCTTTTCGAGCAGATCGAACCGCCGCATCAGAGCCTCGGCGCGCTCCTCGAACCCGTCCATCGTCTGATACGCCATCGCGATGAACCGCAGGTGCTCCCAGACGGTGAGCATCTCATAGGGCGTCGGCACTTCAGGCACGAACGCAATCCGGCGCTTTACCTCCTCTTCATTGGAGGCAAGCTCGATGCCGTCGATCTCGATAGTCCCCTCGGAAACCTGCACGATGCCCGTCACGCAACGCAGGACAGTGGTCTTGCCCGCGCCGTTAGGCCCCAGCAGCCCCACGATCTCGCCATCCCCGACCTCGAACGTTAGATTGTCCACGGCCAGGAACCTTTTGTAATACTTCACGAGGTTGGCTACTTTAAGCAAGGCGGCATCCTTTCGGAATATTGAACTGTGAATTTTGAATTATGAATTAAAGGGAGGGCGAGCCTCCTGGTGAGCCTGCACCCGGTGTTTCGGGATTTCCGTTCCGCGTTCGCTCTACTCAAATCCCGAAACACGTATGAGATGGCGTAATCCTCCACGGACGCTGGAAAAGAGAGACAAATTTTCCCTGGCCGGATTTGTCGCGGACTCCGGCTGGTCCAGCCAAACACGTATCCGTGCTAGAACTTCGCACAGTAA
>JAMCYN010000022.1 GCA_023474015.1 Armatimonadota bacterium
GTATCATTGAGTTCGGCCATAAGGGTATGCAGGCCGTCGGTCTTGTAACGGATATCGATGTTGCCCGGGCGGAGGATGACCTGCTCGACAAGGAGTTGGACGATGCGGCGCTGCTCGGCGGGAAACAGCTCCTCCCATATCGGGTCCAGAGTCCGTAGCGCCTGGGCAATGTCCTGCTCGTCTATACTCTGAGCTTGGATGGTGAGCACTTCGTCATCGATCTGAGTGATGCGTGCGAGAATCCCATCCATCTCCCGCTTGAGTCGCACAAGTTCATCGGATGGCGCGTCTCCGTTCGCGGCGAGCGCAACGGCCTGCTCTTGAAGCTTGCCCAATTGCACATCGAGTTCGGCCTTCTCCATCTTGAGACTCGTTATCTCGTCAAGCTGCAGTTCTTTCGCCGCCCGGTATGTTTGCGCTATCATCTCCGGCGTGCGGAAGAGCACCCTCAGCTGATCCACCACCGCCTGATCGAGTTCTCCGGCGGACATAGAGCGGACATCGCAGGTGTCGTAGCCGTGTTTACTGGCCTTGTGACAGACATAATATCGGTAAGTGCGACCCCTGCGGCGGGTGAATGAATTGAACATCGGAGAGTCGCAATGGCCGCACCGGAGTATGCCCTTCAGAAGCGCCGGCACGGACTCTTCCCCAGAATCCTCGACCAACAATATTTAGCTGAGCAAGGATCGAGCTTGTAGTTGTGTAAGAAGTAATCACCTGAGAGGTGATTAGTGATGTCGAGAACCCGGTTATCGTTGTATTCTTCTTACTACATCGACACGAAGGTCGAGCCGGCCGCCGTGACCAACTACGGTGGGCTTTTCCCATACCTTGATTTGATGCTGCTGACTGAGTTGCCAACGGTTATAGGCGAATGTTTGCCTGAACAGAGCTTGCGTGGTTGGCGACATGCCGAGCATATCGCGGCGCTTCTGGCGCTGAATCTTACCGGCGGAGATTGCGTGGACGATCTGTCCAAGCTGAGCGAGGATCCCGGGGTAGGTCTGTATATGAGGCAGATTGCCCGGTCTGTGGGGGCGAAGGGCCGGCGCTTCTCGCGGGGTGGCGAGAATGACGTGCCTTCTGTGACTTGCGTTCGGGAATGGCTTGAGCAATTCCATAACGCCGAGGAGGATGTAAAGCGTGGTTACGGGCAGGCCTTTGTTCCCGAGGCAAACGAGTCGCTTTCTGGGATCAGGCGGGTGAACCGGGAGTTTGTGAAGCGTGGCTGGGAACTGCACAAGCGAAGCGGTAGGCCGGAAGTGTCTCGAGCCACGCTTGAGATCGACGCGACGTTCATGGAGACTCAAAAGCGCGGCGCTCTGGCCTGCTACAAGCACTTCGACGCGTATTCATCTCTGACGGTAAGATGGGCCGAGATGGGCCTTGCGATCTGGGATGAGTTCAGAGACGGCAATGTTCCGCCCGCTTACAGAAATGCGGAGGCGCTGACTGAGTCGATCAGGTACTTGAACGATGAGTTGGGGATCACCGACGTATGGGTTCGCAGCGACGCGGCGGCCCACCAGGAGAGCGTGCTCAAAGAGCTGTCGGAGTGGAAGATAGACGGCAAGGCGAGCCCGGTGCGATTCGCCATCGGCTACATAAAGACAAAGGAGTTCCGAAAGGCGCTGCAAAAACTCGGCAAAAAGGAGTGGCAGCCGGTCTTCGACAAAAAGGGTCGTCTCGACTATGAGGTCGCGGAAGTGCCGTTCGTCTCGAACAGCGAAGCTCTGATAAAATCGGAGCCTTATCGTCACATAGTGGTACGGCGCAAGGCAAGGCAGGGAATACTGCCCGGACTGGGCTTGAGTGACGCGAAGCTCTCCGACGAAGAGACCGTGGAGATGGGCGGGCAGGCCTACCATGTGCATGCGATCATCTCGAATATAGTCGAGGACTGGTCGTCTCGGCAAGTGGTGGAGTGGTATAACGGGCGCTGCGGTGGCGGCGAGGCGATCCATAGTATTTTGAAGAGCGATCTGGCCGGGGGGAGCTTGCCGTCGAACAGGTTTGGCGTGAACGCGGCATGGTGGGCCGTGGCTGTTCTTGCCCACAACCTGCATGCGCTGCTGGAGAAGCTGGCGATGCCGAAGGACTTGGTGGGAAGCCGGTTCAAGCGACTGCGCTTTCACCTGATCAACGTTCCGGCGCGTTTGGTTAACCACGCCCGAGCCTGCTGTATGCGATATTTCCAAGCGGCGGCGCTGTATCTGGTGAGGCATATTCGAGGGGAGCTTGCAAAGCTGGGACCGGCGTTCGGCTGACGCAAGAGGGCATCCGACGGGGCGAAAGTATGGGACTTACCGCAAAAGAGCAGGCGGGAAAGGCCTGATGACGCATTCCGAGTGGTCGGACACGCAAGAAATGACGTGACACCAACAATAACTACATAGCAACATAATCAACCTGACGCAACTTGCGGAAAGGGCATCCGACACAACTGCGGAAAAGGACCTACATTCGAAAAAAGCCCTCTCGCCGCCACCCAAATCATCGACAGCCGGGACTAATCGAGGATTTGGGCCTGAATTTGCCCCTTGACAAACCGATAATAATAGGGCACAATACGTCTAGATGAATGCCAAGTAGCCTAGACCAAATACTGATAGCCTAGACCTATTGAGAGTTACCGAGTCTTTTCGTGGTGGCGTCGTTCTATAAGGAGCTACGTTCATGAAGATCCAGAACAATGAGTTATATAGAGCAGTTCGAGAGGACCTGCTGGCTGGTAAGTATCCACCTGGCATAGCAATGCTCGGCAGCCGTGAGATCGCGGCCAAGTATGGCGTCAACAAAGACGCCGCCAACGGCGTTCTGGCCATGCTGGAAGCAGAGGGTTTGCTCACACGCGACGGCCGCCGGAGGTACCCCGCCAGCCGCCATAAGTCGACGGAAAGGGTCATTGCGATCGAGTATATGCCCCACTGCGGTATACACCCGTTCACTGCGGGTTTTCACGCGGGACTGCTGAATGGTTTGCTGTCGCTGCAGTATGGGGTTCATCACTTCACTTACTACGAATGTGGGCGTGGAACATCCGTCTGCGAGGCTCCGGTGATTGCGAGTGCCTTGGAACGCGGCATTCTCAAAGGGATTGTATTTCCTGAACTGAGTAGGTCGTCTCTTGAAGACCTACAGACATTTCGCGATAACAACGTCGTCACGACCGCGTTGGAGCGGGAACGTAAACCCGGGGCGATCGTGCTGGATGTGGAACAAGCCGCGCTGCGCGCCACCACCTACCTGCTTCTGCGCGGCTATTCGAGTGTTGGTATCGTGAGTTCGACGAGGTTTCGGCATGGTGCCGGAGCGGACATCAGAGGCTACCGACAGGCGCTTGTTCTGCTGGAAAAGCCGGTAAAGGAAGATGTTGTCGACTGTGTAGAGGGCGTTGATGACGATTTCGCGGACGAGCCTATGGAGTCGGATTCCCACGACATCACCCATGGCCGCCGCTATCAGCGCGTGATCAAGAGTGGGTTCGATGCGACTCTGAGCCGCATCGGCAAGGGCAATCTGCCGAGGGCTCTATACATTGCTGATGAGTTCCTCGCCACTGGCGCTTTGCGCGCGATACGCCAAGTAGGCCTTAGGATTCCGGATGATGTTGCGGTCATCTCACATGCCTCCGCCAACAATTGGAGCCTTGAGCTTGGTGGACTCACCGTTATGAGGTTCGACGGTTACGCATGTGGTCTACAGGCCGGGCAGTTCATTGTTGATATCGCCGAAGGCAGGCGTTCGTTCGAGGAGCAACTGATTCTGGAGGCGACCTTGGTGAAAGGCGCTAGCTGCGGCGATCCGGAATGCGATGCCTTGCCCGAGATCATGCAGTGGGGGTGGAAGGGAGGGTAAGCAATGTAGAAAGGTTGCGCTGAGAGGTAGAACGTTGGTTGCTCGGCTAAAGGCCGTGCGCAGGATTCTCAGAAAGGAGATTTAGAATGAAAGCAAATTGTAAGATCGTTATGCTCGTTATTGCAATGATGATTGTAGGAGCGGCGATGTCGGGGCAACCCGCCGGCGCCACGATCTACGCGAACTCGGAGACGGACTTCGCCGGCGTGTCGAACGATGGTCATGGCAATGGCTGGTGGTACTACGAGTGGCCGGATCCTCTGGATGTAGCCGGCACCAGCCCCGCTAGCGCATACACTTACGGGGATGTTCAGCTTATGACCGACTGGTCGTCGGGCCAATGGCACGGCAGCTTCGGCGGCGGCTACCATTATCCCGCCATTGGAGCCAGAATCATTATGCCTGCGGGTCCCAATTGGCCCGGGTATAATCTCTGGGCGGTTCGGCGATGGGTCAGCACGGTATCCGGTTCGGTATACATCTACGGCCAACTTTCGAAGAATGATCCTTACGGGAACGGTGTGAATGCACACATCTACGTTGATGGCGTCGAGAAGTGGTCTCAGTTCTGCACTACCTGGGATCGCTACTACTACCAGATCAACATCCCGCTCACAGTTGGGCAGAATGTTGATTTCGCAGTTGATCCAAATGGGGATGTGAGCGACGATGAGTCCATATTTACGGCGGTTATTAGTTCGGATCCGGCTCCGAATGGGCTTCATGGCACGGTAACACTGAGCGGTTTCCTTGGCCGATTGGATTTGTCACCTGTTGAGATCGTCCTGAGCCAGAGTGGCGTTGCTCAGATTACAAAGATCATAACCGTCACCGGCACTGGTGACAAAGTTGCATACAACATCCCTAATGTTCCTCCGGGCACCTATGATGTCAAGTTCACAGCCGCGCACTTCCTTACGCAGACATTGACGGGTGTGGTGATAGAAGCGACTTCTTCCACCCTGTCTGACGTATCGCTAACCAACGGCGATGTCAATGGTGATAACTACGTGGGAACAGATGACTTCAGTCTGCTCTCGACCAACTTCGACAAGACCGGCAACTAGCCATTGGAGTCGCCTTACCGAAAGGAGGTAACAGTAATGAAGAGGGTCAGTTTATCGTGTATCGGCCCGATACTCCTTGTGGCGCTGGTCATGATCGCTGGAGGCGCGCAGGCGCAGACATTGAACTACTGGTTCGCCGTCAAGGGCGATCCAACGGGCACCCCACTTACGAGTATGGACGTGGCGCCGGGAGCAAGTTTTGATGTGTCGCTATGGTATCAGACAAGCGATTCGTGGCTCCACAACGCTATGGAGATTCTGGTGGGGTACGATCGAGCGGCTTCCCAGGGCACATCCGCGATCCCACTGGATGGACAAATCACATTACTCGGCGGAGTGAGCAACATCAGCTTCCCGATTATCCTTGCGAACAATATAGGTGGCGGTTACAGTTCGACGACGGGCGACCGTGCCTACGGTGTTCACCTGGCGTTAGGTGCTGCTCTTGGGACAACGTTGAATGCTTCAAGTCCTGCCAGGGTATGCGATATCAACCTGAAGAACGAGGCGATACCCTTGGGCGGCTATTACGATATTGGCGTGTATTCCGCGGGAACAGGCAACGCGTGGACAACATTTGCCATACTGGAGACTGCCTATCGCCGCAATGTCTCTCCGGGGACACTGAGAGTCGATTCCAAGTCCGTGGTGTACAACCCGACCACAATCGATGCCGCCAAGAAAGCCGACGGTGGAGAGAATGTGAGTTTGTCCGGCATGACAGTGTCGGCCAGCTTCCCGGATTCCACTGGGCAATTTGGTTTTGCTGTGGAGGAACTGGACCGATTCTCCGGGATCGGAGTGATTTCGAGCACGGCCGTGGCGCCCGGCGACATCGTGACTGTAAAGGGGACTTTGGCCACGGTGGATGGAATGCGATCGATCGATGCCACCTCGGGCTCGGTGACCGTGACCTCCATAGGCAACCCCATTCCGCGTGCATTGGGCATGGGCAATATCCGCAGCGGCGGAGGAACCTACGGACAACAGGGAGCTGTGGTTGATGTTGCTCCGGACAGGATGGCCGTCGGCGCCAACACCATCGGCCTCCTGGTTACGATATGGGGCAAGGTCACGGTGTCGCACGATACCGGCGGCTATGATGGTTATTTCTATGTAGATGACGGCTCGAATCTACAGGATGGGTCGGGTAATATCGGTGTGAAGTGCAGGCCCGCTCCGGGTGTGGCGATGCCGTCTCAGAATTCATTCGCGGCGGTTGAGGGCGTCATGGGCACGCACGTGATTGGTGGGAAGAATGCTCGCTTCCTGTATACCACCAGCTTCAGGAGCTTCTAGTGCGGCTGCGAAAGCTGCAATTCAAGGCCGGATGGAGATTTGTGAAAGGGGGAATGTCTCATCAAGATAGACAGCTAGCTAAAGGCAAGTGTCTTCTCTTGTAGAGAGTGTTATATAGAACAGCATACTGGGCTAGTCGAAGTGTTGTGTTAGCATGCCACGACAATGCTCAGTATGCTGCGAGGAACGAGCCTCTACAGAGAGTTTACTTGACCGCAGCCAAGAAATGCAATACCTGTAACACCAGAAAAGTACACTTAAGAGGAGGAAAGAAAGATGAAGACACTGATGACTGCAGTTATCTTGGTCGCTCTTGCGACACTTTGTATTGGGGTCGCGAACGCGGCCGTGGTTGCCGATTCCGTGACTGGTTTCGCCGGTTCTCCTAACGGCCAGAACAATTGGTCCTACTGGCAGTGGCTCGACCCCAGCACTACGGGCAGCAGCGCGGCCAGTGCATACGATTACACGACCGTGCAACTGATGGCCGACTGGTCTGGGGGCGAATGGCACGGGACTTTTGGTGGCGGCAAACACTATCCTTACATCGGAGCCAGTGCTATTATGCCTGCCGGCATAAACTGGGGTACCGAGTATAACCTGTGGGCGGTTCGGCGATGGGACAGTAATGTGTCCGGCGCGGTTACTATCTCCGGCCATCTTCAGAAGAACGATCCTTATGGGACCGGCGTGAATGCGCACATCTACGTCGATGGCGTGGAGAAGTGGTCCCAGTATTGCACCGTCTGGGATCAGTTCGACTACTCGATCAATGTTACGGTCGCTAGCGGCTCGAATGTTGATTTCGCGCTCGACTCTAACGGCGATGTGAGCGATGACGAAAGCATTTTCACGGGAACCATTTCCCAGGTTCCGGAGCCGTCTTCGCTCGTGGTCTTGGCCATGGGGTCGATTGGCGGCTTGACAATACTGCGGCGTCGGTTCGTTTCCTGAACCAATGTCGATTGACTGACTTAATACGGCACATTGGGACGGCCGGACGCGGGTTCAGCCGTCCCAGGAACCCATCAATCATTGCGGGCAGGCATGGCAGGGAGGATTACGATGATAGGAAGACAGGATCTTCGTTTTGGATTCACGCTTATTGAGTTGTTGGTTGTGATAGCTATCATAGCTATCCTTGCGGCCATACTGTTTCCCATATTCGTCAGCGCAAAGGACGCTGGAAAACAGGCCGCTTGCGCAGCGATCATAAAGGAAGTGGCTGCCGCAGTCATCATGTATGCGGACTCATCGAACGGGAAAATGCCACTGCAGTATAACTACTATGTTGCTAACTACAGAAGCCGAAAGGCTCCCGTGAACTGGATGCGGGGTGTGTACGCATACCTCAAGTCATACAAGATGTACGTTTGCCCATCTTCAATTGTCGCGCCGGGTCATACGGCTGACCTAAACTCGGTCATGGGCAACGGCGAGATATTCCAGTGGATATACCCCAAGAGTGCGGACTTTCCATACAACGCCTCCGGATACCCCACGAGCATGATCAGAAAGTCGTCCGGCGTTGTTCTTGTGTTTTGTTGGAAGTATCAGGTCAATGCCAGCAATTTTCGCCCGTTACTAAATATTCCGGTCGGATGGACTAATGCCACCGACCCCATCAATCTGCCGGGTCACAATGGCGGGCAGAATTACGCTTTTGTGGATGGGCATGTCAAGTTCATGACATTCGATTATGTAGATGAGAATGTCGGAAGTTTGTTCGAACCCGCAGGGCCTGGCAAATACCGGACCTTGCGATATGAAGAGTGGAACATGTAGCGTTGCGGAAAGGTTGGATGGTGACTTATATGCTCAGAACGATGATCGTGGCTATTTGCCTCCTCGGGATAGCCGTTGTTTGTTTGGCCGAGGACGTGCGGCCGGAAATCATGTTCCGCAACAGGGATAACCAGAGCCGAACGGTGAAGGCCGAAAATGCAAATCTGCCCATAGACTCTTGGAAAGCGCCCCGGCAGGTCCACTTTGAAAGACAGGGGGGTCGCATCAAAGTTTATCTCAAGACTTCCACACTGGTGTTCGATGGGCGGACAGCGAATATGTCGAGCGCGGTGGTTCTTGGTACGCAGATGATCGATACTCCGCATCCCAATCTCGTGGTCGTCACGCCTGACGGGATGGAATATTCTCAGAACCTGTCGACGAGGGGCAAGCTCGACGCCTTTGATGACGGCGAATACATAAACGTCTTCGGAAGATTTGCGCTGACCTCAAAGAAGAAGTCGGGGACAAGCCTCTATCCTGAAGTCTGGTATAAGATCGACAAGAACAACGGCTACACGCAGGTAAGGTATACACTTTCCACGTTCGTCCCGGTGAGCATTAAGAAGCTATACGTCGATACAAGCGTCGGCAACGTTGCATATAACAAGGTCAGGCACTTTTGGCAAGGCTGCGGGGTGAGGCGAGACAATTCGTGGGAGCCGTGGCAGAATCTAGAAGCGGACATATCCCAGGACAAGGTTGTTGTCGCGGACAAGCTGGTGAACATGATGATGGTCTGCAACGCGAGGATGGGCTTTGCCACCGAGCCGGTCACCTTCGAAGGCATCTCGATCGACAAAGGGCTGGACGGGTACCTTGCATATCTTATTCGGAGCAACCAGCATGTGTTTCGCTATACTTTCATAAACAGGAATGAGACCGCTTATGCACTCGCTTCGCCCTACAGTATTCGGTTCACGATGAGCTACATGCCGTTCCGAGAGTATCGAAAGCCTAGAATGCACTTCATGTGCGGTGCTCAGGTCGGCCTTAGTGAACTGGCTCGAGTCGGGGTTGATGTGACTGAAACATGGGGATACATGGGGTATCCATACGACACACAGGAACATCAGGAGCAACGTATCGCGTTCAACAAAGATGCGCACAGATACAATATCAAGCATAATCACTTCTGCGTGAACTGGTATCCGCTTGCCGGGCCAACGCCGAGATATCCCGAACCCTACGGCCAGACAGCCAAACACGACCAGATGTTCACGTTCGGCAAATACTTTACCTGGGGCCCGAGCGCGGATCAGCCTTTCATGTGTCTTAACTCCAGAGGCTGGTTTGAGAACTACTATCTGAACGCAATACACAACATTACGGACTTCGACGGCGACGGCCTTCGCGTGGACTGCAATACGCCGAATATGTGCCAAAATACTCAGCACGGCTGCAGCCGGGACTATACGTGCGAAACGATTGCCTATTATGAGTTCGGCAAGGCAGTAGACAAGTTCTTTCGAGCGTGGAGCAAGGTAACCGGGCGGGAGTATACCCTCTCTTCATCAGCGACTATCCAACCCTGCAATAATGCCTACCTCGACCTCACGATGACGGGCGAGGGAGAAAGCGGCTATCCAGACGAGCCGACAAGGGAAGCGGTCTATACGGCATTCCTGTATGGGCGCGACTTCAACAAGTTGACTGGAGGCAACAGTCCCACTCCCCTGGACACACCTAAGATTTACGAGATGATGATCGCCAGGTGCGGCGTGCCGATGTACCCTTTTTCATCCGATGCTCCTCAAGCAATGATTTGGATGAAGTATGCCAACCCTTTCAGGATATTTGACGTCAATAACTGCGAGGTACATCACCCGTATCATTATGACTATCCGAAGTACACCAGAGGTATCGCCGACAAGGTCTTCCCCATCGTCTATTCCAGGAAAAATGAAGCGCTTGTTGTGGTTTGCAACGAAAGCGAGCGGCGAGGGGATGGCCATCTGGTTCTGAATGCCGATACTCTGGGATTGCCCAGCCGAGTAATGGTTTTCGAGCCGTTTTCCGGTACCTACCGCTTAGCCGAATCTCGCAAGGGACGTATCGATGTTCCCTTGACGTTTCCAGCGCCTTGGGATGTTGATTTCTACGTCGTGAAACCCGTTCCCAAGAACCCTGAGGTCATCTGGCACGACGTGCGAGTATGGAAGATCAGCCAGTCATGGGGTAACCGGACTCTCTCCGTGAAGGTGAGGGGGATCCCGGAAAAGACGTATTCGCATATCGACCTGTTCACGGGGGGCATGGGATGCCCGGCAGACGTGCGCGGAGCGCGATTACTGAGCTACAACCCGGTGGACGGGATGGCGAAACTCAGGATCGAGCATAACGCATCCTCGGTCGTTAAGTTCAGCGTGAAGTTCGGCAAGGGCCGGACCGCGCGGGTCAAGATCGATCCTTTGGCGGCCTACGAGCAAGTCAAGAGGATTGACGGGATGATCAGGAGCCTCAATTACTACGAAGAGGACAAGCAGAGTCTTCAGGGAAAGATCAACTCTATACGTGACAACGCCGACGCCATCCCGTCGAGCAAGAAACGGGAAATCCTGACCCATCTCACGGATGTGGAAAGGCGGCTCTATGTATACGACGAGATCAAGATGAATGGCAGGGTCGTGAAAGATCTTGTCGATCGAGTAAGGCGCGACTACATTCCGGAGCAGCAGTGGACTGTCCTTGGACCTTTCCAAAATGATGCGAAATCCGACTTCGCTTTCGAAAACGATAAGCTTCCGGCGAGTCTCGACTTTTCCAAGACCTGCGCGGGGCTGGACGGCAGGACGATAGCCGCCAAGAATGCGGTAGGCTACTATCTGGACTTCAACCTCCTTGCCGCAAAACCGGTGTGCAACGCGGTCGGGGCTTCTATGAGAAACATGACGGCCTTCGCGTCTTCGAAGGTTGATAGCGACCGGGATAGAGACCTGACGATCCGACTGACCGGGATCGGTCGGGCAAAGATATGGCTGAATGGCAAGCTTCTCGATCTCAAGGGAGCGGAGGCTATTCAGCAACCCCGTGCGGGTGGTCTCCCGCCGGAGCCTTTCGAGGCAACGTGCGCGGCCCATCTAAACAGGGGCGAGAACAGCATTGTGTATAAGGTCGAGAGCGGGCCTGAGAACTGGGAATTCTACACATCCCTCACAGATGCATCCGGTAGCCACGGGATATCCGGCGTCAAGTTCTTGCCTGTCTTGAACTCCGTCCCGACAGAGTATGCTCACTCGTTCTATCTTAATGTCAAGAGCCTCTTGCGGAGGCAATGATGTGCGTGGGGTTAGTATGGACCTCTTTGATCTGAACGGTAAGACAGCGTTGGTTACCGGAGCGGCTTCAGGACTGGGTCGGGCGATGGCGATTGCCTTGGCACAGGCCGGAGCGGATGTTGTTATAGTTGACCTGAATGCTGAGGAAGCACAAAGAGTAGTTGAAGAGATTTGTGGTATTGGAAGAGATTCTGTCGCGGTTACGGTCAATGTCGGCGAATCGTCTCAGGCTGACGAGATGGTGCGCAAGACAGTCGAGCGGTTCGGTAAGCTGGACATAGCTGTAAACAACGCGGGAATAGCTGCCGGCGCTCCTGTTCAGGATATGCCCGACGACCTGTGGCAGAAGATAATCGATACGGACCTTAGTGGTGTCTTCTATTGCTGCCGGGCTGAAGCCAGGGAGATGATAAAAAGAAACAGAGGGAGCATCATCAATATTGCTTCTCTTGTCGCAAGTGTAGTCAATGGAGGAGTTATTGGACTGTCGGCCTACTGTTCGGCAAAGGCGGGAGTGAAGATGTTGACGAAGTCCCTGGCTACGGACCTGGCGCCCTTCAACATCAGGGTGAACTCAATCAGTCCTGGCGTCATGAACACTCGAATGAATGCCGAGGTGCACACTGACAGCGAACTGAGCGAGAAAGTGTGCGGCTACACGCCGCTGAGACGCATGGGCGAGCCCCACGAGTTGGGTGGAGTCGCCGTGTTTCTGGCTTCTTCGGCTTCGAGTTTCGTTACGGGGACGGATATCTTGGTCGACGGTGGCGTTTCGATCTGGTAGGTTCAGAGCAAATCGGAGGGGTTCGTTTAATGATAAAGGTTGGAGTTATAGGTACAGGCTGGTGGTCGGACAGGGCTCACCTGCCAGGATTGGTGAGCGTGGATGGGATAGAGGTCGCCGCGATTTCCGATGAAAACGCCCAGCGGCTCAGCGCGGCGGGTGACAAGTTTGGGGTAGCAAGACGATTCGAGGACTACCGCGAGCTTCTTGATTGCGAGGACATCCAGGCGGTCTGCATACCCGCCCCGACCTATCGGCACCATGCGATAACCATGGATGCGCTGTCGAAGAAGAAACATGTCTTGTGTGAGAAGTCGCTCGCCATGAATCCCGCCCAGGCCAGGGAGATGTACGAAAAGGCGCAAGATGTGGGCGTGATCCACATGGTGCCTTTTACCTGGAGGTTTGTTCCGGCGGCGATCATGATGAAGACCCTGATCGATCAAGGCTATCTCGGAAGAGTCTTCCACATCGAAGCGCGTTACCTCGCCGGATGGTTGAGTGATCCAAGTGTTCCGGCATCATGGCGGATGCGTCGGGAATTTGCCGGAACGGGCGCGTTGGGAGATACCGGTTCTCATCTCATTGACTTCATCAGATGGACGGTGGGAGAGTTCGAGGGGGTTGTAGCTGATAGCCGCATCTTCATCAAGGATAGGATAGATGGGGCGACTGGCAAGCCGGTTGAGGTCGACGTGGACGATTCCACAATGTTCCTGGGAAGACTGGTCAACGGCGCCCAGGCTGTTGTTCATTGTAGCCGTGTGGCCACTTCGCGTGAAAACTATATAGACGTGGAGATAAGCGGCACCGATGGGACGTTGATATTCCAGTTGGAAGTGGAGGGAGAGGACTGGGTGGTGGGCAAGCTGTATGGTTCACAAAAGCCGGACGTCAAACCGCAGCCTCTACCAATTTCCGACACTCTGCTGGAAGACTATGAGGTGGCGAAGTCCAACGTTACGGGGAAATTCTTGTTTGCCAGGATAATGCAGGCATTCAAGGCAGGGATAGAGTCCGGCAAGGAGCCGTCTCCGAATTTCCACGATGGAATGCGGGTGCAGCAAGTGATGCAGGCGGTCGAGGATTCCGCCCTAAAGAGACAATGGACGCGGGTGTAGCGCTCTGTCCGAGTATGGATCGATTAATGATGAAAACAGGCGGTTTAGCATGACAAGACATACGGGTTTGCCTTTCTTGGTCTTCATGATCTTGGCGATGGCGGCAAGTTCACTTGCGTCTGCTGATGGCGGTTTGGTTGCCGCGTACGACTTCAGCGAGCTGGCTGGGCCCACAACTGCCGACAGCTCGGGCAACGGAAACACAGGTAGCATTGCGGGCGCGTCCTGGTCGAGCGCGGGCTTCAAAGGGAGTTGTTTGAATTTCAACGGCAGTGACAACTACGTCCTTGTACCCCACGCCACGAGCCTGAACTTCACCTCGGAGATGACGCTCGAGGCATGGGTGAGGCCGGCCGCTTTGCCCTTGACCGGTGAGTGGCGCATCATTAATAAGCGCGTCAATGTTGATACCTACATGCTGGCCGTGGGACCGAATTACGTGCGCGGCGGGTTTGCCGGCGTCGAGTCACCCCAGTGTTACTACTATGCAGTCCGGAATACCGCCCTGCGGACCAACCGATGGACACATCTTGCCGTGACTTACGATGGAGTTCAGGTGAGGCTCTTTGTGAACGGCGATCGAGTGGCGACAACGGATGCCCCTGGCAAGATCATAAAGACCACAGACGAATCTCTCTACCTTGGACAGGGATTCCAAGGTCGCCTCGACCAGGTTCGCGTCTACAGTCGGGCCAAGACCGACAAGGAAGTCGCCCAGGAAGCCGTAAGACTCCACTTGTCGTTCAATGAAGACGGAGGGGATGTTGCGGGCGATAGCTCTGATTATGGAAATAAAGGTCAGATCGTCAGCGCCGTATGGTCGCCCGGCAATTGCACTCTGTCCGGTCAGATCGCCCTTCAAGGCTATATCGGGAGACTGGACTTGGCACCGATCGAGGTGGTTCTGACCGGCGGCGCAAATACGATCACGAAGATGGTCACGCTTACGTCGAATCCCGGAGGATACTCATTTAGCAATCTTGATCCAGGAACGTATACGCTGACGGTCACGGCGGCTGAGTGTCTGCGGAAGACGGCAACTGTGAATGTCACTGAATCGACTGTATACGACGTGGCGTTGCTGGGCGGCGATATCGACGGCGACAACCATGTCGGAACACCCGATTTTAGCATACTGTCCGACAGCTTCGACAAGTCTGGCAACTAGACGAAGAGGTGAGGAAAATGCGCAGCATGGATCGGAAAACAAGAATCGATGATAGGAAACGGTGGAGTCTGAACCTCCTCGTCGCCGCGACCGCGCTGGCGTGGTGCGCGTTTGCCGGCAGTCCGGCGCTCTGCGTAAGCTATGACCACGCCTTCGAGGGAAGCTGCCTCACCTTTGCCTCCGATACTGACGAGGTAGTCGTGCCGAACAGCGGAAGCCTGGAACTCTGCGGTGAGTTCACGCTCAGCGCATGGGTGTGTCCCAGTTCATTGCCTGCGAGTGGGGATTCGAAGATAATCAGCAAGGGCACGGGGTTCGGTGCATACTTCCTCACGGTAGGGTCGAGTTATGTGCGCGGCGGGCTCATCAGCGACGAGTCGCCTCAACAGTTTTACTACGCAATGAAGAATGTCGTTCTACCTACTGATCGGTGGACCCATCTGGCAGTGACTTACGATGGGGCTAAGGTCAGGATCTATGTGAACGGTGTGTTGGGCGGCTCCACTGACGCCGTGGGCAAGCTGGCAAAGGTTACGAACGAGGCGCTGCACATTGGCAAGGACTTCCGTGGAAAGATCGATCAGGTCCAGATCGTTGGCCGGGCGCTGAGCGCCTATGAGGTCAAGGACGACACCTTGAGAGGCTACTGGGGGTTCGAGGAAAATGGCGGGACATCCGCCTCGGACTATTCCCAAAGCGCCAATACGGCTCAATTGAACGGTGGGGCGCGATTTGTCGCGTCCGGAATCCGAGGGAATTGCCTCAGTCTGGATGGCGTTGACGACTACGCCGTCGTTGGAAACAGCGGATCGATCCAGCCGTATGACGTCATCACCGTTGAAGCTTGGATAAAGCCTACCAGTCTCAGGTCAAACTGGAGCCCCATAGTGGCCAAAGGATCAAACAGCACATCGTACTGGTTGGCGGTTAAGAGCGGAGAGCTTGTCGGTGGATTCTACGGGACGGACTCGAACCTCTACCAGGCCACCGCATCGTTATCCATTCCGACGGCTGCGTGGAGCCATATCGCAATGACCTACGATGGCTCGTATGTCCGCGTATTCTTCAACGGCAATAAGGTGGCTGAATCGATTGCCTCGGGCAAGCGCATTCGTGCAAACACTGAGGAGCTTCTCATAGGATCGCGCGCCAGTGGGGAGAACTTCGCTGGTTTGATCGACGAAGTGTGTGTGTTGAGCACTGCCAAGGACTACAATATTGCGGGAATGCTCACTTCCGAGGGTTCCACGGCAAGTCTCGAATACGGCGGCTATCCCATATCAAATTGGATTCTGTTGTTATCCAACCAGACTGTGCAAGGCCGTGGGATGGACCGAACGGTTTTGCGCCTGAACGATAATGTAAACAAACCCATACTCATCAACTACCACTCGGATGAAGGCCCCTATTCCGGCACTCCTGACCATGACATTGCGATTCGCGATATCACGATAGACGGAAACAACGCGAACAACACCGGACGAACCTACGATCCTCAGCCGTTTCCGTCGTTTCCTTTCGTGGACCCCATGGGCATCTGGCTCAGTAACAATTACAACTACGACATCGAACGCGTGCACGTCCGCAATACAAGAGCCTATGCGGGAATCTGCACTTGGCCCAATCACGCCGCTTATCGCAACCCGGGGATTGTGATCAGGAACTACATACTTCACTGTAAAGTGGACGGCACGGGCAGACCGGCCACGGAAACGCACGGCGGCTATGGGTCCGGCATATTCCTGAGCGGCTTCGACCAGAGGAACACCATAGTTGGACGAACCACCTGCAGGTACAACGCTGGAGTCGGGATATGGACAGAGGACTACCAGTCCTACATGGACGTCGTATGGAACACCTGCACCGATAACACCAATGGGGGCATCTGGCTCAACACCACCGCCTATTCCAATGTGCTCCATAATCTTGTGGACAACAACGGCGGAAGGGGCATACTGGTGAATGGCGGCGGACCTGTCGGAGAGTTCTTCGGCAGCATATACGATGTGGTCTCCTACAACACCGTCAGGCACGGCAATTACGAAGGGATTTTCTTTGACGACAACGGTATCCCCGGCGCTTACGATGCGTATTGCACATTCAGCAACAATACCGTGGAAGATAACAACAACCTGCACCTGTCCGACATCAATGGCATAACCGTGGGCAACATGAGGCGTGTCACAATCGATGGAAATGTAAGCAGGGATACCCGATCTACAAAGTGGCAGTACTACGGCATTGGAACGCAGGGCAGCGCCGATTACAATACGATCACAAACAACGACCTGCGCTATAACCGGGTTGGAGGCCTGAGCGTGGTCGGCGGCGATAACGTTATAAGCGGGAATCAGCAGTAGGAGAATAAGTAGATGACATCCAGGGAGCGCGTGTTGGCCGCGATCGATCACAAGCCCGTCGATAGGGTTCCACGGGTGTTCAAGGGAACGCCGGAAGTCGAGGCCCAGGTTGTGAGAGAACTTGGTCTTCAGTCCGTTGAGGATATCGAGGGGAGGTTTCGGGTGGAGAACCTCCACTGGCCGTTTCGCTGGCTGACGGTCCCCGACCCGAGACAGAAGGACCTGCCGGACGGCGGTTGGGTAGACCGGTGGGGCATCGTGAGGAAGAAAGTAGACTATGGGCATGGGACATACGATGAGCCCGTGGGCGCTCCATTGGCCGACGCGCGGAGCGTGGCGGATACCGAGGCTTTCAACTGGCCGGACCCTGGCGAACTGGACTTCTCTCTTGTTGATTCGGAGTTGCGCAAATACTCCGATATGCCCATCGCCGGGGCGCACTTCGGGGTTTTCGAGACGGCCTATGGGATGAGAGGATACCAGCAGTTTCTCGAAGACCTGCTGATCGAGCCCGATATGGTCGAGGCCTTGGTGCGCAGGATTGATGACTATTGGAGTGCTTACAACAACCGTATTTGGACAATCGGCACCGGACGCATACAGATACTCATGTCGGGCGACGACTTTGGGACCCAGAGGTCCCTGGTGATGAGTAAGGAGCTATGGAAACGATACTTCGAGCCGGTCTACAGGCGGGCATACGAATGGGCGAAGCAGCGTGGACTGAGGACAATGATTCACTGTGACGGCGCGATATGCGAGATCATACCCGATCTTATCGACATGGGCCTTGACGTTCTCGATCCGATTCAGCCGATGGCCACGGGGATGGACGCCTATAGGATCAAGCGTGAATTCGGCAAGGACTTGTGTTTGCACGGGACGGTGGATGTGCAGGGGCTTCTGCCTTTCGGTCAGCCGTCGCGGATCAAGGATGAGGTAAAGCGGCAAATAGAAGTGCTGGGGGAAGGGTCGGGCTTCATTCTGGCGCCGTCGCATTGCATTCAACCGGGCGTGCCCGTGGAGAACATCGTCGCAATATATGAGGCAGCCGACGAGATGTGTTGAGCGGCTTATGAAGGAGTGGCTGGATGGTCGATACAGCATCTGAAGTATCCAGAATACAGGAGTTGTTTACGGAGGAAAGGATCGCCGAATCCAAAGCGAGACTGAGATGCGTTTGGGATCGGAGATTTCCGGAAGACAGGATTCCGTACGTTTTCAGCTCGTTTCCCTTTCCTTCCCGGCTGCATGGGTTGTTGATGGATTTCGCCGGTTATGACGCTTCGACTTCACTGGCCTACCAACTCGACGCGATAAAGGCGCGAGCGGCGCTCGGCGACGACTACATACCGTCGCTGTGGCCGGGCATGCGCGCGGGTGCAGTCGCGACCGCGTTTGGATGTGAAGAGTTCGTTGTAGCCGACCAATTCTACGTCAGGCCGATAATCCGGAGTAGTGGGGATATTTACCATCTGAAGAAACCCAACCTAGCCGACGCTGGGTTTACCCGTGTCGTGCTGGAGAGAATCAGGTGTTTTCGCAAGGAGACGCGGGGAATGCTTCCGATCCACATCACTGATATGCAGGGGCCTGTCTCTTTAGCTTGCAGTCTGTGGGATGATCAGGCTCTGATGATGGCAATGGTCGACCAGCCTGAAGCTGTTCGCTTTCTCTTCGATCTGGCGACGGAAGCTTTCATAGACTTCGTGAATCTGCAGATCGAGGCGGCCGAAGGCGATATCGTTCCAATTCATTGTATGCCCTTTGCCTGGATGCCGCCGGATAAGGGTGTATGTGTGAGTGAGGACTATATCACATTGCTTTCCGCGCCCACATATGAGGAGTTTGTTGTGCCCTGCCTGGAGCGGATCGCGAGCGCTTTCGGGGGGATCGTCGTTCATTCATGCGGTAACTTCGTTCATTCCTTAGAAATGCTCAAGGGCACTAAAGGATTGTTGGGACTCAACTTCGGCATAAGTGAGACGCCGCTTCCCGAGGTTATCAATGTTTTCGGTGACGAAGTGACACTGCTGCCTCACGCGTCCGAAGTCAGCAGTTGCTGTGTGCCTGTAATGTCCCAGGCGGAGCACATAGAGTACACGATGGAACTGGGCAAGAGGCATAGACTGCCGATGCAGGTTCAGGTGTTCGTTGATCCCAAGTCCGCGAACCCTGACGAAGTCCTGCGGCTCGACAGGCTGGCCTCGGAGGTAAGCCGGATATGAAATCAGACACCACCATAACAGATTTGCAGTTCGACAAGACTGTAGGGAAGGCGGGCACCGTAAGACTTGATAAGTCTTCGCCTGACCTGAAGAATCGCGGAAGACTAGCCATCAACTATCTGACGCGCAACCCACAGCCGAGCATGAATCCCGCTCTGGATTATCTGCCGTTTTTTGGCGGCAAGATCCCTTTAAGGGGATTGCCACGCCTCGAAAGGACGCCGTGGGACTATGGTGACGGAACTGGCAGGTTCCTTGAGGCTCTGACGATGGTGCGGGAAATGACCGGAGAAGTCGCCGGATATGAAGTTGACGAAGGACTCAAGAGGCAGCTTCTGGCTTTTCTCAACAAGGAAGACGGCCTCTCCTATCGCCCCGAGACCCCATGGAGCCAGTACGGCGCGGATATCTGGGCTCAGAGAGGGACGCTGCTGGGTCTTTGCCAGTGGTATGCAAGGACGCAAGACAAGGATGTGCTCCCGCCACTCAACAATCTAGTCGAGGGGCTGTCCCGTGTAGCCATCAGGGAGGGCGAGTATGCCTATCTGAGGTACTTCCGGACAGACAGTAAGTGGCTGACGGATGGCAACGTAGGGATATGTTTCGCGGTGCTCGACGGCTTGGTGAAGTATTTCGAGGCGACAGGCAATGAGGCTGCCCTGCAGCTGTCTACCGACCTGGTTAAGGGAATGATCTATAGGAAGCCGGCCTATTTCAATGCCGATGGATCATTCGGTTATCCGGACGACAGCACAAAGCCCGATTGCTTTGCCGTCCCCCACCTGGACGGTGTGTCGAAAGTGCCCGAGGTCGCGGTAGCTTGGGAGATAGCAAACGGACATGTAACTTCGCGCGTAACCGCCGCGGTGGGGATGATTCGCCTTGGGATACTGACCGGAAACCGAGAGTTCGTTGAGATGGGTAAGGCCGTCCACGACTGGATTGCGGCGCTCGGGGGCAGGTTTGGCTGGATTCCCGAAAACGTGCGAACCGCCGGTCGGGAGACCAACGAAATGTGCAACCTGACCGATATGGTCGGGATGCAGATACTCCTTGCGCGATCAGGCTACGTCGAGTTTTGGGACCAGATGGAGCGTTACGTTCGCAACCATCTGGTGAGATCACAGTTCATGATAACTCCCGAGTTGCTGGACCTTATAGTTGATAACTTGGGCGAGGCCTTGCCCGAGGATACAGATGCGTGTTCATACCGTGATGCCTTGGAGCGGCTGGAAGGCGGGTTCGTTGGTCCCAGCTATCCGAACGATCTGTTCAGCACCTACCCAAAGTCACGGAGAAATCCCGAAGCAGAGAAGGGCATTGATATTTCGGGATGCTGCGGGCCGTCGGGGGCAAAGGCCCTGTATCTGGCATGGAGCAACGTAGTTACCAGGGATGAGAACGGCGTTTGGGTTAATCTTGCTCTCAATCGGGACAGCGAACTGGCGAAGGTTCTCTCATATCTGCCTGATGAGGGCCGGCTGGATGTGATTCCTCGTGTCACGTCGCCTGTGCATATAAGGATTCCTGGGTCAGTCTCTACGCAAGACGTCAGATTGTTCATTGATGGGCAGGAAGCTCGTTGCGAAGTGCAAGGGAGCTATGTGACGGTTCAATCCGGAGCCATCGGCCGCACACTGAGCCTGCGCTATCCCGTTGCGTCGTTCACTGAGATTGAGACGCTGGCTTGTATTCCGTATTCTGTAACCTGGCGGGGTGATACAGTAACACGTATTTGCGCGCAGCAAGAGCCGACATTGGGACTTTACAATCGCGCGCTTGCTGTAACCGGAGATCGGGAAAGGAGGTACGCAGGTAGTGACCGATAGGGAAAGATACGTGGCCGTAATGAATTTCGAGAAGTTTGATCGCTTCCCGCTGTGGCACGCCGGCCCATGGGACGAAACCCTCGTCCGGTGGCGCAAAGAGGGGCTGCCGGAAGATGAAGCCTTGGAGGACTATTTCGGAGGCGACCGCGTTAAGTATCTGCCGGTGCTTTTTGGTCTCTACCCACGATTTGAAAGAACGACACTTTGCGAAGAGGGTGATACCCGTATAGTGAAGACTGAGATTGGAATCATCCAGCGCGAGAAGGTTGAGCACTCGTTCTGGGCAATGCCGCAGTTTCTGGATTACCCCATCAAGAACCGAGATGATTTCGAGAAGATGAAAGAGCGATACAATCCGGAGGACGATGGCAGATTTGGGACCGAATATGAAGAGTTGTTGCGAGAGGCCCCGGACAGAGATTACGTCCTCATACTGAGTGGTGGACGCGACATCAGTCTCTTTGGCGCTCTGCGTGACTGGTGTGGGCTTGAGCATCTGTCCGTGCTGTTTTACGACGATCCCGGCTTAGTCCACGATATGATGGAGTTCGTAGCCGATTTTTGTGTCGTCCTGCTCGCGAGAGTCCTGTCGCAAATCACGCCGGACGCCGTTTACGTCTGGGAAGATATGGCTTACAAGACTAGCTCCTTGATTTCGCCGAAGATGTTTCGAGAATTCATGCTTCCTCGGTATAGACGTCTCACGGATTGTATTCGCTCATTTGGGGTGAGCAAAATCTTCGTCGACTCGGACGGGGACGTCAATGGTCTAATCCCGTTGTTTCTGGAGGGGGGAGTAAATGGTCTCTCTCCTTTGGAGATCAATTCGGGGATGGATCCGATTCAGCTTCGCCGGAATCTTGACAGCCGTTTACTCATGTTCGGTGGAATTGATAAGAAGAAGCTTTCAAGGGACAGACGGGAGGTCTACGACGAAGTAATGCCCAAGCTGGAGTTCTTCGCGCGATCCGGTGGATACATCCCAATGGTGGACCACAGCATCCCGCCGGATGTCCCGTTTGAAAACTATGCTTATATGGTCGAATTAATCAGCGCTATGCGAACCTGAGTTCGCAAATACGGAGAAGAGGTCGTATGCACATAGGGCGAATAGTTGATTTGTCGCACGAGATAGTGCCTGGCGAAGAAGAGTATAAACTGGAGATGGACACTCACTTTGTCGATGATCTTCTGCCCGATTACAAGGGCAAGAGAGCGCCGGGTGACTGGTATATTATGCAGGAGATCAGCATGTGGGACCACGTGGGGACGCATATTGAGTCTCCCCTTCACTACATAGAGGGCGGTACTGACGTGAGTCGGCTGTCTCTTGAGAGGCTTATCGGTGAGGCAGTGGTACTCGATTTCCGGCACAAGGGTTTCGGCGAGCCGATAGACTTGGACGAAATGAAGCGCGCGGGAGAAGACGTGATTCGGGAGGGAGATATCGTCTTCATTAGAACCGATCTCAGCAAGTACTACAATACCGAACACTCACACGACCGGCCTTACTTGACCAATGATGCCGTCAAGTGGCTTGTCGCAAAGAAGATTAGCTGCTTGGGGGTGGACTGCTCGGGAATCGAAAATCGCGGCGAAATGGTGCAGCCCAATCACGGCACGCTGTTTGAGGCGGGCATTCCGCTTATCGAGCACTTGAATAATCTCTCGGACTTGAGCAAATCCAGATTTCAGGTGTTCATCCTGCCCTACAAGGTGAGAGGCGCGGCGGCATTTCCGGTGCGCGTGATCGCCATCGAGGAGGAGTAAGCGCAAAGATGAGTCCTCGTGTCTTAGTAGTCGGCAGCATCAATATGGATATGTTCGCGAGGGTCGATGAGTTTCCCAAAGCAGGCGAGACGGTGATTGGGAGCGATTTCTTCAACATGGTTGGCGGCAAGGGGTGCAACCAGGCGATAACTATCGCCGGGCTGGGCTGCCAGGCATCGTTTGTGGCAAGAGTGGGCTCTGACTCGTTCGGAGAACAGATGCTTGCCGTTCTCAGAGAAAGCGGCGTCGATACCACGTTCGTTGCCAGAGACGGTGGATCGCCGTCCGGAGTCGCGCTCGTCAACGTTGATCGCACGGGCGAGAACACGGTAGTTGTAATTCCCGGAGCTAACCAACTTCTCTCAGAGGATGATGTGTCTAAATTAGAGAGCGAAATCTCCAGTGCATCCGTGTTGGTAGCTCAGCTTGAAATACCGCTAGAGACGGTTGAGGCCGCCCTCCAAATCGCCAATCGACACGGAGTCAAGACGATTCTCAACCCGGCTCCCGCTCGTGGATTGTCTCGCGGCCTGTTGAGGATGGTGGATGTGCTGACTCCGAACTCGAGCGAGCTCGAGGGGCTGCTGGACACGCGAATATCCGATGACGCCGACATGGAGCGGGCGTGCAGAGTATTGCTTGAAGACGGAGTGAAGGCCGTGGTCGTGACCCTCGGCGGAGAGGGTGTGTTGGTGGCCACGAAAAAGGGTTGTCGGCGCTACCCCGCCCTGCGCGTCAACGTGGTGGACACCAGCGGCGCTGGAGACGCATTTACCGGGGCGTTGGCGGCGTATCTCGCGGAAGGAGCGGATCTGGACCGTGCTGTGCAGCAGGCAATCGGAGTGGCGAGTTACAGTGTCACAAAACCTGGGGCGCGTCCTTCGCTGCCCACGAGAGAAGAACTCGAGACATTCGTCCAAATACACAGTTGAACGGAGGCAGGGCAAGCAGTGGAGATTGCGCTAGGCAGCGAACATGCCGGTTATCAGCTCAAGGAAAGAGTGAAAGGATTTCTCGGCAGTCTTGGGTACTCAGTCAAGGACTACGGTGCTTACGATGAGTTGCCCAATGACGACTACCCATTTCTGGCAAGGGCGGTCGCAGAGGCAGTGGCAAGGGAAGACCAGCATAGGGGCATACTGATTTGCGGTACTGGTCAGGGGATGTGTATATCGGCCAACAAAGTGCCGGGGGTTAGGGCAACGCTGTGCAACGACCTCTTCTCGGCCAAGGCATCGAGGGAGCACAACGACGGCAATGTCCTCGTGCTTGGCGCCCGAATAGTGGGGGATGCATTGGCGGAGGAGATCGTCCGTGTGTGGTTAGCCACGGAGTTTGCCGGAGGTCGCCATGCCGCAAGGCTTGAACGAATACTAACCATCGAACGTGACATGTTGTCGGGAAGGTATGGCGTATAGAGAATGGCTGTTCGTGTGAATTGCGATACCCGGAGCAGTGTTGACAAGGCCAAGCTCCTGCAAGTGTATCGCGGCATGTATTTGATAAGGGCATTCGAGGAGACGATCTACCGTCTATTCCTCACGCGTTCTATGCCCGGTACAATACACCAGTACAACGGACAAGAAGCCGTCGCGGTAGGGTTCTGCGAGAGCCTGCGGCCCGACGACTACATCACGAGTACCCACCGAGGTCACGGCCATTGTCTCGCCAAGGGCGCGAAGCTTAACGAGGTGATGGCAGAGATCTTCTCAAAGCAAACGGGCTGCTGCCGCGGAATGGGAGGGTCGATGCACCTTGCGGATTTTGACGCGGGCATTCTCGGCGCAAATGGCATCGTCGGTGGAGGGATTCCTATCGCCACCGGCGCCGGTCTCTCGATAGCTCTGCGTGGTACGGAGCAAGTGGCAGTGTGCTTTTTCGGAGAAGGCGCGTCCAACACTGGTTCCTTTCACGAGGGCATCAACATGGCGGCCATACTGAACCTGCCGGTGATCTTCGTGTGTGAAAACAACCTCTATCAGGTATCGCTTCATATGAGCCGGGCAATGAAGCCGCGTCAAGTCGCGCATCGGGCGGATGCTTATGGGATTCCGGGTGTCGTCGCGGATGGTAACGATGTTCTCGAAGTCATGCAGGTAGCCCAAGAGGCCATCTCGACGGCAAGGCGCGGCGGCGGGCCGACCCTGGTCGAATGCATGACCTACCGGCACAGGGGGCACTCCAGGTTCGAGCCGGGCAACTATCGGCCCAAGGAAGAGGTAGCTGAATGGATGGAACGTGATCCGCTGAAGGTATTTCGTTCCCGCACAGGCGGTTTCATCGCCGAGGGTGAATTGGCGTCTATTGAACAGCGGATCGACGAAGAGATGGAGCAGGCAGTGGCCTACGCCGATGCGAGCCCAGATGTTGACTCGGATGAATTCAGCCGCATGGTTTACGCATAGAGAGGTTTTGTATGTCTAAGACGACCATGGCCAAGGCCATCAATAATGCTCTCAGAGAGGAAATGTCCCGAGATGAACGAGTATTTCTCCTCGGCGAGCTTATAGGCGACTTCGGAGGGACTTTTACCGTTACGAAAGGGCTCTTGGAGGAGTTCGGGAGCAAGCGCGTAGTGGACACGCCAATTTCCGAGAACGCGATCGTAGGTGCGGCTGTTGGTGCGGCCATGACTGGGACACGGCCCGTGGCTGAGATCATGTATTCGGATTTCCTGACCTGCGCGATGGATCAGGTAGTCAACCAGGCAGCGAAAATGAGGCTGATGTCTGGGGGGAAAGCCAAGGTTCCGATGGTGATAAGGGCCGCCGTCGGGGCCAACACCCACGGAGCGCAGCACGCTCAGTGTCCTGAGGCGTGGTTCATGCACACTCCGGGGCTCAAGGTGGTCTTCCCATCCACTCCGTACGATGCGAAGGGGTTGTTGAAGACGGCAATTCGCGACGACAACCCCGTTCTCTTCTTTGAGCATAAGTATCTCTACGGTGCGAAACCCGTAACCACCGGCGGCAAGCCGCTATCGTCATACGATGACCTGGTCGATAAGCTTGCGGATATACCGGAGGAGGAATACACAATCCCGCTGGGCAAGGCGGACATCAAGCGCGGCGGTACTCACATCACTGTTGTAGCCACTGGTTTGATGGTTCACAAGTGCCTCAGCGTTGCGGCCCAGTTGGAGGTGAGTGGTATCGATGTTGAGATTATCGACCCGCGCACACTTGTTCCACTTGACGAGGAGGCCATTCTGGCATCGGTAAGAAAGACGGGGCGGATAGCCATCGTCAGCGAGGATCACCTGTGCTGCGGCGTGGGATCGGAGATAGCCTCAATAGTGACCGAGAAGGCTTTTGACTATCTTGACGCGCCGCCTCTACGCATTTCTTCCCTGAACATGCCCATGCCATTTGCGCCCAAAGGCGAGGATTACGTGGTTCCAAATGAAGAGCGGATATACAGAGAGTTGAAGGAGCTGACGGCTTAGATGATAGCTATTGGAAGTGACCACTTGGGCTACGATCTAAAGAAGGTGCTCAAACGGTTTGTGGAGGAAGACCTGTGCATCGAATGCGTCGACGTAGGCGTGCATTCCCACCGGGCAGTTGACTACCCGGACGTTGCGATCAAGGTAGCTGACAAGATAAGGGATGGATCGTGTAGCCAGGGCATACTGATCTGTGGAACGGGTATCGGTATGGCGATAGCCGCCAACAAGGTCCTCGGCGTGTATGCTGCTGTCTGCCACGACCCGTACAGCGCGGAAAGAGCCCGTAAGAGCAATGACGCCAACGTGATGTGCATTGGAGCCCTTGTTGTCGGCCCTGAACTGGCGAAGTCCCTGGCGGGAACATGGCTATCGAGTGACTTCCAGGGAGGAAACTCAGCCCGCAAGATCGGCAAGATCGCCGCGATAGAAAGAAGAGAGTCGCGCACTAAGGCCGTGACCTTACCACCGACGAAAGCAGCGAAGGTCTAATGCTCAGGCTTATCGCTTTTCAGACCTCGGACTTCTATTCTTAGGGCAGAAGGTGCATGCACATTGACCAAGATAGAGATTGACTATCCTGAATACCGGATCGCTGCAAACAAAGAGAGATGGGCGGCATTCGAGAAGATGCGGTACCTGGATCGGGTTCCGGTTCTGGCATGGGTTGGCCCACGCTACTTCCTGGATGTGCGCGGCGTTTCCTACACTGAATACTTCGCAAATCCTCGAGACCAAGTATATCATCAGTTGATGAACAGCAAGTGGCGCGCGGAAAATATCCCCGACGACTCATTTGCCGACGCGTCCGGGACCGTCTCTCCGGACTTTGAGAATACCGGTCCAGCCGCATTTGGGGCAGAAATTGCGTGGTATGATGACAAGCCACCGAGGGTGGTGCCGTTTATCAAGACTGTTGATGAAATGGAATCCCTGCAACCTCCATCACCCCAAGACGGAATTTGGGGCAAACGCTTGCGTTGGTATGAAGAAATGTGCGATGTTGTAAAAGACTATCGGTTAGTCATAAATGGCGAGGATGTGCCGATCAACGTGACGGTTGGTGGGATGGACGCCGCCTTTACCGCTGCGATAGATCTAGTCGGGAGTGAGTTCTATTTGTGGATACTTGAATATCCACAAGCATGCAAGAGGTTTCTCGCCAAAATCAACCATGCGTATATAGACTGGGAGAACTATTGCCGCAGTAAGACAGGGGCGGCAATGTCTGACGCAAGCATGGTTGCAGATGCTGCTGAACTACTCTCTCCTGATCAGTTTCGAGAATTCTGCCTGCCCTACCTAATGGAAATGTACGATGCCTTCCCAGGCCGGCGTAGGCTGCACATGTGCGGGCAAACGAGTCATATTCTAGACGTCCTGGCCGAAGAGGCACGAATAACACACTTTGACGGGTTCGGGTCCTGTGTCCCCCTTGATGACGTAGCTCGCAGGATGGCCGGACGAGTGAGAATCATTGGCAATGTTGATCCGGTACTAATGTTAACCGGTACGCCTGCGCAGATCGAGGCCGTTTCGCGGCGCGTCTTGCAGGTATTGGCTCCCTATGGTGGGCTGATGCTTTGCGACGGGTGCAATATTGCGCCCGGCACGCCGGTCGAGAATATCCAGGCAATGCAGACTGCTTCGGAGGCATATGGGCTTCCGAAGTTGATTGAAGAGGGAAACGCAGTGGGGTGGAAATAGTCTATGCTTATACACGTTGAAGACGCAGATGAAAAGCATTTCCGGGCTTACGGCTCGCTGGTCGTTATGCCGGATTCTCCCGCCCCGCTGGGCTCGGACACCGTTCGATTCTGGCCTGCTCTCGCGAATTACTCGATCTGTGGCGGGACGGAGTTGGGTTTGTGTACGTGTCTTGAACGGCCGCGGAGGATAGACCGTCTCGAACGCCATCTCAACACACCGGAAGTATTAATTCCAATAGATGGAGACTTCCTGCTGCCCATCGCGTCGGCCGACCAGCCGGTGGCCTCGAATGGCGCACTCGAACCCGAAAAGACAGAAGTAATCAGGGTCAAGGCCGGATGCGCCGTAATTATTGACCCCGGCGTTTGGCACTGGGCGGTCTGGCCGGCGAGTGGCGAGTCGGTCACTTACCTTGTGCTGTTTGCTTCGGGGACATCGAAGGAAGACCTTGAAATAAGAGATATGGAGGATGAGATTCGATTTCAATGTCATTGAACTTTGCCTCGCAGAGCAGAATCAGCTTCGATCCCGACAGGTGCAGGAAAGCCGGTATCACCGACATACTCGTAACACCCTTCCAAGTCAATGCTGAATCATTTCAGGATGTCGATACGTTCAGGAAGAATCTCCGCTTCCTGAAGCAGAAAGCGGACGATATCAAATCGGATTGGCCAGAAGCCAGAGTCATCATCAATATGTTCACTATATGTCATCCCGAGGGCAACTTCAGGGTTCCTGACAGATTCCGCCCGCAATTGGATATTAGGGGACAAGTTCGTCCGGGCTTTGTTTGTTTTCTGGACGAGCAAAGGCAGTCCGAGCTGCTTCAGATGTATCGCCTCATAGCGGAAGAGGGCTTCGGGCATGTGATGATAGACGATGATTTCCGGGACGCATTCTGCTTCTGCGACCATCACATCAGTGCGTTCACCCCATTTCATGGGGTGTCTAGGAACGATTTGGCTACCATCTTTGAGGACGAAAACCCGTCATTCGAAATCATTCAACTTCGGCGGCAGTGGCTGGATTTCAAGAAAGAGGGGTTGTTCTTGTTTGCGAGAAAGGTAGAGAGCACTCTTCACGGCGTCAATCCGGACCTGCGTGTGGGTATCTGCATATCCGCAAAGCGGTGTAACGATCTTTCGGGAAGAGGGGTTCGGGAGTGGCTGGATATCTTCGATACGAATCGGGCACCGATGTTTGTTAGGCTAGCGGGCGAGCACTATGATGATTGCACCATAGATATATCCCGGTCTATAGGATGGCATCAGTACTACCGCGACCTGTTGCCTCTTGGCACGGACGCTATGGGGGAGGTGACCTATGTCTATCCCATATACTTCAAGAGCCCGACAAGCATCCGGCTTGAAACGAAGATCCATCTGGCCAGCGGGCTCGACAAGGTCTTGCTGGCCTGGACCGACGACTACAAGTATAACAACGCCTGGAAGATGTTGCTGGACGAGAAAAAGTTCTTCGACAGGATCAAGAGCATTAGCAACAGAGTAAGCGGCGGCGCGGGCATATCCATCTTCGCGCCCGAGAACGCCGCGGAGTTTACGCCATTGGATAAGGTTAGCGGCACGGACCCTGTTAGGGCCTACCAGGGGCTGGCCTGTATGGGCTTGCCGGTAAGAATGCGCGACCGGATAGACTCAGCTTCCAAGGTGATTGTTCTGACTGGCTATCTCCCGGACGATATCGCGCCAGATGTGGACGCGTATCTCGACAAGGGTGGACTATTGATAATTGACGCCTTGGCTGCAAGATCATTCTCCAGGGTGATGCCCGATGAGTATGTGGGATACGATGTACACGGGCAAGTCGCCGGGCTGCGGGCTGAAAGAGTGATCGCCACTGGTGAGATGATCGACGAACTCGCGGGCTTTCCTCACTCATCAACGTATCATCTCGAACCTCGTGACACCGCACACGCCAATGTGAACGTTGTGAGCGAGCTGATCACTGTTGATGGCGACCGAGCCGGTGCTGGGGTGATAACCTACCATTGCCGTCGAGGGCGGATAGCAGTGCTTGCCTACGACCTTTGCCAGGTCAACTATCGAATAGCCTCGGACAGCTATAGGCGACTGATGTCTTGCATATTCGCTGAGTCGAAGTATGAACCCGAGGTTCATCTTTCGGGATCGCTCTTCGTACAGCCGATCTTGTACACCGTACCTCGCCAAAGGCTGATACTGGCTAACTACAACTGCTGTGAAAGCGAGGTGGCTTGCGGCGGCAATTGGCTTCGTGAGACGAGGAGTCTGGTAGACGCTGTGGCCGGGGAGCCGTGTTCTGCCGACAGCGTACGGATTCCACCCTTGGATATCAGAATCCTGGAATTACCGGGCAAGACTGGAGCAGGCTCGGATGATTAACGATAGAAGGGAATTGTCAACCAAGGCGTGCGACGAATCTACTCGGGCGAACGCCGCCTATCCGAAGCTGACAGCGGCTGATATCCGGCACAACATGATATTCATCGTGATGCTGGACGCGATCTTTACGATGGGAGTCAGCGACCTGCAACTGGTCACTGGTCCCGTCTGGAAGTATCTGAAGGCGTCCAACACGCTTATTGGCCTCGTGGGCTCGCTATCGATCACCGCACTTTTCGGTGTGTTTATATCCCCATTCATCAGCGTGCGGTGCAGATATAAGAAGTGGTATCTGTTCGTCAGCCACCTCCCCTACATAGGAGCGTGGGGTGCGCTCGGGGTGGTGCTTCTGTTGTCACGGCAATGGGGTCTGTCAGATGAGTGGCTACTGTGGTTTACTGTCGTGATGCTTGGGGCGAACACGTTCTTTGGCGGTTTCGTCGGGCTGCCGCACCAGGAGTATATCGTCGCGTGCATTCCGATGAGTCACCGGGGCCGATACACGGGCTATTCGTACAGCATCGGCTCGGCGCTGTCCATTGCCACAATGGCTCTCGGGGGATGGATTCTGCTCAGGGTTGCGAAGCCCGGGGCCTACGGATACCTGTTTCTGCTGGTCTGGCTCTTCTGCCAGGCGGGGTATGTGATGGCTTTGTTTGGCCGCGAGAAGCCCGTTCCGATTGAGAAAGCCCCCAAGCCGTGGTCGAAAGCGATGCTTGCGGCGGCTTGGAATGACAAACGGTTCCTGAAGCTTCTTCTAATCAACGGCATTCTTATGGCTATCTTCTGGCCGTTGATATTCACTTTTCTGCCTCAATATGCCCTGCGGGACTTAGGACTGATGGATGCGGCGGCGGCGGTGATTGGAACCGTCATGCTTGTTGTTAGGATAGTCGCTTCGAGTCCAATAGGACATCTGACGGATAAGTTCTCTCCGAAGCGTGTCCTGCCTTTGTGGCCTCTGGTAGTGGGGGTAGGGATGCTTGTGGCCGTGCTTGTGCGAAACCAGTATGGCGTGTATATCGCTACGGCGATGGGCGCGGCCATGACGGTGGGAGTCTGTGCGTCACTCAATCCATTGATCTATGGCATACCATCCGCCGAGAACCGGTCCGGTCACTTCACGCTGCAGCTACTGAGTATGTATGTGGCAAATTCCATCGGCCCGATTGTGATAGGCGGCGCGTGCGACTGGCTCGGATACAGAATGGTGTTTCTGGCCTCGGCATTCTTGGGCGTGGCGCTCTGTTTCGTCTGCAATTGGCTGCTAAGAGATCTCAGTGCCAATTCGGAAGACTATGCTTAATTGATTCAGGAGGAGAATTGATGTTTTTCAGGTTCAGCGTCGTTTGTTTGATTATCACCAGCTTGCTTGTTATGGGAATCACTTCACAAGTGCTCGCAGCGGACACTGTTGTCGTCTATGGTCGGAAAGCCCCGTGGGTGCATAAGCACGCCGCCGAGGAGTTCGCAAAGTACGCCCGGCAGCTTGTCGGAGGACGCATCAGCGTCCTGACCGACGCCCAGAGTCTCAGCGCGGGGTCCAAGACGGCAGTTCTCATAGGTAATTCGGGCTCGAACCGACTTATTAAGAGCCTTAGCGATAAGGGCCTCGTCGCATTTTCGGGCATTACCCCCGGCAGCGACGGCTTCATCATAAAGACAGTCAAAGACAGCGGTGTGAACTACCTCATTCTCGGCGGGGTCAAGGACAGAGCCACGCTCTATGCGGTATATCATTACCTGGACAAGTTCTGCAAGGTGGGATTCTTCGAAGACGGGGAGCGCGTGCCGAAGATAGTTGCCCTGCCGATGAGCGGGATCAGCGTGGTTTCCAATCCAAGGTTTTCCTATAGGCTCCGGAGCAAGTTCGGAACCGGCCATGTTATGCTCAGCAAGTATACTCATCACTTCTGGGACTGGAACGAGTACAGACGCAATATCGACTACTGGGCCAAAAGAAAACTGAATATGAGCGGTCAGTGTCTGCTCACCGGAGAAGGCACTACGTTAGTCGATGGTATAGTCCAGAGAGTCTTTGGAGTTGGACCCGAGCCCCCGGACATTTCGAGGCACGGTTGGCCGTCGGCCTACATTTGGCCGACTGGCATCATGCACGATCTGCTCAAGAGGGAGATTGCGTACAGCCGTCAGCTTGGTTTTGAGTTCGATTACTTCATACAGTTCGGTGAAGTGCCTTGGAGGTTCAAAGAGAAGCATCCGGAAATAAAGTACCTGCCTGATTCTAACCTCATCGACCCGGCGGACCCACGGGGCAAGGAATACACCAAACGGTTTGTTGATGAGATCATCAAGGAGTTTGGCACGGACCACATATACTCATGTGGCGTTTACGGAGAACAAGCTCCCGGCGCTAATCCGTTTCAGGTCAAGGTTGATGCTTCCGTACAGACGACGGAATTGCTCAAGGAACTGGATCCTAACGTGAAGTTTTGGCGCATGGATGCGTGGGACTATATGATGAACCCGGGTGGCATATGGACGAGGGCAAGTGTGAAAAAGTATCTTTCGACATTGCCCAAAGGAAGCATCTACATCGCGGACAATACGGCCGACATGACCAATCCGCCGACCTATGAAAGACACGGCTACTACTACGGACACGAGTGGGCATTCGCGGTTATTAACCAACTGGCTGGTCAGGACTATTGGGTGGGTGATCTGCAAGATGTGCTTTCAAAGGTAACGGCTGTCATCAAGAGTCCGAATGGCGCTAACTGCATCGGCTTTCAAATGATGCCCGAAAATGTGGGCACGGTCCCGCTGTATTGGCAGTTCATAAGTGAGCTTGCATGGAATCCTCAGGGTGTCACGGTCGAGCGCTTTCTGAGAGACTACACAGTTCGACGATATGGAGATCAGTCTGCGGCCAACATGCTGAAGAGCTACAGGTATGCTGTCCAAGCGATGAAGCACTACCACGTGTCCAACCTTAGGGGTAACCCTTCGCGCGCTCCTCTCTATCGGTTCTCGTGCGCGGATTTCTGGAACCATGACTTGCACAATATCCCGGACCAGTTCGGAATTGACATGGGCAAGGCGCTGGATGACTCCAAGTTGTGGCGCAACGCTCTGAACGTTGCTCTGCTCGAGCAGCGGAAGCAAGCGGGAAACAAGCTTTATGAGAACGACCTGGTGGACATGGCTCGCGGCTACTTGAGTTGCCTCTTCGACTATCACTTCAGTCGCTTCGTGCTATCCGCGAGAGACAGCGATTCTGAGACGATGGATGAGTCTGAAGCAAGATGCCTCTCCTGTCTAGATTGGCTGGAGAAGGTGCTGTCGAGGCGTGCGGACTTTTCGCTTCAAAATGACATCAAGCGGATCACTCAGGTTTCCGGCACGAACCCCAATGCAAGTTCCTATATCAGAGAGCGGTACATCTTCGCCAACTACTGCTTGGTGGACAGTCTGGAACTGATGCACTACTACAACCGGCCGAGGGTCGAGGCGGTAATTGCGAAGCTGCGGGGCAAACCTGGCCCGACGTTTGAGGACATTGCCAAACGCTGGATAGGTGGGCCCGTGGCCGTGGATGACGTACAGAAGTTCAATGGCACCACAATCCAAGCAATTGGTGAAGCTATTCGGCATACTAGCGTTTGGACTTCTTATTAGAGATCGTGGAGAAAGTCTATTGTCTGTATCCTGCAGTTCTGAAGGCCACTGGCGCCGATATACTGGGTATACAAGATGAGCATTGCTGATTCAAGAACATATCTAAGTGATGTAGTGGCCGACCTGATGGTCCATTGGCCGGACAACAATATGGTCAATATCGTCTGCCACGGACACAGTGTTCCGGCGGGCTATTTCGCCACCCCGAGGGTGGATACTTTCAACGCCTATCCGCATCTGTTACACAGGGCCCTGAATGACCGCTTCCCCTATGCAGTGGTCAACGTGGTAGTGACTGGCATAGGTGGTGAGAACTCGGCCCCAGGCGCCGAAAGGTTCGAGCGCGACGTCTTGTGTCACAGGCCTAGAGTGGTCACAATCGACTATGCGATCGGTGACCGGTCTATAGGCTTGAAGAGCGCTGAATCTTCCTGGCGTTCAATGATTGAGGAATCCCTTGGCGAAGGTGCCAAGCTCTTGCTGTGCACCCCGACCGCGGATGTGAGCGGCGTTATGGACCCGGATAATGAAGAGTGGCTGTCACTGCATCGGCATTCCGAGCAAATCCGAGGACTTGCCGACGAATACGAAGTGGGTCTGGTGGACAGTCTATCTGCATTCAGGAACTATCAGGGGCATATCACGGACTTGCTGTCCTGGATAAACCACCCCAACCGAAAAGGTCACGAGCTGGTAGCCGCCGAACTACTTCGGTGGTTCCCAATTATGAAGCTGTAGTCAGATGATATGGAGACCAATCCAATGACCGAATGCCTTCTATACGAGACGATGTTATCCAAGCTGGGTTCGCGGATGACCCTGACGCTTCAACCCGGGAAGCGCAAGTCCCGCTGCGGAGCGCTGGGATACTACTACGACAACGACGTTAACCTCACGATTGCCGCACGGTGTGGCGATGAGACTCGCGTGCTTCCATTCGGCGACCGTCTGCCCGCATCAAAGACATTCGAGCGAATAGACCAATCGATAAGCATGTGTAGTTCGGAGTATGTTTGCAACTCGGAGGGGCTGCCGTATGATCTCCGCGTGAGGGTCGTGGCTCCGTTCTACCCTGGGGATGCAAAGCTCAGTACGGCTCCGTTTCTGTACTTGGTGTTCAAAGTCACCTCGCGTGCCTCGACGCCTGTCTCCGGCAGTGTGCTCCTGGCCTCGGACAATCCATACCAGCACGGCGGCTTCTTCAACGGCACAAAAGCATTCAGCAAGCTCTACCGAGAAGACGGTCTGCTCGGCTTCACGCTGGAGGGCCTCGGCGTCGATGACGCAAAGCTCATGTTTGCCGGTTTGGATGCGGATACTACTTACCAAGTGCAGGACCACACGGGTCAGCTTGCCGATCACTTCGCCAAACACGGACGGCTCCCCGACAAGATCGAACTCGATAGACCCGTCTATGCTCATGCATCGGGCCTGTGCTGGGAGTTCGACCTGCAGCCGGGCGAGAGCCGCGAGCATGTATTTGCGCTGGTGGGCTATCACAATTCGCACGCCCTTAAGGTCACGGGGGGGTATAGGCGCTTCAAATATACCGAACTCTTCCCGGATGCGGAGTCGGTGGTTCGGTATGCTATGGAGAGCTATCCTGACGCGATGCGCAAGGTCTCGCTCTTCGAGGACACACTTGGTAAGTCCTGGCTTCCGACCGATGTCAAGGACCTCACGGCCTATGCCATTCAAAGCTACATCGCCAACACTTGGTGGGTCGAGGACGATTGGTTCACGGTGTGGGAAGGTCGATGCCGGTTTCATTCGACAATTGATGTCGCCTATAATTCCGAGCTTTTCACACTCCAGTATTGGCCGGAACTCCTTAAGATGCAGCTCGATGAGTGGACCAGGTTCAGGATAGGGAGTTACCTGGCCCATGACATCGGCGACGACCGGGTCATCTTCGGGCAGTCGTATAGCGCCGATATGCCCGTGGAGGAATGCACGAACTATCTTCTTCTGCTCTATGCGTATTGGAAAGCTACCGGCGATAGCGGGAAAGTAGCGGAGAACGCCGGACTCGCGCGGGAGTTCGTGGACTACATAGTTTCGACTGACACCGACGGCGACGGCGTGCCGGACGATCCTGTCGCGGTCAACAACACAGTCGATGACGCCTCGCCCGTCACAAAGGGCGCTCCGTGCCAGACGTATCTCGCAGTCAAGACTCTGGCTTCGTATGCGGCGCTGCAAGAGATGTACGGCTTGGAGCTCAGCGGCGAGATCGACAAGATAAACCGGACCCTTTCCGAGAAGCTGTGGTCTGATGACAGGTACCTCCTTTGCGCCGGGGTTGCGGGCAGTTGCAGCATCTACAGCGGCAACGGCCTGCTCTACCACTTAATCAGCGGCGCGGACATACCTGTTGACCTAACCAGGTTTCGCAAGGACATAGAGGCGACGACACCCGACCTGATGCGTGCCTACGGATGCACTCACAGCAGCCTCGACAGGACCACGTGGATATCGCAAAACATCTGGCGGGATCTCGTGGGTATGTATCTTGGGTTGGACATGATGGAGAACGCGGCCAGGTACTGGAGTTTCCAGAGGGAGCGAAACACTTGGGATACAGGGTGTTTCACCGACACCTATCATTACGGCACACATGCAACCGATCTCGACAGATATCCCAGAGGGGCCATCGGCGCCGGATATTTCCTGGCTGTCGCCGGGCTTACGGTGGACAAGCCCGCGGGTCGGCTGCGCATCGAGCCGAAATACGACCGCGTGCGAGTGCCCGTTCTGTTTGCTGCTGATTGGGAGAATGAGCGAATCCCCTGGCTCGAGTGGACAGTCGAGGGCGATGTGGCTCAACTGCATCTGGACGAGTGCCCGGGCTTTACTCGCGTTGACCTGGCACTCCCCGCTGAAGTGCAGCGTGTATGCCTGATGCACCTGGGAATATCTGTGGAACTGTCCGTCGGAAGTGAGCGAGAGATTCAGGGGATACTATTCGTCGTCACGAAAGGGGAGCCGAGACACCCGGACGACCAAGTGGCAGCACTACGGCGTCAGGACGGATGGCAGCGCCGATTACAACACGATCACCAATAATGATTTGCCCTATGACTTGGTGGGAGGTTTGAGTGCGGTCGGCGGCAACAACGTGATAAACGGAAACCGGCAGTAGATCGCCCGGCGCTGCAATTCCGGCAGGTAGATATTGCCGGAGTGTGGCGAGGGGCGGCATTTGAACGAAAGGGGGCGTGAAGATCTACAAGAAGAGAAGACGTACTATCACTTAAGACCGGCAAGCGATTTCTACGATCATGAAAGGATGGGATTGGCAATGAAATCTAGTTTACATTGAGTTAAAATCAGCAGTATATCGAGAAAGAAAGTAGCATAACTGTCAACTAGAGAGTAATCTCTACAACCATGAAAGGAAGGATTTGACAATGAAATCGAATTTGCACTGGCTCTGTCTGTTTGTGATCATCTTGCTGGCGGCCGGCTGGCCGGCGGCTGCAGCTGTTAACCTTAAGGCTGGATATGATTTCAGCGAGGGGTCTGGCTCGACAACGGCTGACAACTCCGGTAACGGCAATACAGGCACCATATACAGCGCCACGTGGTCTTCCGCCGGGTTCAAAGGAAACTGCCTGGACTTCGGCGGCGCAAACAACTATGTCTCTGCCAGCGACAGCAGTAGTCTGGATATTGTGTATCAGTTTACGCTGGAAGCGTGGGTCCGTCCAGACACCTTACCAGCGAGCGGTGAGTGGAGGGTAATCAACAAGTGTGTCAACACGGACACGTATATGCTGGCTGTGGGATCAAACTATGTGCGCGGCGGGTTTGCCAGCGACGAAGCCCCAACGCAGGATCCCTCGCAACGTGTGAGTGAGAAATATCAGCCAGTTCATACTAACAGACTACCATAGAACTGACTCACTGAACAGCCCTTTTAAGCACAGATGTAGTTTTTGAAGGTCACAGG
>JAMCYN010000125.1 GCA_023474015.1 Armatimonadota bacterium
CGCCAAGGGCAAACCAAAGGCGGTGACGACGATCAGCAAGATGCGCGATGTTCAATATCAACTTTTCAATGTGCTAAACCTCGGCAGATTCATGCCGAGTTAGGTCTTACACTCAGAAGGCCGAAAAACCGGCTTTTCACGAGGGTTTTCCCTGCCATAACGGATATATTTCGTAAAGTCGGGCTAACTTCTGACTTCTACCCCCCGACTACTCCGCCTTCGCCATGTTCCGGAACAAGTCCTTGGTGGAGTCGTACCTGTCCTTATCCTCGATGGCCACATCGGTGGTCTTTATGCTGAATGGAACCTGCACCTTGACCTTGCCGGTCGAGACGGCACCCAGGCTGTCGGTGGCCTTGAACGCCACCCAATAGACCCTGCCGTTGCCGGGCTTGTCGGGCGTGCCCTCGTCGCGCTCTCCCCGCAGCCACACGCTCGAACCGCCGACGCCTATCGCGTCCGGGGACTTATCGCCAGGGCCGAGGCCGAGGACTGGTTCGTCCTGGGTAACACCCGTAATCACGATCTCGAACGGGTCATCCTCGGGGTCCTTGACGCCCGTGATGCCGACGGACTCCATCGTGTGATCGTGCTTTCCAATGATGGGCACTGTCGCGACCGCGTTCTTCAGATTCGGAGGGAGGTTGGTGCCTTCCACCTTCAGCCCATAAAGAATCGGCGTGGCGCTGCCTCGGGATTGCATCGTGGCTCGCAACTCGATGTAGCGGCCATTCGGGGCCGGGAACCTCATGCCGTTCATAGCGACCAAAAACGGCGCGGTCGCCAGCGTCTCCGGGGAATCGGAGGTCCTTACCTCGACCTTGACCGTACAGCCGTTTTCGACGCCGGTCCAGGTGACTTTTCCCCAGCCCGCGCCGTCGATGTGGCTATCCAGCACGGTTCGCCAACAGCCCGACGGCAGGTAGCCACGGTCTGTCACGCTCGACGCAAACGAGGTGCTGCTGAACGGCGCAACGCCGGTCGTGGCTGTGGCAATGCATTTGTTTAACCGAGTGTCCACACGAACAGCGCCGCCGTAGCCATCCAGCAGGGCCCACAGATAGCCGTCGTGGTCGACGCTCACCGATGCGGCGGTCTTTCCAAGCTGGACCGCGGCCATCAGACTGCCGTCGTAGCGGGAGAACCGGGCAACCTCGCCGGTCGACGGCTCCGCCGCCCAGATGTCGCCGCTATTATCGATCGCCAGGCCCGCACACCCCACCCCCTCGTCGCCGGGGTATGTGGTCCACTCGCTCTTGGTCGGATCGAGACAAAGCAGTCCGCCCGTGAGGTTGCCTATCCAGAGCTTGCCGTCCTGGTCGATGCACATGCCGCCCGGCGCGCAGTCCTTCAGATTGAAGTACTGCTTCAGGGCGCATTTGAGCAGGTCGATCTCTGAAAGGGTGCGATTGTCCCCGCTGAGGACCCACAGGGAACTGCCCTGCCCCATCAGTATCCTGTCCGGCTTACCAACCACCGGCACCTCAGCCACGACCGCGCCGGTCTTGATGTCGATCTTCACCGCCTTGCAGTCGGACCATAGGGTCACCCAGAGGTAGCCCTGGGGATCGAAGGCAAGGCTGGAAGGGCTGGAGCCGGTCGCGCCGACCTCGCAGACGACCGCCACCCGCTCATCAGCGCCCCAAGGCAATATCTCTGTCGGGCCGATCTGATGATCGCAGTTGTAGTCGCCGGAAGTGGAGGTCAGACCGTCGTGGTTGCGGTCGATGGTGCCATTAGTAAGTATCAACACCACGCGGCCAACCGATCCGGGGCAGGAGCACGCAATATAGGCATTGCCCTGATCATCGTTTGCGACCGCGCAAGGGGACCAATTCGCCCCAGCGGGTCCGATCCTGTACCTGGCCAGTTCGAAGCCGGTACGCGCGTCGATCTTGGACACAACGCCATCCGTCGGGCTTGGCGCCCATAGGTATGGCGCTGAGTTCATGCAGGTGTTCAGGGTGAGTCCCCCGAGTCCGGAAGTAAAGCCCAGCCCGTCGGCAATGCCTGCACGGAAGTCGTCCTGACTGATAAATTCGCGTTCGTATACGCCCCACGCCGCGCTCGCATACCCCAAAGTGCATACAAGCGCAAGTGCGACGCACACTCCTCGCCGCCTCACACACATGATCCTTATGCCCTCCATTTTGTGGAGATTCTATTGTCGTCCTAGTATTTATGCCACCGAAACGGAGGCGCGGGGGCTGAGGAAAATACCAGATTAGGGCATAGGTATTTGTGCGCACTGGCTCGAGTGGAGTATAATTGCTTGTGGTGAACAAAAGGACCGCGAGGTTCTACTTATATATGTTGCGATAGCGACTATCGAAGCGTTCAGCCTAGCGGTTTCGGGACATGGGCGCCCAGAAACAATGCAGCCTATGTCCGACGAACGGTGTTTTCGGCCCCTGCGGGGCCGGCTTCGGCAGCTCCGCCTGTGGCTCCGCAATCCGAAGCAACGGGGCGTGAGTTTCTTTCTAAAACTACAACGAACAACGAGTTGCGGCAGTGGTTCTGGGCTCTCCACTTTCCACTCTCCGCTCTCCACTATTTTCGAGGAGGCAAAGATTGTTCCGAACTAAGCGTGCGGGAAAAATGTTTGGACTGATTATCGTCGCGGTGGCACTTGGCAGCGCGGCGTTGCTGGGAGGCTGTGGAAATAGCAACACTTCCGATACTTCGGCGCCCATGGGTGGCCCGTCGGCGGAAACCCCTCAGACGAAGATGCCGGCAGCGGGTCCGGCGATCACGACCAAGCTCAAATTCGACCAGATGGCTCTCAGGTCCGAAGTAACTCGGTATCAAAACAAGAACGGCCAGACATTCCTGCGGTTCGCCTACTCCGACAAAGACGGCAAGGTCTACAAGTGCGAACTGCCCGAGGCTATGGCGAAGGGTGAGTATACGCCCGACGAGTGGACGCGCACGTTCGACCTCTGCAAACTTCCGGAAGTGGTCAAGCAGGATACATCGGGCAAGAATAAGACCGAAAAGGGGCTCAAGGACTTCCCGTTCATTTCTCCCAATCCGAATGCGCCCCAGCAGCCCAACGCCGGAGCACAGCCACCGATGCCCCAGGGCAATCCATAGGTGTTGCGAGCTTAGCAACAATGTACACTTAGTACTCGCATTCGCAAATACGCTGTCATTCTGAGCCGAAGGCGAAGAATCTGCTTTTCACTGAGGTGTCCTACTATGAAGAAGGTTCAAAAGCAGATCCTTCGTCGTTCCTCCTCAGGATGACAAGGATTAGGACCTTCTCAGTATGACAAATACGTCACCGAACTTGCGAATAGCAGTACTAAGTTACCCAGTCAGGAGATAATATCGTGAAGATTCTGCTTCTGCATCCACCTGCGTTGAGCGTGATACCGGACTACACGAGCGAAAGCCTCGGGCTGGGTTACATAGCGGCGGTGCTTCGTCGTGATGGGCACGAAGTGGAGATACTCGATGCGCAGCTTCAGAGCCTGACCACCAGAGACACAGTTCGGGAGACGCTCGCGCGCGAGTTCGACTGTCTGGGCATTACAGCGATGCATAAGCATAAGGCGCCGCTTATGGCCGTTGCTCGGGCTGTTAAAGCAAAGCGGAAGAATGCCGTTGTGGTCGCGGGCGGTTATCTTCCCACGCTTGCGACAGAGCAGTTGATTAGGGCATGTCCCGAGATCGACATCGTGGCTAGAGGTGAGGGCGAGATCGTTGCCGCCGAGCTGTTCGGTCGCATTGCCAGAGGCGAAGACTGGCGCGAAGCTCCCGGCGTGGCGTATATGCGGGAGGGAGTCCCGGTATTGAACCCGATGCCCGCGCTGATAAAGGACCTCGACACCATACCTTTTCCATCGCGCGATGCCCTGAGTCAAGCGAACAACATCAACAAGGCCGCTGTGTGCAGCAGCAGAGGATGCTATCATCGTTGCTCATTTTGCTCCGTGAGTTCGTTCTATGCGCTCTCCGGAGAACACGCCGCGCGATTTCGCAGCCCGGAAAACGTGGTTGATGAGTTAGAATCGGTAATATCTTCGACCGGTATACGTAAGTTCGTGTTCATCGACGATGATTTTATCGGTCCGGGTGAAAAGACACGCCAGCGCGCCGTAAGAATCGGCGAGGAGATACAAGCGCGGAAACTCGATATCACTTTCAACATCGATTGCCGCGCTGATGAGGTCGACGAGGATGTGCTGAAGCTCCTTAAGGAAGTCGGGCTTAGGAGCGTATTTGTCGGCATCGAATCCGGAATCCAGCGGTCACTGGACACGTTTAACAAGCGCACAACAGTCGAGCAGAACAGACAGGCGATTGAGATACTCAAGAAACTGGACCTGGATGTTGAGCTTGGGTTCATTTTGTTCGATCCTTACACGACAATCGAGGAACTGCAGGAGAACATGCGATTTATGCAAGGGCTTGGGTATCCCGCGCCCGTGCATCGGATCGAACTCTTTCAGGGTGTACCACTAATCGAGCAACTCAGAGCGGACGGCCTTCTTCGCGAGAACGGCATTGACCTCGATTATTCATTCAAGGAGCCTGCTACTCGGCTGGCCTGGCAGATCGCCCGCACATCAGCCGTGTGGGGGGACTTTGTCAGGGGGCTGACGCGCCGATTTGGTGCTCGTCCTTCCGGTTCGTAACGACTCAGGTCATAGTTTCACCACGAAGCAACATTCCTCCTCAATTCGCGATTCCGCAACGTTCCCTCATTCACTCATCGTGGGCGACATTCGGCAAAGTTGTATCTCCGAGAGCTTGTGAACTATGGAAGAACTAGCTTGATAGTTCAGCGTCTATTGCGCGGTCAGGTTAGATGAACTGGCCCGAGGTATCTTATAAATGCACCTGCTCGATGCCTGTCTGAAGGTCGCGGCCTACCTCATATGCGTCGGGGTAGCACTTGAGTTCTCCCACAGGTTTTACTGGAGTCTCAACAAGCGCGTTCATTCGCCGCGAGGGTCGGTGCTTGTGCGCTCCGCGGCTATGGCGCTCCCCGCGTGCATCCCGATGGCAGCCGCGCTGATAATCACACTCGGCTTCCTCCACTATGTAGACAGGCAATCCCTCCGCGTTCTGGGGCTCAACTGCAACGCCGCCACCGCAGCCTACTATATAACCTATGGCGTCGGCACGGCCCTGGGATGTGTCACGTTGGTCTTTCTTGTCGGTCTGCTGGCGGGCTGCATACAGGTGAGACGTTCGAGGCTCTCCAAGGATCGGTGCGCGTACACGCCCGCGTTTGTAGAGGGACTGACCACATTCTTCACCGCCGCCGTGCTCGAGGAGCTCATCTTCAGAGGATATGTGTTCTATGAACTGCAGAATGCGTTCGGTGGCCTCGCCGCGATATTGTTATCATCTTTAATTTTCTCCAGCGCCCACTATATCAAGCACCAGCGCACACCTGCAATCTTCGCGCTCAATGCGTTCATGTTCGGCCTTCTGGCGGCCGTTTGCCGCTACCACACGGGCACACTCTGGCTGCCTATAGGGCTTCACTTCGGCTGGAATGTGGTTTCCGGCCCGATCTACGGCCTGCCTTATTCCGGGCGGACTTACGATCATGGTGTTGTCGCGAGCGACGTTTCCGGTCCCGAATGGCTGACCGGCGGCCATCACTCTCTCGATGCCGGTGTATTGGGCACGGTCGCTCTGGTTATCGCGGCTCTAGGTTTGGTTGCCGTATCTCCGGTGCATTAGGCAACCTGCCCTCGAGCAAGGGGAGGTATGCAAAGCTATGCAGTGCGAATACTGGTACAATGAAGATAATGCCGATTGGTGTGACCTCGCTAACAGCGGCTGCACATGCGCGGGCAAGGAGGTCAACTGCGCCCTAAACGGCAAGTCGATCTCAGCCGCGCTCCGCGAGCAGGAGAAAATGACCCTGCAGGAAGAATCCCTGCGGGCCAGAAAGCGGCGAATGAAAGCAGCAAGTTGACGAAACGCCGTTCGCCTCCTACCATGATTCAAACATGCTCTGGGAGAACGGACTATGAAGTCACACACCAAGTACCTGTGGTTTAACACGAACAGGAGACGCGAGCTCGTCAACATCACCGATGAGTGCGAGGCCGCGCTCGATGAGAGCGGAATCCACGAAGGGATGATGTTGGTCTCCGCAATGCACATTACCGCCGGAATTTGGGTCAACGATAACGAGCCCGGCATCTGGCAGGACGCTATGGATATGCTGGAGCGCCTCGCGCCCGAGGGACCCGACTATCGCCACCACCGCACCGGCGAGGACAACGGCCACGCCCATCTCAAAAACCTCCTGATGCACCACCAGGTAATCATTCCCATCACCGAAGGCAGGCTCGACCTCGGCCCCTGGCAGACCATTTTCTACGCCGAATTCGACGGGATGCGAAGGAAGAGGGTGGTGTTGAAGGTGATGGGGGAATGAAGAATGCAGATTGCAGAATGCAGAATGAAGGGGCCTGGTGTGACCAAGCCCCGAAATAACGGCCTGCAACGCGCGCAGAGAATGTAACGTTATTCTTTCGCGCCCTTGTCACGCAGCAACTGAGCAACGGCCTCCTTCTCAAAATCAATTGCGATCTTCAGAGGTGTACTGCCGTCCTTTGTATTCGCGTTTATGTTGGCACCCTTCGAAATCAGGAATGACACCATCTCAGCCTCCCCGTTAATCACGGCGCAGTGCAGCGGAGTGTAGCCAGACTTGTCCGGCACATTGATCTTCGCGCCTTTGGATATTAGGTACTCGGCGATCTCTTTGTTGCCCATACCTGCCGCATTGTGCAGGGGGGTTGTGCCTTTCAGGTCCGCGGCATTCACCAGTTTCGGGTCGGACTCAGCCAGTTTCCTGACCCGTTCTGCATCTCCCGAGAGAGCCGCGCCCAACAGGGTCGCCGGGGGCTTCTTCGCGGTCGAGACCGATTCAGCAGCTACAGCAGCGAAACTGGCCATCTCGGCCGCTGCTGCACTGCGATTGGCGGTTTCGGCGTCCCTGAGTAGTGCACGCATTGGATCACTGCACGCATAGTCTACGGGCCTGGCTCCCAGCCCGCCGGTTACTGATCTTGTGGCGGCACTTAGGTCAGCCCCAGCGGAGAGAAGCACCTTCGCGACGCCAAGGGCATCATACATGGCTGCGATGTGGAGAGGGGTGAATCCAAACACGCCCGTGCCCGCACTGTTCACACTCGCTCCATTGCGCAGGAGAGCCTGTGCAGCGCCGGCGTGATCTGCGCCCGGATGGCGGTCGGACAGCTTACCTGGGCATACCCGGCTTAGCGTAAGTGCCCACTTGAGCTCCAACGCCCGCTCAAGGAAGCCCCAGTCTGTGCGCTTCACGTCTTTTCTGACGAGCTTACCTGACGTTGCTGCTGTGTGCAGCGGCGTAAACCCGTCTTCGTCCTGCACATCGGCCGTAGCTCCCCTAGATAGCAGGTAATTCACAATATCCTTCCAGCCCATAGCTGCGGCGAAATGCAACGGCGTCCAGCCGGGTTCCTTCTTAATAGCATTCACCTGAGCACCGTTTGATACCAGCAGTTTCACCAGGCTGAGCCGACCTTTTCCTACTGCAACCATCAACGGTGTATACCCGTCGCCGTTTCTGGCGTTTGCCAGCCTGCGGTTGGTTTTCAGCAGACGGGCTGTCTTCACAGAATCGCCACTAGCCACAGCCTTGCGGAATTGGTTGGCCTGGGCCGCAGATGGTGTCGCTGCCAGAACAGGACAGCCCACGAACAACACAAGACAGGCTCCTGCCGCCAATACTGCAGTGAGTGTTTTCATAAGTATGTTCCCTCCTATAATTGGTTTTGTATTATCGTGTTCCCCACGCCACCCAATCGAGGTGAGGTATTACTCCTCGCGCTCCATGCTCTTCAGGCAGTCCGCGAGGGTTTCATCCAGCCTCGCCCTCAACTTCGCTGCAATGTCAGAGTACCGAGGGCTGGCAACAGAGATAGTGGACTTTACGGCGAACTCCTGCATATCCTTCTGGAACGTGTTGCGCTTTGCGCCTTCCGCCACCGCGAGTTGCTCGCGCAGTAGGTCCTTCACGTCATTGAATCCGCTGCTCTTCGCGGGCCGCTTCTGGTCGGCCTTGAGGATAACATACTTGCCCTGGATGAGCATCGGCTTGCTGAACCCTCCGACAGGGAGCGAGAAGGCGGTGTTATAGATGGTGGGTGGAATGCCTTGCTGCCCTTTTACCACCCAGTTCAGCTTGCCTTGGACTTGTTTGGAAGGTTCATCCTCGCTCATTTGCATTGCGACAGTGCCGAAGTCTTCTCCATCCTGCAGGAGCTTATATATCTTGTCGGCTTTCGCCTTGTCCTTGACGATGATCCCGCTGACCATCACCTGCTCCGGCCTCTTGAACGGCGAGTTCTCCAGTTTGAGCATCTTGTCGTAGGCGGCCTTTACTTCCACGTCGGAGACCTGCACTCCCTGTGTGACCAGGTTCAAGTATGACTGCTCCACCGTGATCTTGTACTTCAGATTATCTAGTGTCATCCCTCGGGAAGACAGGGCATCCTTGATGTTCCCGCTGGCCTCATTCTTGATCAGATCTATTTTCTTGTTGATCTGCTCGTCGGTCGGAGCGGCTTCCTTCTTCGCGGCTAACTGGAGTATCAGCATTTCCGACACGATCTGCTCAGCTGTGTACTCCCCGATAGGTTTGGCTCCGCCTGCCGTTTGAATAGGTACAAGCTCCAGCCTTGCAACAAACCCGGCAAATGAGAGCACCTTGTCGTTGACCCGTATGAAAGGGGCGTCGACATTATCATTGCCTGAAGCACCTTGAGACATTGCCGGGCCGTTGAAAGCTAGGAGTAACACCATTGACATTATAGACTGTCGCAGGTTTATCATGTGCATGCCTCTGTTAATCTGATAGCCTACAGTATACAACTGGCGGGACCGCAAGTCAATATCACACATTGCACAAAAAACTGGTATTATTGCCGGGTTTGACGAGCAGCAGGAATTGGTATTTACATTCCCCTCAACGCCCTATGCCCTGTCCCTAATCCGTCCGGGTCTCCGCGCCCTTCGGAGCCGTCTGAGAGGCTGCCGTGGGTTGGATTATGGTGGTGTCGGGTGCGCGTCGGGCAGCGCCGACGGCGACAATAGTGCCCTGCGCGGGGTATCGATCTCTGGAAACGACCTCGGTGGTCACTGACCCGTCGGGCGCGGTGATTTTTCGATAAACCGTCACGCTGGCCCCGCGTGAACCCTTGTCCACGACCTTGCGCGCGCCCGGCGGCAGCGTGCCGTCGAACACAGTTACCAGCCCCGCCAAGCCGCCCCACTTCACCGGGCCGGTGAAAATATCGATTTTCTTTTTATCGGCAGGAGCGCCGTATATGTCGATTGTAAGGCGGGCGCCGCTCACGCGAGTC
>JAMCYN010000068.1 GCA_023474015.1 Armatimonadota bacterium
GATCTGCCGGATGGTCTCGCCTGCTCCAGGCAGGCACGTGGCGAGGTGAAAAAGCCTCTTGTTATCGAAAGCGTAATCTCGCTCGGCCCCGGCTCCCAAAGGCTCGACATCGAGACCACCGTGGTAAATACGGTCAGGGATCACAGGCTGCGAGCGATTTTTCCGACCTACATCAATTCCGGCACGTCATCCGGCGAGGCGCAGTTTGACGTTGTAGACCACCCGGTGGAAATCAAGCAGCCTCCGTATGAGATATGGGAGGAGGATCAGCCGAAGCAGTTCGCGCAGAAGACCTTCGCCTCGATAAGTGACGGCAAGAAGGGTCTTGCCATCGCGAATATCGGTCTGCCGGAATACGAAATCACACCGAACAGGGAGCGGGCAATCGCGATCACCCTGCTGCGCGCGGTCAGCCACCTTTCGTCGTTCGGCAAGAACACGAGGGTAGGCGCCGCCGGTCCGACTATCGAGACTCCCGAGGCCGAGATGATCGGCAGGAGGCTGGTGTTCAACTACAGCATCATCCCGCACGCCGCCGCTTGGCATGAGAGCGATGTTCAGGCCCAGTCTAACGCGTTCAACTCCGGGCTCAAGGTGTTTCCGGTTCTCTACAATAGCGGTTGCGGCGCGACTCTTCCGCCCGAGCATTCGTTCCTCTCGGTTGATGGGCGTAACATCGTGTTGTCGTCGGTGAGGCAATGCGAGGATGGCCAGGGTTACGCGGTCAGGGTGTGGAACGGATCGTCCACGGCCTCCAAGGCGGTCATTTCGCTCTTCAAGAAGCCCAGCCTGGCCTTCATGTCCGACATTCGTGAGCGGAAACTCGACCCGATCCCGGTATCCGAAAAGCTTTCCGTCAAGGTCGGCGCGAAGAGCATCGTCACCGTGAGGCTGGAGTTTGATTAGTTTCCCGGCAGAACAATTCGAAGTTGGCTCTGAACAACGACTCGTCTTTTGGCGCGACTCGAATCAGCCCGTCGAGAATACTGTGGGCTATTGCTTTGCGATTTGCCGGGTCCGAAAGAAGTCTTACGGCGTCAGCCGAGCAGGTCACATAACCATTTGAATCCGGCGCAACGCGGCTGTTGCGGGCTCGTTTAAGTATCTCGTCTACCCAGGGGTCATAGGTCGCGTCGATTCTTACGAGCAGGTCGGCTTCGTGTACCGCCTTTATCATGCTCTCGTAGACCTTCACCTTGCGTGCATCCTGATTCGCCTTGATCAGGGACACCACGGCAACCCGCTTGCCGCCTATCTGTTTGATGATGTCGCCTGTCTCGGGAATGCTTGCGACAACTTTGATTCTGTCGTCCTGAGGAAAGATAGTCCACCGATGAACGTAACCCGCCATCGAGTGACCAAGCGCGGTGAAAACAAGCAGAACTATTAGTGCCAGTGACCTGATTGAGATTCTATACATAGTAACCACCATGGAACTTACGGATATGGCTGCTCGTATGTTCCATGTGGGTTGTAGCATGCGACAGGCCTTCTGTCAATGGGCAATCCTGATTATCGACGATTATCGGTTGACATCATACAGAGCAATCAGTATGATGAAGAAGCGGATATTAACGTATCGGATGTGCCGAGGCGAATGTCTGGTTTGCGTTTGTTCAAACTAAAGACAGTAATGCTTGTCATGCTGGCGCCGTATGTGCTGCTCGCGGTTGGGTCCGGGTTTATGCACAACCACGACGGCGAGGATGGCAATTGGCCGCTTGCACGTCACGCATCCGCAATCGGGAGCGTGCATCCTGTTGGTAACGATTGCCTGCTCGCGGCATCGCTGGTGGCGGCGGGTCATCACCAGGAATGTGCCGCATGTATCTGGGGGCACAGCAGCACATCGAGTCTTCAGCTTGCACACGCTTTTGCCCCCGTTGACACAACTGTTAACTTCACTGCCACTGAATGCCGCCCACACTGCGCGGAGCCTCCGCTCCTAGCTTCCTCTCGCGCTCCACCACTCAGCTAGCCTTCCCACGGATTAGTCATCGAGATAATTCCAATCAGCAATCTGATGTGATAACGCCTGTACTGTGTCGGGCGTTACCTGGTTATGTGTTTGGGAGGTAAAGCTGAATAATGAGACATCTAATAGCGCTGTCAATGTGCCTGTTTGTGCTTTCTTGTGCCGCTTGGTCACAGGATTCGCCGGACAATCAACCGGCACAGGACGCACAGTCTAATCAAGAGACAATAACCGTTCCGAAATCCGAATTCGATGCTCTTAAAGCAAGAGTAGACGAAATGGAACGAGAGCTTCAAGAACTTAAGACCAAGCAGGCTCCACCTCAAAGCGCGGAGAAGGAACTATCGACAACTCCGATTGCGGGTGGCAAGCAACTTGCGCTGCCTGATATCAGCCTTATTGTCCAGGCTAAGGGAAAGCTCACCGACGACAAACGGGACCCCGAGAAGCAGAAGCTCCAGCTTAGCGAGGCCGAACTCGGGATTCAAGGATATGTCTATCCCAACGTCAAGGCCGATGCATTCATCACCGGCAGCCCTTCGGAGAATTCACCGTTTCAGGTTGAAGAGGCCTATCTGACGTACCTGGGTGTGACTAAGGGCCTCAACTTCTATGTCGGCAAGAAGCACGTGCCGTTTGGACGCACGAACCTGCTCCACAATCACTCATGGCTGTATACACGCCAGCCGCTGGTAATCAGCAACTTCGTGGCCGGCGAAAGCCTATCCGGCCAGGGCGCGGACTTCAGCTATCTCGTTCCGACGCACAGCAACCTGTTCGCCCAACTCGACTTAGGCACGTGGGGGAACGGCGACGAGGGAGAAGAGTCGAATCTTCCGAACATCGTGGCGGGTCCGGGCGCGAACCTGACCGACCGCTTCAACACCGCAAGGCTGTGGACCAGCTACCCGGTAAGCCAGAACAGCGAACTCGAACTCGGCGGATCGTGGGCGGGCGGTAAGTCCAACGAAGACCCGATTACTGCGCTGACGGACTACGTTCACATCAAGGGAGTTGACCTGAGTTACCGTCACTTCGGCGAAGGCAGCAGCCGTTTGCTGCTGCGCGGCGAGCAGTTTTGGCGAAATGGCACCACTGACTCAAACGACGCCACCGCCAACGGCTACTATTTGTTCGGCAATTACCGCTGGAATAAATACGGCAGCATCGGGTTGCTGTATGACTGGTCCGAGTTCCCGCAAGCCGTGAACCTGCACGAGTCGGCCCTGTCGCTTATCCTGACCAAGCAGTTCTCGGAGCAGTATTATCTGCGACTTCAGGCAATCCACGGGGAGAGACCGGACAGTGGCCTCTTCAACGAACTGTGGCTGCAATGGGTTTGGGGCGTGGGGCCGCACACGCATAACTTGGAGTAAGGCCCAGTATTATGAAGAAAGGATGCACGAAAATGAGAACACTAATTCGCGGACTGTTTGTTATAGCTTGTAGTATGGCGCTGGTCGGAGGAATCGCCACTTCATCGGCCGTCGCCGCGATTGATATTGTCGCGGCCACGCCCGAGCTGGCCGATATCACCAAGCAGGTGGGCGGGGATAGAGTCTCCGTCTACTCGATTGCAAAGCCCAATCAGGACTACCACATGATCGAGCCGAGACCCAGCGATGTTTCGAGAATCGCCCGCGCGGATATGGTTGTGCGGATAGGCTTGGACCTGGATATGTGGCTGGACGCGTTGATGAACGCCGCGGGGAATCCCAAGGTCCGGCGCGGAGGTCCGGGGTATGTTGACGCCTCAGTCGGAATCGCCAAGCTGGAAATCCCGCGAGAATCGATCACCGGGGCCTCAGGCGACATCCACGTGTACGGCAACCCCCACTATTTCTATGATCCCGAAAACGGGAAGATCATTGCGCACAATGTCCTAGAGGGGCTGATAAGAGTCTCTCCCGGCAACAAGGCGGTGTTTGTGAGCAACTATGAGCGTTTTGCCAAAGAGATAGACCATCGAACGGCCGCATGGCAGCAGGAGCTAGCCCCGTTCAAGGGCAAGCGAGTTGTCACCTACCACCAGAGCGCGATCTACTTCATTCGCCGCTTCGGCCTCAGGGGATTCGGCACGCTGGAAGTCAAGCCCGGTATCCCTCCGTCGGCGTCGCACGTCTCCGGCCTGATAAAACGCATGAGGGATGAGCACGTCACAGCGATGGCCATTGAATCCATCTACCCAAGGCGTTTCCCGGACCTTATTCAGCGTGAGACGGGGGCCAAGTATGTGGTGGTACCCTATTCCGTGGGATCGCTCGGGACGAAGAGCTACATCGACCTGATCGATATGTGGGTCACAAGATACAAGGAAACTCTGCGCTAGCTGTTGGAAGAGGGTATGCGAGATAATGAGAGACACAGCTATGAAAGAAAGAATCATTGAAAACACAAGTCAGCCGAAAGCCGAGATGCTGGCATTCGAGCATGCCGATTTGGGATACGGCAAGCGCAAGGTTCTGAGCGATCTGAACCTGATGCTGGGCGAAGGGGACTTTCTGGGCATCGTCGGCCCTAACGGCACGGGCAAGACAACCGTGCTCAAGGCGATGCTCGGAATCCTGAAACCGATGGCGGGTCAGGTTCGCAGAAACCCGGCCGCCCGATTCGCGTATGTGCCTCAGCGACAGTTCATCGACGAGGTATTCCCGCTTACCGTCATGGACGTGGCGTTGATGGGCAGGTATACGCTGCTGGGAGTCTTCGCGGGACCGTCGCGGCGCGACAGGGACTTTGTAATGCAGTGCCTGGGGCATGTGGGCATTGCCGACCTGGCGACGCGAGCATATCGAGAACTGAGCGGAGGTCAAAAACAGCGAACCTTGATAGCCCGCGCGCTCGCGGCGGAGCCTCGGGTGCTGATTCTCGACGAGCCCACAAACGACATGGACATAGGCAGCGAGCATGCGATCATGGAACTGCTCAAGTATCTGCACGACGAAGACAACATCACCGTCGTAATGGTCAGCCACCTGCTGAATGTCGTAATCAACTACGCGAAGGAACTCGCGCTTATCGACGGCGGGTTGAGGATTGTGGGCGATACGACGGATGTCCTGTCATCGAAGAACCTCACGGATATCTATGAGGTGCCGGTGGAAGTGGCGGCGTGCGGCGACAAAAGAGTCGTGCTGATCGGAGGCAACAATGCTTAGCGTTTTCCATGACTCATTCCTACAAACGGCGCTGGTCGCCAGCCTCATAGTCGGGGCGGTCTGCGCGTATCTGGGAGTTTATGTGGTATTGCGCCGCATAGTATTCGTGGGAGCCGCGTTGGCTCAGGTATCGAGCGCGGGAGTCGGCCTTGCAATGTATGCGGGAAAGAACCCGTCTTTGGTATCGCTTATTCTTACGCTGGGTGGAGTGGCCGCGTTCTCCATAAAGTCCAAAGATCGAAGGACTACCCAGGAGAGCCTCATCGGAATCGGGTATGCGGTGGCTTCGGCGTTGGCCGTGCTCTTCGTCGCCAAGAGCGCGCAGGGCGAGGCTCATATGCTCGATGTGCTGTCCGGCAACATACTGACCGTCACTCCGGGGCAGGTCTGGTGGATGGCCGGCGCGGGCGCGGTGGCCGTTGCCCTGCACGTGCTTTTGGGCAAGCAGTTCCTGTTTTCCATGTTCGATCCCGAGACCGCGCAGGCGTCCGGAATCCGCGCCGGATGGTGGGATTTGCTGTTCTTCCTGATACTCGGGGTGATAATATCGCTTGCGATAAGGCTTGCCGGAACGCTGCTGGTATTTGCTTTTCTTGTGGTTCCGGCGGTCACCGGACTGCTGCTGAGCCAACACCTGGGCAGGGTCTACGCAATTGCAATCGGCGCGGCCTCCATTGCGACCGTCGGCGGCCTGTATGCGTCGGTGAAGATGGACCTGCCATCGGGACCGGCCATAGTAGCTTGCTCGTTCATTCTGCTCGTGGTAGCATGGGTCATCTCAAGGGTGCAGAAGCATATTGCTTGAGTTTTGGTCTATCTGATTACTGAGGGGGAAAGGGCAACCAGTATGTGCGCATTACCGAAATGGCTCAGGCCGCCGGCCACAATGTTGTTAATGGCGCTCGTGTGCACGCCTGTGCTCGCCACAACAAAAGGACTCAACCAGATCGTAACACCGGACATTCAACCACAGGGCGTGCTGTCAGTCAGCATTCAAGGCGAGAACGCGGCGCTGGGAAACAGCAGGCAGTTGCAGCTCGAACTCGGCCTCACCAAGTCTTTTGAGGTCGCGGTGTTCCGGGGCTTCTCGCCAGGCGAGACCGTGCTAGGCGCTGAGCTGGGCCTCGTGCAAAGTAAGTCTTTCCTATTATCCACCGGTCTGCTGGGCCTGGAGAACAACGCAAAATCTCAACCGTTTCTGGAAGGCGGATACTATCGCGGAAAGGCGTGTGTCATAGCGGGCGTCCAGAGGCAGGATGGCAGCATTTTGGGAGTTTTCGGAGCCTGTTACCAGGCCACGCTGAGAGTATTGGCCACGGCGGACTACATCAGCGGATCGGCTAACTTCGCCACCGCCGGCGTCACGATTACGCTCTCTCCGACCCTGACATTCAACCCCGCGGTGTATGTCAGCAATAGCAGTCCGCATCGAGCCTACGGTTATGGAGTGCTGACGTGGAATGTTAAGGCGTGGTGATTCGCGGGCAGGTTTTGCCTGTCGGCAACTGAGCCCCATCCTTGTAAGTGCTCACAAATGATATGTCCAACGTGAGCATGCTGAGCCCTCCTGAGCTTGACGAAGGACGAAGCACGCGGCTACGAAGGTACTTGTGATGAAACTTGACCGCGTCCTTCGACAAAGCTCAGGATGCTAGGTTATCCTGGTGCACTCAGCAAGAGTGAGCATTTCCCCATCCTTAGGTGATTATTCCCACGAGGCTGCACATTTGGCAAAGCTGAAGAGGAGTTGGAGCGCCGGTGGGCGAAGTTAGTGGTGAAGTGGAGGAATCCATCCTATGGACCCAAATAGCGACCAGCACCGTGCCATCCTGCAGAGTATCGCTCACATGGCGATGATTGAAAGAGGGTTGCTGCCGGACTTCTCGCCGGCGGCGCTCGCTGAACTCGACAAGATTCAAGCTCCCGCGACAACGGACAGCGGGGTTGTTCACGACCTTCGAGACCTCCCGTGGGCCTCGATCGACAACGATGACTCCCGTGACCTGGATCAGCTTACCGTTGCCGTGGAAATGCCGGGAGGGAAAGCAAAGATACTCGTTGCCGTGGCCGATGTGGACTCGCTTGTCAAGTGTGAATCCGCGATTGACGCGCATGCTGGCCATAATACTACGTCAGTCTACACCGCCGCGCGGATATTCCCAATGCTGCCGGAGAAGCTTTCAACCGACCTGACGTCCCTGAATATCGACGAGGATCGCCTGTCTATAGTCGTCGAGATGGTTGTCGGTCCCGAAGGGTCTTTGGAGGGTTCGGATATCTACAGAGCGCTGGTTCGCAACCATGCGAAGCTGGCCTATGACGCTGTCGCTGCGTGGCTGGATGGGGACGGCGCCATGCCGCAGCCCATTGCCGCCGTCAAGGGACTCGATGAAAACCTGCGCCTGCAGGACAGAGTAGCAGCAGTCCTTAAACAATTTCGCCACGTTCACGGCGCTCTCAGCCTGGAAACCATTGAGGCAAAGCCGGTATTTGACGGTGATGAGCTGCGCGATCTGGAGGTGGAGAGCAAGAACCGCGCCAAGGGCATTATCGAGGATTTCATGATCGCCGCCAATGGCGTGATCGCTCGGTATCTATCGTCAAAAGGGCTTCCTTCTATCCGCCGCGTCGTTCGCAGCCCGAAGCGATGGAGCCGTATTGTCGAACTGGGCGCGCAGCATGGCTTCAATTTGCCGGGAAATCCGGACTCGAGAGTCCTGGAGGTGTTTCTTACTAAGCAGAAGGCAGCCGACCCATTGAGATTTCCCGATCTCTCACTCTCCATTATTAAGCTGATGGGGGCTGGCGAGTACGTCGCGGAATTGCCGGGTAATGGCTCAGCGGGACACTTCGGACTCGCCGTCAGGGATTATTGCCATTCCACCGCTCCCAATCGGCGGTATAGCGATTTAATAACGCAGCGCCTGTTGAAGTCCGCTCTGGATGGAGGCTCCCAAACTTATAGCTTTGATGAACTCGATGCTCTGGCGCAACACTGCACCGAAGAAGAGGATGCCGCGAAGAAGGTCGAGCGACAGGTCGAGAAGTCCGCTGCCGCGCTGTTACTCGAATCGCGGATCGGAGAGTATTTTGACGCCATAGTCAGCGGAGCTTCCGAGAAAGGAACGTGGGTTCGGCTGCTGAGCACGCCCATCGAAGGCAAGCTGGTCAACGGCTGCAAGGGGGTCGATGTCGGTGATCGGATTCGTGTAAAACTGCTGGAAGTCGACGTTGAGCGTGGGTACATCGACTTCGGGAAAGATGGTCATTTCAGACGCTAAGCCGACGCAATGGGTTTGAGGCAGTCTCGTACGGCTTCAGGCAATGCGCTGACGATTAGATCGACCGCTTCTTTCGGTGAGTCCGTGATCTGGAGAAAGTCCAGTTCTCCATTTCCCACGGCTCCTGCCGCCATCAGGTGTTTCATGAGCTTTTCGAGGTCCCGCCAGAACTCCGTCCCCACGCATATTATCGGGAATGGTCCCATCTTGCGGGTTTGAATCAGAGTCGCGGCCTCGAACATTTCGTCCAGCGTGCCGATCCCTCCCGGCATTATGATGAATGCGCATGAGTACTTGACCAGCATCACCTTCCGAACGAAAAAGTAGTGGAACTCGATAGACTCATCGACGTACTCATTCGGCTTCTGTTCGTGGGGCAGGACGATATTGCAGCCGATACTCACGCCTTTTGCTTCGTGAGCGCCGCGATTAGCCGCTTCCATGATTCCCGGTCCGCCTCCTGTGACTACTGCGAAGCCTGCCTGGGCTAGTTCGCGGCCGACTTCCACCCCGAGACCATAGTATGGGTGTTCCTCTCCAAAGCGCGCGGAGCCGAAGACCGAAACCGCGGGACCAAGGTCATACAGGGCCTCGAAGCCGGTGACGAACTCCTCGGCAATGTGCTCCAGGCGGACTGCTTCGTGTTCGGGACTGCGCGTGTGCATCAGGAAGTCGCGTTCGTGCCGCGCCAAGCTTCCCGGCGGAAGCTCATAGGACGAAGAGCCACCGTCGTTCCAGTAAGTCTGCCACGCTTCTTGCCACGCTGCGAGCCGCAACTCTCTGGCGCTTGCCTGTTCACTATGATCATTGCGGAGTCTGCTCATAGTGAATTATTCCACGTGAGCGCGGTTCAGTCCTGCAATATCCGAGGGGGAATGACAGGGGATGAGGCACAAAAATGGCGGAGCGACTGGGATTCGAACCCAGGAGGGAGTT
>JAMCYN010000082.1 GCA_023474015.1 Armatimonadota bacterium
AATTTAATCTATATGTATCTTTCCACCGTCAGGCTCACGCGTTGCCTCGGGAAAATACCGGAAGTGGCAGAGCATCAGGGCGATCAGACCGATGCAGAGGGCAAGAACAGTCGCCGGCTCGGGCACGGGTTGACAGTCTATCATGTATCCCCACGACAACCCCTCATAGATCGTGGCCGTCTTGGAGGAATAGTTCACACGCGCCAGATAAAGATAGGCGTTCCAGAATTCATGTCTATCCGGTTCGCACGACCTGTAGGGCGCATCATAGAAGTGGTGGTCGGAATACGAGTACGCATATACGGGAGGCTTATCGGCGGTGAACGTATAAACGTCGAGGTAGTATTGAATGGGTCCGTGCCTTCCGATGTTCGTATAGATCGCCTGTATCCACTTCAGGTCTGTCTGATCCGATGACGGGGTCCAGGTCACCCGGATTTCCGCGCCCGCTTCGTTGAGATCGGCACGATTGAAAGCCCCATATGTGTCGATGTTGAGGGCAATGTCAAGCGACTCGCTGGAAAACTGCATGCTCCATGGGGTGGGGTCCCACTCTTGGACGAGCTTGGTGTTCCACGCTGTAAGGAATGCGTCGTTCGTACCGGCACTGAGCGCTTGGATATCCAGAGCAGTGGAGTAGCAAGCGTAACCGGGGTGCTGGGGGCAGGGGTCGGCAGTGGCAATTGCCGGATTGGGCGTGGTATTTCCGGCGATGGTGATGGCGTACGAATGGGCGCCGGACGCCGCGATAGCGCAGACGCACAGCATTCTCAGCAAAGTTTGCCTAAGCGCGGGTATACTCATTCCACTCCAGTCGATTCATTCCAACCAACTACTACCGCGCAAGTTTCGTGCCAACTGTGGTGGTTGTCGAGAGTGTCATGCAATTTGACATGCGCTTCGGCTCGGCATATAATCAAATCATATGGTTGCGGCATAGCGCGTCCTTCGACAAGTTCAGGATGCTCAGTCCGCCGCCCCCAGCCCCGGGGAAATGTTAGATTAGCTGCTTCGGCAAAATGGGGGCAAGCCCGGAGCAAAACGGAGGTTTCCTCTCAATGGCGCAAGTCGTCCTCAAGAACTTGACCAAGACCTTCAAGAACGTCATCGCAGTCAACAGCATGGACCTCGAGATCAAAGACAAGGAATTCCTGGTGCTCGTAGGCCCGTCCGGCTGCGGAAAGACCACGGCCCTGCGGATGGTGGCCGGCTTGGAGGAGGCAACGGACGGAGAGATCTACATCGGCGACAGACTGGTGAACGATGTCTCCCCCAAGGATCGCGACATCGCGATGGTTTTCCAGAACTATGCTCTTTATCCGCATATGAGCGTCTACGACAACATGGCTTTCGGCTTGAAGCTGCGGAAGCTGTCCAAAAACGAGATTCAGCAGCGTGTCAGCGAAGCAGCCAACATGCTCGGACTCCAGGAACTGCTCAATAGGAAGCCCAAACAGCTTTCGGGCGGGCAGAGACAGCGCGTGGCGCTGGGCAGGGCAATCGTGCGAGAGCCGGCGGTGTTCCTGATGGACGAGCCGCTTTCCAACCTCGACGCCAAGCTGCGAGTTCAAACGCGCGCGGAGATTATCAAGCTCCACCGCAGGCTCGGTATCACCACGATCTACGTGACTCACGACCAGGTTGAGGCTATGACAATGGGCGACCGCATAGTTGTCATGAGCGCGGGTCTGGTTCAGCAAGTCGATACTCCGCTTGGTCTTTACAACCATCCGGCGAATAAGTTCGTCGCGGGGTTCATCGGGACGCCGTCAATGAACTTCCTGGATGCCAAGATCGAGAAAAACGGTGATGGTTGCTACATCGACGGCGGGTGTTTCAAGGTTAAGGCCCCGGCGGACAAGGCCGAGCATTTGGCGAGTTACGTCGGCAAAGAAGTGCAGTTCGGGATTCGCCCGGAGGACATCTTCGACAAGAGCCTAAACAACATCGTGCAGGCCACCGGTGACAACCTCGCCAAGGCCACCGTCGATGTCATCGAGCCGATGGGCCCCATTGTGACGATGTACCTGAGCTGCGGGGATCACTCGATGGTCGCTACGATCGATGCGGACACCAAGGCCAAGGAAGACACCGAGCTCGACCTCGTTTTCGACATGGCCAAAACTCACGTATTCGACAAGGACACCGAAAAAGCTATTTACTAGAGCCTTTCGGCAATTGATGTGACGTCGTAATTCTAGTCATTCCGAACCGTAGGTGAGGAATCTGCTTTGCGCTGAATGCTTCGTAGCAGTTGATACCTTTGGTTCAAAGCAGATCCCTCGACTACGCTCGGGATGACTAGCTTGGGAAGCCGTATTGATAGCAATAATCGATTATAAAGCCGGAAACCTTACCAGCGTTCGTCTGGCCCTCGAACATATTGGCGTGCCGTGTGAAATCACAAACGACCCGAAAACGATCCGCTCCGCCGAGCGTGTAATATTTCCCGGCGTCGGCGCGGCGGGGGCGGCGATGGCGAACCTGCGCGAACTCCAACTTCTGGAGTCGCTGCGGGAAGTTGTCGCGCGTGGCGTGCCCTTTTTGGGAATCTGCCTCGGGACCCAGATCATATTCGATTACTCTGAAGAGGATGGCGGCGCCGACTGCATTGGCCTCGTCCCAGGCACTGTGAGAAAATTCGCCTCGTCGGACCAAATGTGCAAGATTCCTCAGATGGGGTGGAACGCCGTGGAATTTACTCGGCCGCACCCTGTTCTGGATGGAATCGAGGATCGCAGCGAGTTCTACTTCGTGCACAGCTACTACCCGGCCCCATCGGATAATGCTTACGTGATCGGCGAGACGGATTACTCCGAGGTCCGGTTTGCCTCGATCATTGGCAAGGGCAACCTGATTGCGACCCAATTTCACCCTGAGCGCTCGGGGCGCATCGGCCTAAGATTGCTCGACAACTTCAGCAAGTGGGACGGAAAATGCTGACGAAACGAATAATACCCTGCCTGGATGTGCGCAATAAGAAGGTCACCAAGGGGGTCAGGTTCCAGAATAACGTCGACCTCGGTGACCCCATTGAGATGGCCGTGGCCTATAGCGACGGCGGCTGCGACGAACTTGTCTTTTACGATATCACGGCTTCCGCCGAACGCAGGCCCATCGATATCGAGATGGTATGCGAGGTGGCGAAGGTAGTGCACATTCCGTTTGCCGTAGGCGGCGGCATCGAATGCCTCGACGACATGTATCGCGTGCTGCTGGCGGGGGCGGAAAAAGTCTCCGTCAACTCGCTGGCCGTCAAGAACCCGGAGATAATCGCCGAGGGCGCGAGGGCGTTCGGGTCGCAGTGCATAGTGCTGGGTATGGACCCGGTTAGAACCGATGATCCTTTGTTTCCAAGCGGCTACGAAGTGACCATTCGCGGCTTCCGTGAGCGCACGGGCATAGATGCCCTGGAGTGGGCCAGACGAGCCGAGGGCCTGGGGGTGGGGGAGATCGTGGTGAACTCGGTGGACGCCGATGGAACCCGCGATGGCTTCGAGATCAACCTCACACGAATGATTTCCACGAACGTAGGCATCCCCGTGGTCGCGTCAGGCGGCGCGGGCACGCCTCAACACCTGATAGACGTCTTCACCGACGGCCAAGCGGATGCTGCCATCATCGCCAGCATGATTCACACCGGCGAATATACGATCGCGCAGATTAAGGACGTTCTCGTCGGCGCTGGGGTGCCTATACGAATGAAATGGTAATCGAGTAAGTCATAAAACTCGACAGGACCAATGCCTCATCCTGAAGCACCGGCCCCGTCAAGTTCGGATATGATGTGTCTACCAGCCTGTTCTTACCCAGCAAGCCCATCCCCTAAACTCCACCGAAATATCCAAAGAAAAGTCCGCATGCCCGGAACAAACCGCCGTTTCCCTTCGTATATGATACAAAGCACTTTATGATGCAAAGTATATTGAGGTGGCGATCATGCAAAAGACGGAGGCGGAAGAGAGCCTGAGGCTTATTAGAGAAGTGATGGAGCGTTCCGCGCGCTACACGAATTTTTCGGGGCTCTCGGGAATCATTGCGGGCACGCTGGCCCTAATCGGCTGCGCGGCCACGCTATCGCTTGCGTATCGCGGGCTGTACGAGCCGTACATCGGCTGGTACGTCGCTATCTGGGTAGGGGTGTTCGTTGTCTCCATAGCGCAGGATTTTTACCTTGCACAGCGCAAGGCCAGGAAGATGGGCCAGCGTTTCCTGACCCCGGCCACTCTTCAGATTGTCAAGGCCGTGCTTCCGGGGGTGTTCGTTGGGCTCGTGATCTCGCTGGTCTGTCTGCACCAGGGATCGATTGACGCCATACCGGCTGTCTGGGCCTTGGGGCACGGGACGGCGCTGTGCGCGGCCGGAATGTTCACGGTACGCGAAGTCAGAATATTCGGCGCGCTCCAACTGCTGACAGGCGCGGTCGGGCTGGTGTGGTTGTCGGGCCCGATAAGCAGCTTCTACTTGCTTGGCGTCTCGATGGGTCTGTATCACATTGGCTTTGGCCTGTGGATGTCCAGGAAGTATGGATGGTAGGTCTATGGCACGCGAAATAGACGATACCATCCACCAGAAGACCCGGCTGACGATAATCTCGCACCTGGCGGCGGTCGGCGAGGCGGACTTCCTGGCGATGAAACGGGACCTGGGACTAAGCGACGGCAACTTGTCCGTTCACATGGCCATTCTCGAAAACAAGGGCTACATCGAAATGCAAAAATCGTTCGTCGGCAAAAAGACCAGGACGCTCTACCGAATTACCGCCCTGGGGCGGAAGGCATTCGGAGACTACTTGACGGACCTGGCGAGCATATTGAGGGTTGGAGTTGGAAGCCGAAAGGAGCACGACAATGCAAGTTAAGATGATCCTTCCAGCTCTTACGGAGGCGCGGAGCCCATATTGGCGCTCCATCAAGTATTCGCTGTTCCCGCCGCTGGGCCTGGCTACGCTGGCGGGCTACCTGAGCGATTCCGACGTGGTGACGATTCAGGACGAGCACGTCGAGCGCCTGGACCTGAGCGACGAGCCCGATCTCGTCGTCATAGAGGCATACATCACATCCGCCTATCGGTCCTACGAGATTGCAGATCACTATCGGGCAAAGGGGTGCTATGTGGTAATGGGCGGCCTGCACGTGACCTCAATGCCGGACGAAGCCGCCGCCCACGCCGACACGATATGCCTCGGGCCCGGCGAAGACACATGGCCCGCGTTCCTGAGTGACTTTCGGAACGGCTCCCCGCACAAGGTGTATCAATCCCTTGAGCGAACCCTGCTCGGACAGCCGCTCGTCCGGAGAGACCTCATCAAGCGTCACCTCTATCTGGCTCCGAACTCGCTCGTGGTCTCCCGGGGGTGCCCGCATGCGTGCGATTTCTGCTACAAGGAGGCGTTCTTTGCCGGCGGCAAGTCGTTCTATACGCAGTCCGTGGATGACGCGTTGGCTGAGATCGAGCGTCTGCCGGGGAAGCACCTCTTTTTCCTGGACGACAACATCTTTGCGGATTCCCACTTTGCCCGGGCCTTGTTCGACGGTATGAAGGGAATGGGCCGCATCTGGCAGGCGGCGGGAACCGTCCAATCCGCGTTTGAACCGGGTCTGCTCGAAAGTGCCGTGGAGAGTGGTCTTCGAAGCCTGTTCGTCGGTTTCGAGACTCTCAGCGCCTCCAACCTCAGGGAGCAGGGCAAGTACCACAATCTGCACGGGGACTACAACACGGCGGTCAGGCGTCTTCACGAACTGGGTGTAATGATTAATGCAAGCTTCGTTTTCGGCCTGGACCACGACGACGAAGCGACCCCGGCCCGTACCGTGGAGTGGGCTATTGAGCAGGGGATAGAGACAGCCACGTTCCATATCCTCACCCCATACCCCGGCACCGCGCTTCGCAGGCGGCTCACTGAAGCTGGTCGCATTACGACATCGAACTGGGACCTATACGATACACGACACGTTGTCTACCAACCCGCTAACGTGTCCCCATCCGCCCTTGAAGACGGCTACTGGGAGGCGTATCGGGATTTCTATAGCTGGGGTTCAATATTCAAGGGCGCTCGCGCCAAGAGTGAATTGACTGAGAAGCTCCGGCACGTGGTCTATTCCGGCGCGTGGAAGAAGATGGAGCCGCTATGGAAGCTCGCAGTGCAGGCGCGTCGGGTTTCCAGCTTCGGGCCTCTTCTGGAGACGGTCCTGTCCGGCGCGAAATCCCGCCGGAATCGCCGGTCCGAGCGCAACCCAAAGCCCAGCCTGACACCAGGGGCAGAGTCGTAGCAAGTTTGCATTTGATCATGCCCTCGGGCTTTGCGCGGGTATGTCAGCGCAAAGCGTCGTGAAGCAGGGAGTTGCCGTCGCATCGGTAGCAGTGGTTTTCGTCGCCGCGAGGAACGCCGCTCGCGTTGACTATCTCGGCTGCCTCCAGGATCGTGTCGATATACCACTGGGCGCAGGGAGCGCGATGGCCTTCGAGCTTCGAGCCGGGGTTGGGACTCCAAACGAACGGAACGATGTTTGCGCCGATATCAGACAGCGCGCGGATACCCTCGATGAAGCTTTCGCGAGGCTCCAGCCCCATCACGAGCACGCCGTATACGTTGCCCGCGCCGAATATTCGAACAGCCTTCTTGATCGCGTCGAAGAAGGCGTCGTGCGAGACGCTCTTTGCCTTGCCGGGACAAATCGCATTGTAGAACGTTTCGTCCCAAATCTCCATGCTGTAACCGATTGCCCCGATGCCGGTGTCTTTGTAGCGCCGAATGTCGTCTTCGAGAGTCGTCGCCGAAGGGAGAATAGTCCCCGGCACGGTCGTCACGCCGAGCGCGCCGCGGATGCTTTCGACGATACTCGCCACCAGCGGCACCTCTTTTTCGTGGCTGAAGCACCCGCCCGTCAGAAGAATATGCTTGCACATCCCCTCCGCAAAAGCCGCCGCGGCCGCTTCGCCGATGTCGTGGATGTTTTTCTTGGTGAGCACTGAGTCGTAGGTGTTCTTCGTGGAAACGAGGTTACAGAACGCGCACTGTTCCCCTTTGGCGAAGTGGGAGCAGTAGTTCTGATAACAGATAAAAAAGCAATCTTCGCCGCCGACCTGGGCGATTTGACGCATGGTCGCGCCGCTCTCGGTGAGTTGGTCGTAGTATTTCGGCCTGGCGATCAGGCTCACATGGTCGAGAATCTCGCTGCCGTCGGTGACAATGTGCGCCCCGTTAATAATTGCGATTTTGTAGGGGGACGATGGGTTGTAGCGAAACTGGGCTACCGTTCCGTCGGAGAGCACGAAATCATCCGGCAGTTCTATGCCTTTGTGATTAACGAAATCCCAGCCGAAGAGGCCGTGGTTTTGCTCCTTGAAGCGCGTGCCGATCTCGTCGAAAGCTCCCGGCGCGAAGTCGACGCCCTCGGTCAGCAAGCTCGCTTTCAGTTTCAAAAGATTTAGATCAGTCATTTTGCCCTCCGCGCATTGGCATCACCTAGCGGTAGATTGAACTCACGTTTCTCGGTCTTGAGCACGACTAATGTCTCCGCGTGCCCCACTCCCGGAATTTCAAGCAAAGTGTCGATGACGAAATCTCGGTAAGATGACATATCCGGGGAGAGTATCTTCAGCAGATAGTCCGAACTCCCCGTTATGTTGTAGCACTCCATCACCTGCGGTATCTCCCGGATTTTTTTGACAAAGGTCTCCGCCGCCGCCCGGCTGTGTCGGGACAGGGAAACGAATGTAAATGTGGCAACCCCTAGCCCGAGCTGCTGCTCGTCCGCGATTGCGGTAAAGAGCTTGATAATACCCCGCTCTCGCAGGCGCTTGACTCGCGTAAGGCATGCGGACGGCGACAGGCCGACTTTGCCTGCCAATTGTGCGTTTGGCATAGTCGCATCGGCCTGCAACAGCTTCAATATGTTGTAGTCTATCTCGTCGAGCAAGGATTGATTATCCAGCAGATCGCACCTCATAATGTATATTATACTGCCATATAGCTATTATACTGCCTATTATGCAGCATAGTCAATGTACATCAGAATTACGTGCATTGTATTTCGTCTGCCTGATCTGGTAAAATGAACCCCGAGCAAATCTATGGGCGTAAAGATCAAGGCGGACAACCTGGTTGCGGGCTACAATGGCGCCGTGGTGCTTAACGGCATCTCAATTGAAGTCGAGGACGCGGGGTTCGTGGGCATCATCGGGCCCAACGGCAGCGGGAAGACAACGCTGCTCAGGGCAATGTCCAGGGCGCTGGCCCCGATGTCAGGGTTTGTTCAACTTAACGAAAAAAACATATACACCATACCCTCGCGTGAGTTCGCGCGCAGGGTGGCGGTGGTCCCGCAGGATACGTTAGTCGCATTTGATTTCACGGTGCTCGAGATCGCGCTGATGGGACGTTCGCCTCGGCTCGGCAGGTTCGCGGTCGAAGGCTCCAGAGATGTGGAAATCGCCATGGATGCTCTGGCGCGGACCGGCACCGATCACCTGAAGGACAGGCCGATAAATGCGCTGTCCGGAGGCGAGCGCCAACGCGTGATGGTCGCGAGAGCGCTGGCACAGGAGCCGGAAGTTCTTCTGCTCGATGAGCCGACCTCTCATTTGGACATCAGCTTTCAGTTCGAGATTATGGACCTCGTTAAGAGCCTGAATCGGGAGCGTGGGCTAACCGTCCTTGCGGTGCTTCACGACCTCAACCTGGCAAGCCAATACTGCGACCGGCTGATGTTGATCGGGCAGGGGACGGTGCGGGCTGTCGGCTCTCCCGAGGAAGTCATCACCTCGGAAAACGTCCGCCGGGTCTACGGGGCGGAAGTGTGGGTGCGGAGGCATCCGACCAGCCACAAACCATACATAATCGCCGGCGTAAAGCCTCGCGACCCTCAGCCGTCGGAGAAGTTCGACAGGCCGCCGCGCGTGCATGTCGTTGGTGGCGGCGGCACTGGCGCGCCGATTATGGCTAGGCTCGTGCGCAGGGGCTATAGTGTATCGTCCGGCGTTCTGAGCCTGGGTGACGCGGATCAGGAAGTTGCCGACGCGCTGGATATCGCCCATGTCCCGCAGCCACTTTTCTCGCCGATAACTCCCGAATCTCAGCTCAAGCACGCGGAACTGATAGTATCGGCTGACGTGGTGGTGCTTACGGATGTGCCGATTGGACACGGCAACCTGGCAAATATCGAGGCCGTCCGCGATGCCGCTCGCGCCGGCAAGAGCGTGGTCGCGTTAAAGCTCGACCTGATTTCTTCCCGTGACTTCACGGAAGGTCGGGCGGTGGAACTCGTGGAGGAAATTCTGTCATTCGGCGCGAGTTCGGTCAACAATATCGAGGAA
>JAMCYN010000085.1 GCA_023474015.1 Armatimonadota bacterium
TTTGCTTGCCCCTTCCTCCAGACACACCCTCGCGGAAATGCCCTTGGGGTCCAGCTAGTGGTTCCTGTCACCAAGGCCCACAGGGGTCTCCCACCCCCTAGTCGCAGCGCCCTGCCGGGCGCACACAACAAAAAGGCGGGGCGCTTTGAGTGCGTCCGCCTTTTAGAGGATTATTAGTGATGATTCGCGGTGACTATTCTGTCCCCATCTCTGTATATGAGTGCCATGGTTTCAGGCGTTCGAGCCTCGCTTCCAGATGACACCCACCCCTCACGCGTTCGGCGTGGCCGTCGGCGAATAGGGTATTGCAGTAGGCGAGGCAGTTATCCGGGGTGCGGTCACCCATGTGCCAGTAGAACATGTCACCTAGGACCGCTTTCCTGGAAAGTGAAGAAAACGCCCAAGTCGGGGCGCCCACGCGCCTCAACTCGCCGTTAACAACTATAAGCGGAGCTAATGAGGTCCAGGGCACAGCGACCCCGGCGTGGTCCCAGTCTTCCTGGAGCGAGGCATAATACTCATAACTGCTCCCCGTGGACTTCCATACCGCCATATCTTTCCGAATGCCGATCTTTTCCGCGAGATCGTCCGCTCCGCCGGTATCGCTCGGGCACGCAAAAACGCCGGCACTCGTGTATACGGCATGGCTGCTCGCATCCGCCAAGGTCAGACCTTTCTGGACGTAGTTAGCGAGGAGTTCCTGCAAAGTCTTGCGGTTCTTTGCGCTCCAGAAGGAAGGGGAGCCGCAGGGGACGGCGGACGGGAACCGCCCATTGTATTCGTCGAGGTATAAATGAAGACCGACGCCTATCTGCCTCATGTTAGACAGGCATTCGGATACTTTGGCGCTCTCTTTTGCCTTGGTGAATATGGGGAACAGGATGGCAGCCAGAACACCCAGGATGCACACAACGACCAGCAACTCAACGAGGGAAAAGCCCCCCGCTGATCCTGGGTTTGCCTTATTCCTTCTTGTACTTCCCACTCGCATCGGTTCAGCCTTTCGCACATTCTGCCCTTGCCGTGCGACAAGCATGACCCACCAGTAACCGTATTTTACACCACTTTCAGCCGCTAGTCAACCCGAATTTCTGTCTTCCTATATGTAATTATGGGCAGAGGAAGGGCGCGACTGGAGAAATGCAGAGTGCAGAATGCAGAATGCTAGGTCGACAGGTCTGGGGAATAAATTCCCGAAACACCGGGGCTAGTGATTTCTGCATTCTGCACTACCCCTTATTTCTTTTTGGTCGGATGGCTATTTGGGTCGCCCGGGAGAGTACCGGCCTTGATCTCCTGGACATTGCTGAACCCGTCGCGGTCCGAATCAGCCTTCTCTTTGGACAGCAGGATTGCCTTGGTGAGCGTCTTGGCCCTCTTTAACTTCATAGCCGCCAGAAGGTCCTTGCCATAGGGATTCAGCGTCGCGGTGCTGGTCTTGGAAGGATGACATATGGCGCACGAAGCCTTCCCCAGCATTGACATGCCGCTGATATTGTATGTGTCCGTGAATACCTTCATGTGCATCGGCCTGGCCCAAGCGATCGCGGTGAACAACAGCCCGACAAAAACAAAAGTGATTACGTGACTTTTTCTCCGATACTTCATTCCAGACTCCTCTTTCAGGCACGCTGGCCCATAGGTCTACGCGCCATGGTCTTGCCTGTTATACCCAGATTCGACTGGTCCTTGTGGCAGAAGTTGCAGTCAGCCGATATCTCTTGATTACCCGCCTTGGGATTGACGGCTACCATCGCGCCGTGGCATCTGAAGCAGCCTTCATGAGTCCGCCAGTTCGGATACGTGCCCGGCGCAATGTCGGAGCCTGGCCAGACGCGCATGTGAGGGAATGCGCTGCCGAGATAGTCTCTCTCAATGGCCCGAACGGATCGCCGAACGGAATCAGCCTTGACTTTGTAGATATCCGGGTACTCATCTTCGTAATATGAGGTGATGCGCCTGATGCGTGACACGACGCGCGCCTGCTCGCGCACTGTCGGCAGGCGGTCCATCGGCCCCACGGCCAACATCGCCCGACGCTTGATGAACGGCAGTGACGCATCGACGCGGCGGCGGGTTATGGAGTCGTCCAACAGCCACTCGAACGGCTCGAAGTCGTGGGCGGCGCGGTTGTGGCAGTCGATGCAGTCCATCAGACGCACCGCCTCGCCCCGGCGAATCTTCTTGAGGTCGTCCTTGTAGGTCGGATTGACAAACTCCTGCTTCGTGCCGTCCGGGCGCTCTATGCGGAGCCATGCGATCTCAGTGCGCTTGGCTACGGCGGGCAGGTAATGGATTTTGTTGATTATGTGGCTGTGGATTCCCGACCCCTGCACCCCTCCGCTGCCGACCCGCATGAACATCGACTTGACTACTGGGGTATTCCCGGCGTCCTGTTGATAGGTAGCTCGCGTTATCAGCGTGCTTCCGTAGAAAGCCTCGGGCCAGTGGCAGGTCTCACAGGTTTCGCGGCTCGGCCTGAGCGCCACAACGGGGGTCGGAAGGGGGCGCGGGTAGTCGCCGATGGTGTAATGCCAAACCTGCGGCAGACCGGAGAGCTTTGAGCGCACGAACCAGGAAGCGCCCGGCCCTATGTGGCACTCGATGCAGGCCACGCTCGCGTGAGGGGACCTGGTGTACGCCGTGAACTCCGGGATCATCACCCGGTGGCAGACTCTTCCGCAGAATGTAGTCGTGTCCATATACTGGACGCCCTTGTAGGTGACGACCGTCATTACTATGAGAATGACCGCGCTTGTCGCGGCGAAGAACGTGGCGATTCTGCGCTGGACCGGATCGCACAGATCGACAGTGGGATAGACCGGCTCACCGCGAGCCACGCGCCTGCGCTGAATCCACGAATCCAGCGGCACGAGGAGCAGACCGATGATCAGAATGATAGGCAGGATAAGATATGCGATAATCCCGAGATAGGGATTGCGCAGTCCGGCCAGCATATCCAGGAGGACGAGGAACGCGAGCAAGCCCACGCTCAGAAAAACGAGGAAACCGCCGATCAGCCTCAAGGGCCTGTGGCGGAACCAGGCATATATGGTATCCAAGTCGCGCGCCTCCTGGGACTTCAGGGCATAGTGCAATATTCACGTACAGAGGTTGGCCTTCGGCCCCTTCAGAACCGAAGCAACACAAGGGTTCTTACCCATTCCGACCCGGCATCATTTCGCTCGGGGCTGGACTCCACCGGCGTGCGGCGGGGTAGGTTCGCTGCATTCGAGCACGAGGGCCATCATCTCGCCGAGCAGATCGACATGACGCACACTTACCTCGGGCGGAACCGCAAGGGTCACCGGAGTCAGGTTCAGAATTCCCTTTACACCAGCCTCAACGAGTATGTTTGCCACGCGGCGCGCGTCTTCCGGCAGCGCGAGCACGGCTCCGTCCACGCCCCCTCCGGCAAGCAGGGCGGGAAGGTCGCTGAGCGGTAGTATCTCCCACTCGCCGATCTTCTGGCCAATCCATTCAGGGCGCGTGTCCAAAGCGGCGACGATGCGGAAGTTGAGGTCCATTGTCGGGATGAACATGCTCAGCGCGTTGCTGAGCCACTGCGCCCCCACCCACACGATCAGACAGGTATTGCTGCCGAGGATGTCATGTATGCGCTGTTGGAGGTACGCGACCCGATAGCCGAGGCCGGGGGTGCCAAGCTCACCGATGTAGGAGAAGTCCTTGCGCACTATCGCTGAGCTCATCCCTATCCGGTCGGCTAGCTCACGCGAGGAGATAACGTCGATGCCCTGCTCCTGGAAGCCCTCCAATGCCCCAAGGTACCATCGCATACGCATCAGGCTCTTTAGGGGAACGGTGTGGCGCGCATGGCACGGACCGCCCTTGCTTCCAAGGTGCTGTGCGATGCGCCACGCCCAGTGGCTCTTGTCTTCGATGCCCGCGCGAAGCGGGCAGACGTTGTCGGATGTCTTGCGAAGCGTGCAGGATGGGCGGGTGCATTCCGTGCAACTCTTGAGGCCCTCGGCGCGAGCGCAGGAGTAGATTGCGCAGGGCGTACGGCCCCATCTGTCGAGGAACAGATTGCCCCGTTCGCATCCCGGACATGTGCCCTCTTTGCGGAACTCGCATTGCCCGCAATCGAACACGCCACAACACGAGAGTTCTTCCACTTTGGCCCACCTCCACGGCACGCTCAGTAGTGCAGATTGAGACGCGCCGCACAATCTAAAACATCATACCATTTTTCACAAAGCCTCGCAAGTGAATTAGAGCATGCCCGCACGTTTCCAGGCTCCCCGAGCACGATCATCCGTGTCCATCTTACGCCATTAGCATTAACCTAAGCGTCCTGAACGACACAATGAGTGGGGATAATTTAAGCCAAAATTAAGATAAGCTTTTCGCGGGTATGTATGGGCAGTCGGGCTCCTGGGTGAGGTAATCGCCGCTCTCCGCGTATGCCCTCGCGCGGCAGCCCAGGCAAACCTTGCGATACTCGCACGCGCCGCACTTGCCCTTAAGCCGGTTCGGGTCGCGAAGCTCCGCGAAGACTTGCGAATCGCGCCATATATCACCGAACTTGCGCTCACGGACATTGCCGATCTGGATAGGCAGGTAGCCGCAGGGCTGGACGTCCCCCACCCTGGACACGAAGCAGACCGCCGAACCCGCCAGGCAGCCGCGCGTGGTGGCGTGCATGCCGTGGCCGCTCTCCGGAAGCGGTATACCCTTCTTGCGGGAAATCTCGCGCATGATCCGGAAATACTGCGGAGCGCACGTCGCCTTGATGTGTATGCGGCCCTGCAGTTCGATGGACTTCTCGAAGAGCCAGATCAACCGCTCCTCGAAACGCTTCGGTGACAGTCGGACATCGTCGCTGATCTGCGCGCCGCAGCCCACCGGGACCAGCATAAACACATGGAATGCGTCCGCGCCGCGCTCCAGGCACAGGTTCAGCAGGTCCTCGATCTCGGCGTCGTTGTGCTGGGTGACCGTCACGTTCACCTGAAGAGACAGGCCCGCATTCTTCATCGCATCGAAGCCTTTCAGGGCGGCGGCAAAGCTGCCCTTGATGCCTCTGAACTCGTCGTGCGTCGCGGGCAGCGCGCCATCGAGACTGATGCTTACTCTCTGGATGCCGACATCGGCTATGCGCCGAGCCTTGGCATCGTCAATGTTGGTGCCGTTGGTCGCCAGCGCCACGCGGGTGAAGAGCTTGGTACAGCCCTCCGCGATCTCGAAGAAGTCCGGGCGGACCAGCGGCTCCCCGCCGGTGAGTATCACTATCGGGTCCCCCGCTTCACGGATATCCTTCGCCACTTGCAGAATCTCATCGGTCGTGAGCTCGCCAGCGACGAAGTCGTCCTGCGCCTCGGCGCGGCAGTGCTGACACTTGAGATTGCAGCGCGCGGTCAATTCCCAGAATATAAGTCTAACAGTATCTTGCACGGTATATAGAACCTCATCAAATGAAGAATGCAGAGTGCAGAATGCAGAATGAAGGGACCTCACAACGCTAGGCCAATCTGCATTCTGCATTCATCATTCTGCATTGTTCCTTATTTCTTCGTCCGTAAGATAGCACGCGGGGTCGGAGGCCCAGAGGTCGCCTGTGACGGCCTCGGCTCTGACTCTGAAGTTGCCATTGCAGACGCTCAGCCACTTGCACGATGCGCAGCGGCCCTTGATAAGCGCCTTGCGGTCCTTAAGCCCCGCCATTACTTCGTCGCAAGTGTCCATCCATATCTCGCTGAACGGCCTCTCGCGGACGTTGCCGAACGAATAGTGACGCCAGAACTGGTCGGCGTACACCTCGCCATCCCAACTGACGCAGCCGATGCCGATGCCGGAACTGTTGCCCGCGTTCATGTTGAGCAGTTCGAGGACGCCCTTGGCCCGCTCGGGGTTCTCACGCAGGGTGCGAAGGTAGAGATATGGGCCGTCGCAGTGATTGTCGACAGTGAGCACCTCGAGCGGAATGCCGGCTGCATGGGCGTCGCGCGTGCGGTCCATTATCAGATCGACCGCCTTGCGGCTCTCCTCGCGCGAGAGGTCTTCGGCGACGAGCTTGCTTCCGCGCCCCGCGTAGACGAGGTGATAGAAGCAGACGCGCGGGATGTCCTCCTGGATGAGTAAGTCGAAGATTCCGCCTATATCCTGCACATTTCGGCGATTCATTGTGAAGCGCAGGCCCACTTTGATCCCGGCCTTACGGCAGTTGCGGATGCCTTCGAGCGCCAGGTTAAAGGCGCCTTTCATGCCTCGGAAGCGGTCATTGGTGTCCTCCAAGCCGTCGAGGCTGACCCCGACATACGAAAGCCCGAACTCCTTTAGCTGCCCCGCCACATCAGGGGTGATCAGCGTGCCGTTGGTAGAGATTACCGCGCGCATTCCCTTCTCGCGAGCGTGCGCAATCAACTCGAACAGTCGGGGCCGCATCAGCGGCTCGCCGCCGGAAAATAGCAGGACCGGCGCGCCGAAACTCGCCAGGTCGTCTATAAGCCTCAGACCCTCCTCGTGCGTCAGTTCGCCCGTGTACTCCTGGTCGTGCGATTGGGAGTAGCAGTGGACACAGCGCAGGTTGCATCGTCTGCCCACGTTCCAGACGACGACCGGTTTCTTGTCGCTGGAGAACTGGAGCAGATGCGATGGAAGGTCTTTTGATAAACGTCCGTAACGCAGAGGGTCGGATGCCTCCACGGTTCCGCAGTACAGTTTTGAAATACCGATCACTTATTTCTCTTTCCGCGATGGTCTCGCCTCTTCTATTATACTAGGATTTGTGTTCCTTGTAACCCCCGGCTCTTGCGTATATTTCATGGAAAGATTATAGTGAATTAAGGCACAGACTGTTTTTTGGAGGAGTGTTGGTTTGAGAAATCTCAATTTGGTTACTGCTCTTGTCGCGCTCGGGGTGGTTTGTATTGTTGTCCCGGGGCGCTCCGATACGGCTCTACCGAACGGGGGCTGGGATGCCGCATGGTCTCCCGATGGCTCGACTATCGCGTTCACCGCGGGCTCGCCTCACGGGATACCGGACCTCTGGCTGATCAAGGCCGACAAGACCGGCCTGAAGCGGATGACCGTCAGGGGCGCTCACGAGCCTAAGTGGCTTCCGGACGGGAAGACCATCGTCTTCGGCACGCTCCGCAAAGGCAATACGACTTTCATGTCGATAGACGCAAACGGCGAACCGGACAGCGAGAAGCCCGTCGATGCGCTTCCGGCGGGCGCTGAGAACCCCGTGTGGTCGCCGGATGGATCGCTGGTGGCGTACGGGATGGTGTCGAATGACGGCAACTCCCGCGACCTGAAGTTCGCGCGGATGGCCGGAGGAGGCTCGACCGGCCTAGCCACGAAGTTCTGGTGCCGCGAGTGGGTGTGGTCGCCGGACGGGAGCACCATCGCGTTCATTGTCGGGAGATCCACCGGCACAAGCATCTGGACCGTGAACATTGCCACCAAAGAGATGAAACTCATCTACAAGGGCTTCTGCGCGGCGCTTGCGTATTCACCGGACGGCAAGCAGTTGGCTATGGCGATACCTGACGTGCGGAGCGGGTTCAAGATCGCAATAATCGACTTCACCACCGGCATGGACAAACGCATCGGCGTGCGGACATTCAACGGAGAGAAGTTGATATGGTCCAACGACGGGACCAAGCTGTACTTCCAATCGAGCAGGAAGAGCGAACCCGCGATATGGCGCATCGGCACGGATGGGAAGAATCTGACGCGGCTCACCTCTCAAGGGATGCCGACCAGGGGAGCGGCCCTCTCCCCCGATGGAACGAAAATCGCCTGCCAGGTGTCGATGCTGAGTTCATACAGCCCGGAACTCGCCGTGTGCCGCTCCACCGGGGGGGTGCTGGAGAAGTTCACGACGAGCAGCAGTGCGTCGTACTGGTCGCCGGTATGGTCGCCGGATGGCAAGTTGCTGGCGTTTCAGTCCGATGTCAACCACAAGACCGAGCTCTTCACGGGCACGCCGAACGGACGCATGGGCAAAGCCCTCACCAAGATCATGGGTTCCGACCCCGCCGAGGTCTCTTGGTTCCCCAACGGTAAGAAACTTATAATGGCAGACATCGGCAGGCTGTTGATCGTGAATGTGGCAGGTGGAAAAGATGCGGTCAAGCCGCTGGTCAAGCTGATGACCCAAGTGCAGGGGCCGCAATTGATCGGCAATGAGGTCCTGCTGACCGAATGGGGCATGCGCGACGCGAACCTGTCCGCATACAAGCTGGACGGGTCCGGCAAGCGCTTCGTAACGCAGAAGCCGGAGGATCAGCCAAAGCCCGAGCCGAAACAAAACGGCGAACAGAAGCCGGAGCCAGGCAAGGTGTCCAAGCCGGATGCCGATGCCTCCACGCCGCATCGCACCGGCGCGGGGCCGGAGGCGGAGACAGGCAATCCGCACTCGGACCTCGGACTTATGGGGCCACAGAAAAATGTCGGGGCCAACCGGTTTCCTCCTATCTTCGACCTCTGGCCCGCCTTATCCCCAGATCGGAAGACGGTGGCATTCGTGAGGAACGACCAGTTATGGCTTGTGAACACGGATGGCGCCAACGGGAGACAGATCACGCAATTCAAGCCCGCCGAGGGCGTCACCCACAGCCTTATAAGCCCCTGCTGGTCGCCCAAGGGCGATGCGATCCTCTTCACGGCGTTCAACACCGAACTCAATAAACTGACCCTTCAGTTATGGACGTGCAACCTCGAAGCGGGGTCGGAGCGCCTGGTCTACTCCGAGAATATCGACACGGAATACGGGGTCTATTACACGGGATGCACGAACCCGCCGGTATTTATGCCCGACGGTCAGAGGATTCTTTTCACGTCGGTCGCGGGCATCGAGCCGCGCATCGCTTCCATAAGTTTGGATGGCGGCAACCTGAAGGAAATTGTCCCCGCGCCCGCCAGTTTCCCCTCACTGGACAGCACGGGCAAAAGGTTGGCTTTTGTGGACCTTTCCAACTCGCGGGAGTCGATACGGATCATGGATATGACGACAGGCAAGCTCTCGGGGGCATTGTTCAGGAAATAGCGGAAGGGAATTGCAGATTGCAGAATGCAGATTGCAGATTGAAGGGAAGGCCGTTTCCCCAATCTGCAATCTCCAATCATCAATCTGCAATTCCCTCAGGAGCATCGTTTGTAGGGGCGCCTAAGGTGGTTCTTCGATGGCTTTGAGCTTTTGAAGCATCAGGTCTAGGTTGTCACCCCAAGTTGCGGAATGTTTTGCGACGATTTCTATGAGCTTGGATGGG
>JAMCYN010000134.1 GCA_023474015.1 Armatimonadota bacterium
GGTCGCTATGCTTGCGCCTGTGATGTTGCAGGCCAAGGAAGCGGCCAAAATGCGCGTCTGCATTTCGAGCCTCAGAGAACTGGGTCTTGCAATAAACCGCTATATCGATGACAACAGCGGTTACGGCCTGCCGTGCTCTCCTATCGATTCTCTATTCAAGAACCCCTGGATACTCTATGTTAAGCCGCTTCTGCCTGACTACATAGCCGGCTCGAAGGGCGATCTAGCCAACGAAATTCACCAACCAAACCAACAGGACTGGGACAGAGCCCGCCAGCAGCCGAAGCGCATCTGGATTTGTCCCGGAGACGTCTACCGTGGCGCGCGAGAACAGGACATGCCGTTTTGGTTCTACTGCGGGTCGAGCTACATGTACCCAGGCCCTACCGCATACATGGTTAGCCAGTCGAATCCGGATATGTATATGACCAAGGTGGATGTGGTGCCTCGAAAGCCGCTCACCTGGCGCAATCACAGCCGCGATCTTTTGCTCGCCGATAACTGGTTCGATTTTCACAATGGCAGGCGGGTGAATCGGAACGTGGGCGACTACTTCAATGTAAATCCACCAATGAAAGTTCCTCCGCAGGAAGTCAAGTGCATGGACGTTCTTTTCCTAGATACGCACGTCCAGACGGTCACCCCCGTTCAACGCACGAAGATAATCGAAAACACGGTGAAGTGGGACAATCCCTACGTGCCCGCGCCCAAGCAGTAATCTAGCTTTCGTCCAAAACGATTCCACGAAACCCATTCCTGCTCGCATACTATCTCGATACCGGATCAAGGTCCATGTTCGATTTCGCCACACGCATCGCTTCGGCTGCCCTGTGGACTTTTGATGGCCTCTGCCCGATAAAAGATGTCGAAGCTTGCTTGGGAGTTGCGTTCTTTTGGATGATATGAATCGCGACTTGTGGAGGGGCGTTGGATGTATCCCAGGGGCTTATAATCTGATTCGCGTCGATCTTGGCTTTGGGGTTCGAGCAGGATCCCGCTATTGCTACATATATCACGCACAGGGCCAGCAGCCCCATCGCCGGCAATATGAACCTGCCGTTTCTTCCGCGCTTCCTGACCATTTTACTACACCTTACGTCGAACTTGTGCCTGTCGGATCCTCTATAGGTTATTGCTACAAGGGGTGACCGGCTAAACCACAAACTGGGGCATTTTTTTATGAGCCGTCACATGACAAATGTGTGACGTGCGACAGTAATGTTACTTGGATAATCTCGCGCAAAGAGGGAATATAAACCTTGGAGAGGTCTGGGTTATCGACATGACGCTGACAAGAGAAAGCCTGGTGCTGACGGCAATATGCGCGCTGGATTTGATAAGCACGCTGCTTCTTTTGCACGGTAAGCATGCCGATGAAGGTAATTCGCTGATGGCATTCTACCTGCGCTATGGCGTCGGCACGTTCGTTATGATGAAGGCCGCGATGGTCTTCCTGCCGATCTTCATATTCGAGTGGTGCAGGCAGTACCGGCCGAGGTTCGTTCGCGCGATGCTGCGGGCGACCATAGCGGCTTATGTGTCCATCTACGTCTTGCTGTTCCTCTCGATCAACCTGGGGCTTTAACGTATCCGTGTTCCCGGAACCACCCCACGGATCCGGCCAGCGCGTCCTCGATGGGACTCTGCGGCAGGCCAAGTTCGCATATCGCTTTGTCGGCCGAGAAGAACATCTTTTTCCTTGACATAAGCACTCCCTCAATGGGTATGTTGGGCTCTCTGTCGGACAGTCTGGCCGCCGCCGTGTCGGCTATCGCCGCGGCCAGCGCGACCCATCCAGGCACCCGCAGGGTGGGGGACTTTCGAGACGTGATGACCGCGAGTGTCTCAAGGATCTCTCGCAGAGTAACGTTGCGGTTGCCGAGTATGTAGCGCTCCCCGATTCGGCCTTTGCGGGCCGCGAGCAGGTGACCTTCGGCCACATCCTCGACGGCGACCAGGTTCAAGCCCGTGTCCACATACCCGCGCATTTTCCCGTTCAGGAAATCGAGCACGATCTTGCCCGTGGGGGTGGGTTTGATGTCTCCCGGGCCCACGGGAGTGCTGGGGTTGACGATCACCACGTTAAGGCCCTTGCGGGCATAGTCGAGGGCGATGCGCTCGGCGTCATATTTAGATTTCTTGTAGTGACCGACCAGTTCGTTCCTGGTCACGGGCGTGTCTTCGTCCCCCGGTGAGCCATCATTCGGAATGCCCAGGCAGCCGACCGTGCTCGTGTAGACAACCTTCGGCACATGCTGCCTGAGCGCGGCCTCCATTACATTCAGAGTCCCGGAGACGTTATTGAAGTAAATCTCCCTAGCGTCGCGCGCCCAAAGGCGATAGTCGGCGGCAACGTGGTATAGCTCGTCGATACCCTCCAGCGCCGGGAGAAACGAGTCCATTTTGGTGACGTTGCCCACGACATATTCGACCGGCAGACGTTGGATAAGCGAAGTGTTGCTCTGCAGCCGCACGAGCGCGGTTACACGGTCGCCGCGCTCCACCAGCTTCCGCACCACATGCGCCCCCACAAACCCCGTACCACCAGTCACAAATACCTTCTTCACAACCTCAAGCCCCAGCGTAAGCAATTTTGAATTGTGAATTATGAATTTTGAATTAGGGAAGGAATGGCCCTCCCTTCAATTCATAATTCAAAATTCAAAACTCAGAATTAATTAGCCAAACTGCCACCTGAACATCTTCCACAGGTCACCTTGCTGTTTGTTAACCATCAGGGCGGCTGTCGGCTCGAACCCGCAGTGGACCATGCAATCCCGGCAGCGCGGGTCCTTGCCGATGCCGTAGCACTCCCAGTCGGTGCATTCGATAAGCTCCTTATATGTTGCAAAGTGCCGGTCGGCCACAAGGTAGCAAGGAGACCTCCAGCCCATGGGGTTCCTCGTGGGGTTTCCCCATGCGGTGCACTGCAGCTCCCGCTCGCCCTTGAGGTATTCGAGATAGATGGGCGAGTCGGCGAGGCGGTGGCGTTCGGCGAGACGGTCGATGTCCCGAAATTTCTCATGAATGTCGGCCCTGCTCATGAAGCAGTCTCTAGCCTCGACCGCCTCATATGAATACGCCGGCGAGAGCATAAAGCAGCTCACACCGAGCTGGCTGAGTCTGTCCATCAGCGCGTCGATCTGATTCATATCGGTCTGCTTGCACACGGTCGTGTTCACGGTTACTTGGAATCCCATACGCGCCGCCAGCATAATTCCTTTGACGGCCGACTCGTATGCCCCGTTCTTGGATACGACGAAATCATGCACCTCCGCTGGGCCGTCAATATGGACATTTAGCAGCAAATGACGCGACGGCCGCAGCTTGGTGACGGCCTCAGCGAGAAGCACGCCGTTTGTGCACAGGTAGACGTATTTTCTCATGTGCACGAGCGTGTCGACCAGTTCGGCTATCGCCGGGTATATAAGCGGCTCGCCGCCGCAAATCGAAACCACCGGCGCTCCACACTCCCTCACGGACCCGATGCACTCCTCGAGGCTCATCATCTCCGACACGTGGTCCTTGTACTCGCGTATTCGACCGCAGGTCGCGCACTTCAGGTTGCAGGTGAAGAGCGGCTCGAGCATCAGCACCAGCGGCACGAACCGCTCCCCCGCCAATCGCTTCCTGACAATATACGCCGCCAGCGACGTTGTCAATCCTATGGGAAATCTCATTGCTCACCATCCAATCAGGGAGTCTCTTCTGGGCTCTCCGCTCTCCACTTTCCGCTTTCCACTCGTCTATACATTCCCAGCGCCATTGTGGGAAACGACTGCCGGTAAAGATGATACCTCAGGTAAAAGACCTTTGGAAATCCCGCGCCGGTGAACGACTCTTCAGACCATGAGCCGTCGGGGTTCTGGGTCTTGACCAGATAGTCGATCCCCGAGCGAACCGCCGCGCTGTCGGCCTTGCCCGCGCAAATCAGACCCATGACCGCCCAAGCCGTCTGCGACGCCGTGCTCTCACCCCGGCCCTTCTGCTCGGGCTGCCAGTAGGAGATGCAGCTCTCCCCCCATCCGCCGTCTGCGTTCTGAACGCTTGCGAGCCAATGAGCGCCGCGCCGGATCATGGGGTCGCTAACGTCCACGCCGATCATACTTAGCCCCCTTAACGCCTGCCATGTGCCGTAAATATAGTTGACTCCCCATCGGCCATACCACGACCCATCCGGCTCCTGTTCTTGCCTGAGAAACTCAATCGCGCGCCTCGCCTGGGGGTGGCCCATGGTGATACCCATAAATGGGAGCATTTCAAGAATCCGTGCCGTAATGTCGCTGGTGCTGGGGTCGAGCATGGCGTTGTGGTCGGCGAAGGGGATGTAGTTGAATATGCGATTGTCGTTGTCCACGTCGAATGACGCCCATCCGCCGTCCTTGCCCTGCATTCCTAAAAGCCAATCGAGCGCCCGACGGCAGGCATCATCTTTGCCCGCAACTTCGCCGGTCTTCTTCAAGGCCATCAGGACCATCGCGGTGTCGTCGATGTCTGGGTAGAAGTCGTTCGCGAACTCGAAATACCAGCCGCCGGGCCGTAAGTTGGGCCGCTTGATCCGCCAATCGCCTCGAATCTTCACTTCCTTGCTCAGAATCCACTCGGCCGCGCGTCTCATTGATGTGTGGTTCGGATCGAGTCCTGCCTCGGCAAGGGCGTTGAGGACGATGGCCGTGTCCCAGACCGGCGAGGTGCACGGCTGGAGTCGGAGCGTGTCATCCTCCTCGATCTCCAGCTTTCTAAGCTCCTCCATGGCGCGCTCGACCTCGGGCCGCATGTCGTCGTATCCCAGCGCCTTCATCGCAATCAGCGAGTAGACGATTGGTGGGAATATTGCGCCCAGCCCCGCGCTGTGCTGGAACCGCTCCCGCATCCACTGCTCCGCCCGCCTGAAACCCACCTTCCGCAGCGGCAACAGCCTAAACTGTTCCGCAAGCTTGATTAGCTTATCTATCAAGATGAAAAACCCGCGCCACGATAATAGAGACTGTTCCCTGTTCCCTGTTCCCTGTTCCCTAATCAGCTCCCCAACCCCCATCTCATCACTGAGCCGCCTCGTCACCTTGCGCGCCCAGATTATGCTTAGCGGCACGACGAACGTCCGCGACCAGGACGAGATTGCGTAGATATTGAAGTAGAACCAGTTAGGCAGGAGCATTATCTCGGCGGGCACAGCGGGCGCATGGTCCCAGGGGATCTGCCCGAGCATGGCTAAATAGAACTTTGTGTAACTGTTGACCGCCGCCACTCCCCCGGCGCGAGTGATGGCCTCGCGGGCGCGACGCATATACGGCTCATCAGGCTTTGCGCCGGTCATCTTGAGGGCCAGATAAGCTTTAACCGAAGCCGACACATCCACCGGCCCGTCGGGGAACCACGACCACCCACCGTTCGTCATCTGCTTAGATCGCAAATAATTCGCGGCCTTGGCGAGCTTCGCCTCGTCTCCACGACCCAGAAACCGCATCAATATGATATACTCCGATTCCAGGATCGTGTCGCCTTCGAGCTCCCCAAGCCAGTAACCGTCGTCGGTCTGAGCGTCGAGCAGAAACGAGACAGCCCTGTTCAACGCGTCTTCGAGCTTGCCTGCGGGACTGGTTTTGCGTGCAGCCTTCGCTGCTGGAAAAGATGAGACCTTTGTGCCCAATTCCCTCACCGTGCGCGTCGGATGGATTGACTCAGGTAAATAATTTCCCCAGCAGTGACCCTCGGCAAACTTAAAGATTGCATGTGCACATTTTGTTTCGTGCTTGAGGCGTGACGGTGATGTGAAAGGGGGAATAAGAGGTTGGTTGTTGCGGTCGGCTGTCAGAGAGGCATTGGCCCTGTTTCCCGCGAAAGTCGGGCGCAACTTCCGGGGGCGTCAAGAGGACCAGCATCCCTATCCCACCCGGCTTGTCAGGTCGGCCCTAATTAGAGGTTTAGAAGTTAGATATCTTCTTACTGCGCCGAAACCAGCCTCGCCCAGTGCTCATCATAGTAGCGCTGGCCTATTCGGATGAGATGTTGCGCCATGTCGGAAGTTTGCAGTTTGCCGCGAATGTATTCTTGTCGGCGTACCACTCGTACATCTCGCGGTAAGTTGACAACTCGCCCTTAGTCTTTTTGCCAGGGGGACGAGCTACGATGTGCCCATCGCAATAGAGGTAGTTGTTGACTTTGTCGTGCCATGGGTGGCCTGGGTCGACAGTACGGGCTACCTTGTCATAATATCCGCGAACTCCTGTCCAGTTACAACACCGGTAGATGTACAGGTCGTTGTTGGCGTTTGCCCAGCCCCATAGGAGAGGCAGGCCTTCAAAAAGCAGTATAGTTCGTTGGGGCTGCAATATCCGCTCGGTCCTGATGCCGCTCAGATATTTGATGCAAGCGTAGTATTCGATATCACACGTGCCATCGGGAGCTTCACGCAGGTAGCTGTTCATTGTGTATGTGCGTGGAGGATATGCGCATGTCCAATCGGGCATCGTTGGACAGCACCAAACCGACTTATTCCCTCGCTGCCTTAGGTAACTTTCTAGCCCGCCGGGACCGCTCTGGGACCAGTAGCTTCGGTCTCCGACAAGCCCGCCCGGACACGGCCAGTAGCCGTTCCAGTCGGTGGAATAGAGGGTGAATGCGCACGCGAGCTGCCTGAGGTTAGACGCGCACTGCGCGCGATAAGACATATCTTTGACGCGTCCGAACATAGAAAGAATCAGGGCTATGAGGATCGCCGTCGCGCTGAGCACGAACGCTAATTCCAAAATCGTAAACCCATCGCTGGGCCTAGCTCTTGGAAACAAGGGCACTACTGACCTCCGTGGTCAATAACTTCAACCGTTACGCAAGTATATGCCAGCCTGCTTGCCCCTGTCAATACTTGTCAGTAGAAGTTTTCGTTATTTCGCCGCTACCAACTCCGCCCCCTTCTCAATCGCCGAAATATTCAACGGAATCAGCCCGTGGTTTCGTTTCGGCAGGGCCTCCTCCATCGACTCTCTTATCGAATCAAATGCCACCGGCTTCACCAACTGCACATACGCCCCCAGCATCACCATGTTCGCCACCTTCGAGTTCCCAAGGTCGGCGGCGATCTCGTTAGCGGGAATCTCGACGATGTGGCAATCGCTGCGATAATCGGGCGACTTCGCAAGCGAGCTGTTGACGAGTATCAGCCCCTCCCGCCTGACAGCAGGCGCGAACTTGTCTAGCAGCAGTTGGTTCATGGCCACCAAAGCGTGCGGCGAAGAGGATACCGGGGACCCGATTTCATCACTCGACATTATCACGGTGCAGTCCGCCGTGCCTCCGCGTGTCTCCGGCCCGTAGGCGGGAAACCATACCACGTTCCTGCCCTCGAGCACCGTCGCGTAGGCGAGCAATTGCCCCGTCAGCATTATCCCCTGGCCGCCCATGCCTGCTATTCTAACTTCCTGATGCATCACATTCTCCAAATGCAGAATGCATATTGCAGAATGCAGAATGACCCCCTGTATGAGGTCCCTTCATTCTGCATTCTGCATTCATCATTCTACATTGCTTCTGTCCACGAACACTCCCGGTGGAAAGACCTTGGCCAACTTGTCGTCGATAAACTTGAATGTCTCAATCGGCGTCAGATGCCACTGCTGAGGGCAGTTGCTGAGCACCTCGACCATGGAGAACCCCTTGCCCTCGATCTGGTTCTTGAACGCCTTCACGATCGCTTTTTTTGTCTTTGTCAGCCCGGCCGGACTGGTAGGCGCGACGCGCTCCAGGTAACACGGCCCGTCCAAGGTGGCGAGCATCTCGCAGACCCGAATCGGATAGCCGTTCACGCGCGGGTCACGGCCCATCTTGCACGTGGTGGACTTTTGCCCGATCATCGTCGTCGGGGCCATCTGCCCGCCGGTCATGCCGTAGGTCGTGTTGTTGATGAAGATCACGGTAATATTCTCGCCGCGCGCGGCGGCGTGCACTATCTCGGCGGTCCCTATCGAGGCCAGGTCGCCGTCGCCCTGGTAGGAAAACACTACCCGGTCCGGCAGCACGCGCTTGACTCCGGTCGCCACGGCGGGCGCTCGCCCGTGCGCGGCCTCGATCACGTCGCAGGACATATACTCATACATAAACACCGAGCACCCAACCGGGCAAACCGCGATGGTGTTGTGGATGATGTCTAGTTCGTCCATCGTCTCCGCGATCATCCGATGCACTACGCTGTGGAGGCAGCCGGGGCAATATGCGAATTCCGTTTCGGTGAGGCCCTTTGGCCGCTCGAACACTTTCTGCATCACTCAGGCCTCCCTCTCGCTTGCAGGATAACGGGAGACAACCGGCGGCTTGCCGAAGCTCGCGCGCACGGCGTTGAGCACGTCCGTGGGTGTCGGCACGACCCCCCCGCTGCGCCCATAAAACGCCACATCCGCCATTCCGTTGACGGCCAATCTCACGTCCTCGACCATCTGGCCATGGCTCATCTCCACCGCCATGAACCGTTTTCCGTCCCGCGCAAGCTCCGCTATCCGGTGGCTCGGATATGGGAACAGGGTGATCGGTCTCAAGAGACCGACGGACATACCCTCATCGCGCGCCATATCGACCACGGTCTTGCAGATACGAGCGGGGCTGCCATACGCCACCAGCACAAGTTCCGCGCCCTCGGTCCGGTACTCGTGATACTTGACCTCATGTTGCTGGGCCATGGCGTACTTCGCCTGCATTCGCAGGTTCACGTTCTCCATCACCTCGGGGTCGATCCACAGCGAGTTGATGATGTTGTGCGCGCGGCCCCTCGCGCCGTTGGTCGCCCAGGTCTTGGAGTAGTCGTGCATCGTGAACTTGCCGTGCATACTCACCGGCTCCAGCATCTGCCCGATAATCGCGTCCATCAATATCGCGGCTGGGTTCTGATATTTGTCGGCCAGGTCGAACGCGAGGGGCATAAACTCATAGCACTCCTGCACGCTCCACGGCGCGAGCGTGAGCAGCTTGTAGTCGCCGTGCCCGCCGCCCTTGACTGTCTGAAAATAATCCGCCTGACCGGGCAGGGTGTTGCCGAGGCCGGGTCCGCCCCGCTGCACGTTGACTATCACGCACGGCAGCTCGCAGGCCGCCAGATATGATATCCCCTCCTGCTTAAGGCTGATTCCCGGGCTGGACGAGGAAGTCATCGCGCGTTTTCCGGCGCAGGCCGCGCCGTAGACCATATTGATTGCCGATACCTCGCTCTCGGCCTGCAGGAACACGCCTCCGTTAGCGGGCATCAATTC
>JAMCYN010000010.1 GCA_023474015.1 Armatimonadota bacterium
ACATAAGAATCATACGACCGGGGGAGAACTGATATGGCGGAAGGCAGCCCGCAGCCAATCATAGAGCAGACAAGCTCATCGGAGCATCACTATGAGCTTATGGCCCTGGCCGGGATACTCTCTGAGATTCGGGGCGATTTGCAGGTCATTCGGACGCTGACGGAGCAGAGCTTTGCATCAACGGAGACACTGCGCCAGGAAGCCCAGCAAGTGCTCGATGCGCACGCTCAAAGCGCCCAGGAGTATCTGCGGCACATCGATGAGCCCGTACCGGTGGACTACTATCCGTTCACATCGATGCCTGCGGGAACCACCGTGCGGAACCTTCCCGATGGCGGCAGGCTGTTTGGGTTTACGAATGGGGCATTCCTGCGGGTGTTCCCCGATGGGACGATGAGCCATATCGATGAGGCTGGAGAGCCAACACTGATCACACCACCGGTCGGCGGCAAGGTTACCCTGCCTGGTGGCCGAGAATTGCCGCTGATTTCCGATGCTGTGAAGGTGACGCATGAGGGGGCGGGCATCGAGGGCCTGCCGGACGGTGTCGAGCCTACGTTGGCTTCGCCAGGCAGATACACCGTCCTGCTGCCCGACGGAACGCGGATCGACGTGTACCATCGCGAGAGGGCCGTGGCCATCATAAATCCGAGCGGCACGATTGATGTTCTCGGCATCTCTCGCGTCTACGGTATCGGTGAGGAAGTGCAGTCGCGCAGTATCTCTGGCGGGGCCAAGAGCTTCCGGGCTCTGGAAAGCGGGCATGCGGGGATGATCGCGGTTGACGGTACCATCCATCTTTCGCTTTCAAATGGCCTTGATCTCGTGATCCGGTTCCCGGAAGCAACACCCGGCGGCGACGACGCTACTTCCGGGGCGGTGTGTTTCAATTGTGTGGAGCCAGACTGATGAACACCGATTTCTTGGGCAAGGGACTGCGGTTCCCGTTCGGATTTGCCAAACGCTCCGGCGGAGCACAGATATCGACAGTCACGTCGATGGACCATGCGCACATTCATGAGAGTATCCTGCAGATACTGGGAACACGGCCCGGTGAGCGGTTCATGAACCCTGAGTTCGGTTCGCATCTGAAGGACTTGACATTCGAGCCGAACGACCATGTGCTGAAGGGGCTCATCAGGCACTATGTGATCGACGCAATTGAGCGTTGGGAAAAGCGGGTCTACATCACGGATGTTTCGTTTGACGACTCGCCGGAAGCAATCGACTGTAATACATTATATATACGCGTTTCGTACAGGGTGATTGACACGCAGGTGCCCGGGAATCTGGTGTTCCCGTTCTGCCGAGATGAGCTATCTGGCCAATAACCGTCAACTGACAACTGACAACCGAGGACTTGAATATGGGTAGAGCAAGCATTACATATAGTAATAAGGATTACGAGTCCCTGCGCCAGGAACTGCTCGGGCGGGTTCCACAGCTTACCGACCGATGGACTGACTTCAATGAGTCCGATCTGGGCGTGGTGCTGCTTGAACTCTTCTGCGGCGTCGGCGACATGCTCGCGTATTACCTTGATGCGCAGGCCGCCGAGGCGTTCCTGCCGACGGCGCGACAGCGCCAGAACGTTATCAACCTGTGCAAGCTCATAAACTACAGGCTCGATACGCCTGTGGCGGCCACCACCACTCTGCAATTCAGCGTGTCGTCCGCACTCGATGCCGACCTCACGATTCCATCCGGCACGGTTTGCAGGGCACGTCTTGATGATGGGGACGTCGAGTTCGAGACTGTCGAAGGGGCCACGATCTCCAGCGGCGGGCTATCGGTAGAGGTTGGAGCGCGTCAGGGCGTTCGCAAGACCGAGGAGTTCCCCGTGACCGGCGAGCGCGGCCAGAGTTTTATGCTGAGTTGTACGAGTATTGCCCACGGATCGGTCCGGGTCCATATTAGCGGCGTAAACTGGGAGGAGTCCTATTTCTTCCTTGAAAGCGGGCCGGAATCCCGGCACTTTCAGGTCGAAACTAACGATCTGGATGTCACACGCATCATATTCGGCGATGGGGTTCACGGGGCCATTCCCGTTGCGGGCGATACTGTGACTGTCGAGTATCTTGAAACGCTCGGCTCGAAAGGCAATCTCGGCCGCAATCTTGTGAGCGACGTAGTGACTCCCATCTACCACAACGTGGTAGTGGTGCCACTTGGTGTTAATAATGTAATCTCCGCGACAAATGGCGCGGATAGGGAGACACTTGAACACGCGAAGCTGCAGGCTCCTGCTGAACTTCGCTCGCTTTGGAAGGCAGTGACAAAAAGCGACTACAAAGCTCTCGCCGAAGGTTTTCCGGGAGTCGCCAAGGCACAGGTGCTGGACGCCAACGATTGTGCCAACATCCGTTATTATCAGGTCAACATGGCTGTCGCGCCGGACGGCGGCGGGCTGCCGTCACCGCTTCTGAAGCAGGAACTGGCGGAGTTCATTGAGAGCCGCAAAATCATAACAATTGAGGTGAACCTCTTCGACCCGTGCTACCGGCCCGTGCCGATAGACGCGGAAGTATTCGTCTATCCGACCGAGAACCCGGAAATGGTACGCATGCGGATAGAGGACGCCCTGCGGCAGTACTTTTCGTTCGATAAACTGGCATTCGGGCAGTCGGTGTATTTCTCGGATGTCGTCTCGCTAATCAACGGAGTCCGGGGCGTGAGCCATGTGATTATGTTCTCGCCTCAAAATGGTATAGCAATAGGGCCTGGGCAGATAGCGTCGCTGGGTGAGTTGCATCTGGATATGAGGGTCGCGACGTGATGAGCGGGTACTTCGATGATAAGCTCCTCGATTTGCTGCCGCCGATCTACCGCGAGCAGGACGTAACCGGTGATCTGCGGGCATTTCTGGCCATTCCAGCCGCGACACTCGATGAGATAAAGAGCCTAATAGATCGCATACCGGATATCTGGGACGTGGATGCATGCGATCCAAGGTTCCTGCCGATACTGTCGGCGATAGTCGGGTACACCTTTGACCCGACCCGCGACCCGGACGCGCAGCGTCGGGAGATACGGGAAGTCGTCGAGCAATATCGGCGAAAGAGCACGATTCCCGCGATTCGGCGCGCGCTTGTTGACATCGGCTGGAAGGGAGAGATTGAGGAGACATTCAGGAAAGCCCTCCGGCTGAACAAGCGGTCGGTCGCCAACCATGCCAAGCTGCCCGGGCGCATTCATAGCCTGGGCGTCTACCGGGTGGAGTGCCGCAACCTTGTTCCGGGGGTCAGGGATGCGCTGGCGGAGCACCATCCGGCGGGCATGAAGGTCTTCTTCCTGCAGTGGCTGCTTTCTCAGGAGTCGATGGAGGATGGTTTCCAGGCAGCGCTATCAAGGAATGTGGCTCTGCATTCGACGGGTCGCGTGCATGATGTGTTTGTTGTCGGTCGCAGGCTATTGAACTCAGAGTTCAGGCTTACGAAAAAGCAAAGCACCTGGCATTACTGGCGGATCACGGACCATGTGACACTTACGCAGGGTTTCGAGCGGGCCGGAACACTCATCAATCGCTGGCATGGCCGAAAGCCTGGCCCCAAGTTAAATGGTTTTGTTCTGAACGCGGAGAGTCTCCTTGATGTCGAGCTTTCCGAGCGGCGACTGGGATTTACATGCGAAGTCGAGACCACGGAGCGTGGCGTGGGGCCGGTTGTAGTCCGGTTTGCCCGTGAGCATCTGAACCACTCAAAACTGGCGCATTCGAGCCGGTCATGCCGGTTTGTCTTCAGGCAGAAGGACTTCCAGTCCGAGGCCGCAGCGAGCCTGGAGATGGCTACCAATCTTTACAGAGTCACCCGCTGGCCGGGTGGATAGGAGGAAACGATGTCGATACACCTGTTCAAAGACGCGGCTCTGACGCAGCAGATATCCGAGGGGACGCTGACGAGTCCGGATTCGGACACCTACAACGGCACGGACGGAGAATCGAAAGATCGCGAGCTTTATCTCGCAAACGAACAGACCACTCTGGCGGCTGATATCACCAGCATACAGACCGGTATCACTCTCGCTTCGGCTCGATTCATCGACGGAGACACAATCATAATCGGCACCGAGCAGATGATAGTAACAGCGGGTGGAGGGACGACAAGTCTCACAGTGCAGCGCGGCCAGAACGGCACCGCGAAAGCTGCGCATACAAGCGGCACACCGGTCTATTCGGCTCTGGGTTATACCACTCTCAAGGTCAAGCCGGTGGATGCATCCGGCACCGATGAATCAAGTTGGTGCAAGGTGGCGCTCACCCAGGCTGAACTTGATACGGCGACACCCGGCGCGGAACTCGCATTGGGCGATAAGGCTCATGACATTACTCTCTCGTTCTGGCGAAGGTTCACGGTTCCCGCGGGCACCCCGGTCCAGAACAAGACTGACCTCAAACTCAGGATAACGGGCACCGAGGCCCCAGTATAGCACGGGTCCCACGACTTTTGACTATCGACTAACGACTATTTTCGGAGAAAATCATGGCCTATCATTTGACATCCGGCACCGCCACCAATACGGCGGACATGCTTGTGAAACTCAAGGACTTTCTGGTCACCACCTGCGGCTGGAGCTTGCATGACGACGGCTCGGCCCAGGCGGAGCCTTACTATGTCCTGAAATCCGTGGGTGAATCCGGTAATGAGGATATCTACATCCAGTTCATCAACGATACCGCGAACTTGGACTGCATCTCCGTCAAGGGCTATCTTTACTGGAATGCGACCACCCATGTTGGCGTGAAAGTCGTCTTTTCAAGCGCGGCCACTATGATCTCGGCTAAAGATGCAGCTCAGTTCCTTTACTGGCTCTACGGCGATCTGGACCACGTGTTCATTGTCACCAAGATCGTGGCGACCTATTACGGCCACTATAGCGGAGTCATCAAGAGGTTCTGGTCAGCTCAGACAGCTATATCTCAGGGCGCTGTGACAGCCGGCAGCAATGTGGTCGTGCCTGTCGATGACGCCTCGATCCTTACCGTGAACAAGAGCTACATCATAAAGGATGATGCCAACATAGAGCGGGTGCAGGTCACGGCTCGGGACACGGTTTCCACGCCCAATACCGTCACCATAGCGACACTGGTCAGCGGCTACGGGGCGGGGTCGAAGATTGGCGAGGACCCCCAGCCGGTCATCATCGGCAAGAACGTCATGCCGGGCAGTTGCTACGGCTTGAACAGGTGGAACGGTTACTCCAGCGCCACCGCCCAGACAATGAACTGCGGAGCTGCCAATGGAGGATTCGCCACCTCATGCGACCCTGACGCAAGGTATAGCCTGGTTACGATGTTTCCATGGCTTGTGGCAAACACCGGCACTGGCTATGAGGAGCTGCGAGGCGAGCTCATAGAGGTCTATTCCACAGGCAGCGGTGCGGGTGACTCGGAGGACGTGATAGACCTGGGCACTGTCACCTACAAGATGTTCAACATATCAACCGCCGGCTGGTGCGCGGTGAAGGAGTAAGAGATGGCCATAAGGCCCGGCAAGAACAAGCCTGTTGAGATGAAGAAAGGCCCGGCTTTGCCCAGGAACAAGGTGTTTGTGATAGTGGGCAGAGGGATCGCGCTCAAAGGCAAGGTGAAGCGTGGCAGTTCGTAGCGGCAATAGGAAGATCGTGGCGACCAGTGCAGGTACGGTCCTGCCTCGAAACCACACTCTCGGCCCGAGAAACACTGGTATTGTCTGGGAATTGCTCGGTCCTGATGTCGAGACACGGGCACTGAGCATCCAGGTCGATACCGCGTTGAGCATTGCCGCAGCCCTCAGTGTAGATGCCGATAGCAGCATGCTTGTTTCCGGGGCATTCGAGCGGGCCGGCGATTCACGGCACTCTATCACTCGGGCTCTGCAGCTTGAAAACGATATGGCGGCGCGCGTGAGTGGGCAGCTCGACTTCGAGCCCGATGCTACGCTGCTGGTAAGCGCAGCCCTTGTCGCGGACTGCGACACGGCGATGGCCATTGCCAATAATTTCCAGCGGCTTGCCGACGCCAGTATCGCCGTATCCGGCTCTTGCCAGCGCGAGACTGACGCTGTCTTGACAGTGCGGATCACGCGCATAGCGGAAGTGGATGTGCTGCTGGAGATAACGGACGCGGGGCTTGCCAACGCCGATGTCGTTGTGACCGTGGTCAGGACGCTGGACTTTTCGACCGACGCCGACATATTCGTGCTGCGGCGTCTTGCACCTGATATAGAGACAGCTCAAGTCGTATACGCTTTGCTGATCGAGGAGAGCCATCCAATCCAGGTATGAAAGGAATCGATCACGAAGCATTGTGCTTTATCAGCATAGATGAGAATAGATGGAGTTGCGGCGATGGTTCTGGGCTTTCCACTCTCCACTCTCCACCAATTTCCGGAGGAAATTGCTATGTCCCTTGGACTCATAACACGAAGCGGCCGGGTGCTCACTGCCAGGCTTTTGAGAGGCGATCCCGTCGATGGGATAACTCACTGTGCCATAGGTAACGGCGACGACACGTTCGTCGATCCGATGAATCCGCCGGATGTGAGCGTGGAGCAGACTGGGCTTGTGCACGAACGTGCCAGGAAGCGGTGCTACAAGATAGCCTCTCTCGTCGAAGACCCCGAAGGCGTGCTGGAGGTAAACGGCATCCGCTATTCCGAGACCGGCCTCGAGACACAGATCATAGGGGTGTTCTTTCGATTCGATGAGGCCGAGGCCAACGGCATCACCATCCGCGAGTACGGCTTCTTCGGAGGAAACGTCGAGTATGTCGACGGTCTTGCCTCCGACTATGCCGAGGGTGGCGTCTACGACCCGGCCATCAACCCAACCGGCCAGGTGAAGACGCCGGGTTACCTTTACGAAGTGAAGAACATCCCTGATTTCAACAAGACTTCCGACACCCGCGTGGAGCTTGTCGGAGTCATCAAGATATAGTCATAGGGAACAGGTTACAGGAAACATGGAACAGTCCATCATGGCCCTTCGGGCCGCCCAGGATGATGCAAATGGGCTATTTACGAGGTAGAAGGGAGGCAGCGATGTCTATTTCAAGGAATACATTCGATCCCGCCAAGAACTACAAGCGGGTGCGATACCACCAGGACAGAGACCTGCTGGACTCGGAACTCAACGAGCAGCAGGATCTGGCAATCCACGAGCGAAAGAAGATCGCCGATCTGCTCTTTCGGGAGGGGGCGATCATCGGCGGGCTGGTGGTCCAGCTCGCCAATAACGTCCTCACCCTGTCGACGGGTGTCGTCTATATCGACGGGCATATCGAGACCGTGCCCGGGGCGGTGCTCACATACGACCCGGCGAAGACCTCCGGCGTGGACTATGCGTATGTCGAACTGCTCAAGTATAACTACGGCCACAACCAGGACGCGGCGCTCATCAATCCGGCAACCGGCGAGCCAACAGCCGAGCGTGAGAAGTGGGCGTTCTCCTTGAAGGAACGGGATACGACCGGCGAGAGCCTGCCCAATAATGTCACCGAGCGAAAAGTAGTCCCGATCTACAAGTTCGATCGTGCAACCGGCGAGGTGACCGCCACGGTGCTTGAGAAGTCCAATATCTATCTTCACGACTTCCTTGGCACGCTGCCGGGCGACCGGATCACGGTCGCATCCATCACCGAGGACCAACTATCATTCGCGGCGGCCGAGGGCCTCAACTCGCTGTTGCACAACCTAGCCGAGCGAACTTATGACCAGGCCGGGAGCTATCTTGTCCGGGGCTTCGACAGCTTCATAGGCACAAGCGATGGAGAGAATATCGAAGTCATTACCAACGCCGGTCGCGCGTACATCCAGGGGTTCCGACTGCAAAAGGACCTGCCGACCACCACGCTTGTTCCAAAGTCGATTGCCACGAAATCCGTCCGAGGGGAGCAGAAGACGTATGTCACGGGCCAGCGCCGGTATGCCCTGAACTCCACGCCCCTGAAGGAAACAACCCAGGTGGAAGCCATAGTCGAGATAACCTCGAATATCACTCGCGGCTCCGTCGGCGGCGGTGAGGATTTGCTCGCTCCGAACCCGGTAGTCGACATCCTGGAAGTAAGCCAGGGGGCTACCGTATTCCAGGAGGGTGTCGATTGGGCGCAGTCAGGCAACTATGTCGACTGGTTGGGCACAGGTAACGAGCCGGCCATAGGTACCACATACACAGTGCGGTGGACTTATGTGAAGCAGATGGAGAGGGGCGCCGACTATGTCGATGGCGGGTGGTTCGGCGAGCCGGGGTATCCGGCGGCAGGGGAGTACTTCTACCTGGTGACCGCAGTCTCGGCATCCGGCGAAACCGAGTATGCAAGCGGTTACGTAGCCTCCCGTCAGACCGCCGCGTCAGAGACCAGCCTTATTACATGGCGGCCTATAAGCGGAGCGACCGCCTACCGCATCTATCGGGGGACGGCTAATACCGGCAGGACCGATTTTGTCCGGCTTATGGAAGTAGCCGCGAACTTGACGTCATATATTGATGATGGCGTCGACCAGACCACGGCGGCAAACCCTCCATCTTCGAACACGAGTGGCCTCTCCGAACCAGTGCCGGAGATTTCCCTTGGAAATGTGAGTATCATCAACTTCGGCAGGACCGGCGTCGGAAGCGACCCTGTGAACGGCTCCAACTGCAGTATCGACTATGACTATTACCTCGGACGAAGAGACATCATCTGCGCGACCGCACGGGAACTCAAACGTATTGAGGGTGCGCCCTCCGACTTTCCCAAGCTCCCGATAGTGCCGGAAGGAAGCCTGGCTCTATGCGGCGTGGACTGCCCCCCGAACTCGGTCGCCATAGCAGTGCGCAATTTCGGCCTCACACGGATCACCATGGCCCAGATCCACCAGGTGATCCAGGATGTTGAAGACCTCAAATATAACGATGCGCAGTATCAGATGAACAACAGCCTGCAGAACCGGGATGCCCAGACGAAGAAGGGCATCTACTCCGATGATTTCTCGAACGATGCGCAGTCGGATGTATTTCATAGTGACTGGAGCGCACGTGTCGATGGCGTTCGCAAGTTCGTCGCCCCAGCCCGTGCCGCCACCCCACGCGTTCTGCAGATCGACCAGGCGAATAGCAACGCGCTCTTTACGTATCCGTACAACCACGCCCACCTTCCTTTCCTCGCACGCATGATGGATACTATCCGAAAAGCTGATGCTTGGAGGATAGGCATGCTGCATTCAAAACGTCATATCGATTGGGCCGCGCGT